>JBBRMK010000016.1:0-58221 GCA_038230875.1 Pseudanabaenales cyanobacterium
GCGATTTCAGCAAGGTTCCGAACTTAATAATCGAAGATTGGACAGTGTAGCGCAGACGGTCTAACACTGCGTTGGAGCCGACCCCGCAAAAGCGATCTTCAAAAGTTAAAGTTTATCGGCGGCGGCTCAACTTTACCGTTAAACGGGGTGAGGCTACTTGAGGTATCACATTGCTATCAACAAGATTGACGCGGAGAAGTTGTAAAGAGTGAACGTAAGGAAAGGTGACATCTGATGGCAATGGCTAAAAAATTTCAGTTTGGTGGTCTGCCACCTAGTCACAGTTTCATGCTCAATCCCTATCCCGACCAGAGCATCTGGCGATGTCCATTGTGTGAGCAAAAAAGCAAACAGCGAAAAACGCCGCTTCTAATCCATATTGTTCCGCGATATTTGATTGCTCTCAATTATACGTGTCGATACTGTCAAGGCTGCGATCTGCTTATTGCCCATAAACACGAAATCGAGCATTTACTAACCGAGTTGTTTCGCCAAAATGATCCTGACGCGATCGGAACTGATTATCTGATTATTGGCACAGTGGAGAAAAATATATGGCGCGAGGGACTAAAGCAGTCTAAATCTATGGACGAGATGCTGCCGCACGCAAGTGATTTTGCGACCTATTATAAAGACTTGCAATTGACACGACCAGGTTATTATCGGGCTGATCAAGAACCGCCACTAATGGAGCCTCCATTATCGCAAGAGTGGGTTAAAGCAAAGCCCCATTCTCACCGCAAATGATCGTAGTCATGTTATTTGGCACTTTAATTTATTGCTATCCTTAGTTGTAGCTATGCCAATCTCTTTGAAATTTAAATAAAAAATTTATATCATTCTATGTAATACTTGTAGATCGCACTTTTAAGTAATCTCACAACTAATAAAATGGCTAAAAACAAAGGTGTTCGTCTCGTTGTTACGCTAGAGTGCACCGAGTGTCGCACCAATGCTAACAAGCGATCTCCAGGTGTGTCTCGTTATACGACCATGAAAAATCGTCGTAATACCACTGCAAGATTAGAACTTAAAAAGTTCTGTCCTCATTGCAATTCCCATACAGTTCATAAAGAAATCAAGTAATCAAATAGTCCGTTAATCCCCTAACCAAAACCGCATAATCCCATCATGGCAATGAATTCCTCTTTTTATCGCAAGCGCCTCTCCCCGATCGCGCCTGCTGCCAAAATCGACTATAAAGACGTCGAATTACTGCGTAAGTACATCACCGAACGCGGCAAAATTCTTCCTAGACGCATTACAGGTTTGACTGCAAAACAACAACGTGCTTTGACAACAGCGATTAAACAAGCTCGTGTTGTGGCGCTATTGCCCTTTATCAATAAAGAAGGTTAAAAAATAAAGGACGCATTGCGTCCTTTATTTTTGAAATAGAGGGTCGCTTTGCGACCCTCTATTTTTGTAAGCATTGTTCGATTACGGCAACAACCGATCGCGAAAGACTATAGAAGTCATAGCCGCCCTCTAACCCAAATAAAATCTTGGGGGTTAGTTCTAAACACATCTTCGTGAAAGTGCCAAAATCTTCTGGTTTGAGTAGAATATTTGCTAGAGGATCATCAGCATTAGCGTCAAATCCTGCACTGACGATTAATAGATCGGGATTGAAATTTCGCAAAAATGGCATGATCTGTTTTTCAAAAACGGGTAAATATTCCGCGATCGCCGAACCCGATCGCATTGGTATATTCAAAATATTATTGTGAACACCTGTCTCATCTTTACGTCCTGTCATCGGATAAAACGGCGCTTGATGTGTAGAGATATAGGCAATATCAGGGCGATCCCAAACTGCTTCTTGTGTACCATTGCCATGATGTACATCCCAGTCAAGGATGGCAACCCGATTAAGATTTAAGCGATCGCAAGCATACATCGCCGCGATCGCCGCATTGCCAAAAATACAGAAACCCATTCCTGAATGAGCGCGCGCATGATGACCAGGGGGACGCGCTAGCACAAAGGCAGGCTGAGCCGACTCTAGGACAAGATCGACACCATCAAGCCATGCACTTACGGCTAAAAGTGCCACATCATAGGTTTGAGGCGAGGCGATCGTGTCTCCATCAATATAACCGCCGCCTTTCTGTGTAAGCGCTTGCAAAGATGCAATATATTCTGCACTATGAAAGCGGCGTAACTCTTGTAAAATATTTTGCCTAACTACTGGCTCTTGCCAAACTAATTGCGAGGCGATCGTTGAATTATTTAAAGCCTCAACTATGGCAGTAAGTCGCCCAGATTTTTCAGGATGATAAATTCCAGTGTCATGTTCCCGAAAGATATCGGAATAAATAATCGAAAATTTAGATTTAAGCATACGATACGTGGTTTGGCTTATCTTCAAATCAAAGAATAGTTAGTATCTCAATAGAGACTAGCGTTATACTTTTAAAATTACTTTTTAAAATTACTGATTCGTTTAAAATTTTTCTCTAGTTCCACAGCAATTTTACTTGGGGTTCTCCTGTGGTCGATCCTTCCCAACCAAAACAGCAGTCGGATACGGTAATGTTAGCCGTACCAAATGCTCTTGCATTATCAATCAAAAAGATTATTGAGCTTTATAACTATCATAATAAAAAAGATGTAATTAAGTCTTTGAAAAAGATAATTTCTGAAGTAAAAGGAGATGAAGATAATACACAGCTTCCAGATGAAATTTTGCCAATTTACTCAAGTAGTTTAGAAAATGAAGACGACTTTCTTAAAAGTTGGGATGACATACTCAACGTGCAAGTCTATATTGATACTGATATTTATGGCGAGTTAGATACACGCCCTCCCGCACTAATAGAAGTGAGCAATAGCAGTATAGACAGTGAAACGGTAATTCAACATACTGAGGCAACTGAAGCATATGTTCAGTCATGGAAAGAACTAGCTCAAAGTATGTCTTCTTTCCCAGATGATCTGTTTACTCGCCTTTGGACAACTGTCGAAGTTTCTAAAATTTTGGAATGTTCACCAAGTAGTTTGCGGCGCACTCGAAGAAATGGACAATTACCAATAAAGATCAAAAACATGATTCTTGATTGCATTTCCCATGATGGAAAGCGAAGTTTGTGGTTTGTACGACCAGCTTAGGTGATCTCTAAAAATAAAAGTACCCGATTTATTAAAACCAAGATGTGGTTGTGCCGCGCGAAGCGCGGCACAACCACGGTAAAATCTTTCTAATAAATCGCCTTAATGAAATTGAAGGCGGCTCAAGAATCACACTAAATTTAGGGCGATCGCATCTTTAAGTCGCTGAATCACAAAATCTTTTTCCAAATAAGAAAGTAAACTGCCTGCCTTAGGACCGCGTTCCTTATTTAAAAAAGTGAAATAGACAGCCGCAAAAGCGCTTTTCTGAGAAACTTCGACCTGCTTAGATGTACTAAATAGTAGTGTTTGCAGTTCTTCACCTTCCCAATTGATATCTGCCTCTAGATTAGTCACTAACATCTTAAAGTAATTTACTTGCTCTGCGTTAAGAGTACTTGCCTTCTCAGGCATAGAGTCTAGATATAGAACTAATTTTTCTTCTTCATCAGCGTAGTCCTGTAGCCATTTCTTGCCAACTCTGATGCGATCGCGGATTACTAGCCAATCGCGATCGCTTAACGGGTTCGCACTTCTGGTCGCAATCTCAGTTTCGAGATCGAGATGCGGGATTTGAAGCAGTGAAATTAGCGTACTGAAATCAAAAGCTTGATATCCTTCCACTTGCTCATCAGTATTCAATTGCGAATAGAGGAGTGGCACTAACTCTTCTTGTTCTTTTTCGCTTTTAGCCGTATCAGTCTGAAACTTCTCAATCAAAGTGTCATAATCACGAAATAGGCGGGTTATGGTTTCGTAGTTAGGCGAAAAATTAATTACACTACGTGGTTGAGTTCGCAACATCAAAAAGCGTAATAGTTCGGGTGGCAAGAGAGCCGCAATTTCTTTGGCACTAGAACCCACACCTTTAGAGGAACTCATTTTAGTTCCATTTACCAAAATGAACTCATACGGTGCATGAATTGGTGGATTTTTCTTAAAAACTTTGCGAAAAATGGAGTTTGCCACATCGCGAGAACCACCTTTTTGCGAATGATCTTTACCAGCGAGTTCAATTGATACGCCGACGACTTCCCATTTAGCCACCCATTCCACTTTCCAAGGTAATTTGCCATTGCCGTCAAAAGGTGACATCCAGCCTGTATTACCGCAGCCCTTGACATATTCCATCGCGTTAGGCTGACAGGTATAAAACACTTTGCCGTCTTTGTAGTCAGTGACAACTGTAGTGGCGATTTTGCCGCAATTTTCACAAATAGTTTGGAATGGATACCAATTTTCAGGGCGATCAGCTTTGCTGACTTCTTTATAAGCTTCACGCACGAGGTGAGCATTTTGCAAAAATAAATCAATATATGGATTCATCTTGCCCGAACGGTAAAGATCGCGTAGATAATAAATTTCGGGACGCACACCTAAATGCTCGAATACTTCGAGAAATTCGCCCATGAAGTATTTTGCATAATCGGTCGCCGTGTCTTCAGGTGATGGAACATTGCAGAGAGGCTGACCGAGATAGGGCGCAAATTTGGCTTGATCTAAATAATGCGGTACGGTGTCAAGAGCATCATAATCGTCAACGCCATAAGTAAAGGTGACAGGTTTACCTGCGTGTTTGAGGGCGCGATAAATAGCATCGTGGATCACGACACCCCGCAATGAGCCGACATGGACGCGCCCAGAAGGAGTTTTGGAATCGTTAACAATAATGCGATCGCCGCTTGCATCTGCTGCAATTTTATCCGCCCAAAACATAGTAGTAATTATCCGAAAGTCTTTCAAAGTTAAGTGCGTAAAGTTACTTGTTTAGGCAATTTCACGCAGTAACCAGTCTAACAGCAATATTACAGCGCTTTGTGCTCGCCAATAAAAAAGAGGAGGTGCTTTGCACCTCCTCTTTTTTATTAATGAATCTAGCTAGCAGAGCCGAGACCAACGTAAGAACCATAAAAGAACAAACCAACCACAACCAATACGCCAGTGCCAGCAACTGTAGCAACTAGCCAAAGTGGAATACGTCCATTTTGAAGCATAAATTTAGACCTCCCGAAAAAATGATTTTATGAAATTAATAAAAGATATTTTGAGATTAGAAAGAATGGAGTAAAGTGCCGTCCTTTCTAATCTCTAGATTACTAATTGAAGAAATAGCTAGAAAATAGCAACACAGTTACGAAAATCAGCAATAGTCCCAAGAAGAGAGAAGTACGATTCAACTCTACAGGTTGGCTGTTAGGATTTTTAGGAGCCATGAGTAAATAGTTTTATTTCAGTGGGTTTGTTTTTTGATTAGTCTGCAACGAAAAAATTAGCGGCTAATGAACTGCATTGCTGCGATCGCGCCGATGAAAAACACGGTAGGAACGCCTAGCCCATGAACTGCTAGCCAACGGAAAGTAAATACGGGGTATTGAATAGGTTGGTTGGGATTGTTGCTTGCCATAGTAATTAAATAATAAACGCGTTGATTTAGGGCAGTGATTTTATAGCTTAAGAATTAACGAATTGTCGGTTAAATCGTTATTTACCCAATGATTGGATATCTTTTGCAGGATTGTAACGATCAGTTACAACAGGTGCAGTTTGACGATCTTCAGTGTAGTAACCGTCAGGGCGTGGTGTGCCGAACACGTCATAAGCTAAGCCTGTGCTGACAAATAGCCAACCTGCCAAAAAGAGTGCAGGGATAGTGAGGCTATGAATTAGCCAATAACGAACGCTCGTAATAATGTCAGTAAACGGACGCTCTCCAGTAGTACCTGCCATAACAATTCTCCAATATATATAATTTCTAAAATCTTTATTTTAAATAATAATTTACTATTGTACCAACTTGCTACAGCAAACAGAAAACCCAGAAAGTAGTTGCTAGCCCGAAGTGTTCTCAACTACCTTAAAAGCAACTTTTTTATGAAAATTCGCAAAATCAATAATAATGAGCGCCTTGAAATTTTAAAGGGGGATTTGTACGCCTATTCTCGCTGGACTAATCAAGATTTGCCGCGATCTCACCTTACAGCGATTAATCCTGAGGAGGTATTAGCCGCCGAAGTCGATGGCAAAATTGTGGCAGCTTTGCAATGTTTTAGCTTTCAGCAGTCGGTGCGCGGCAGTCTTAAACCGATGGGCGGGATCGGTGGCGTGTGGACATTTCCTGAATATCGCAATCAAGGCTGTGTGAAGGCTTTGATGAAGAGTGCATTTTTAGAAATGCGGATGCAGGGGATTTGTGTGAGTATGCTCACGCCTTTTAAAGAAAGTTTTTATAGTGTTTTGGGCTATGTGATTGCCAACTCTACGCACAAAGTAAATATTCCGATCGCCTCTTTATCAAATTATTTAAAATTACCTAATCAAGCTAACTGGCTCTGCGATCGCATTGACGCGACCCAAGCAAAAGATATTTTAGCGAATTTTTTATACGAAAACTTGCGATCGCAGACATTGCTACCGCATAGCCACGGGCTAGCGATCACTAATTTTTCCTATGAGCAATGGTGGCATCTCCACCGACAAAAACTCTGTGTAGTCGTAAAACGCGATCGCCAACCTGTCGCCATCGCAATTTATGACATCGATAGCAGTGGTAATTTGCCAATGAGCGATCGCAAAATTGAAATCTCATCACTATTTTGGACAGATATAGAATCGCGCGATCGCCTATTACAGTTTTTTGCAAGTCACCGCGATCAAATTCATAGTCTAAAAATGCCAGTCCCACTTGGCACAAATGTACATAAATGGCTAATCGATGCAGGAGAGTTGCAATCATCAATGACTGAACCTTGGATGGTCAGAGTGATCGATATTGTTGAAGTTTTGAATGGCTTGCCTATTGAATGTGAGCCATTTACTTTTATGCTCAGCGATCCTTACTGCATTTGGAATGAAGGTGTTTTTGGGGTTAGTCATAATAATCGCGGTCAGATTACTGTAAAACGCTATGGCAACGGTGATTTTCAAGATCTGAAGATCGACTTTCGCACCACAATTGAAGGTATCTCAGCTTTGATATATGGTACATATGCGATCGCCGAACTTGTCCAAAAGCAATGGATTACCGAAATCAATCCCTCTACCTACGAACTATTAGAAAAATGGTTTACGCCATGCGTGATTTATAATCCTTTTAATTTCTAAATTTTTATAAATATTTAGCATGAAAGAAAAACTCACTCGTAGCCAAGAACGAGTGCTACATCTTCTCCAACATTCTGATCGCGCTATATCAGCGCAGGATATCTATTCGGAGTTACGCAATAATGAAAAAAGTATCGGTTTAGCCACAGTTTATCGATCGCTAGACATCCTCAAATTACAAGGCTTAATCAAAGCGCTGACTTTGCCTAACGGTGAAACCGTCTACAGCGTCATGCCTGCTGATAAACACCATCTCAATTGTCTCAACTGTGGCAAATCTTTACCGATTGACTCCTGCCCCATTCATGATCTTGGTAGTCAACTTGCCAAAACTCACAGTTTTCAGATTTACTATCACACTCTTGAGTTTTTTGGGCTATGCAGTCAATGTCAACAAGAATCATAAGCCAAAATTTTGCAAACCGATGCAAATAGCAGCAGATAGGAATATATTTAGCAATTTCAAAAGTAGTTATTGCTTAATTCAACTTACCAATGTAATCGCGAATGACAGGTGTAAAAATTTTTACTACCTGTTGATAGACTTCTCTTTTAAACCTGACAATCGAGTCGAGAGTTTGCTCGATCGCCATAAATTGGACAACCCGAAACTCGCGGTTATGAATATCTAACTGACAATCAGACGCAGGGTGATTCCAATAAAAAGCATACCAACGCTGTCTTTGCCCACAATAATTTGCCCATTTACCAGTTAGCTTCAGTGAAGACGGAAAGTCGTAGTACAACCAATCAGGATGGACATAGGCTATTTCGGCATTATTAATTCCTACTTCTTCATAAAGCTCTCGCAAAGCGGCCGTCTCTGGATCTTCCCCCTCATCAATACCACCTTGAGGAAATTGCCATGAGTCAGGCACACCAAGACGTTCACCGACCAGCACTTCTCCTTTTCGGTTAAAAACGATTAGCCCCACATTTGGGCGATAAGATTTTTCAGGTTTCATACTTTTAATTTGATAAAGCAAAAGCATAGCACCGCCGCTAGTCATCAGTTAGAACGCAAGACGACATCTTTAAATATGGGCAATTATTAATGGATTAGAGAATAAAGAGCTTACAGCAGTTGTCGATCAAAACCACCACGAGGGTCGCAGGGCGAAGCCCCGCAAAGGGTTTTATATTATTGCTTGTAGTAGATTTGAAAGCAAATTGCTGTAAGTTAATTGTCTGCCATAACGGGCTGTAATCGTAAGCGATCGCTATAATGCTTGTCGCATGATTTCAACAGGGACAGGCTGCTCTAGCCACCACTCAAGCCCGATCGCCCCTTGATTGATTAACATTTCTAGACCATCGATCGCTTTGAGTCCACGAGCCGCAGCAATTTGCAAGAATTTAGTTGGACGCGGGGTATAAATTAGGTCATAGGCGATCGCATGGCTAGGTAATAGCTGCATCTCTGCCTCAGAGATCGGCGTATTTGGATCGTTAGACATGCCAATGGGCGTAGCATTGATGAGAATTCCTGCGACTTCTAACAAATGCGGTATTGATGTCCAAGGATGAACTCGCAAATTGTAATCTTGGAGTTGGCTAGTCATGACACCATGAAATTTCTTCATCTTCTTAGGATCACGCCCCACGACGTGAATGACTGAACAGCCTAATTTTAAACAGGCTGCAACTACCGCTTTAGCCGCACCGCCACTGCCAAGCACAACGGCTGGTCGGTCTGTCCAATCGTAGTTTAGTTGTTTAAGAGGCTCTAAAAAACCTGCTACATCTGTATTTGTGCCGACCCAGCGATCACCAATGCGCTTAACCGTATTCACTGCACCGACAGATTTGGCGATCGGCAGGACTTCATCAAGTAAGGGGATCACTTCGACTTTATGAGGGATTGTTAAATTAAAGCCTTGAACTGATTGAATCGCCTTCAGCCCTACGATCGCTGCTGGTAAATCGTTTATAGCGATCGGAAATGGCACATATACATAGTCCAGACCCATCGCCGCGATCGCCGCATTATGCATGATTGGTGAAAGGCTGTGACTGACAGGAAAACCTATCACTCCTAAGATTTTGGTTGTCCCTAAGACGCTCCCACTCATAGTCGATTCCTTAAAGTCGTTAGAAAACTATGACACAAATGCTTTGTTTAAAACTTAGAAAGTAGCGAGAAGGGCTAGGCAACTCTCTCTACTTTCTAAGTTTTTACTTTATGATCTAAATATATTTTTTGTAATATAAGGAAGATTTGCGTGACTGTTTCTGTTTCTGTTGCTTTGCCTAATGTTCAGCATCCGACTGATTCGGGGATTTATATTACGATTCACGGTCACTTTTATCAGCCTCCCCGTGAGAATCCTTATATTAATGAGATTGAGCGGCAAGAAAGTGCGGCTCCTTTTCATGACTGGAATGCGCGGATTCACCATGAATGTTATCGCCCCAACGCATTCTCGCGAATCGAGCGTCGTGATGGCAAAATCGTCAAAATCGTTAATAACTATGAGTATATGAGTTTCAACATGGGGCCAACGCTGCTCTCATGGATGGAATTTCACGATCGCGATACTTATCAAGCAATTTTAGATGCAGACAAACGCAGTGCCGATCGCCTAAATGGTCATGGCAACGCGATCGCGCAGGTGTATAACCACATCATGATGCCTTTGGCAAATTGGCGCGATAAGTTGACGCAGATTCGGTGGGGTAAGGCAGATTTTCAGTCAAGATTTGGGCGCGAACCTGATGGGATGTGGTTGGCGGAGACTGGTGTTGATTATGAAACCCTTGAGGCTTTGTTTTTAGAAGGGATTAAGTTTATTATTCTTGCCCCATCACAAGCGCAGCGTTGTCGTCCTATGCCTACCAATGAGCATCCTAATCCTGCTTGGCAAGAGGTAGGAAGTGCGCAGATCGATCCTAATCGTCCTTATCGTTGCTATTTACGCCGCCACAGAAATGCTAGCAGTAATGTATCGGAGCTTGGTCAGTTCCATTTACCTGCGGATAATGATGCTTATATTGATGTGTTTTTCTATGATGGCCCCATTTCTCGCGATATGGGATTTGGCGATCTTTTAGGCAATTCTCATAATTTTGCCAAGCGGATTAATCAAGCCGTGCGAAACGATCACCGTCCAAGTCAATTAGTGTCAGTAGCGACCGATGGAGAGACATTTGGACATCACAAGCACTTTACAGAAAAGACTCTTTCCTACGCTTTTGTCGAAGAATTTCCGAAACAGGGATGGACTGTAACTAATTACGCTCATTATTTGAGTCTCTTCCCACCCACATACGAAGCAGAACTCAAACCAGCGACAGCGTGGAGTTGTGCTCATGGCATTGATCGCTGGCAAGGCGGCTGCGAATGTGGCGGCGAAGGTTCTGATTATCAACTACTATGGCGGCGACCATTGCGCGATAGTCTCAACTGGCTGCGCGATCACCTTGCCACTGTGTTTGTAGATATTGGGCGCAAATATTTTAATGACCCGTGGGAAGCTCGCGATCGCTATATCGACGTGTTGCAATATTCTCTAAGTGATGGTATTGCCGAACATTCTCCAGTTTTAGAGCGATTTTTTGAACAACAATGTGGCTCTAAGGTGTCAACTTCATCGCAGCGGGTTGATGCTCTGCGTCTGTTGGAAATGCAGCGCCATTCCCTCTTAATGTTTACTAGTTGCGGTTGGTTTTTTGAAGAATTATCCCGCCCTGAAACTGTGCAGATTTTACGCTATGCCGCGAGAGCGATCGAACTAGCCGCAGATGTCGCAGGTGTGTTGCTTGAGGATGAATTTATCCAACGTCTAGCCGAAGCACCTAGCAATCTAGCTGAATTTAAAAACGGTGAAGGCGTTTATCGTCAACAGGTAGTCACAAATCGGATTACTCTTGCTCAGGTGGCTGCTCAATATGCGCTCAGTTCAACTTTAGGCAACTATGCGCGATCGCAACAAATCTATTGCTACACGATCCAGCAGCAGGATTATCAACTGCAACGGATTGGCTCGATGTCTCTAGCGATCGGGCAAATTCAACTAGTCTCTGGGATCACTCAAGAAGCAGTAACTTATATTTTTGCGGTGCTTCATCTCGGTGGTGACGACTTCCATTGCTGTATCCAACCATTTACGGGACGACGCGAGTATGAAGAAATCAAAGCAACCTTGTTTAAGACTCTCAAACAAGCAAATACCGCTACCGTAATTCTGGCGATGTCAAGTAACTTTAGCGGTGAGCAGTTCAATCTGCATCATCTCTTTGCGGAAGAACGTCATCGAATTTTGCAAAAGCTAGCCGATGAGACTCTGACAAGGCTCGATCAATTATATGAACAAGTCTATCGCGATAACTATGGGATTCTCATCTCTTTCCGTCGTGACGGGCTGCCAGTGCCTCCAGAGCTACAAGTGGCTGCCGATATTGTCCTTAATAATCGACTCAGTGATCAACTTAAGCGTTTGGGAACAGGTGAACAGCTTCCGAATGTAGGATTAGATGCAGTGGCGATCGAGGCTATCAATTTAGGCTGTAAGTTTATTCATACAGAAGATGTTGAGCTGCTAGAAAACTATATTTTGAGACAGATCCACCAACTTTCACAGCTTCAAGATATTAATGAAAAATCATTACTAAATTACCTCAATCAAATTGAAGAATCCTTAGCGATCGCTTCTCGTCTAAATCTGCATCTAAACCTTGACCTTTCTCAAGAGGCTTTCCTAAACTACCTGTCGCAACGGATTGCACCCAAGTGTATATTGGCTGGACAAATTCTCGATTTGGAGTCTGTCCAAAAGCAACCAATTCACATTGAGGTAAATCTTTGCGAAAGTATCTCTAATTTAGAGCTGCATCAGTTGATTCATACAGCTAGTCTATTAGGAATCGCGACTGAAGCTTGGCTTCATGACTAATCGATAATTAGAAGAAGCAATTCACGAATTGCTTCTTCAGGGCGGCTTTGAAAGCAAATAGCTGTAAAAAAGGGTAGGAGAGCATCTCACTTTTGCGCATTGCCTATTTTCCAAAGCCTAGAACAAGGGGCTTAAGCCCCTTGCCTTTATCAAATGTTCCAAAGTGAGATGCTCACAAGGTTAACTGCTTGTATCGGCAAGTTTACTAGTGGAGATAATATGAATATCAACATTTTTGAGTATTCGCAAAATCTTTTGGGTCAGTGAACCCTTCAATAAAATTTGCCAGCGTGATTTTTGACTTTCACCCATCACAATTTGAGTAATTCGATAGTTTTGGGCTGCTTCCACGATCGCTTTCAATGGGTTACCGTCTTTTACGCGAATAAAATTACCATCAAAGTCTTTACAAAGCCGTTCACAGGTTTCGATATGTAAGCTTTCAGATTTGGTTAAAAAGCGATCGGGATCGTCCGCAAACATCACATAAAGCTGTGCATGCATATATCCAGCGATTCGCGCTCCTCTTCGTAACAATTGCAGAGAATTAGGATAAGTAGAAACACAAACTAAAACCCGCTCGTGAATATTACAAATGGGATGTGCAGTAGAGTTTTCCAGATCATGTGCTTCAATATCTTCTTCAACATTATCGGCAATTTCACGCAGTGCTAACTCTCGCAACGCAATCAAATGACGACGTTGAAAGAAGTTCTTGAGAGATTGATCGATCTTATCAGGTGCATAAATTTTACCATCGCGTAACCTCTGTTGCAGAGTTTCAGGCGTAACATCAATGACCATCACTTCATCAGCATCTTCTAAAATGCGATCAGGAATCCGCTCTCGGACGATAACCCCCGTAATCTTTGCCACCGTATCGTTAAGGCTCTCGATATGTTGAATATTTAGAGTGGAATAGACATCCATTCCCGCATCAAGGAGCACTTCTACATCTTGATAGCGTTTTTCACGTTCTGCACCAGGCACATTGGTATGTGCTAACTCATCAACTAAAACTAGTTGCGGCTGTCGCTCCAGAATAGCATTAGTATCCATTTCTGTTAGCGTTACTGCTTCCCAATCAATCTCAAGACGAGGGATAAGCTCCAATCCGATCGCTTTACTAATAGTCTCAGCCCGGTTGTGGGTTTCTAATAAGCCAATTACTATATCAATCCCTTCGGCTCGCAATCGATGTGCTTCTTCTAGCATTCGATAGGTTTTGCCGACACCTGGACTCATGCCGATAAATATTTTATGCTTGCCACGACGACGAGGTTTAATCATGATATTAATTTTAAGATAGTCGGCAATTTTAAGATAGTCAACGTATAGTGCCGACTATCCTAACGTTTAAGATGGCGATAAAGCATCGATCGCTAAATTTAACTTCAATACATTTACCGCATCTTCGCCAAAGATACCGAGAAAGCGACCATCAGTATTTTGTTGAATCAGCGTTTCTAGTTTACTCGGTTCGATCTTTCGCGCTAAAGCAACTTTTTGGATTTGGGCTTTAGCCGCTTCAGGAGTGATGTGGGGATCGAGACTGGAACCAGAAGTATAAATTAGATCGGCAGTTGGCTTAATGCCTGCTTTTTGCAATCTTGGTATGTCACCTTCAATCGCCTTGCTAGGATCGGGATCGGATTTACCCTTGATGCGACTGAGCAAATCAGGATTGCTAGGAGCTAAATTACTTGCGCCTGAAACACCTGTTTTGAGAATGCCAGCATCATCTTTTTTAGGATCAGCAGTGCTGTAGCTAGTAGTACTAGGTCGGCTGTTGAAATACTTATCGCTAGTAAATGGTTGTCCGATCAGTGCTGAACCGATAATTTGTCCTTGAGAATTGCGAATTAGACTGCCATTGGCTTGGTTTGCGAGAAATGGTAATTGGGCGATCGCAATCATCGAAAAGGGATAAATCACGGCAACAAGTACCCAAAGAACAAGGGTGGCGCGAATAGCTTTAATAATTTCGTTCATAGGTTTAATACAGCTTAAAATTTTTCAGGTTGGAACATGACGACAAATAGATAGATTGAGAAGATAACAGTTGCGATTCCTAAAAGCCCTAAAGCATAGGCTTGATAACGGCTAAAACTGTCAGCATTGGCAGCATAGACCGCAGGGGCAACGATTAGGTTGAGACAAAGCGCAAGGAATAGATATTTGGGATATTTCTTTTTATTTGCGAGTTGCCATAAATCTTGAAAATCTGCGATCGGGAAGTTACTGAAAGACATTTTTTTCATGGTTGTTAGGCGATGGGTAATAGAATATCGATGAATTTAATGGCGATAAATGGAGCGATTACTCCACCTAAACCGTAAAGCAAAATATTGCGCTGTAAGAGTTGGTCAGCGGTGAGAGGACGAAATTTTACTCCCTTTAATGCAAGTGGAATTAGCGCGGGAATAATCAAGGCATTGTAGATTAACGCTGAGAGAATTGCTGATTGAGGGCTTTTGAGACCCATGATATTCAATGCACCGATACCAGCAGAAGCAAAGATGGTGGGAATGATCGCGAAGTATTTGGCAATGTCGTTAGCGATCGAGAAAGTAGTTAACGCACCGCGAGTAATTAGTAATTGCTTACCGATCGCTACTAAATCAATTAACTTCGTCGGGTCAGAATCCAAATCCACCATATTGGCGGCTTCCTTGGCGGCTTGTGTACCTGAATTCATGGCAACTCCGACATTTGCTTGAGCGAGTGCAGGTGCGTCATTGGTTCCGTCTCCTGTCATCGCTACCAGTTTTCCTTCGGACTGTTCGCGACGAATTACTTCGATTTTATCTTCGGGGGTTGCTTCAGCAATGAAGTCATCAACTCCTGCTTCTTCGGCAATTACAGAAGCAGTAATCTGATTATCACCCGTAAGCATGATCGTGCGAACGCCCATCCGCCGTAGTTGATCAAATCTTTCTCGCAGTCCGGGTTTGACGATATCTTTGAGATAAATTACCCCATGAAGATCGCCTCCAAGACACACTCCTAAGGGTGTGCCACCGAGTCTCGATACTTTCTCATAGGCAGCTTCAAATTCTTCGGGGACATTACCCGATCTTGATCGCACAAATCCTCTAATCGCATCCACTGCGCCTTTGCGAACTTCGATATTATCAGGCAAATCAGTTCCACTCATTCTTGTCCGCGCCGAGAAATCAAGCCCTTTAGCTTGGTCGCGATCAAATTTGATTACGGCTCCCGATTGTTCGGCAAGTTGGACAATTGATCGCCCTTCGGGAGTTTCATCAAAGATGCTTGCCGCAAGCGCGACAGTGGCAACTTCTGCAAGCGAATGTCCATTGACTGGGATAAACTCATCAGCCAAGCGATTGCCAAGTGTAATCGTTCCTGTTTTATCCAGAACTAATGTATTGATATCGCCACAAGCTTCAACAGCGCGTCCCGATGTCGCAATCACGTTAAACTGCGCGACCCGATCCATACCTGCAATGCCGATCGCACTCAGCAATCCCCCAATCGTCGTGGGAATTAGGGCAACTAATAGCGAAACGAGAATCGCGATCGTCGTGGGTGTATTTACATGATTTGCGATCGGGGTGATCGTGGCGACTACGATCAGAAACACCTGTGTAAGGACAGTTAGCAGTACTGTCAAGGCGATTTCGTTGGGTGTTTTCGTGCGTTCGGCTCCTTCCACTAGGGCAATCATGCGATCAATAAATCCTTGCCCAGGGTCAGCCACAATCTTGATCGTCAATTCATCAGAAACCACCCGAGTTCCACCTGTGACCGAACTAGCAATATCTGTACCTGGTTGTTTTAAGACTGGCGCAGATTCTCCTGTAATCGCTGACTCATCAACTGAGGCTAAACCTGCGATGACTTCACCATCAGCGGGAACCATTTCGCCGATCTTGACTTTGACTAGATCGCCACGTCGCAATTCTGTAGAACTAACTTGCTCAATGGAGCCATCAGGCAAGACTTTGCGGGCGATCGTATCCGATCGCGTAGTGCGTAATGAGTCAGCCTGTGCTTTGCCCCGTCCCTCTGCGATCGCCTCGGCAAAGTTGGCAAACAGTACTGTAAAGAAGAGAATGATCGTAATCAATCCATTGAGAGTTCTCTCTTGATTAAAATCGCCTTTTACAGTTCCAAATAGATTGGGGTCGATGGTGACCAGCAAGGTAACGATCGTTCCCACCCATACCATAAACATGACAGGATTACGAACAGCAATTTTAGGATTGAGTTTACGGAAGGCATCACGAATGGCGCGGGGATAGAGTCCTGCCATTGATGCTTTGGAAGTATGTCTGCGCGACTCGCGAGTTGGTGTATGGCTTGAAGATGATGATGGAGTATTATTCATAAAATTTAAGGAAGAATTTTTTAAGACTTTTTAAGACGTTTACAAACTGCCCTTACCTTCCCAGCTTCCTCTCCCTCTGAGACAGGGCTGGAAGGTGAGGGCTATCCGCCTCTAGCAATTAAAAATGCTTCAGCAACAGAGCCGAGAGCCAAGACAGGAAAGAAAGTTAACGCACCCATAATCAAAATCACGCCTGCGGTAACACCAGTAAACAGAACCGTATCAGTACGCAATGTGCCTGTAGTCATAGCGACAGTTTGCTTGCGGGACATACCATCTGCTAATAAAAGCAAGGCAATAATCGGTACATAGCGACCGCCCAATAAGCTAACGGAAGCACTTAGGTTCCACCAAAGTGCTGACGAGGCAGGTTGAGTATCGGCTAAGCCTTCAAAGCCAGAGCCATTGTTGGCTGCCGCCGATGCATATTCATAAATCACTTGGGATAGTCCATGAAATCCAGGGTTGCTAATACCCGCTAGCTGATCGGGAAATGCTAAGGCGATCGCACCAGGAATCAGAATAAAGATTGGATGAACTAGCAGAATTAAAAAGCTAGTTAATACCACTTCATTTTTCTCAATCTTGCGTCCCAAAAATTCGGGAGTTCTGCCAACCATTAAGCCAGTCACAAATACTGCCAAAATCGCATAGGCAAATAAGTAAGCAGTTCCCGTTCCTTGTCCTCCCCAGATAATCTGAAGAAATAGATTGGATAGAGTGACAAAGCCTCCATTGGGCATCAGCGAATCCAGCATGCTGTTAACTGCTCCAGTCATGGTTCCTGTAGTAGTGACTGAAAACAAAGATGATTGCGCCCAACCAAACCGCACTTCTTTGCCTTCCAAATTTGGACTCTGCGAACCTAATAACGCATTAACAAGAGGATTACCTTGATACTCACCAATCCCTGTAATGATAATGAATGCTACATAAAGAATGAATACCATCCCAAAGAGCAGCCAAGCTTGCTTACGGTTATTAGCGATCACACCATAGGTATGAATCAACGCCGTGGGAATCGAAATCATCGTCAAAATCTGAATCAGATTCGTGAAGTTATTCGGATTCTCAAAGGGATGTGCGGAGTTAATCGCAAAGAAGCCACCACCATTTTCGCCAAGTTGCTTGATAATCTCGAAATGGGCGACGGGGCCGAGCGCGATCGCCTGACTGATATTTGGGTCTTCTAGAGTCGGGACAACGATAGGAGCTGCTAGGGTTTCGGGAACTCCTGCTGCTATAAAAGCGATCGCACCAATCACACTAATCGGCAGCAAAATCCTCGTGATAGCAAGCGTTAAATCCACATAGAAATTACCAAGCGATCGCCCAGTTAAACCGCGAATAAAAGCGATCGCGACTGCAATCCCTGTCCCAGCAGAAGTAAAAAATAAAAATCCTAAACCCAATATTTGAGCAAAATAACTGAGTGTCGTTTCACCCGAATAATGTTGTTGATTGGTATTGGTGATAAACGAAATTGTTGTATGTAAATTAGTATCCCAACTTGGAGCGCTCATTCCTGTTGGATTAAGCGGTAATGCACCCTGAAGAAAAATTATCAGTGACACAATTATCGCCATCGCCAAATTACTGAACAAAATGGCACGGGCATACTGCCAACCCGTCATTTGCGCTTTGGATTGCACGCCACTAAGATTAAAAATTAAGCTCTCAATTGGGTTTAAAAGCTTGTCTAATAAAGTCTTTTGTCCTAAGTAAACTCGTGCGATATAGCTGCCAAAAATTGGCGCGATCGCTACAATCAGCACAAGCGTTATTCCAATCTGAATCCATCCTTGTAGCATGGTGGAGTATCTTACCTTTATATTAATGAAATTTTGGGAAATTGCTCCTAACTGCCAAATCATCGAACATTTCTAGAAGCTTGACAAGGTATATTTTTATGTTTATGAGATTTAACCTATACCGGGCTAAGTTTTGAACCTAGTAAAGATTTACGCGTTTAGTCTGCGTTTAGAAATTGTTTAGATTGAGATCGCTTCACTGGTCAGCTAAATCGCGATCAACGTATTTGCGTCTTTTTTATCGCGATGAAATGAACGTTTCAGAACCTACCCACATTAGCTGACCAGTGCCCAGAGATAGTTCATACTAAGTTCTCAGCAAATGGATTGGAGAGATCGCTACGAGGGACATTCTCAAATGTGTAATCTTCTTTGCTGCAAAGTTGGTGTAACTCGGCAAAGGCATCAGCGAGAGGGATTGACTTTTGCGATCGCTGCTATGTCAAAAATTCTTGAAAGAGGTCGGCTCTAACCACAACAACAAATGGGCGATCGCGTTGATAAATCAGTTGAGGTGTTGCCCCAGATGCGTTGATGATTTCTGGGAATTGTTGCTGTGCTTCTTCAATTTCCAGATCATAATTTTTCAGCCTGTCTGTGCTTAATATCATAATTATAAAACTCGTATTAAAGGAATGTTCAACTCGCTTGCTGGATCTCGATATGTTGCCAATGTTTGATTTGTCCTTCTTCGTGACATAGTAAAATCCCGAACCATTCTAGGCGTTCAAGATTTTCAGCGATCGCGCTTTTATTCTTACCACCATTTTTAAATTGGGCAGCGATTTAGGCGATTGTATTAGCAGCGTATTAAAATTTATGCCAGAATTAAAAAAAGTCGTACTGTTACTTTTATAGGCGATCGCTTTATCTATTAACCTAAGTGCTGAAATGAGACGAGTGGAGGTTTTAGAGGTTTTGACAACCCATAGCGAAAAATTACATTCTTTAGGAGTTTATTCTTTGGAGTTGTTTGGATCTGTTGCTAGAGACGAGGCGCGTCCTGATAGTGATGTAGATCTGTTAGTGGAATTTTCGATTGAGGCGACTTTATTCGATTTGTTTCGTGTGCGTCATTATTTAGAAGATGTTTTGCATTGTAAAGTGGATTTAGGAACTAAGGCGGCCCTGCGTCAACATCTTCGTGAGCCTGTGTTGCGGGAGTTGATTCGTGCCATTTAGGGATTGGGAAAAGCGCATAGACGATATTCTGGCTGCGATCACAGATA
Organism: Pseudanabaenales cyanobacterium; assembly: GCA_038230875.1. Classification (GTDB taxonomy): domain Bacteria; phylum Cyanobacteriota; class Cyanobacteriia; order Pseudanabaenales; family Pseudanabaenaceae; genus Pseudanabaena. Next base: position 19,499 of record JBBRMK010000016.1, read on the forward strand.
TTCAAGATTGGACGCAAGATAAAACGCAGCAGGATTTAGAAAATGATGTGAAGTTAGCAAGGGCGGTTTTGTATAGTTTTGTGATTATTGGCGAGGCATCTGCAAATATTCCTGAGGATATCCAAGATAAATATGGGGAGATTCCTTGGCGGCTAATGTCTGATATGCGTAATGTGATGGCTCACGAGTATTTTCAAATTGATTTTCAAATTGTCTGGAGTACGATTCAAAAAGGGTTGCCAGTGATTGTGCCTATACTTCAGAGTTTGCTAGAAGATGAAAGATGCGACTAAATTATTTGGCGATCGCTAAAGTTTTACATCTAGCGATCGCCTAAGTTAAAAGCTAGCCGATATGGTGAGTATCAAGGTCAACTGGTTGCTTGCAATAATCAAGTTTCTCAACCTGCGGCGCTGTGCTGTCAGGGATGTATGGTGATGGGGAAAGATTAATGAGGGTTAGACCAATAGTTAGCAAATGGGATAGGACAAAGCCGCTAACTTTAGCGAAGGGAGACAAGCGCTTCCAAGAAATTTCAATCTCTAGATGTAGTCCTTGCTCATTTGCTGAGATATCTAATTGAGTATCGTTGATTTCTTTGTTATCCTTGTTGGTATTCATATCTTTCAGCTCTTTTTGTAGTTGTGTTTTTTTGGACTTAACCTATTAAAATGGATGTGGAAAGGGTGCTTGAGGATAATCGATGCGGATAATCAGCAACTTTGAAAAAAGTTTTTTTAATCTTGAAAGTTCTTGTTTAGTAAGACTTTTGGGCTTTGGGGTGAAAATTGTGGATTTTCCGCAGTGGGTTGTGGATTTTCCACAGGTGGAGGTTTGTTTTGGCTAACTGGAAACTCAATGCTGAGGGACATAGACTTTTTTTAGAGCGCCTTGAAGCTATTGGCTGGTCTTCGCTTAACAATGGAGACATGGCAAAGCAGCTAAGAATAGATCGGTCTATTGTTGTAACTACTCAGCTTAAAGTGAAGTTGGGTTAAACGGATGTAAAAGCATACTATAACTGCCTTGCAAGCATTTTGACTTCAGAAATATATTCTCAATAACGGCATATTATTGAGAATACAAGGCTCAGTTTGATAGATATCAATTCTCTTCAACACTGCCCGTAGTGGCGTTAAGAATAATTGATACTGTGGGTAGCGTTCTTTTTGGGCTGAGTAGTTACCTATTGTTTCAAATCTTATGAGTGGAACACATCAAGGTCATAAGTCTAAATTACAGAATATTTTGATGGTAGTTGGTCTAGATGCTGAAGATGTTCAATCAGAAACATTTGCAAAGAAATATTTCCAAGAAGTCAACAATGGTTCTAAACAAACAAGTGTATTGGAATTCCCTGCAAAGGTGATAGGGTGGGTTGTTGGCTCAGAACAAGCTTTGGTAGTTGAGAATCCTTTTACACCACTTAATGGCAGGGTTGAGAACTCTGAATATTTCTTTAATAGAGAGAAAGAGCTTCGTGATATTTTTGAGTTTTTGAATTCTGGTAGTGGGGTGGAGTTGTTGGGCGATCGCCAGATTGGTAAGTCTTCAATATTAATGCAGATTAAGCAACAGTCGGCTGCGATGCTTAGGGATAGATGGGAGCCGATTTATCTTAATTTGCAGAAAGTGCATACGGAGGCAGATTTTTATGAGTCTTTTTGCGAAGAGTTGGGTGTGGCAAGCTGTACTGGTAATGACTTAAATCGGTTAATGAGGTCAAGACGGGTGTTGTTACTACTAGATGAGACGGAAAATCTTACCAGTAATGGATTTACGAGAGAAATACGCGATCGCTTACGGGCTTTTGCGGAAGATGGATCGCTGCGTTTGGTGGTGGCTGCTTGTACTCCGCTCGATCATCTGTTTCCTGATAGCGATGAGAAAGGAATGACTTCACCGTTTCAGGGGATTTGTTTGCGGGTGGATCTGAAGCCTTGGAATGAGGTGACGGTGCAAAAGTTTGTGGCGGTAAGGTTAGAGACGACTGGGGTTTGCTTTAATGAGGCGGACATGGAAAAATTGTGGCAAGTGAGCCAAGGACATCCGCAAAAACTGATGAAGGCTTGTTTTGATTTGTATCGCCAATATTGCCCAAATGTATGAGTGAAGTACCGCTTCTCGATCTCGCACCTAAACTCAAGCGTCCTCTGTCGCTCTGGAATCCATTGGATTATCTGTTGTTGCTCTATTGGGTGTTCTATTTCCCGCAAGCAATTCGTTGGTATGTTAAAAACTTTTGTGAACCTGTTCCTGAAACGAATACATTGAATTTGCAAGAACAAGGGGGATTGGAGCAGCAAAGTTCGCGTAAGTTTCAACTTGTCTTGATGGGACTATTTCTAGCAATGATTGTTCCCGATTTGATATGTTTCAGCTTGCAAAGTATTGGTTTTCGCATTGTTTGGGAATTAATGCTGTTTGGTAGTACGGTGTTAAGCATTGTGTTGTGCGTGAGCAGTAACGAGGTGAAAGGGCTAGCAGGTTATCTGGCATGTGGCGTGGCAGGTTGCGTGATTGGTGGTGTGACGATTGGTATGGCAAGTAGTCTATCTGGTAACCCGATTGTTGTACCAGTAAATTGGTCTGGCGCTTTATCTGACATATGGTGTGGTTTTTAGTGTAGCAGGTTCACTGGGGGGGTGACAGTTGGTCTTGCAGGTGGAGTGGCGTTGGGTCTTGCCGTGGGATCGTCTGGTGGACTGATACTTGGGCTAATGTATGGATTGCCAGTTGGACTAATGTATGGATTGGCAGTTGGGCATGGATTGCTAGGCGGTCTGGCAGGTGGTGTAATTGGCAGTCTGGTACTTGGTCTAGTGTTTGGTCTGGTTCTTGGTCTGTTGGACAGCTTGACAATATTGCGACCAGATGAATATATATTTTCTTTTTTAGGAAGAATTCCACGAATTTCTCCGCTTATTTCAACTAGGATAGAACATCAAATTGTTAATTTGTTGGAATCTGACTGGGAGATTGGTTTAATGAATGCTAACCAATTCTTAAATTACTCTCATCAATTTATTGCTGTTGATCAAGCAATAAATAAAGTTCTTTCATCCACACAACTTATTGACTTGCTGGGTCGAATTGCTAAGCTTAGTGATCTCATTTGTGATTGGGAAATATTACGATACTCGTCTGCCTCTCTCCCCTCTGACTTGACAGATAGGTTTCTTGAAACAATTTCAATGGGACTTCCTGAAAAATCTTCTTTTGTAGAGCGCTGGATTAAAAATATAGATCTACGTTTTGATACAGCCGTTCATACTGCTGCCGCAAGCTTTTAGTATCTCAATGAATCATCAAAGGTTGACAACATCGATCAAGCTGTTTCAATTCTCAAGAAAGCTGTAGAAACCTTGGAGAATCTACGACACATTAGGCATGGGGAAGAGATGTATCGACTTGTAAAAAACTTACACAACTTTTATGGGGCAAAGGAATTAGAAGATATCTTCAACATTCCATCAACTGAATTTCCCGATGAGCCAGATTCAGATATTTCTAACGAGCAAATATTTTCAGCCTTACAAGTTTCTGATCTAAAAATCCAACCTGCACTTCAATCAATATATTCAATTCCTATAGGAATTGTGCAGTCAAAAGAAAACGAAAATATTTCAGAAAATCTTCTTCATATTTCAAGGGTTGATATTTTCACACTTGCATTTGATTTGTTGCGTCCTCAAACATGGCACTTAATCAGTAAACTCTCAATTGTCATATCAGAAATTCAAACTATTAATCGCTCCAAATCTCTTGCTACCCGCTCTTTTGCTGTCAACCGCGCCATCGGACAAATAGATGAAGTCATCAAGACCATTGATTCTTTACCACCAGAAGTTTCTCGTGTCGAAAAACCAATCTTAAAAGATATCGCTACTCGTTGGTTCGATATTCTCTTAAAAGAAGCTAGCACAATCGGACAAGTTGAAATCGATAAACCGATCGCTAATCCCTATACCATCGGCGATCCAGTCTTAGGAGAACGATTCGTAGGACGTGACGACATCCTCCGCCAACTCGAAGAACTCTGGTTTATCAACACCAGTCCCCAATCCGTCATCCTCTACGGACACCGCCGCATGGGAAAAACCTCCATCCTTCGCAATGCTACCACCAAAGTTAATACCGAAGTCCGCGTCGCCTACGTCAACCTTCTCAGCATCGGCAGCGCCGTTAACGGTATCACCGACATCCTCATGGCAATTTGCGATGCCATCACCGAAGCAACAGACATTCCTGCCCCAAATAATGACGACCTCCTCAAATTCCCAGAAACCACCTTTCGCCGACATCTCCAACATATCGACAAAACCTTCACAGGCAAAGGACTAATCATTGCCCTCGATGAATTCGAGAAAATCGAAGAACTGATCGAAGCAGGTAAACTCGGCAAAGACTTTCTCCAATTTCTGCGCGGCATGGTGCAAATGAGCAGCAAACTCGCCTTCGCTTTCGCAGGACTGCACACCCTCCAAGAAATGAACGCCGACTACTTCCAGCCCTTCTATGCCAGCTTTATTCCCATCTCCGTCGCCTTCCTCACCCGCAAAGCAACCCACCAAGTCCTCGCCAACCCCGATCCCGAATTCCTTCTCGAATACGAACCAGAAGCCCTCGACCACATCTATCAACTCACCAACGGACAGCCCTACCTTACGCAACTGATCGGCTTCCAACTCGTGCGCCTATTCAACGACTATGTATTTGAGCAAGGCACACCTCGCGATCGCACCTTCACCATCGCTGATGTCCGCACCGTCTGCGATGGCGAAAACTTTTTCAACACAGGCATTCACTATTTCAACGGCGTATGGCAACAAGCCGCCGAAGGTGCAACAGGTCAACATGACATTCTCAAAGCGCTAGCCCCCTATCCCCAAGGAATCACCGAATCAGCTTTAATTGCACAAACTAATCTAACGATAGATTCACTTCAATCTGCCCTCAACACCCTCAAACAACACGACGTAATCCGCAGTCAAGTAACTAACGACGAAACTAATGCTGAAATACAATGGGCGATCGCGATCGAGCTTTTCCGTATTTGGGTTGCGAAGTATAAAATTTCAGGCTAGTTCGTAAAGATTTTGCGATCGCCTTTTGTGTGATTACTTCATGCGATCGCTATCAATACTGAATTTTGCTAAACTGAGACTAATTTAAAGGATAAAGCAATGGCATGAACATGATTAGAAACGAGATAGCACAACATTTAGGCGTGATCCCTGATGATAAACTGCGAGAAGCCCTTAACTTTTTAAACTATCTTGTATGGCAAACGGAAAATCCGCGCACTCAAGAAGATACAGATTGGTTAGAGAGTGACCTGTCAGATTTAGACAACTATGATCCTTATGAGTGGCAAGAAGCAGAACTGCAAGAGGGACTACCAGTTAAATTTATCGCTGAAACAGACAAAATCGAGATTAGTGTATGACGCAGCGTATTTTACAAATTGGTGATGTCGTAACAGCAAAATTTCCCAGCCAATTTTTTAGCGGTAGAGAGCAAGAAGGCTACAGATCCGCAATTATCGTAAGGCTTCCAAGTCGATTAGGGAAACTCCGCTTTCCACGGGTTTTCGTTGTGCCAATGACAATAGATCGAGGGCCAGAATGGGTTGAAATCTCTCCTAACCTATATGTACGCTTTTCTATTGGAGTAGCTGGTTTAAAATCACCGTCAATCGTTCTATTGGATCAAGTTCGTGCAATTGATGTATCTCGCATTACAGCTTATCGAGGCAGTCTGTCATCTGACGAATATGCTGCGATCGCTAATGCACTTCAGCAAATAACGAAGTCAAACTAGAAGGCAATCGAGATCGCAAAGTTGATACGAGCGAATTAGAAAAGATATGCGATCGCTTAGTTTGCAAACTCTATCAAGAAAACCTCTATAAATTTGTGAGATCGTATGTCTCAATGGCAGATATCGAAACAATCATCAACGCAATCTTGGCGATCGCCCTTATTTTGGATGATTGCTGGATTATTTGGGCTAGTGTTTATTTTAGAACTTTCTACACCACCAGACTATGTACTGGGCTATCTCTACATCAGTCCAATCCTAATTGCTAACTCTCGATTGAGTCGTACAGTCACCTTTCAATTTGTATTTATTGCGGTGATTTTAACTGTATTAAATATCTGGATTCCTGGGAAAGAAATAATTCAGACTTCAACTGTAGCGAATCGCTTGATTACGAGCTTGACTTTGATAGTGACTGGATTTTTATGCGATCGCCATCTTCAAACTCAACAAACCTTAGTAAGTCAACAAACAAGACTACAAGCTCAAGAGAAAATCATGGATATGCGCGAAGACTTTGCCTCCACTCTCGCCCATGATTTGAGAACCCCCTTATTGGGAGCGATCGCAGCTCTGCAAGCTTTTGAGCGCGAACAATTTGGTGTTATCCAATTGAAACAAAAGCCAGTGCTAGCGACGATGATTCGCAGTCATCAAAATAGTTTGCGACTAGTTGAGACACTTCTCGATGTTTATCGAAATGAAACAGAAGGTTTGCAATTGCAGTTAGCACCTATTAATCTGGCGATTTTGGCTGAAGATGTTGCTACATCATTACTCGCCTTATCGAATAGTCGCCATGTTTATCTGAACTTGAACTATGGCGATTCTGAATTTCGCAAATTTCTTTGGGTAAATGGGGATGCCTTCCAATTGAGGCGCGTCTTCATAAATCTGCTTACAAATGCGATTAATCATTCACCACGCGGCGCAAAAGTTGAGGTTGTCCTAGAAACTCAGTCTTCATATCAAGTAGTGCAAGTGATTGATGTAGGCGCGGGGATTAAGCCAGATGAAAAACCGCATCTATTTCAAAGATTTTATCAAGGTCAAAGCGATCGCTTAGCTAGTGGCTCTGGGCTAGGTTTATACTTAACCCGACAACTCATCGAAGCGCATGGCGGTACAATTTGGGCAGAAAACCGTATTCCACACGGAGCAGTCTTTGGGTTCCGTTTACCTACTTTGCCCTATTCGTCGCTCTCTATCCTCAACTAAATGTGCTTTTAAATGTCCTTAAATAATCTAAAAATACTTCTGGTTGAGGATGATGAATTATTTCGTCTTGGTTTACAAGTAAGATTGCAACAGGAACCTAAAATCGCGATTTTGGCAGAAGCCAATGATGGTGAGACTGCGATCGATATGGCTAAAAGGGAGCCTTTTGATCTAGTCCTGCTTGATATCGGCTTACCAGGACTCGGCGGCATGGAAACTTGCCGTCAACTTAAGCTAAACCATCCCAACTTACCGATTTTGATATTAACTTCGCGCAATGAGCGATCGCTAATTTCTCGCTTAGTGACTGCAGGTGCTCAGGGCTATTGCTTAAAAGGCGTTGCTGCGGAAACATTGATTCTTGCCATGCAATCGTTAGTTGCAGGCGCTTCTTGGTGGGATGCTACCGCTACCGCTGAGATTCATAATATTTTTCAAAATCAGTCTTTAGAATTTACTTCAGACGAAACATCCCTAGCTAAAGTCAATACACTGACTCGGCGAGAAAAAGAAATCTTGGTGCTGTTGTCGGTTAACAAAACAAATCAAGAAATCGCTGAGATGCTTTACATTTCTTCAGGCACAGTGCGGGTACATGTTCATGCCATTCTCCACAAATTTGGAGTGAGCGATCGCAAACAAGCGATCGCGATCGCCTTACAAAATAATCTCCTTGATGAATAGCTGTCAGCATTCTTATAAACCTCAAAAGTGAAAGCTGCGCTTCGGGAAGCCTTTACTCTTGAGGGTTTGATTAGTTTTTTAATAGCTTTGGCATTGAGGACAAAAATGTGTTGATCGCCCACCCAGCTTGATGCGTGCAATTAATGTACTACAGTTATTACAAGGCTGACCTGTGCGTCGAAAAACCCATGCTTTGTCGATATAGTTTCCTTTAACCCCTGCAATATCTTGAAAAGAACTAAAAGTCGTTCCCCCCTTAGCAATACCATCACTAAGGGCGTGAATAATTGCTTGATGTAAAGCTTTGATTTGTTTGGGCTTAAGCGAATTTGCCAATTGTTGAGGATGAATATTGCTAAGAAACAAAGATTCATCTGCATAAATATTTCCAATCCCTGCCACAACTTCTTGATCAAGTAATACAGTTTTAATCGGGCGACTAGTACGGCTGAGTTTAGCCTCTAAATGCTGCGGAGTAAACTTAGGATCGAAAGGTTCTAAACCTAACTTCTTTAACCCTGTAATTATCGATTCAGTGGATGTATTCGATGGAACCAACCACATTTTGCCAAAGGTTCTTTGATCATCAAATCTTAGTTCTTTGGGCTGGGCATCTTGTGATTGGTTAGCTTTGCTCACAAATAATCGTACGCGAGTATGTTTATTCACAGGTGCATCGCGATCGCACCAGAGCAAACTTCCAGTCATCCGTAAATGCACCCCTAATTGATGACCTTGCGAAAGCTGCGCGATCAGATATTTTCCCCGTCTTTGCCATTCACTAAACTCTGTACCAATTAAAGCTGTTAAAAAAGCTTCTGATGTGTCGGGATAGGCGATCGCACGAGGCAGCAACACTTCACCACCTTCGATCCGCCAACCCAACGTATTTTGATTTAGACCAATGCGAACTGTCTCAACTTCAGGTAATTCGGGCATTTATTTTCAATTATATAGCGACTCCAAAACCAAAAAAGAGAAGGGGCGCAAAGCACTCCTTCTCTTTTTTGGTTTTTTGAAGAATCTAGGCGACTTCTTCAACTTCATCGATCGCAAAGTTATTAGTTGCGATGTTGGAGTAATTTACGCTGTCAAAACGAACGATCACTGGATAAATGATGCCGCTCTTATCAACAGAAGCTACAGTACCGACTTCGCGATACCAGAAAGACTCTTTACGCAAAACACGAACCTTAGAACCGCGTTGAACTGCCATAGGTTTCTCCTTATTCCTAAAGACTGTAATGTGAAAAATAAAATGATTACAGATATTGACTCTAGGTTACTGTGAGGCGATCGCCTCTGTCTATTTCTTGCCCGTTAAGATTTGTGAAAGATTAGAGCTGACCCTTACAAAAAAACGTGACAAGATAACGTTATAAGACAACGACAGGCGTACCAACAGAAGCCCAACGATATAGCCAAGCAGCGTGGTCTGGTGCAACATTAGTACAACCATGACTGATCGGAATCCCAAAGCTACGATGCCAATATGCACCATGAATAGCGTAATTGCCACTGTAGTACATTACATGGGGCACATCAGGTACGTTATAGTCCTCACCCTGCATTTTGGCGGTGGGGTATTTAGCTTGAATGTTAAAAATGCCTGTAGGGGTTGGCGTATCAGCTTTGCCAGTAGAAACAATCACCGAATAAACCTGTCTATTTCCCTGCCATGCTGTGAGGGTCTGGCGGCGACGATTGATCTCAATCCAACGCTGTCCCGATCGCTTCAAACGCTCAATATCTCGATTGCGGTTAGAGTTACTGCGAGATGATGCTTGGGCGATCGCCACATCTGAATCTTCTAATGCGCTCCAGCCGCCCAATCCCGTCAGAAACAGTGCAACAACTAATGCACTAGATGTAGTTTGCCAATACTTAACCATGTTGATTATCAGGTTGCATATTAACAATGATGCCCAAAAATTTCTTAAAGTGCATCAAAAAGCTTATGAAGTTTAATGCGAGTTCTTTACAAAACTTTGTGATTGATAAGACAGCAAAGGTCTTTTGATAAGAGGGCTTTAGGTGATATTTAACAATAAAAGTACCCGATTTATTAAAACTAAAATGTGGATGTGCCGCGCTTCGCGCGGCACATCCACAGTAAAATCTTTTTAAGAAATCGCCTTACTAGAAGGTTATTAATTCTGCCTTCTCTCAAAAGTTATTTGTTGTAGAAATATGCAATATCTTTGTCTTTTAGTGGGGCAAAGCCAGCCTCTAACAATTTTTGATTAAGTTCATCTTGAGGAATATGCTTTGCGCCAATACGGACAATACGCGATCGCATGGTATTAGTTACACCACTACGCTGACGACCTGCCTCAAGCGCCATGACGCTGGTATAGAGATCAAGTTTTTTAGAAGCGATAGGCGTGCCATCAAAGTCAATACCCTGTGCGATCGCTACATCAATCGCATCAGCACCCGTTGTTTGAGAATTGTCAGACATAATTTAATTCGTTTAATTTAGTGAAATCAAGCTACCACTGAACGCGATACATACAAAATAGTGAGCCATCTTTTTTAGCCGTCATCTTGCCACCCATGGACTGTACAAGCTCAGTAACTTCACTAAGCGGAGTTAAGAAAACTTCTGAACCTAAATAGGTTTCTAAAATTGCCCAGTTTTCCGCTAATTCTAAATCAGGAGCGATCGCATCAAAAATTAACACACCGTCTGGTTTTAATACCCGCTTCGCCTCTTGCAAAACTAACTTCCAATATTCCAAAGGGTAATAGCAGCTAAATCCAGTGGCAATAACACGATCAAAAAATCCGTTTTCATAATTTAACTGATGCGCCGCCCCAAGCTGCACGCCTTTAAATAATTTGGAGTTAAGCTGTGAACCGCGCGAATTAAGTGCTTCCTTAGCCACAAAACTAATTTCTTGACCATAAAAAAAAACATCCCAATCGCGCCAAGGATAGATCAAAAAGCTAACCCCACAGCCAATATCTAAACAGCGCTGATTTTTTTGAAATTGCGCTAATTCCCAAAAAGGTGAAGCAATTTTACCAGATAGCGTATGGCTTACCCATTCGCGAAACAGTGGCATCGACTCCACTTCTTCAGGCAGATCGAATGCTTCATTACGATATTCGCGATCGTAACGCTTTTGCACCGTAGCGATCGCCTCTGTCCATTCATCAGCCTGAGAAGTAAAAGCTTTATGCATTCTAAGTATTAACGGGGCTTTTTATTCAGTAAATAATTGGGTAATGGCTCTAGCATCAGAGCAATAGCATTCTTAAGATTAGATATAGCTTCTTCTCGATTATCACCACAAGAAGACACAAAATTTAACTCTGGACAAGTCGCAGAATATTCCTTTACTTCCTCATCCCATTCCAAGATTGCACGAATTATCATAATTTTGTCTCAAAACTCAATATTTTCGTATAGATCCGCTAAACAAATCTCAACACCAAGCGATGACAACATAAACCGATCATCTAAATTGTCATACTCGATAAACAACCATTGATTTTCCGATTGCTTAATGTAATGCTCTACATGGGGTTTTACCTGATCGATTAACAAATATTCTTGAAAACTGGGAATTGTACGGTAATCAGCAAACTTTTCACTGCGATCATAATTTTTTGTCGAGTTATATAATACTTCAGCAATGAAAATAGGCTGTGTCACAGTATCCTTGCGACCATCTTGCAAAATGATTGGTCGCGGTACAACCATCACATCAGGATAAGTATGAATTGCTCGTTCAGGAACCCATAGCCTTTGATCGGTTAAATACTTGTAGAAGTTTACCTTTAAGCCCTAACCGCAGCATTACAGTCAAAGCGCCAATTAACTCATTATGTGTAGGTGTGCCACCAGTCATCGGAATAATTTCTTCGTTGCGATATTCGTTACGAGTTGTCGAAGTAGTCTCAAACTCTAGATATTCTTCAGGTGTATAAGTCTTAACAGGATTAGCAATCATCAGTTTGTTTCCCACTATGAAGGTTGACTAGATTCGCTTATTAAACTGCTTGTTGCTTTTGAGCTTTGAGATAAGCAAATACTGATTTATCGCCAATGTCTGAGGGGATTTCTTGAGTTAATTTACGAATCGCAAAGATCGTAAACAAAACTGCCCAAGCAGCTAAAAATCCTTGCTCGATCGCCACAGGTAAAATATTCATCAGATGACCAAGAATTAGCACTGGTAGTAAAGGCACTAAAAACTTAGTTTCAAACCGATTAAAACAAAAAGTCTCTTTAAAAAAAATGCCTGTGAGAGCGGCAAAACTAAAACCAATACCAACTAAGGCAATCGGATGATTGTAAATAGCGATCGCTAAAGGTTCTGGAAAATACAACATCACGCCTACTGCAGCGATCGCCCCGATCGCCCAAAATATCTGTAAGACTCGGTGCAACAACTCTAAATAAATATGAATTGTCCAAAGCGCGACTCCTAGAGCTATAGAAAATCCTACATATAGCCAAGTTAACCAACTCAAAATATCAGGATTATTAGGCTGCAATAGCACTAATATTGCGCCCACGCTAAAACATAGAGCTGCGATCGCTAAAGCACTGCGGTACACAATCACACTTAAGCGATCATCTTTCGTAATCGTAAACTCGCCAAACTGACCTTGATAAACTTCAGATGCAATTTCCATAAATTTCTCCATTAATTCCCACTACTAAAAGCCAACTACTAAAAGTATATGAGACTTTATATAATGAAAGTTACTGCTTTATATTTTTAATGATTGCCAAAATTACCATAATGCATTAATATCTTGCAGTCAAAATCGGCAAAATTCGGATGACGCTGTACCGAAAAACAAGTAGGCAGCAGAGGAACTTTTTATGCGTATCTATTATCTGGCTGGCGTGATTCTTAGCGTTACGACAATTCTTAGCGCTTGCAGTGGTGAACCAACCACTTGTACGATCAGCACAACAAAAGACCTCAGACAAGGTATTACCAAATCTGCTAAATTTGCCGCAGGGACGGATTGTGAAGCCATGAGACTGCTTGCTGAACAAGGTCAACCGTTGCCTACTGTTGGTGATACGATCAGTGCAAGTGCGCCTAAAGTTGCGGCAACTCGCGCACCAGAAGCTTTTAGCGCTCCGTTTGTAAGTGGACAAAAAGGACAGGATCTAATACCTACTACAAATAAACAAGCTAGAGTGCAAGAGTTAGAAAGAAAAATGGGTGTTGATGCTAAACAATCTCGAGATCCTTTTACTAGCACAATCATTAATCCAGTACCAAGATTAGAGACGCTTTTGGCTAAGCCAAAACAACAACCAAACCTTAGAGCTGCAGTTGTAGTTAGAACATCTAACCGTCCGATATTTATTGCTCCACCACCTCCTGATACTAAAGCAGCCGAAGGTACAGCAATTACTGGCACTGTTGAAGTCTCAGGAACGGTCTACGTAATCCTGACTGCTTTTGGTGAGCCAACTTCACGCTACGTTAGAGCAGGGCAGCTAGTTTCTAACGGTAGGGTTCTAGTAAAGCGAATTGATACCAATGCTGAACCACCGATTGTGGTGTTGCAACAAAATGGAGTCGAAGTACTTCGTGCTGTAGGACAACAAGTGGTTGCATCTACAGATACTACTGGAGCGGTTCCAGTTCCCCCACCTGTTCAACCAACAAATAATACTCCTCTCACTATTCCATTTTCAGCTCCTAATGAGTAAACTATATAAGTAGCTAGGCGCAATTAAATATAAAACCCAAAAATCTATGGCGCACACTACGTGTGCGCCATAGATTTTTGGGTTTTAATCCCAGTTACTTATCCAAAAATTAAAGAGGTATCCAGAACCTCTTTAGTTTTGGAATCTATGTAAAAGTAAAATTTGTACTTTTTATTTCTTAGGAGCCATTAACATTGTGATGTTTCTTCCTTCGCGCTTAGGATATTGCTGAATCTCAGCAACAGATTCAAGATCACTTGCCATACGATTAAGCAAAACCTCAGCAAGATCAACGTGTTGAATCTCTCGACCACGAAACATCACTGTTGCTTTAACTTTGTCACCTTCTTTTAAGAAGCGCTCTGCATGATTGATTCGCACTTTGTAGTCATGCTCTTCAATTTTGTAGCGCATCTTTACTTCTTTGACATCAGAAGTATGTTGTTTCTTTCGGGCTTCGCGAGCTTTCTTTTCTTGCTCAAACTTGAATTTGCCGTAATCCATGATCCGACAAACAGGGGGATCAGCTTTATCACTGACTAATACAAGGTCTAACTCTTTTTCTTCAGCCATTTTTAAGGCTTCTTTGGGGGTCAGGATGCCGAGTTGCTCCCCCTCCATATCAATGACTCGAATTTTTGGATATCTGATACGTTCGTTGATTTGGGGGAGGTCTTTAATTGGCTTTTTAGTCATGAAATCTCTGTTGTCTAGACTCTTTGGGGTATTGGTTTGAATTTACTAAGGGGTTACAAATATATACTTAAGCTGAGGTAAATATATAAATTAAATTTAAATATTTAAGCTTTGCAATTTTTAGCTTGACATAAACGTTTAAGTATAGTACGAATTACGCTTGCATGTGTCAAGTGATTATACCAATATTTTTCGTAAATTTTGTTTAACTATGTCTGAGGTTACCCGATCGCTGAGGATTACCGAACCGATCGCTGTTGGTAAAATAAAGCGAACTTTGCCTGCTTCGACTTTTTTGTCAGTAGACATTGAAGTAACAATTGCATCAATGTCAATGTCAGCGGGTAAGGTTTGCGGTAATCGAGTTTTGGTAATCAGATCTAACTGTTGAGCGTGAGCTTCGGCAGACCATAAACCAAGATCGACTGCGATCGCACCCGCAATTACCATTCCTAAGCCGACTGCTTCACCATGATTGTAAAGGCGATAATTAGTGACCGACTCGATCGCATGACCGACTGTGTGCCCATAATTGAGAATAGCCCGAAGATTTCCTTCTCTTTCATCTTTGGATACGACTTCAGCTTTCGCTTTAGCACAGCGATACAAGATAGTTTGCAGAAGCTCAGCTGAAATATAGCGTAACTGATCGAGGCGAGCACATTTAGCTAACAAGTCAAATAATTCGCGATCCCAGATTATGCCGTACTTAATTACTTCTGCCATCGCTGAACGAAACTCACGGGCTGGTAGGGTTGTTAATACTTCAGGATCGACCCATACTAGGCATGGTTGATAAAATGCACCGATCAAGTTTTTACCTTGTGGATGATTGATCCCCGTCTTGCCACCGATCGCAGAGTCCACCATGGCAAGGAGTGTAGTCGGTACTTGGACTAGATCGATCCCGCGTAGCCAAGTTGCTGCGGCATAACCTGACATATCACCAACCACACCGCCACCGAGAGCAATAATCGCCGATGAGCGCTCTAGACGATGGTCGAGCGCCGCGTCATAAATTTTCTGTAGAGAGTTAGCTGTTTTAAAGCGTTCGCCTGCAGGCAAAATCAAGTGGGCAACATCAAAACCTGCATTACTTAAAGACGTCTGCACAATCTCGCCATAATGCTTGTAAATAATTGGATTAGAGACAATCAGCATTTTTTTGCTTTTCTTGCCTAACCCAATTTCTAATAATTTTTCACCTAAATTTTTAAGACTCTGGGAAGCGATCTCAATGTTATAACTTCTGCTTTCGTTGCCCTCACCCTTGAGGGCAACGGTAACGGTCGCGCAATGATCGGGCATATTTCTAAATAAATGGTCTGGTTTTATGTTAGCAGCGATCATGTGGTCAAAGCTCGCTCACAACAAAATCCAAAAAGAAAAGACCTTCTAAAGAGCCGCTTTTTTTATTTGGTCATTGCTTGGCATAATTCAATAATTGCAGTTTGTAAAGTTGGAATTTCATCTTTGCCATGTTTGAGATCAGCTTCAAGTCTTAGCAAAATACTTAGCGATCGCATTAATTTTTGACTGTTTAGCCCTTGCACTTCTTGTTTAAGAAAATATACTCGCTTAGGATTATTAATTTCTGCAGCCTCGGCGATCGCCTTATCATCTCGCTCTCCTGATTCTTGCATTAACTTAATCAGTAGCCATGTGCGAAACTGACCTACCAAAGTTGCACATATCCGCAAACCGACTTCATTATTTCTTATTAACTCCCCAACTAATGAAAGCGATTGACTAATATTTGCTGTCCTGATCGCAGAGGCTAATTGCAGACTATTATGAGCCGAAACTTGCACAAGTGAGTCAATCTCTTTAGCGCTAATTGGCTTAGTTTTGCCATAATGCGATAATTGCAGTTTTTGCAATTCCATCGTCAGGCGACGCGTATCATTGCCAATTGCATCAACTAACAAATCAACTCCATCTGATGTTATTTTTAAATCAATTTCTGCGGCTGCTTGTCTTACTAATTGAGCGATCGCATCGGGTTTCCAAGATGGAATCAAGGAAAATTCTAAAACTTTGGCATGTTTTTGGATTAACTTGGTAGATTTAGCTCTCCCATCAGGTTTATTGGATGCTGTAAATAAGATGTAAGAATCTACGGGTAAATGATTAAAAGTTCTTTCTAGCTCTATTAATAGTGAATCAGAACAGCGTTGGGCGATTGCTGTATTGGCAAGCCAAGTTAGGCGACTTCCCGTCCCAAATGGTGAAGTAACAGCTTGATTTAGTCCATCCATGATCTCAAGATCCCCAGTAGCATTGATTTTTATGTAATTAAAATCACGCCACATCGGATCAACATAAGTGTTAATTAATTTTTTGACTGCTTGAGAAATTTGATAGTCGTCATCGCCCCAATAAAAGTAGACAGCCATTGTATGATTAGTTCAACTATGTGGTGTAGAGATTTGATGATTACTAGAAGTAAAGCAAATAGTCGGGTCAGCCTTCGAACAAAGAAATCAGTTGTAAACCGTACAGATCATTATGCAACTTGGGGAAAAAGAATCTTTGATATTGCATTTGCATCAATTGTTTTAACTGTATTTTCGCCACTTTATCTAGCGATCGCGTTAATCGTTTTTATGAGTTCTCGCGGTTCAATTCTCTATATTCACTCAAGAGTTGGCTTAAATGGTTCTAAATTTAATTGCATTAAATTCAGAACCATGATTAATGGGGCTGACCAAGTTCTTGAGGATTATTTGAATTCCTGCCCAATTAGTCGGGCTGAATATGAAGCATCTTTTAAACTCAAACATGACCCGAGGATTACTAGAATTGGAAAATTTTTGAGGACAACAAGTCTAGATGAATTACCTCAATTTTGGAATGTTCTTGTCGGTGATATGAGTGTAGTTGGACCCCGTCCGTTAGTTCAGAGTGAATTAAGTAAATATGGATCGGCGATTGATAAAGTATTGAGCGTACGTCCAGGCATTGCAGGACTATGGCAAGTATCAGGAAGAAATGATATTCCTTATGCAAAACGGGTGCAAATTGATGCTAGTTATGTTCGAATTATGAGCTTTTGGCTTGATATTAGTCTAATTCTTAAAACTATTTTGGTTGTAGCTTTTCCTAGAGGGAATGGTGCATATTAAAAAAGAGTCGGCATTTTTCGCCGACTCTTTTTTGACGGCTCTTTATTTGTGACTAACTTTTGCGGCTACGACTAGTTGGGCGGGAAGATAAATCAAATTCTAAGGCAGCTGCCATACCCCATAAGGTAAAGGCAAGAATCCAGAAAAACTCCGCAGGTTCGCCACTTTGATAGGGTTTTGCTTTGCAAATGTCACCAACATTTATACTGTAGTTAAACCATAAATCACTAAAAAACATAGCAATTCCAGCACTTCCAAGCAGTCTCCAGGATTGTGCAGCTTTGCCTCCCCAGAAAGCAAGTAAAAGAATCGTGGCAACAATTAGTAACCAAGTATCTCCGAGTGCATAAACAATATTTAAGATTTTACTCGTACCACTGCTAGCACCTACAACAAAAGTGACATAAGCCGCTAGCCCGATCCCCACAAATGCAACTGCACCAACGATCGCCCATTGTTTGGGAAAAAGATTTAGTCGTCTGCCTATTACTGACATTGCCATGCCCCAAGACAGGAATACATAGGTGGCTGTGAAGAAAATGTCGGCTATAGAGGGGAATGGTTCAACTAGGTTTTTTAGGGCATTTGTTGCCGTCTCTAAAATTTTTCTACGACTTGCTTCTGGAATTTGAGTAATTTGCTTTAGAGGTTCACCTGCTTCGATCAGTTTGCTTTGGTATTGAAAATCTAGGAACCCAAAGATAAGGTTGCCAATTCCCCAAGCAATGATGCCTAGCCCTAGCCCTAGCCATACATTTCGCCCGCTAATGATTTTAGAACTACGCCAGTTACGTAAACAAAGAAGTCCTGAAACAGCGATCGCTACAGTTTGAAAAATGTAAGTGCCGACACGATACCAATTTGGTCTAACAAATAGCCCTTGCACGACTCCAAAAGTTTTTCCTAATTCTGGGCATTCATCACCCTTAGTCAATATTGTATGAGGACCTTCAGTTGGGGTGTTAAAAAACAGATAGAACATTAAGGCTAAAGAAGCCCATCCGATCGCTGCCCAAACAATCGCTTGCGTGGAAATTCCTGATGGGGAAGGAGATTTGGCTCTACTCATAAAAAATATTGTGGTAATTACAGAAATGGGGCAATATTACTGCCAAAGTTTACCTTTAGGAGTTTTTTTCAGCCAAGCAGTTACAGATAGTGATTCAGGCAGGTCATTCAAGGCTTCGAGCGCACTATCAACAAAACTACTATTTCCAAAGTAGGAAGAGGCTAGTCGATGTAGTTCACCCAAAAGAAGTTGCAATTTACTTTCATCCCAGTTGGGGATTTGCACGCTATTGAGTGGGTTGATTGACAAAACTCCTTCTAGTACATTGATCGATTCGCTTTGAGCAAACTTACCTTGTTGCATAAACTTAAGTAAATCTTGCTTAAAAGAACCTGCTTGTCTCGTGCCAAGGAGATCTTCAACTTCAAGATATACAGCTTGCAATATTAGTAAACAACCTTGAACAAGATGTGTACCCGCAGAAGAACTTGCAGCAGGCGTAGTGTGGAATTGGTCGAGTTTGACTCTGCCCCATACACTAAAACGCTTAGGCTCTTCTAATAATACGCAAGCCTTGCCTTTGTTATCAGTTAAGTCGCGCCATAGTGCTAAAGCCTCATCTCGATTATCGCCAAACATGTTGAGTAACCGAAATGTTTGCCCCTGATACTGCAAAATCGGTATTTGTTGATCTTTGTTTTGTGGATTCTGGACATTGACAATTTCAACGTCTTGGCGCTTCAGGATGAACATGTCTCTACTGTTGACTTAACTGATATTACCAGTAGCAACAAATCGCGGCTACCGAATGCCAAGGTTAATAATAATGCCAAAATTACATTTAAACCAATATAAACACCAAAACAAGAGGCGACATAAAGTATTAGCGATTCTTTTGAAGTTTAGAGAGCGCTATAGTAAAGATTTTGGGGCGGGAAGAATGATTAATATGGCGATCGCTATTAAAGTCATGCCAACTAGATCGCGAATTCTGCCAATTTCGATCCCTTCATTTAAAACAAGTGGTCGCGGGGTAGGTAATAAAAATAAAAGTAGGCTATAAATTCTCAGCCAAGGCTGAGCAAGTAAAGCGATCGCTAGTAATACTAATCTGGTAATGCGGGCAATTTGGGTGGCTTGACGATGTCCAAACATGGCGATCGCTAGATTACCGCCGTCGAGTAAATCAAAGGGCATAAGTTGGAGGGCACTAAGAGCTAAGCCTGTGCAACCTGCTAAGGTCAACGGGGAAAAAGCTGGGCTTAAAGTTGCGGTTACCTCTGAAGTTTTAGCTAAACCAAAAATTGGTTGCCATATACTTTGGAATAAATTTGTAAAAATCGAGTTTTTGAAATCGAAGTTAGCGAGATTGGGCAACAGTGAGATCGTAGGATCGTTGCTTGCTGAAGTTAAAGGAACTAATATCCAATTTCCTAAAACCAATAAAATTAATGAGATGACTATGCCGGCAATTGTCGGTATTGCGGCTAAATCAAACAAGATACGGCGATGATTTGTATAGGTCTTTAGGGTCAAACTGCCTAGTAAGCCAAAACCACCGATGCAAGGTAATAAAAGTGGAGGATTAATTTGGAGTTTGTTTTGTCTGGAAATAATGTATTGTGCGATCGCTCTGGCGAGAAATATGCTGGCAATCCCTAGTGAGTAAGGAAGCCCTAATTGTAAATTGGTGAAGCTAATATCTTCAAGTTTATGAATATTTGCGCCTACAGCTAAGACTGTGAATATTGTCGCTATGACACTGACGCTCCAGATTAGGCGATCGCTCACAATTGACGGAGATCTCGTCAGATTACTAACAGGAATTAAATAAAAGCAATAGTGAGTTTTGTTAGTCTGATCATTTTCAATTGCCCCAAAATTTGTGCCTGAGTTCTCTGGATTGCTTTCTTGCAAGTAACAAACAAAGCGATCGCCAAATATTTTTTGGAGATTTTGATTAATCGTGTCATAGGCTTTTTGAGGATTTGATGATCGTAAGTTACCTCGACAATAAATTTCTTGTGGACGATATTCCACAGCTTTTAGCTGATAAATAACGGGCGGAAAGCATGACTTAAGTTGTTTTTCTTCGGCTGGATCGAGATTTAAAGCTGCGGCGCTTGAGTTGGAAGCTATCGACCAGTTGCCATACGTCCATATGCATAGAAAAAATCCAGTCACTCCAAAAATTGTTGACAGAGTTGTGTGATTAAGTGTTGTCCAGATGATCGCTAAAGTTGGCAAGGCAATTGCCAAAATCCATAAAAAGATTATTTGCGTTCGATCTTTAATCTGATCTCCAGATAGTCGTAGCGATCGCTGACGATAGCTCGCCACGCAACCCGCGATGACAAAAACAAATATTTCCTCAAATCCCATATCAATATATTAATCGCCACTATCACCACTACAGTTATAGAGTAGAGGCGGTGCAAAGCGCTGCCTCTACTGTACGAGTTTTATTATGAGCAAAGAATTTGAATCGATGAGCGATCGCTTGCCACCTCAAAATATTGAGGCAGAAGAGGCGGTCTTAGGGGGGATTTTGATCGATCCAGAGGCAGTATCGCGAGTGCTAGATACGTTAAATCCAGAAATGTTTTACGTGGCAGCGCATCAGGAGATTTTTCGCGCTTGTCTAATGTTGCATAACCAGTCAAACCCGACTGACATGATGAGCTTGACTACATGGTTAAGCGATCGCGATATGCTCGAAAAAATTGGTGGTCAAACCAAAATTGCTCAACTTTGCGATCGTACTGTAAGCGCTGTCAACATCGATTTTTATGCTCAATTAGTTGCTGACAAACATTCGCGCCGTAAGCTAGCGGAAGCGGCGCGAACGGTGGTTGAGATTAGTTACAGCAATGAATTGGAGCTAACTCAACTGCTGGATCAATCTGAGCAGAAAATTTTTGCAGTAACCCAATCGAGAACGCAACAGGGTTTAGTTCCCGCAGGTGATATTCTCACCAAAACTTTTTATGAACTCGAAGGTCGTTATAACTCGCTCGGTACAGGCAATTCCACAGCAACTGGGCTAGTTACAGGATTTTATGATTTTGATGCGATGACCAATGGCTTGCAGCGATCAGATCTGATCATCATCGCAGGTCGCCCTTCAATGGGGAAAACTGCTTTTGGCTTGGAACTAGCCAGAAAAATGGCAGATATCCATCGATTGCCTGTAGCAATTTTTAGCTTGGAAATGTCAAAGGAGCAACTAGTTTATCGACTTTTAGCCAGTCAATCAAAAGTGCGTTCTAGTGATATGGGGATTGATAGTAATCGTTTACGCGCTGGGAATATTAATGAAAATGAATGGGGAACAGTTGCCATGGCAATTAGTGGGCTATCTGAGTTACCACTTTTTATCGATGACACACCGAATCCACCGATTACCGAATTGCGATCAAAATGCCGCCGATTACAATCAGAAAAAGGTGGCACACTTGGTCTAATTTTGATTGATTACTTACAATTAATGGAAGGTTCTGGTTCTGATAACCGAGTCCAAGAAATATCAAGAATTACGCGATCGCTTAAAGCCCTAGCCCGCGAATTAAACGTGCCTGTAATCGCTCTATCTCAATTAAGTCGAGGCGTAGAAGCGCGAACCAATAAGCGCCCGATGCTTTCTGACTTGAGAGAATCTGGAAGCATTGAGCAAGATGCGGATTTAGTAATTAATTTATATCGCGATGAATATTACAATCCAGAAACACCCGATCGCGGTGTCGCCGAAATCATTATCGCCAAGCACCGTAACGGCCCCGTTGGTACGATCAAATTACTCTTTGAACCTCGATTAACTAAATTTGAAAATATGGCTTCTAGTCGCAGTTAAAATGACACTTTACGCCATATTCTACAGAATATGAGCCTCCTTGTAATAAGGTAATTCAATGCAGATCCCTAGGCAACAATCCGATCCGATTACTTTAGTCATCTCAGAAGTTGTTGAACCAAACCTCATAGAAGAATATGAAGTTTGGACAAAAGGAATCAATCAATCAGCCCAGCAATTTGAGGGATTTATCGGAGTCGATGTGATTCGCCCGCGCGATCATCAACATCCTGAATATGTGGTAATCGTTAAATTTGATAACTATGACCACTGCAAAAATTGGTTGACTTCATCTGTATATCAACAATGGATGCAAAAGTCTGAAGAGTTTATCGCTCAGCGATCGCAACAACAACTTCCAGATGGATTAGAACTATGGTTTACCTTACCTAAAAGTAAGTTTTCAAATCCGCCTCAACCTGCCTACTACAAACAAGTAATTATTGGTGTGATTACTGTGTATCCTCTAATACTGCTTGCCAACTTATTTCTCAATCCATTTTTACAAGGATTTCCAGCTTTACTGGGTTTATTAATTTCAGTAATCTTTGTTTCAGCATTATTAACTTATCCAGTTATGCCATATATCACCAAAATACTAAGTTTTTGGCTTTATCCGTCAACATCTAAAAGACCTACAAAAAGAGCTAATAGATGAAATGCGAAGCCGTCCTATCTACTGCATTATCGTTTTTTATGGCGATCGCGATGTTTCAGCTTTATAATTGCGATGTAATTATTGTTAAATAACTAACTTGAGGAGAGATGAATGGTAAACATTGGTTATCATGCCGCAAAAATCCAAGGCAATTTTCTTCGATCTGTTTATAAATCCAGCCTTTCAAGTTTAGTTAGTTTTCCTATCAAACAAGATCGCCAAGTCCCAATCAAAGTCTACGCCCTCTCCTGTGAACGCGATTTACCAGAACAGATCGCCAGTCTTCGCTCCTTCCTTCGTCATGTAGGAATTCCCAAAGTATTTACCATCATGTCCGATGGAAGTTATACCAATGAGAGTATAAAACTACTGCGTACTGTTCATCCCTGTGTAGAGGTTGAACTTTTAACAAAATTTCAAAAGGATGATTTGCCGCAATCAGTCTATGAATATGCTTCTCAGCAAGCAATGGGCAAAAAACTAGCGGCGCTAATGTCTATTCCTATTGATGGGGCAACACTTTATACAGATTCCGATATTTTGTTCTTTCAAGGCGCTTCTGATTTAGCTGATTTAGCAACTGCTGAAGACACTCATACTTATTGCTTACCTGATTGCAAAAATTCGTTAGATAAGCGACTTATTTATGAAGATATTGAAATGCAAGAACCAATTAATGCTGGATTTATCTTGTTTAAAAAAGCCTTAGATTGGAATGACTCTGTACAAAGATTAACAAGTTTACAAGCACCTCCAAACTACTTTTCTGAGCAAACCATTGTAAATTTGACGATCAAACGTAATCATGGTCTTGCTTTACCGCAAGACAAATATATTATGAATGTCGATGATCAATTTATCTATCCAGATAAATTTGCTACTAAGCAAATTGCCATGAGACATTATGTCAGCGATATCAGACATAAATTTTGGCTGTCAACTTTCTTCTCACCATAGTTTCTCTTCTTACCATAATATTGACTAAATTCTCCGTATGACACAAATATCTAGCTTTGATATCTTTGATACTCTTCTCACAAGACTAGTCATTGAACCCACAGAAATTTTTAAGATCTGTGGCGATCGCGCTTTGCAATTTGGATGGATAAATTTCTCTGCCAAAACTTTTCGGGAGATGAGAATTAATGCTGAGAATAGATCGCGCTTGTTTTGTAAAGGGGGTGAAGTTAGCCTAGATGAAATCTATCGCGAAATTACTAATACCTTAGAAATTGATACAGATACTATTGATAAACTCAAAGAGCTTGAACTGACAGTCGAAATAGAATATTTAACTGCTATTCCAAAGGCACATCAGCTGATCGAAATAGCAAGGCGATCGCATTCTAATGTTTTATTCTTGTCAGACATGTATTTGCCTGAGTCATTTCTCCAAGAAAGACTTAAACAACATGGCTTTTGGCAAGAAGGCGATCGCTTGTATGTGTCTTCGCAATGGCGAAAGTCTAAAGGGCAAGGGGATTTATTTTTAAAGGTTCTAGAAGAGCTAAGCTTGCGTCCTCAGGATCTTACTCACCTAGGTAATAGCTTGCCATCTGATGTTGCTAAGCCTAAATCATTAGGTATTAACTCTATTTACTTTAATGATGCTAATCCTAATCGATATGAATTAATTCTTCAAAAATATGCCAACGTCACCAATGGAATTACTTCTCTATTGGCAGGTATATCTCGCTATACACGCCTAACTCAAAAGGTAGGAACGCCTAAAGGCTCGATCATTCGTGATATTGCTGCTGGCGTTGCTGCCCCTATTTTAACTGCTTATACAATCTGGATTTTGCAACAAGCCAAAGCTAAACAACTCGCACGGATCTATTTTTTAGCAAGAGATGGCGAAATATTGTTGCAAATTGCTAAAGAACTTGCGCCCAAGATTTATCCAGAAGTTGAACTTCGTTATCTATATGTTAGTCGCCAAGCATTAAGAATGCCAGGGCTAACCCAGATCAATAAAGCTTTTTGGGAATGGATGTTTGACGATACAGATATCTTTACAATAGATAGTTTGCTAGCGCGAATGTGTCTTGAGCCCCAAGCTGCCCAGCCAATTTTTGAGCCGATCGGTTACCCACCTACTCTCTGGCAAAAAAATCTATCTGCAAAACAGAGAATATCGCTGCGAAATAAGTTGGAAAAAAGTGAACTTCTACAGGAATTGGTACTCAAAATTGCAGAAGAGAAACGTGAAGTTTTAAAAGCTTATCTGGAGCAGGAAAAAATGCTAGATGGACAACCCTTTGGGCTAGTCGATGTTGGTTGGCGCGGCAGCTTGCAAATTTCTTTAGAAAATGCTTTTGAAATATTTGGCACAAGGATGCCTGTCGGTTTCTATTTTGCTTTGGATAAGCCGACTGGTGGACTTAAACACAAAGGAGAAGCGATCGCATTTTTCTTTAACTTAAATAACTCGACTGGACTTCGCAACGATATTGATTATCGGTATGTTTCGGCGATGGAAGTTTTTTGTGCAGGCTGTGAAGGTACAACTCTTGATTATGCTTTGCAAGAAGATAATAGCGTAGAGCCAGTTCTCAAACATATTAAGAATAAACCTGCTCTAGATTGGGGATTAGAGTCATTTCAAAAATCTGTAATAACTTTTGTGCGTCATCTTGTTGAGCGATCGCCTGCTGATTACTCTCTACCTATTTCTCCAAAATTATTACGTGAAGCCCTAGATGAGCTTTTTCTAGCTTTTAATAACTCACCA
The DNA here is from genome assembly GCA_038230875.1 of Pseudanabaenales cyanobacterium. Taxonomy (GTDB): domain Bacteria; phylum Cyanobacteriota; class Cyanobacteriia; order Pseudanabaenales; family Pseudanabaenaceae; genus Pseudanabaena. The sequence goes on from JBBRMK010000016.1 coordinate 44,985, forward strand.
ACTAAACAAGAAGCAGAAGCATTTATGGATTGCCCATTTTTTGATGACCCTAATGAGCTTTATCACTTCTACTGGGCGATGCCTTTCCGATTAACTGACGTCTTAAAATATGCGATCGCCCAAACCGAAAGTTTTAATGTACATCGAAATGCTTGGAGTGAGGCAAGTTTGCAAGTTAGTTCACCACTTGTCAAAGCAGTAGTTCCCATCGCGATCGCCCAAAGCAAATTTCTTAAGCGCTGTAAACGCTTGATTAAGCGCTTAAAGTAATAGATTAGAGGGTTATGGGGTCGCGGGTAACGAGTTGGAATTGAATTATAAAGTGAATATATAAGCTTATAAGTGGTATAGATGAGTGATATAGATATTGATTTTCGAGTAGCTCAATTTATTGATATTGATCCGCTCATGGAACTTGTACAGGAGTTCTATCAATTTGATAAAATTACCTTTGACGAGAGAGTGATTAAAGCTTTTACTGCATTACTTAGTGATGAACAACTGGGATTGATTTGGCTGATCTGCGATCGCGATCGTCCAATTGGTTATGTTGCGGTGACATATTTTTTTAGTATGGAATATCACGGACGCTGTGGTCTTGTTGACGAGCTATATATTCGTGAAGCCTATCGCAGTCAAGGCATAGGCAAACGGGTATTTATTATGCTCGAAGATTATCTAAAAAGTCAAAGTATGCGATCGCTATCTTTGGTAGTGGACTTTTGGAACGACAAGGCGGAAGCACTTTATACCAAAATAGGATTTCGTCGAGAACAACGTCACCTGATGGTGAAACATATTAACTAGATCTCCATAATTTTTTAAAATTTTGCCAAAGTATAGCCTGTTTAGGCTTTGAGTAGTACAGATAATTTTTTGAAAGTGCCGCGAAGCGGCACTTTCAAAAAATTATCTGGATTTTATGGCAGCGCAAGGCGCTGTAAGGTTCTAAAAAATTATGAGGGTTTAGTGTGAGCAGAAAGCGCTATACGTTAATATTTTGATGTGAAATATCAGAGAGTTCGAGTATGCAGTTAAAAAGTGTCGTTCAGCCCTTTGGTGAAGTCAATGTTTATCCACAAAATAATGGAGACATAGACATCGTTGCAACTATTCTGATGGTTCCAGATATCGAAGGCGCAAGAGTTGGCTTAGCATTGGATGGCTCGGCATCCATGAAAAAAATGTATGGGATCAGTGGTGTAGTTAGTAGTTTTTTTGCTAGTGCCGCCGTTACTCATAACGTAGTCGAGCCAGTAACGCGAGTGATGGTGAAGTATCTAGCCAATTTTGCGGCAACAGGCAAAGTTGACTTGATTAATTGGGCTTGCGGTGCAGCAGGTGAACTTATCGAAGATATGGGTAGTTTTGGTAGCGAGGAGATCGAACAAATTGAGATCAAAGGTCCAAAAATTCCTTGGGGAACTGGCACTAAACTATTACCGCCTTTACAATATTTTATTAACAAATATAAAGATGCACCTGCGATCGGGGTTAAGCAACCTGCGGCGATTTGTTTGATTATTACCGATGGCATTATTGAAGATCTCGAAGATGTGAAAGAGTTCTGTTTTAAATATGCTCTAGAGATTGCTGATAATATCAAACCGTTTATCAAACTTCTGTTAATCGGTGTTGGCAAAAAGATTGATGAGAAGCAGCTCGAAGAGCTCGACAATATGTTTGAAGGTAGCTTTGTTAAAGATTCCGCAGGTCGCGAAATTGACCTCTGGGATTATCAAGTTGCTGATGACATTCAGATTTTGGAACAGATTTTTAAAGAATTTGTGTCTGCGGAAACAATTGTCACCCATTATGGTCGGATTCTAAATCAAACAGGAACGGTTTGTGAAGAGTATAACTTAGGTGTACCTGCTTTAATGCGTTTCAAGTTGCCTCCGAGTTCAACAGCCTTTACGCTAGAGTTTTCTGGTGGTAACGTGACGCAAGATATTAGTGAAGCTCTATCTAAAGATTCGGAGATTCCACTTCTCGCCCAATCAGAGCCGTGGAAAGATGTTGTAGAGTTTGAGTAAAATCGTCTTCACTTTCCAATTCTCTTTACCCTAGGGTTACCTCTATATCAATGAGAAGGACTAGGGTTGAGAGTATTTTAATATAAATTTTAATATAAAAAGCACGAGAAACAGAATGTCATGCCGCATGAGAATGATTACAAGACTAATGAATATGAACATGAGGTAAATGAAACAACTAGTTTTCAAATGCCAGCTAATTTGGTTGTTGCCGAATTTGGTGAGGTAAATGTACGGCGGAATACAGCTGAATTAAAAGAGGCTAAATGTCATGTGGAGTTCACGATCGCCATGGAGCCGCAGGGTCAATTTGCTGAAGGTTGGCGAACTGGGCTAGCTTTGGATGCTAGTGCCTCAATGAAACGAGCTTATGGGCGCAAAATTGAGGCCCGAGTTGATCCTGAACTGTTGACTACCTATATCAAACAAGGTCGGTTACGGGCTTATGTGGAGGATGGAGAACCAACTCGGAAGATTCAACGCGAGGCGTTTGCAGAAATTCAAGAGAAAGGTTATGAGGTTAATTATACCAAAAACATTTTGCAACCTTTAGTGCAAGATTTCACAGCCTATTTGTCAGGAAGTTTGGATGGAACTGGTAAAACTTCCATAATTTATTGGGGCTGTGGTAAGGGGGATGAAATTCAGGTTTTGGGTGAGTTTGATGCTGCTAGTTGTCGAGAGTTAAAGATTTTCGGCCCTGCTAATTTTCAACTTGGCAAAACTACAAACCTCTTACCTGCGATCGCCTATTTTACAAATCAAAGTTCTTTTGCAGATCAAGGTGCTACGAAGCAATATAGCCAAGCACAGCATGGCATTTATATCTTTTTGACTGATGGCAGAATTGATGATTTAGAGCAGGTCAAAAACTATACAAAAGAACTAGCATTAGAAATTGCGGTTAGCAAAAGAAATTATTTGAAATTGATTTTGATCGGAATTGGGAATGATGTTGATCGCTATCAGTTACAGGAGTTAGATGATTTTGATACGGGCTTAGATATCGATATTTGGGATTATAAAATTGCTAGTGAAATGACTAATCTCACGCAAATTTTTGCAGAAGTGGTAAATGAAAATCAAATTATCGCTGAGACTGGTTCAATTTATGACGATGCAGGAATTTGTGTCAAATCATATCCTAAAGGTTTGCCTGCTAAGGTCGATTTTATAATGCGTGATGATTCAAAATGGTTTGAGCTAGAGGTTAATAATCAACGCATTCGTCAATCTATTGGGTTAGAAATTGCCGCAATCGTTCCTTTAGTCCAGAAATCTCTATTCGATTTTGAAATTAAAGCGCAGGAAAGTACAACTGCTCCAGCATTAACGGATCGAGAAATCGAGAGCGATCAGACTCCAATATTAAGCTTTTGGTGGAAAAGATTAGCAGCTTTAATTATTGGCGCAGCATTTATTGGTACGGCGATCGCCTTTGCGATTTTGATTAAGCGATCAGATGAGAACAAATTTCAAAATCAGTCCTTGCCAAACGTGATCAAAGAATCGATGATTGACCCCAAATCAAGTTCTATTAATAAATCCCAAACTAATTCATCAACTAGATTAATTAATAGATCAACTAATAGATTAACTAAAGTTAGTCCTAATAATAGTTCTGGTGATTTAAATAATGCGACTCAACCTAAAAATAGCGATCGCCTAAAAACAGATCCTAGCGATCGCAACATTGGTAATTTAATTTTGCCGATTACTAATCCTGAAGTGGAAGCGATCATCTTTTTCCCCTCTGATGAATCTCAACTTATACCTAGCGAAGAAATCAAAATAGATAATTTTTGGACAAAAGTCCAAAAACGACGCGGAATTATTCAAGTTAGTGGTCATGCAGACAAGACAGGCACCTACGCCTATAATCTTGACCTTTCGCAAGCAAGAGCAAATGAGGTTGTTCGGTTATTACGCGATCGCGGTTTAGATAACAATTACAAAGTAACTTTTGAAGCTTTGTCTTGGATAAAACCTTTGCGTAACAACACTACTGCAAACGATTATGCTTTCAATCGCCGTGTTGTTATCCAATTCAAAGAGCAAAAATAAATCACATTAAATAAAAATGATGCGTATAGAGTTAATTAAAATTTGTGTAAGCAAATAATCTTTTTAATCTAGGGTTTCTGGCTTCTTATAATGCATCCATGTTGAAAACTTCGTTTTCAACATGGATGTAGAAGAAACCCGAAGCGGGGCTTTGCCCTGCGACCCTCTAAAACAACTATGGGTTTCATCCTAAACGCGGTATATCACTCTCAATTTTGCAAACAGAATTAGTGCTTTGTCAAATAGATCTTATTAAATGTTTGTATAGTCGTTTACAATGGTAGTGGTTAGATTTTTACCTTTTAAGGTATGCTCTAACCTTAAAAATTATGTAACCCTGAGGACATAAGCGAATGCTACATCGCAAAATATATCAACTTTGTGAAGCCAAGAGCGATGTTTGGATTTTCCTGAGGGATCAGGGACGCTGGCTAGAAAGAGCCAGAATACTAGATATTGAAGGTGACGTGGTAACAATTCGTTACGAAACTGATGATGAAGACGAAGTTTGCTCTTGGGAGGAAATGGTCAGATTAGAGAGTATTGGCGCTGTTACTCAAAAATTATCATCTGTTACTAGAACAGGGATGTCATCAAGCGATCTGTTGGTGTCTGATGATTGCCCTGAAGCTGAACAAATCCGACCACGCCTCGATCCTGAGAAATAAAATCGATAAAACAAAATAAAGAGTGGGCGCAAAGCGCCCACTCTTTATTTTGTTTAGCCAAAGTATTGAGCTAAAGTATTGAGCCGAGAATAGAACGATGCAATCTGCTGACCTGACAACACTGGTGGCTTTGACTCATGAGCTAGATAGAGCTTGTGTGCCTGCGAGATTAGAGCAGGTGCATCAGAGCGATCGCCACACTTTACATTTACAGTTACGAACTTTAGAAAAAAAACAATGGCTATTGCTGTCTTGGCATCCTCAAGCCGCGCGATTGCATCTATGTGCGCCTCCACCTAAACAGCCAGACACTTTTACCTTTAGTCAACAAATTTTGCATCAGGTTGCAGGATTTGCTCTTGTTGCCGTGAAACTCACCAGTCCTTGGGAGCGCGTAATCGATCTGCAATTTGCTAAGCGTCCTGATGATGCGGTGCAATGGCATCTGTATTTAGAGGTAATGGGCAAATATAGCAACGCGATTTTGGTCAATGCTAATGGTGAAATCGTCACTGCTGCCCATCAAGTCAGCTACAAACAGTCGCGGGTTCGTCCGATCCAAACAGGCGATCGCTACGAGTTACCACCTGTGCTACTTGAAGCAATTCCCAGCCTCAGCGAATCCTTTGACTCATGGCGCGATCGCCTGATCTTGATTCCTAAAGAGATTAAACGCAATTTACTCAGCAACTATCGCGGTGTCAGTTCATCGTTAGTGCGAGCACTCTTGGCGATCGCAGAATTAGATGGCGACAAAAATGTCGCTGATTTAACTGAGAAAGAATGGGAATCATTATTTTTCGCTTGGCAAATCTGGCTGAATTGTATTGAGAAAAAAGAATTTTATCCACATTTAGAAGGGAAAGGTTATGCCCTTACACCTAGCCCCTCTCTTATCGGAGAGGGGAATCAGAGTCTGGAAGATGAGGGCAAATCTTCGCTATCAATTACTAATGATTTCTGCGATCGCTATTATTCTCAGCAAACAGGACAGATTGCTTTTCAGCAATTGCATCAACAAATTAGCCAAGCAATTCACAATCAGTTAACTAAGCTAACTATTAAAGAGAATGAGTTTCTGGGACGTTTAAAACTCTCTGCTCAAGCGGATGATTTTAAAAATAAAGCTGATTTACTAATGGCCCATTTGCATCTCTGGCAAATCGGCATGAAAGTGATCGCACTCACCGATTTTCATACAGGCGAATCGGTTGCTATTCCGCTTGATCCAACTATGAATGCCGCCCAAAATGCTCAATCATTTTATAAAAAACATCAAAAACAAAGACGGGCAGCCCTTGCGATCGCCCCGCTTTTAGAAGCTGTCCAACAAGAAATCGCTTATCTCGAACAAGTCTCTACTGCCGTAAGTTTATTAGAACAGACCGAACTCTCGGATTTGCAAGAAATTCGGGCGGAACTTACCCAACAAGGCTATCTCAAAGTCACTGCTGAATATGCTCCACGCGCTAAAAATATTAGTAAAAGTGGTAGTAAGAATAATTCTAAGTCCAAAGGTAAACAGGAAGAAATTCCCAATTGCCATCGCTTCACTACTCCTAATGGATTTGAGGTTTGGGTCGGCAGGAATAACTACCAAAATGATTTGATTTCTTTCCGAATCGCAGGAGAATACGATCTATGGCTCCATGCTCAAGAAATTTCTGGTAGTCATGTGCTTTTGCGGCTACCTGCAGGGGCGATCGCCGACGATCAAGATTTACAAATTGCTGCCAATTATGCGGCCTATTACAGTCGGGCGAGACAGAGCGATCAAGTGCCTGTAGTTTGCACCATACCGAAGTATGTATTTAAGCCTAAAGGTGCAAAGCCGGGAATGGTCGTTTACACTCACGAAAAGATAATTTGGGGACAGCCAACGGATTTAAGAACATGAGAAGCAAATCTCACTTCTATACTGCGTCTAAGATTAAATCCGTAGTTTTTGTAGAGGGTCGCAGGGCGAAGCCCCGCTTCGGGTTTTTCTTTTTGTCCATGTCGAAAACTTCGGTTTTCAACATGGACGGGGTATAGCACAGCAGAACACAAGGGCTTTTAAACGTTTTTCTCAACTGCTTTTATCCAAACGAAATAATTAAATACGAATCTTGAAATTTTGCGCCTGTAGCTTGTTGGCCAGCTAGTTCAGTCGGCAAGAAAATATTACGGCGTTGATCACCTGCTTCAATGGTGACTTCTGGCCCTAATTGAATTAGTTTGACTTGCTTTTTATTAAATGTTGGTAAAAATAGCTTGACTTGCTTGGTAACTATATCAATCTCAATTGGTTTGGGGGCAAAGGTAGCATTAAGGCGATCAGGAATAGCTAACTCAGTGACCTGATCAGGAACTTGGCATATAGAAAGAGGTGCAAAATCTGACTCAAAATTTGACTCAAAATTTAAAGGGTCAGGGATATCGCGCCCAAATACACCACCAATCGTTAAGCCAACCTGTTGAGCACTGCCCCATAAATATTTAGCAGTAGCGATCGCATAAGGATCACTTGTGGTGACCAGATACGCCGCCACTCGATTAGGATCATTAACTGCTTTTTGACCGCGTGTTAATACTGAAGACATTTCGCCCGCTTGCTGAGAAATATCATCAGTGCTAGAAACTTGGAGAATACTTCTTAAAATTGGCTCCACAAAAGGCGAAATTGCTTGCCCAATTGCTGAACCAGTCAATACTTGTTTGAAGCGACGTAGATACCAACCAAGAATCTCAGGCATTCCTAACATCCGTAAAGTATCAATATCGCCATCGCCATCGTAAATAATTACGTCATATTTCGCTTCGGCATCACGTTCGCGCAAAAAACTTAATCCCAGCGCTGCGTCCATACCTGGCAAGATTCCTAGCTCTTGACCATATACCTCTTTAAAAAAAGGCGTACGCAGGAATTGAGTTTCCAGCCCTTTCATCCTGTCCCAATATCTTTCAAGTAAAACCGTTGACTGTAAATGTACAGCCGCAAAATTTTGAGCTACTAATTGCGGATCGCTGTGCAGATCAGCACTAAGCCTTTTGCTTAGACCATCACCTGCTTGCTGTCCTACTAATAGAACTTGTTTATTTTGGTTGGCAAATGCACGAGCAACGGCGATCGCTGTTGTCGTCTTACCAACACCACCCTTACCGAGAAATGTCAGAATTAGACTCATTTGTTTTCTGATTGGGCTTTTGCACTAGCTTTTTTAGATGAGGGCTGGGAGTAAAATGGGGAACAACAACTTCAGGAATTAGAATCGGTTGATGTGTACGCGGATGCCTTCCTAAGCGAGCGCGACGATGACATATCCCAAACTTACCAAAATCACTCAAAATTATCGATTGATGATTGGCTAGAGCTTGGGTAACACAGGTTACCATCGCTTCTAAACTTGCGGAAGCCATGTTATAGCTTAGCCCATCTACCTCTGCCATCATGCCCCGAATGATATCTTGACGGTTAATATCTGCCATAAGGCTTAATTGGTAACTGATTATTATGATGTCGCACAACGCGCGACATCATAACTCTTTTAGGCTACGGATTCTAGCTCATCAGCAAAGAACCAAGCCCTAGTAGTGTCAGGGAATTTGACAACGTATCCCCATTTGCTACCATCCAGAATTTTTTCTTCTTTAATTACTCCGACTTCACCAATTTTTTTAGCGATCGCTTTAATACCGCCATCTTTTACGCTACGAACCCGAACTCTTTGACCAACTTGCATAATATTTGCTTCTCGTACCGACTCGATTAACCATTTGCGTTTGCTTTAAAAAGTTTACATTAGATATTAGCCCGATTAATTTTTTGATAGACAGCTTAGTTCATTCATTAAAAAATTAACATATAGCTGTCGTCAGCCATGTTAAAACAAAATCAAAACCCAAAAGAGAGTTGCGGCGCGGCGCGCCGCAACTCTCTTTTGGGTTTTATGTCCTGATACACTTGGCGACAGCTATATGTACTAACTTACGAGGAATACCACGATGTCAGTGACGATCGCCCAACTCCAAAAATGGAAGCAGCAAAAAAAGCTAATCGCTGCACTTACAGCCACTGACTACGCGATCGCTAAATTGTTGGACAAGGCAGGCGTAGACATGATTTTGGTGGGCGATTCTTTAGCAATGGTATCTCTGGGGCACAAAAATACACTTCCAGTTACGCTAGACGACATGATTTACCATGCCCAAGCTGTCGGACGAGGTGTTGAAAATGCTTTATTAATTGTCGATTTGCCATTTCTGAGCTACCAAATCAGCACTGAACAGGCTATGCAATCCGCAGGACGCATTTTTAAAGAAACTAATGCAAAAGGTATTAAGCTCGAAGGGGGCTATCCTGATATGGTCAAGACGATTCGCAAGCTTGTTCAAGCAGGTATGCCTGTGATGGGGCATGTAGGATTAACGCCGCAATCAGTACATCGGCTCGGATATCGCGCCCAAGGTGTAACTACAGAATCTGCCGAAGAAATTTTGGATCAAGCTAAAGCTTTAGTTGAAGCGGGTATTTTTTCACTGTTATTAGAAAATATTCCTGCGGAATTAGCTGCCAAAATCACCGATCTAATTCCCATTCCCACGGTTGGTATTGGTGCAGGAAAAGAATGTAACGGACAAATCTTAGTTACTCATGATGTTTTGGGGCTATCTGATTGGCAGCCGCCTTTTGCGCGTAAGTATGCCGATTTACAAAGCACAATCACTAATGCAGTCAAAGACTATTGTCAAGACGTCCGTCAAAAATCTGATTGATTATCTGATCGGTAATTTGATCAGGGAGAATTACAGCAATTTGCTTTCAAACCTATCACAAACAATAATATAAAACCCGTTGCGGGGCTTCGCCCTGCGACCATTGTCATAGTGGATTTGATCAATAACTGCTGTAACAAAGACATTAACTTGAACTTATTGCAAACTAAGGTATAAACGGAATAAACTGCCTTAGAAATTTACGCAGCCTTAATGACCCAATAACTTCTCGCACTTTTGGTGACACAAAATCTTCAGGAGGAATACCATCAAGCGATCGCAGTTTTTCGATAAGTTCGGTATATTCGGCAGCAGTTAATTGCTTGCCATCAATCGGCGATCGCGCATCGGTGTAGATTTCCGCACGAAGAACTTCTTCAGGCGGATCATCCTGAAAGTAAGATGTTGTTGATTGGGTTTCCGCAAATAGCGCACTAGGGATTAGCTGCAAGCTCATAAATGTGGCGATTGCAAATCTGGCGATCGCAAATCTGGCGATCGCAAAACTCCGATTTTTTAATTTAACGTCCCAATCTATTTGGCACATCGTCACAACCTCCAGGGATAGTCTTGCGAGATTTTTTACCACACCAAGCACATAAATATTGGCGAGTTTCTTCAGAGATGTCGATCGCTTTGCTAAAGTCAGCATCTTCCACTACAGCGCCAGTATACTCACCAGTCTCAAAATTGGGCAAATGGTTGCGATCGCGGGGAGATGCGGTTGCAAGGTTGCCATAAAACATTTTGACCCGACTGAGATCAGTACCGCGCAAATTAGCCTTAACTAAAACTGCTCCGCTAAAGTTTGCTCCTGTAAGATCGCAATTATTGAAGTTTGTCTTAATCAAATTTGCGCCACTCAAATCAGAATTTCGTAAGTCTGTATTACTAATAGCCCGACCTGCCAACATCATTCCCAAATTAACTACCCGCACTCCATTCGCAAGATCTACAACATAGCCACCAGTTCCATCAAGAATCGGACGACCTAGCAATCCATCGCGTTTGAGTGGAGTCAATAAATTTGCACTAGACAAAAAACGGACGATTTTGGCACGCCCATCAGCATCAGAACCACCTAGCAGAGCCGCTGTCCTCGCTTGGGCGATCGCGCGTTCTAATGGCCAGTCTTCCAATTGCCCTTGTGGATCAAGAACTAGATCAGAAATCCCTTGAAAATAGGAATCAATAGTTTGTTGTTGAGTAATGACATTTTGCTGTCCTGTCAAAGTTTCTGAGATTTGATTTTGGCGCCAAGCTACCCACACTGCCAAAATTGCAATTAAAATTTGTCCCACTGCCCCTAACGCGTCCCATTTCAGGCTATCAAACCATCGTTCAAAAACTAGATCTCCTCCTGTAATATGAGCAGCGATCAAAACTGCAACCCCACTTATAATGCTAGCTATAGTAATATCCCAGCGCTGTCCTAAAGGAGAATTTGAGATCGTACTAAACAATGGCGGTAGCAAAATGGGCAGAATGATTGCCGATATTACCCCAAGACTGATATAAACGAGTTCGTCACGATCTAGGTACATCGCAGCGATCGCGATCACTGTGGCGATGACTGCCATGATCAAAAAAAATGCTTTAAGTCGAGAAATCGGTGGAGCCAATCTAGTTAGTCTCTTGGATTTGCTGAGAGTCGCGATCAAGGCTATATTTGCCTCAATAATCTTACAATAAAACCCCAAAAGCAGAGAAATCCCCCAGTACTCCCTTTTTTTTTGCTTTGATTTATTCTTTTACGCGATCGCCACCAAACATTATGATCCGCTAATCGAAGGAGCAGAAGCCAAATTGTGGGAATATTGGCGAATTAAATTAATATCTGAAGCTTGCCATAGCCTTACATCTTGACAATGATGAGCAACCAGTAACCCCCATAACTTCCCATGAGTTAAAACTGGTGCAACTAAATTTGAACGTACTTGCATAGTTCTCAAAAATTCTCGATGACAATCTGTGATCATGGAGTTTTCTACATCATCAATAGCATTTATCCGTCCAGCCAAATAAAGTTCCGCATATTCAAACTTGAAGCAGTCCTCAGGGCCAGTTGAGCCAATAATTGAATATTCGCGATCGCTTAGCGACTCAAAAGTTACTTGTCCTTTCCACTTCGTATAGAAATAATACAAAACCACGCGATTAACATTTAGTAAATTTTTTAGCTCAGTAAGCGCTTCATTAACTAGCAAGTCTTGTTGTAATTTATTAGTAATCCGAGCTAAAACATTACTTAAACTACGATTGGAAGAATTCATCATTGCCATAAAAAGCATTAAATCTGTAAAAAAATTAAGGAAAATAAATTAACGGCTGATTTTAACTATAGCAACCGTGAAGGTATTTGAGACACAAAGTGTAGAAAGTAGAAGGAATGATTAACTAAAATCTAAAGATTAGAGAAGATATTTTCCCTGCTTTCTAAATCATTTGAGATAATTGATTTACTGACAAAATGAGCTGAGAAACGAGTCCAAAATTGCTCAAAGAATATCAAACAACAGGAATTAATCTCAAAGGAATGCCATTAGGTGAAAATGATCGCCTATTGACCATCCTTACAAAAGAGCATGGTTTGATCAGAGCTGTAGCAGGAGGAGCGCGAAAACATCGCTCGGCAATGGCAGGGCGATCAGGGTTATTCGTCGTGAATGATTTACAAATCTCTGTGGGGCGCAATATGGATCGGATTAAAAATGCCGAAATGTTGCAATCTTTTGTTGGTTTGGGAAAAACTCTGGCTAAGCTCACGGCTGCTCAATATTTATCAGAAATTGCACTTATGCAAGCATTGTCGGCACAACCTCAAGAAGATCTATTTTTGGTTTTAGTCGAACATCTCAATCGGATTCAATATACAGAAAATAAAAATGTGTTAGCACGTTTGACGCATGGGACATATCATTTGCTAGCGATCGCAGGATTTGCTCCGCAAGTGCATAGCTGTTGTATTACTCAAAGCCCAGTGATCGCCAATCTTGAAAATCAGAAATGGAAAGCAGGATTTAGTATGGTCGGCGGTGGGGTAATCGACCTCGAATATGACGGTAATCCGCATAAAGATCAGTCTGAAGCGATCGGTAGTGAAGCGATGCATAACCGCATCAGTCATTACCTGACAGCATCTGAACTTCTCGCTATACAAGAACTCACGCAAACTAATTTAGCCGATAATATTTTAGAGTTACCTTTAACAGATTGGCTTGCTGTCGAGAGATTGTTACGAGCCTATGCACAGTATCATTTTGATAGACCAATCCAGTCATCGGCTTTGATTGACAATTGTTTTTTTAATATATGACCCATTTATTCGATCCACCAACACCGAATCCGCCCGAAAATCGCGGTTCCCATCATCCTGAAACCCATCCTGTTGGTGAGCATGTCAATAATGGCACAGTAACCAATAGCGATTTACAAACTGATTTGCAACCTGATTTACAACTTGATTTACAAGCCGATTCGCAATCTGTCCTTCGCAATCCCAATTTCTTATCACTTTGGAGTGGTCAAGTCTTTTCGCAGATTGCGGACAAGATTTTTTTAGTACTTGTGATCGCGATCGTTTCTACACAATTTCAAAATAAGGGCGAAACGATTAGTGGTTGGGTTTCGGCGGTGATGGTGTCATTTACAATTCCTGCGATTTTATTTGGATCGATCGCTGGCGTGTATGTTGACCGCTGGAATAAAAAAACA
>JBBRMK010000017.1:0-56939 GCA_038230875.1 Pseudanabaenales cyanobacterium
AAACGATTGCGCTTGCCAAGATTCATAAGTTACTGCTTTAGGTTCGCCCTCATAATCCTACGGTATCGTCTGTAAAGTTGACACATAAAACTTAAAGAATAAAGGAACGGGAATCCGCTATTGAGGTATCTAAATTTTATATATGAAGATATGTAACAATTGTAGATATAGAGCAGATATACAATATATGCAAATTACCAAAATGGTTTCCACAAGTACTCAACCGATCGCAGGTCAATATTGGCTCTGGCGCGAACAAAAAATTTATTTTGTCAAAGCGGGTAATAATTCTCAGCTTCCGCCCTTGCTTTTAGTACACGGGTTTGGTGCGTCTACTGACCACTGGCGCAAAAATATTGCTGAACTCAGTCAACACTTTGAAGTATATGCGATCGATATGCTGGGCTTTGGGCGATCGCAGAAACCTGCTTGGCAATATAGCGGCGAACTCTGGCGCGAGCAGCTTAACGATTTTATTACCGAAAAAATTCAACGACCAACCGTAATTGCTGGTAACTCTCTAGGTGGCTATGCTTCGTTATGTGTTGCCGCCGATTATCCTCAATCAGTAGCAGGAATTGTCTTACTTAATAGCGCAGGTCCATTCACAGATACTAATCCACTTGGTGTAAAAAAAGTAAATCCAGTTCAAAAAGCAATCCGTCAGACTCTGCAAGGAGCTTTGCTTAAACCTTGGGCAAATCAATTACTATTTGCTTTTGTTCGTCAAAAATCACGGATTCGCAGCACCTTGAAAAAAGTTTACTTAGATCAATCTGCTGTCACTGATCAATTGGTAGAAGAGATTTATCGGGCTTCTTGTGATGAAGGTGCAGCGCAGGTTTTTGCCTCGGTTTTTAGCACTCCTCAAGGCAAAACAGTGGATCAACTATTAAAAGCGATGACTTGCCCTTTATTAATGATCTGGGGTGAGGGCGATCCATGGATGAATTCTGCTATTAGAGGCGCAAAATTTCGTGAGTTCTATCCATCATTGACAGAACATTACATAAAATCTGGACATTGTCCGCATGATGAGAGTCCAGAAGTTGTAAATGAATTGATGCGATCGTGGTGTAGCGCTTTGTAATCTTCCTAATTTGTAATCTTCAATAAAAGGCGGCGCAAAGCGCCGCTTTTTAGTTTTGGTTGCTATACCGCATCTAGGATGAAATCTATAGTTCTTAGGGATGGTCGCAGGGCGAAGCCCCGCTTTGGTTTTTTCTTTTTGTCCATGTCAAAAACTTCAGTTTTCAACATGAACATCGCTCTTATGAAGGGTCGCAGGGCGAAGCCCCGCTTTGGTTTTTCCTTTTTGTCCATGTCAAAAACTTCGGTTTTCAACATGCACGAGGTATATATTAATAAATGAATAGAAAAAGTATAAAAAATGGCAACTTGGCAATGTATTAGTGGCTGTGGAGCTTGCTGTAACCTCGATCCTGCGGATCGTCCTGATCTCGAAGATTATCTTACGCCCTTAGAACTGCAACAATACTTAAGCATGGTCGGTATTGATGGCTGGTGCATCAACTTTGATCGCCTCAATCGCAAATGTGCAATCTATGAGCAACGCCCTCGCTTTTGTCGAGTGGAAGCAGAAACTTTTTACGACATGTTTGGCATTCAGCCAGAAGAACTAGATGAGTTTGCGATCGCTTGTTGCGAAGAACAAATTGAATCAATTTATGGTGATCGATCTTTAGAGCTATTACGTTTTGAGCAAGCAATTATTTCTACAGAAACCTAGAAGCAGATATTGATATAGATTGGCGTAAAAGATTTATAGTTTGCTTAATTAAAGTGAGTGCAGAAACAGCGCATCGCGATAAATTATTTAATTAGATTATTTAATTAGAGAAGACCATGCAAAATTTAGATTCTTCCGAAGGTTTAACTTGGACATCTGAAGCAAAAGTCAAGTACAAAAATATTCCTTACTTTGTGCGATCGCAAGCTCGTCAGAGAATCGAACAGCTAGCACTTGCCGCAGGTAGTGATACGATTACGGCAGAAATTGTTGAAAAAGCAAGAGTTGAGTTTGGTCAGTGATAGAAAAATTAGCTGGCGATCGCGGTTATTTGTTGACAGAGCAGGCAAATCCCCATAGCCAAAATTTGGATCAGCTTAGCGCCTTAGAAATTGTTGAGATTTTTAATCAAGAGGATGCTAAGGCAGTTACGGCGGTTGGCGAAGTGAAAGAGGCGATCGCACAAGCGATTACGATGGTTACTGAGGCGATTTCTAATGGTGGCAGATTGTTTTATGTCGGTGCAGGTACGAGTGGGAGATTGGGCGTACTTGATGCCGCTGAATGCCCACCCACCTTTTGCAGCGATCCTGAATTGATTCAGGGTATTTTAGCAGGTGGACTGAAAGCGATGGTGCGAAGCTCTGAAGCGCTCGAAGATCGCGAAGATGATGGAGCCGACGCGATCGCCGAGAGAAATATTTGCGATCGCGATGTTGTTTTTGGGATCACCGCAGGTGGCACAACTCCTTACGTTCATGGAGCACTCAAAGAGGCAAAACAACGGGGCGCAAAGACAATCTTTTTTTGCTGCGTAACTTCAGACCAATTTCCGATCCACTATGATCTTGAGATTCGTCCTCTTGTCGGTGCAGAAATTTTGACTGGCTCGACAAGACTTAAAGCAGGGACAGCGACAAAACTGGTGCTGAATACCATTTCGACAGGCGTAATGGTACAACTGGGCAAAGTTTACAGCAATCGCATGATCGATGTATCGGTCACCAATAGCAAACTTGAAGATCGCGCAATTCGGATTATTTGTGATCTCACTTCAATCAGTCGTAAAGATGCAGTCGCTTTATTAGAGCAGTCGGGCAAAAAAGTTAAACTTGCTCTGTTAATGCATTGGACAAAGGTAGAAGCATCTGTAGGAGAACAAATGTTAAAAGTTTATCAAGGAAATTTAACTAAAGCGTTGAAATTATGACAGGTACAGAATTACGACAAGCGATCGCCAATAAATGGGACTTTTCCTATGATGTACAACTGCGCAAAACTCAGGGTAAAATCTTTTTGCAAGTAATGTGGCGTTATCAAGAGCAGCAATCTTTTTTAATGAATGAGTCTGAATTTATTGAACATCTTGATGCGATCGCTTCTTATCTTAGCGATTGGGGAGTAGTCGAACAGGTGCAGAAATTTATCGAAACCACTAAAGAACGACCTCGCCTCGGTAAAGCAATTAGCATCCCTCTACAAATTGGTGAGCGATCGCTGGAATGGCTAGTCGATTGACTATTTGTGACAAATGCTATAAAAATTGATAAAGGTATGACTTATTACTGACTTTCTGGGCTAAAGATTGTACGCTTATGATGAAATGCTGTTTGTAAAATTTCTTTTTGAAATTTCTTTCAAGAAATTCTCAGTTTTATACGGTACGACGCTAACCATAACTTTTAAGTCAAAAACGTCTGGGTAAAAATATGAGTCAAGCAGGAACTAACCCATGGGATCGCCAATTTGTTAACCTTGGGCGAATCATGCAGTTCTTGCGTGATGAAGACAGTATTGACAACCTATTGACAGCAACACTCGATTATCTTCGAGAAAATTTTGATTACAAACTTATCTGGATTGGACTTTATGATCCAGAAAACCATCGACTTAATGGTAAGGGTGGTATTACGCCTGCGGGAGAAATTAGATTTTTAAAGGAGCGATTTGCGCTTAATGCAGGCGATTTGCTCGATCAAGTAATTTTGCAACGTAAGCCAATCCCGATCGCCGATCTGCGTCAAGAAAAACGTAGTGGTGATTGGCAGAAAGTTGCTCAGAAATTTGATATTCAAGGCACATTACTCTGGCCAATCTATCATCGTGATAAAAGCTTTGGGGTAATTCTATTAGGCTCAAATCTTTGGAACGTCACACCGCGCAATGAAGAAAGAGCGAGGCTATCTGTTGTGCTTGGTGGTCTTGGCTCTACCCTCAGCCGCCTTGAGGACGAGTGGCACTCTCATAATGCAAAGCGTCCAGACGAACCATTATTACAAATTCTCTCTAAAATCCGTAATATTCCTACACTCAATGATCGACTTGAAGAGATTGTGCAGGAAACTCATAGCTTTATCATGGCTGAGCATACAAATATTTATTGGTTTGAGCGTGAGCACCAGTATTTTTGGCGGCGAGTAGCCAATCGGCAAGCAGGTCCTAAAGGTAAACAAGGGGTTGACAATACGGCTGGAGTGACAGTGCAAAATGCTCCTAATTTGTATCAAGCATTATCTAAAGATCAGCTTGTCGTAGTCGTTGATGCGAAAGCTATGACCAAGGCTGAAATTAGTAATCGAGTAATGGAACAGTTTGGAGCAGTTTCCATAATTATTGCACCAATATTTTTTCAATCAGAACTTTTAGGCTTTTTATCTGTGGAAGGTAATGTACCTAGACTTTGGACAGATGATGAACTCAATTTCGTGCGTGGAGCAGCTCAGCTTGCAGCAATTACGGCTCCGTTAGAAGAAATGGAAGTTACAGTTGAACGGATTGCTTCCGATCAGATTCTCACGGCAGGGATTGCCAGAGCGATTTATTCGGATAATGATTCGCAAAATGCACTAGAACAAGCAGCCGAGCAGCTATGTATGCGACTAGGCTTAGAGCGCTTTTGGGTGGCGACCTATGACCGAGACAATGATTTTTTTCGAATCGATTTTCAACATCATCCCAAAAATCGTCGCCCTATCCCCAACTCACTGCCAGCGCTAGCTCCTGTGGATGTGCAGATGATGGAGCAATCTTCTGAAGCCGCAACAGTGGAAAATCTTGATAATGATTTTAAGTTTATGTCATGGCGGAATTCACTAATCGATCTAGATGTTCGATCAATGATTGTTAGTAGTACTTCGATTGGAAAATCCTTAGAGGCAATCTTAGCCGTTACCCACGAAGCACCTCGTACATGGTCTCGCCCAGAAAAAGAAATGGTGCAAGCTGTTGCCCAGCAAATTGGTTTAATCATTCACCAAACCGAACTACAACGTGTATCCGATGAGCGTCAAAAGTCTCAACAAGCTGTGCAATTTGGTCTAGTTGCTTTACAACAGGCGAACACCCTCGAAAAGCTTCATCATACTGCCACTCAACTAATGGCTCAGGTTACTCAATCTCCCCTTGCGGTATTAGTGGTGTGGCTACCAGGTCGGCAAGGTGGACAAATTGCCTCAGTATTTTCCAGCCGTGATGAATATCAACTATCAATCAACGAAACTCTGATCGCGATCGAAGAAGATCCACTTGCTCAATGGACAATTCAAAGTGAGGGGATTCTGCCGCTTAGTATCCATGATCTTCCAGAACAAACTAAAGCTTGGCTGAATGCTCCTGCACTTGGTCATATGATGGTGACTGCTTTGAGAACAACTCCTGACCATCAGCCCACAGGGATGATTTTGGTAGCTGATCGCGTAGGGCGGCGCTGGGTTGATCGACAACTACAAGCTTTTAATATGTTGGCGAACCAACTCGCATGGTCACGCCGCCATTTGTTATTAGTCGAGCATCTCAAACACAACCGTCAAGAACTAGAACGTCTTAATTGGTACAAGCATCGCCGACTGGAAGATATCTATCGGACGGTCAGCAGTGGTGTACAGCGATTATTAGATGCCGATGCTAGGGCAAACGGTACTGGCGGGATCACTAACGTTACTTTGCAAAGTTCGCTTAAGCAGTTACAGGGTTCTCTATCACCGTTACCACAGATTATCCGCAAAGAGCAATGGCGCTTGCGACCCAATTATGAAACTGCGCCTTTAGCGGGTATGCTCAAGCGAGCCTTAGAGCGAGTTGATTCGTTAGTAAAGCAGAGACAAATCTGGTCGCAGGTGCATAATCAAGCTAATGTCGTCGTCGGTGGCGACATCGCTAAGATGGAAATGATTTTAAATGAGTTGCTGCTATTTGCTTGTGGACGATCAGAAGTTGGCGGTCGCATCGATCTTTGGTGTCGTCAGATTGATGACAAACTTTTAGAATTATCGATTACCGATTACGGAGTAGTTGATGCATCTTTACTCCAAGAGTTACATCAAGGGCGGGCGATCGATCCTCTATCTCCTTCATTACTCGATCAGCCGCCAGGACTCCATCTTGCCATCTGTCAAAGCCTAATGACAGAGGCGGGTGGAGAACTATCTCTCTATCAATTAGAAGACAATCGCATTCTCAGTCGCCTAATTTTACCGCTTTCCAACTCTTAATGAAATGCTTCGAAAGCATGTTTTTATACTTGCCCTCTCTTACAGAACTTGTCGATCAAACCCACCACAACAAGGGTCGCAGGGCAAAGCCCCGCAATGGGTTTTATATTATTGTTTGTGGTAGATTTGAAAGAAAATTGCTGTAAATCAAACTAGGTATAACGATTAATTTCTTGTTGTAACCATTCATCAACAGGTTGACCATCTTTGCGAGTGAGTTCTATCTCTACGATTACGGAAGAGGGTGAGCCGACTGGAGCCATCTTTTGATGGAAACGAATCACATAATCTTTGGGATTATGATTACGTTCTTTTAGCCAGTCTTGGACTTTTAGCTCAGCAAAGAGCGATTGCCCTTGCTCAAACATCCGTGTAATTTGCATTCTAATCGTAAAAGGATTAATTTGTGGCATAAGGTTCTCAATCTCTATTTCTATTTCTATTTTAAAAAGCCATACTTCACATGGCTTTTTAAAAATATTTGACTTTTGGAATAGTGCTTTACGCTATCCAGAATTTTTTAATACAAGATAATACAACTCACCGTCACCTTTGATTAGCCCAGCCCTTTGTTTAGCGCGATCGCCTGTTCCCATAAAGATATCAGCACGTCCCGCCCCGCGAATTGCGCCGCCAGTATCTTGATCAAGTACAAAGCGTTGAATCTGACGCAGTTCAAGTTTGCCAGTTGTAGGATTTTCAAAGGGAATCTCGGTGCGAATTAAGGCAATACCACCAGAAGGGAAGATTTTTTTGTCAGTAGCGATTGAGCGCTCAGCGCTTACAGGCACACCAAGGCTACCTGTTGCAGGGTTACCATTAGTTTCTCGAAAAAAGACAAAGCTTGGATTACGGTTTAGGTAAGTAACTAGATCTTGAGGATTCTTTTGGAAATATTCGATCAAAGTTTGTAAAGTTACATCTTCCAGACGCATTTTGCCATCTCTAACTATCTCTGCGCCGACTGATCGATATGGTTGATCGGTTTTACCTGCATAACCAACTGTCAATAAATTACCATCAGGTAATTCAAATCTCGCCGAGCCTTGGACATGAACTAGAAAAGCTTGAAAGCGATCGCTCAGCCATGCAATTTCTAAACCTGACATCTGCTTGCTGCCTTCGAGCATCGCACGGGTCGGATGAGGCGATCGCCATTGGTCAAAGTCAGATGGCAAACGATAGAGCGGATACTTAAACTCCTCTGTACGAGTACGACTAGCCTTATACATCGCTTCGTAATAGCCTGTAAACTGCACCCCTCCAGAACCATCACGCCCGACCGACTGGTATAGATCAAATTCGCGGCTTACTGCTTGCTGAAGATCTTTAGCAGTGCGCGATATTTGGACAAGCCGACGAAATCTTACCAAACTCAACTCCATGCGGTCTTGAGTAATTCCTGCGACAGGATAACGTTTAGCTGCCGATGGGGTACGGATGTATTGGATACTGTTGTTGATCGCTTTTAAAAGGTTAGGGCGATCGCTTTCTAATAAGTCATCAGTGAGATCAAGGGTAAGCGGATTAACGACCCGAGGCGAGATCGGAATTACGGCTTGAGCAAGTTTTAGTTCAGCTGCTTGAGCTGGCATTTGAAAGTCTGTCTGCATATAGCAGGGCGGTACTGCACAGATTAACCCAATCCAAGTTGCAAATAATAAATCACCGCCACGATGTAAAAATAGTTGCCAAGATTTTTGGCTTTGCGGCGATCGCTTCGCTTTGCTTAAACTATCTTTACTTAATCTACCCTTGCTGAAACTATGGGAACCAATCACCCTTGAAAACTCCTTATAAGCTGATTTGTCTTAATCAAACCCCATATATAAAACGGCTAGTAAAGCCATCTGACCTAATATACGAGATTTATTTATCGCTATACTTGACGTTAATACTAACCTTTTGTTCGTACAAACGATTGAGCGATCGCGGATCAATATGGAAGTGATAACACATTTTTAGCAACTGATTAAGCATTGCATGACGATAAATCCCCCTTTGCTGAAACCGTCTTGCTGACGTGATCACCTTACCTTGAACTAGCACTGGTTTTGAAAATTGGCGCAAGCGATCGCTAAGCACAGTATCTTCAAAAATATCCAGATCGGGAACATTACCAATTTGAGCTAAAACTTCGCGATCAATAAAAGGACAATGATCAAGATAAACGATTCCTTTTTGGTTTACCCGCACATTATTAGAATACCAAGACGTAAAGTGCAGTAACCAATGCGAAAAATCAAAAGTATGCTGAAATGCGCCCCAATTATTACCCGCTGTTATCGCCTGATCAATTAGCTGTAAAGCTATGCGTTCAGGTAAAAGTGTGGCAGGATGGTGCAATAAAATTATTTCCCCTCTACTAACTGCAATTCCACCATTTAGTCGTTGAGCGCGATTTTTTGCAAGCGATCGCACAACTTGTATTTCGGAATACTGCGCCGCGTATTCTTCTAAAATCTGATCAGTGCCATCATTAGTAGGACTAACAACCACAATAATTTCTTTTTCGCCAATTTGGGCAATTAAGTTAGTGAGAATGCGCTCTAGATAACCGTGCCGAATTTCATTAAGACAAGGAAGAATAATTGACAGTCGCATAAATAAATTTGAGTTAGAGCTAATGGCTTAAGTACCTTCCTCTAGCTTATAAAATCAGAAACTAAAATCAGAAACTTTTATAGTAAGGAAGTATTATATCAATAACTTTACCAACGATACTCAGGATTTGTTTTTGTTATGGCTACTCAAGATTTAAATCAGGTGGGAGAAGAGCAGAAGGAAATTACTGCCTCTGTTCTCATTGTTGACGATACTATTTATAATGTTCAACTTTTATCGCTGATGTTGATAAGACAGGGATATGAAGTTAGTCAGGCTACAAATGGTATACAAGCATTAGAGATAGCTACTAAAGAATTGCCAGACATAATTTTACTTGATATTCGGATGCCTGATATGGATGGCTATGAAGTCTGCATAAAACTAAAGGCAAATTCTATAACTAAACACATTCCGATTATTTTTATTAGTTCAATAGAAGAGCCATCTGAAAAGGTAGAAGCTTTTTCTGTCGGCGGTGTGGATTACATTAGCAAACCATTTCAGTTAATTGAAGTCTTAGCAAGAATAGAAACCCATTTACGGTTATGTTCATTACAAAAAAGGTTGCAAGTACAAAATGAACAACTGCAAATGGCGGCTTCTTTATTAACGCGATCGCTTCAACAAGAACGCGAACTTAGTCAAATGAAAACTGACTTTATCTCGGTTGTGTCCCATGAGTTTCGCACCCCTCTTACGACGATTCAAAGTGCATCCGAACTGCTCGAATATTATGAGTGGACAAAAGAAGAACGAGTTGAGCAATTGCATCAAATTCAATCTGAAGTCAAACATATGACTGCCTTGATGGAAGACGTATTATTTCTCAGTCGATCTAATGCTAATAAATCTAAAATTAATTTATCCAAATTTGATCTTTTAGGATTTTGTAGTCAGCTATTGCGACTAATGCAAAGAACTTTAGCTAAAAACTATACTTTACTTTCATCCTTACATGTTTCTGCAAATTTTAATATATCCATTGAGAATCCTCATCTTCAAAGCGATCTTCCAGAATTAATAGTTAAAATGGATGAAAAAATATTACGTCAGATCCTCACAAATTTGATTACAAATGCGATTAAATATTCTCCTCAAAATAGTACGATCAATTTTTCCTACAATGTCGATCAGGAGCATGTAACTTTTATAATTAGTGATCAGGGGATTGGAATTCCTGAAGAAGATTTAGAGCATTTATTTAGTGCATTTCATCGAGGTAAAAATGTGGGTATATTACCTGGCACTGGATTGGGACTATCAATCGTCAAAAACTGTATAGATATTTACGGTGGGTCAATATCAGTAAAAAGCCAGTTGAATATTGGGACGGAATTTACAGTAACTTTACCAATTTCCTGTGATTAAACTTCAAAAATATGGTGCTTTACCTCCTGTTTTTTATGTATTACTCCCTTCCCAGTAGAAAAATAGACATTAAAAACCAAGAATTAGCAGTGCGGCGCTCCGCGCCGCACCGTCTAATCTTTCATTGGGAAGGGAGTAAGTATTACTATCTATGATCATCTCTATCGCTATAATGATGATTAATAACACTAACAAGTTAGTATGAAAAAAATTCTGCTGATCGAAGACAATCCCAATGTTTTACTAAATACTACGAAAATGCTCCAAGCCGAGGGCTACTTGGTAATTAGTGCAGATAATGGGCGCAGTGGCTTAGATATGGCTCAGCAGAATATTCCCAGTTTGATTATCTGCGATATTATGATGCCTGGAATTGATGGCTATGGAGTCATTACTGCACTTCGTAATAATCCTGCTACCGTCACAATTCCTTTTATATTTCTTAGTGCCAAATCTGACAAAACTGATCTCCGATATGGAATGGAACTGGGATCAGATGATTATTTAACTAAACCATTTACCAGAGATGAATTGCTGGGAGCCATCAATGCCCAGTTTAAGAAACAAGAAGTAATAAGTAGGTATTACAAACAAGAACTAGACAACTTACGGGGAAATATCTCTAAGTCTCTACCTCACCAACTACTATTTCCTTCAATTGAAGTTATGGGTTTGTCTGATATTTTGATCAAAAATTATCATGCAATGGAAGCGCATGAAGTTCCAGAGCTTGGTAAGCGGATCCGAAAAGCAGGAAGAGATATGCATGAAATGGTGAAAAAATTCTTGCTATATGCGGAGCTGGAGTCAACAGAGAGTAATACTGAATGGACTAACCAGATTCGTAATAGCAAAGCAACTTTTGTAGATATTGAAATTTCTAGTTGTGCCAAGCAAATTGCCGAAAACTACAATCGGATTTCTGATTTGATTGTTTCTATTAAAGATGCAAATATTCATATCTCAGATTCCTATTTAAGTGTTATTACCAAAGAAATTATCGATAATGGGTTCAAATTCTCTGCTGAAGGTACATCTGTAAATGTTTCGGGCAGTTGCGACGACAACGAATTTTGTTTGTGCGTTACTGATCATGGTCAAGGTATTGAACCTGAACAGATCGCTAATTTTGGAGCCTATGTCAAGTTTGAGAAAAAGCTGTATGTCCAACAAGGTACTGGTCTAGGCTTGGCGATCGCTAAGCGACTAGCCGAACTGCATGGTGGTAGATTAGAAATTATCAGTGTTCCCTATGAGGAAACTTCGGTAAAAGTATTTTTGCCGCTTGTAAAGACTTTGTATGGCGATATTTAGCTAAAACTGACTAAAATTAAAAAATGAGAGACGGCACAAAATCTACGCGAAATCTATAACAAGGAGCGCTTTGCGCTCTTTTTATTTATAGCTTATTTACAGCAGTTATTTATCAAACGCGCCACAAAAAGGGGCGCAGGGCGAAGCCCCGAAATAGGTTTTATATTGTATTTGTGGCAGGTTTGAAAGTAAGTTGCTGTAATTGGTGATTTCTGTCACGAGCTAAACTTGATGTGGTCACGTATAAATACTTAAAACTGTCACAAGTCCCTTCTGTTAGCCATCACAGGTTATGAAGGCTAATTAATCGAACATAAGAGATGTGAAAAGCGTCCTGTGTTAGCTAGTTATGATTATTCTTTCATTATCAGAAATTCAACTGACCAATTTGTCAACTCCATGGGGCACTGAAAAAGGGATTTGTTACTTAGGAAAAACTTTTCTACCGATTGATGTTCATACAACGCAGCAAGAGGCGATCGCGGCTTGTAGGCAGGACTTAGATGCAGGGCTGATGTCAATAATTGTCGATGAAGGCGATCGCACTTCTCTATGGTGGTACTTTTCTGAAGACATGATGATGAAATCTAACTTACGTTAATATGACCGCGTAGAAAAGTCACAGCTTCACCTTTCAGCAAAACTCTAGTATGGCGATCGCAAACTTCGAGATCGCCTGAACGAGCTGATAATTGTTTGGCTTTTAAATTGCTTTTACCAAGTCGCTTTGCCCAATAAGGCGTAAGACTGCAATGGGCTGATCCTGTAACAGGATCTTCAGGAATCCCTGCTTTGGGAGCAAAAAATCGTGACACAAAATCATAGGATTGGTTTGCATCAGCGATCGCCGTAATAATAAATCCAAAACCATCTAACTGAGCAATCTGATCATATTTGGGTTGAAAATCTTTTACGGCTGACTCAGACTGTAAAACAACGGTTATATAATCTTCGCTTTGCCCGAGAACTGCATAGGTCATATCACCGAGCATATCAGCTAGTATTTGTTGCGATCGCTCTGAACAATTTCTATAAAAAGCAGCAGGAAAATCCATTACGATCAGGTGATCTTCAAAGCTAATCTTTAGATCGCCACTCAGAGTTGAGAAAATAAGCGGAACATCATTGGCGATCGCGGATATCTCGCGCAGATAATGGGCGATCGCTAGAGTGGCATGACCACAGAGAGCTACTTCTCGCGTTGGCGTAAACCACCGCAGATGGAAATGATTTGGGGCTATAGGTTTGACAAATGCAGTTTCAGACAGATTAATTTCTGCGGCAATTTGCTGCATTTGATCTGCTTCTGGAAATTCATCTACCAATGCAGTTGCCGCAGGATTACCGCGAAATGCTTGATTGGTAAATGCGTCAATAATAGCGATCGCAAGTTTCATATAGTTTGATTAAATATTTGGGTAAAGCGCAAAGCACTCTAACTCAAAAAATGCGATAAATGCATGTAGTTGATTCTCTGCGCTATGCATTTACCATATCTTTTATTTAAGGAATGGCTTAATTAAGGTGGTATCTAACAATAAAAGTACCCGATTTATTAAAACCAAAATGTGAGTGTGCCGCGCGAAGCACGGCACACTCACAGTAAAGTCTTTTCAAGAAATCGCCTAAGGAATCGCTACAGTAGGATCGACTTTATAGCTATTGACAACGCGATCAAAAGACTCCTTTAGTGCAGGAATTTGATCGGCAACTCCGCCAGTTGTGATCAGTGAAATCTTGTCACCATTACGACTGATAAAGCTATTACCTTGCACTTTAGCCGTAATAGTTTTGATTGACTCATCATAGCTCCATACAATTTGCACACTGCCATCTTTTTGTTGGATAGGCTTTTCAGAAACAAATTTAGGCCTAGAACCAAAAGTTGACTTTAGAAATGTTTCTAAAAGTGTGGTTAATTGTTCGGGCGTAGTGTCTGATGGTGCATTGAAAACATCAACGGTAAGTAATGCATTTTTAGTTGGGTCAAACCATAAAACAATCACCTCTTTTGGTTTTTTGTTTTCTGTGGGCTTCCAACCCTTAGGTACATCAATTTGAAATAGTCCAGAAGGATGTTTGTAAGGTTCTAAGCCATCAATCTTGACTTTAATGATTCGAGCATCATTTGTTGGGATAGATTCAGTCTTTGCTGTGGCAACACTTTTGGCGTCAGGTGTTTTTGGCGCAGTGCTAGTGGTAGGTGCAGTAGGGCTAGTTTTATCACTAGTTTTGTTGTCAGGTGTACAACTCCCAAGCAAACTTCCCAAGAGAGCGATCGCGCCAAAAGTAGCGATTATAGAATTAGTTTTTATCATTTTTATATAAGCTTTTAAGGAATAGAAAGATTAGCATTTACAATCTGACTGTTGGATATTTTAACGAAAGAGTCCTTCATTTCCATAAATTTCGGCTCGATCGCCCCAAAAGTTAAAATGGCAAGCTTGTTATTAGTTCGTTTCAGTTTACTATTAGCCTGAAATTTAACTTTTTTATTACTCACTGTTACCGTCGATGTCCATTCAATCACAATATTTCCCGTTTCTTCAACAACAGGCGATCTCATTGAGAAATCGGACTGATTACCATACATTCCTTTGATGATTACTGCAAAACTATCAGCTAAGCGACTTTCAGGAATTTCGCTCGGAGGTACAAAAATATTTGTAGAAATAGTTGCTCGTCCCGCTTTTTCATTCCAAGTGACGAGTAATTCACCTAATTGACTATTATCAATAAGCTGCCAATTTTTTGGCACACTCATTTCCAAAAGTCCCGAACGATGTTTATAAGCTTCCAGCTCGCCAATCTCTAATTCGGGAGCCTTGCTAAGGTCACTCACAGGGCTAGGTAAACCAATTGCTGGAGTTGGAGTTGCGGGAGTCGGTGTGACTTTAGTGGGATCAAATTGTTGCTTGGACAAATTATTACTAGCAGTATTTGAGTTACTACAAGCTGCCAATAAACCTGTCGCGATCACCAACAGCAATAAAATCGATGTCTTGCTCGACACCTTTTGGGAAAGAAACATAATGTTGCGCTCTAATCAAACCCAGATAATTTAAAAACTTGTAAAACAAAGCAAAGCCAAGCTTGTAAATTAATCTACTTGATCTACTTATTGGGTCGCTTTATTGTGTCGCTAATCTATCCAAACTGCAATGCTTGACCACGTGTATTCGGATTAACTTTGCCATTGGCAAACACAACTTGACCACCAACAATCGTTGTCACTGGCCAGCCTGTAAGTTCCCATCCTGCAAACGAACTCCAACCACATTTTGTCAACAAATCTTCATTACGCACTGCTTTATAGTTGTTGAGATCGACTAGCACTAAGTCAGCATCCCAACCCACACGAATCTCTCCCTTATTGGCAATTTTGTAGGCTGTAGCAACATTTCTGCTCATCCATTGGCTGACCTGATGCACAGTGCAACGTCCCGCGATCGCTTGGGTTAGCATCAGTGGCAGAGAAGTTTCTACACCTGGCATTCCTGAGGGAACATTGGCTGGCTCTAGGAACACAGTCTCGGTAGAGGATTTTTCGAGCGTAGCTGATGGAATATCCTGACTTGCAGCTAACCCTTTTTCCGCTAATGTATGCGGTGCATGGTCAGTAGCAATAAAGTCAATCACGCCATCTAACAAAGCTTGCCATAATACCTCTTGATCGTGGGGCGATCGCAAGGGTGGATTCATTTGAGCCAAAGATCCAATTTGCCCATAAGCACTAATGTTCATGAATAAATGCTGTGGAGTTACCTCGGCGGTGACCCACTCAGGCTTATCCTGACGTAATAATTCGGCTTCTTCGCCAGTAGACATATGCAAGATATGCAAACGCCGTTTATATTTTTTAGAAAGTTTTAAAGCTAATTGAGTCGCATTAAGCGCCGCTTGATTATCTTGAATGATTGAGTGCAATGCAGGCTCTTTACTACCCGCAAATTCTTGGCGTCGCTGGGCAATCCGAGCTTGATCTTCAGCATGAACGGCAATTAAGCGATCGCCTTGCGAAAAAATCCGATCTAAAATTTCTTCCTGATCAATCAGCAAAGCACCATGCATCGATCCCATAAATATTTTGATGCCGCAAGTAGGATTCGCACTGAGCAAATCAGGTAAAACTTCAGCAGTTGCACCAATAAAAAAGCCGTAATTGACTACGCATTTACTAGCTGCACGGCTAAGTTTGTCATCAAGCGCCGCCTGTGTAATTGTGAGCGGACGAGTATTCGGCATTTCTAAAAAGCTAGTCACGCCGCCCTTAGCACAAGCATGACTCGCCGTCCGCAAATCTTCTTTATGCTCTAGCCCTGGTTCTCGAAAATGCACTTGCGGGTCAATTACTCCCGCCAACAAAGTCAAACCTGCGGCTTCAATAATTTCTAAAGGATGCTCATCGGCGATCGCTTCAGCGAGATCGATATGAGGTGCGATCGCCGCGATTTTTCCATCCTTGACATAGACATCTCCTATCAAAGTTTCACCATCAGGCAAAATAATCGTGCCTTGTCGAATTAATATGCTCAAAATAAGATTCCTTTTAATGCTTTGGTTTTAGTTAGAAAGCTTCGCTCTTTAATCTAATGATCCTAGATCAACTTCGTTAACTCATCAATTTCAAAATATTGATGAAACTTTGTAGTTACTTGCAATATTGATGATCGCCCTTCAACTTGTCGCTTCTTTTTGATAAATCCCTGCTCGACTAATTCTTGAACGTGTTGATATGCTCCCGCCCCACGCAACTCAATCAACTCCGACTGCACAATATTTTTCTTAAGTGCGATCGCTGCTAGCGTCCGTAAAGTGCCACGCCCAAGATCAACAGGAATTAATTTATTGACCAAATCCTCAAACTCTGATCGCAACCGCAAAGCAAAACCTACATCGGTTTCCACAATTTCTAAAGCACTATCCCGATGAGCATATTCAGAAATTAAATCAATCAACCCCATCTCTGCATCCTCACTTTCGCAACTTAACGCCGCCGCGATCGCCGCCAAATTCATCGGTTGTCCCTTCAAATACAAAACCGCTTCTACTTTCTGCTTAAGCGATCGCGCGATCGGTAAATTTTGTTGCTCAAACAAGCCATCAGATAAATCCGATATCTCTGTCTCTACAGGCGCGAATATCTCTACAGGCTCATCAAATTCAAAAGTCTCTTCATGTTCAAGTTCGACTGGCTCAATAAGTTGTATAGGTTGTTCAGAAGGCAGTACATTCGTCATGCTAAGATTTTACCCACAGATGACACTTCAACGAAAATTCTACTAACTAAGAAACTATATGCCAAGCAGCATCATGTACTACGAAGACACTTATGTGGTGCTGCCTCCAGATATGCAGGAAAAGTTTGTTACGCAGCCGGAATTGGAACAAATTTTGCATGATTTGCTCGTTAATATTCAAGACGCACGCCCCCACGATTTACAAAATCTTGCAAATATTGACGAACAAGTACAACGCCTTATCAAAACTGCGTGCGATCTCGATTGCGGCGATCGCGGCACATGGCAATGGTATGTTGTCCGTCTTGATAAATAAAAGTGAGACTAAGGATTACTTTTATCTATTTAAACTAACTCTGACATCAACGTAAAAAATTCGCTAAGCGATCGCCTTTTATCCCAATAGCCTATTCATCAAAAAATAAAAAATTAGTGCGATCGCCCCATCATTCAAATTACTAAACAGCGATCGCCTAAGCTACAAAAAATGATTAGATTTAAACAGAGAAAATTTCGGAATGATTTACAACAATAGTGCACAGTAAAGACATAATTAGGGCTTACTGAAAAAGAAAGAAAAGCATACAAGCAAGGATTTTCAAGAGTCAGAAGCCCTAATAAGATGCAAGGAAAAGCAGCAAAAGCAAATAAAACTCTTGCACCAATAAAATTTCATGTACCGACAAATCCACACACGACAGCTATCATTCAAGAATTTCTATAGCAATCCTAAATCATTTGTGGAGAAACAAAGGGCTTAAGCCCCTTGTTATAAGCCTTATACTTCCACAACTCATTTAGGATTGCCATATTTGCCATTTGGTGGCAAACTGTCAGGAGAAAATCGATGGGTAAGATTATCCCAACTCAGACCCCTTGCTTTTTTATTTTTTCTTGGATTATGTCGATCTGGCAGCGCTTTTTTCTTCCATTTGGAGAGGTGTTCTTTACATTTGCTGATTTCTAAGCAATCTAGGCAATTTTCTATCTTGACTACCAAGAAGTTTTCTTTTTCTCCTGATCTTATTACTTGCCGCTCAAGAAATACACATTTAGACCAACGGCAAAAATGTGTTCTAAAGTTCTAGATATTTGTTCTGAATTCATCAAGATTTTAACATCTTTAAGCTTTTGTTCGATTTCCGCAATGGTTATATTAGAAGGCAAATGATGTAATTTCTGTAACCTCAAGAGATGAATTTCATATTCAGCAAGATTAAAGTCGGGTGAATAAGCGGGAGTATGGATAAATTCTACAGCTATTGTATCCGCTAGTCCTGAGGCTTGCAGATGCTCTTTTAACTGCTTTTTCATCTTTTCTTTGTGAGTTGAATTGTTGTCTAGAGCAATGAATAGCTTATCTACATTGTCTTTGTGCATATCCTTACACAAATCTATAAAGTATTGCGCCACATCTTCGGTTTTTGAATTGGGCTTCAATTCTAGATATATTTCTCCACTCATAGCATCAACTGATATCATCCCATTGACCTTGTTTCTTTTTCTTTTTTCATTACTTGGAACCTCTGGTTTGCTGTTGCGTTCTGCCCATGCATAATACAGACTCGGTCTATCATAAACCGCAAATTCGTCATAAAAAACTAACCTCTGTCTAGGTTTTAGTTCTTCTATTTTTTTTAATTGTAGTGATAAACTTTTGCTGAGCTTGTTGATCGGCATTCTCGTAATCACGATGTGCTTTTTGATGTGATACTCCAATTTCTTTGAGGATATCGTAGATGCGGCTATCCTTGAGTTGTATATTCCATCTCTGATTCACAACTTCAATTATGCTCTTCCCTGTCCATATCTGTCGGTCAATACCATAGTCAGTTGGTTTTTTCTCCAAAAGCATCTTCTTTAACTCTCCCTTTTCTTCCTTACCTAATTTCTGCTTCCTGTCCGATCTCATTGGTGTCGCTAGAGCCTTTAGCCCTCCTTCACAATACATATCAATCCAAATGATTAAACTTTTTCTGGCACAGTTAATTTTTGCCATCACTTCTTGTCTTGTTTGACCTTCATACAGATATTTGATCGCTTTCAGTCGCTTTCTTATATATTCCTGCTGATATTTGCAAAACAATTTCCCCCATTCTTCTGTGTCAAAGCTTATTGCTTTTATTTGTTCTACTCTATTCATGAATTCTTCTCGCTTTTGTGTGTAATTCTACACTGGGAAGGGAGTAACCTTGCCCCCCAAGGCTTTTGTCCGTCCGATGCCGTGACGTATGATAGTTGGCAACTGAACACCTCAAATCGTGGTAAATCAATCTGTGGCTCTCCCTGTCAGGCTTCCTTATAACTATCAGACAGCAGATCGAACCTTTAAGCGAATCTTTTACTGTAGATGGAAAAGACGGATGCTTTCAACGATTAAAATTGCTGCCCACACCAAGATGCTGAGACCAGCCGCAGCCGCAGAAATATCTTTGGTGATGCGGATACGATCATTCTGTTGTGGTTCTACAAAATCGCACAAGACTTCGATCGCACTGTTAAACAATTCGGAAATCAGCATTAGTCCCATTGCTAACAATATTAAGCTGACATCTACCCATTGTCGAAAGAAGAAAGCACCACCTAAAATAGGTACTGACAAAATCACTTTATAAGCAACACTGAAGTCAGTAATTACCGCAATATGAAGCCCTGATAAGATTACCTTTAGCTTTCCGATTGGATGATATCTAGGTGTGCGAAATTTGTTAGTCATGATTTAATAGTCCTTTCAAAGGGCTGTACCGATCGCATGAATCGCTGTAATTGACGACTTTCCAACTCCAAAACTCTCCGTGCAAAATCAGGGTCTTGATCAAGTAAGTCATCAAAAGCATCAACTGGGATCGCTAAAATTCGAGTCATATTGCTGTCTGCCACGATTGTATTTTCTGATTTGCTGTGCGTTAAGACCTCTAGTTCATCCAGTGTTTGCCCCAGACGAAGTTGTTCAAGAATAATCTCAGTAGCAGTTTGATAGTGAATATTGGCACTACCTTCAATCAATAGTAACAATTCTCGACAGGTGTCCCCTGCTTCCGTAATCACTTTGCCGTTTGCATAGCTTCTTACCTCTGAGCGATCAGCTAGCGCCATCAAAGTTTCACCCTGCATTCGGTGGAAAAAGTCGCTATTGAACAGATAAACCAATTTCTCTAGCATTGGAAATTCATTTAGAGTCAGCTCTGACGTTGACAAAGAAATTAACCGTTCGGCAGTTTCCTGCAAAAGATGAGAGCTAGACTTATGAAGCTGAGATCTGGCGATCGCTTGACTGCGTTCGGCATCCAATTGAGCAATCATATAGAGTGCTGCTGCCTGAATTAAGGGATTCTGCTCTTGGAACAGAGCTTCTAAATGATTTAAAACTTCCTCAAGGGGAGTTTCTAGCGAACAAGCGACAGATATTGCGCTTGGTTGGGTGAGCAATTGCACGATTTCTGGAGGGAGGCGATCGCGCCAATCTTCTTTCGCTAACATTTCAACTAAAACTGCGGGAGAAGCCTGTTGCAAAGAAATTGTTAAGGATAAGGCATTCGGGTCATTTTGGAGCGCTTCTATAGTTTCTAGAAGCGATCGCACGATCAGTTCCTTCTTGTGGAGAATATTCTCTCGTAGCAGCGTTAACACAGCTCCATGCGTCTTCAGTCGTGGTTGATACAAGGCGCGGTAACTATCAATCAATTCTAGTAATCGATCTAAGAGAAACTCGGCTTTTTTAGTATTACCAGTATTGTTAGAAAATCCACTTAAAATCCACTCTTCTTCTTGGGCTGTAACCGAATATTCACGGCGCAGAGAACGAAGAGCCGCTAGCTCTTTGGATGACAACTGTTCCAAGACTGAGCGATCGGGCTGTTTACTTTGCAGCCGCATTAACCTCTCTAAGGATTTTCGATAGCCACTCAAGCGGATTTGATTCTCTAAACTGCGCTGACGATTTGGGTTGAGTAATTCAGGATCTTCAACACCCAACTCATCCAATACGACGCGGTGTTCGTCGTCAGTTATTCCTAGCTCTTGACGCATCTGCTGTAAGATTTCCAGACTGCTAGAGAAATTCACATAACCTTCTTCTAATGCTTCTCGAACAACTCCCTTGTAAGCCTGATGTCGTTTCTCGCGGGTAAAGCTAGGAAGGACTTTAGCTAATACATAGACTTCATGAGTATTCAGGTCGCTTAGTGTTCGCCCTTCCAAAAACTGCGAAACGTTGATCTGTAATTTCTCTAATTGTTTGCGGAATCGACTGGCGAGATTTTCACGAGAATAGAAATCAGAACTTCGCCGCCAAGTCTTGTAAAGCCAGAGAGTACTCAGCGAAACCAGCCCAAGGTCATAGAGATATTGTATCGACCAAGGCATGAGTTGCACTAAAGGACGACCGCCAAAAACAAAGAAGAAGTTGAAAATCCCAAAGGTACAAAGTGTAAAAATGCGATGTCGAATCGTCTCGATCTCTAGATTAAGATAATGCCTCCGACTATAAGATTTGGCACGTTTTTCAACCCACCGACCGACCCCATAGCCGATCGCTGTAAAGACTCCCAACACCAGAGGTACAGCAAATAATTTAGGAATATTGAGCGGCTGACCCCAGAGATAGAGCCCGGGACTCAATAGAGATGTCAGTTGATCGGCTTGTCGGAGCCATGCTCCAGAAAAGTAATAGTTCCAGTTGCCTGCATATAAATAGTAATAGCCAAAATAGCCTACAACTAACCCCACATACCCATAGCGAATCAATGAGGTTTCAGGTTTGTTTAAGCTATCCCAATAGGTGCGTTCTGCATCAATGTCAATGCATGGATTTTGGCACGCCACACAAGCACTCTGCTCTTTACCATCTGGCAGGACAGTGCGGCACATCGATTGAGTGATAGATTGATCGCTCATATGCGCTTTACTACTTAGCAATCCTCCCGGCTCACTATAAATGCTCTGAACAGGAGCCATTGGACAAAAGTATTGACACCAAGATTTGCCTCCGTAAAAATAGCCAACTGCGATCGCTGCCACAACTGTAAACAGTAACCAACCTGCCAGTACCAAGCGATCGGCATTAAAAAACAAAATTCGCCCACATAGTCCCACAAACAACCAGCCAAATTGCACATAGGGATAGTTTCTCCCCAACCATGAATCTGGTTTGACCTTTGCCAATTCGTAGCGTACCTTCCCAGTCTTTTTATTCTCTCGTCTAAATTGTCTTTGCCAGCCTAAGGCGCGAGGAATCTGAGACAAGAAAGATAGCGGACAGATCCGCCGCCATAGCTCATGTCCAAAAACCAACAAAATAAAAATTGCGGTTGGAACAACAGCTCCCCAAAAGAGGGTAGTTCCCAATGGGTATGGTTGTTCAGACAAACATTTTCCTTGCACTTGTATGCAAGTTTCGGAAAGTCGCAAGGGACTCCATGGATGATTGGGTTCAGTTAGTGTTGATGTCCAAGGATCGTAAAATAGGGAAACGATGATCAGGAGCCAAGCAATAGTCAATACCCACCGAACCCAATGCATTCGAGTCTCTGACATCTGCATAAACATAGACAAATTTTTTCTTTGGTCTTAATCATTGTGTGCCGAAGATGCTAGGTCTAGCCATAGATTTTCTCTGGGCTACCTATTGTATTTCCTCAATGATCTATAAAACACATCGGACTTGCAGACCCAAAAAATAATCTCGCAATTACCGTCTTAACCCAAAAACGAAGCCAGCTAACGACAGAGATAAGCGGCAGCAGACAAACTCGGCATTTACACAAAGTTATACTGCTGACGCGATCGCTCATCCTAGATTTTCATAATTCTTTCTTTTTTTCATCCTCTGGCAGATTTAAGAAAATGAAATGATTACGAAAAGTAGCTATGAATTATAAATTCGTCTCCATAAAAAGGTGATGGCGATCGCCATTTCCGAAGTATTTGCCAACTTGGTCATGACGCGGTCTAAACTAAACTGTCGCTTGTTCCCTTGCTTCATTTACAACAGATTGAGAACAAACCAAATCCAGATTTTTTGTAAAAGCCCCACTTCGCGGTGTTTTTACAAAAAAGTTAGTGGTGGGTTTGTTCGGGATTACTGTAAGTTTTGCCAAGCATTTTTT
Organism: Pseudanabaenales cyanobacterium; assembly: GCA_038230875.1. Lineage (GTDB taxonomy): Bacteria > Cyanobacteriota > Cyanobacteriia > Pseudanabaenales > Pseudanabaenaceae > Pseudanabaena. Next base: position 22,877 of record JBBRMK010000017.1, read on the forward strand.
TAGTCTTTTTGAAGGTAGAGAACAAGTGGAGTTTATATATTGATATAGCTCCATAGAGATATTGAATGTAGCGTTACGCTAAAACATCCTAAGTAGCTAGGCGCAATTAAATATAAAACCCAAAAAGCTGTGGCGCACGCGCAGCGTGCGCCACAGCTTTTTAATCTGGATTTTAATTATGTCTAGCTACTTATATATTCCATTAGATTTCAAAAATAAAATTTAATTAGAACATATAGGGTGCATGAGTTTTAGTCAATTCCTACTAAATTGAGATGTTTAGATAGGTCATTAAAAAAAGTAATGATATATAGGCATTTATCTAGACTTTTAGATAGCCTTTAGAACTCCTCTCAGTTCGCCAGCACGGAAACTTTTAGTATGCAGATCGATGTAAAGAGTACCGTTATTTAATGCTTGGAGTTGTTCGTCAGTTAGAGTAAATTCGCCTTTGACTCTACCATTTAAACCATTTGGTTCAATTTGTACTTCTAAAGCATTCTGAAAAGGTCCATTTTCTTTAGGTGTGCCACGATGCATATGTACCCCAGATGTAATTTTGGGGTTCGGTGGGCTAACGGGATCAGTAGCATAGTCACGAAGAGGGCTGCTCAAACCGCGAAAATCTCCTCGTACAACCAAGCGATTGCCATTTAAAGCCGCGCCAACCGCCCCTGTAGCGTAGGAGGTCATAGCGGGAGTAGGATAGACATCATCGACAGATAAAACAGCAACAAATCTTTTTAAGTAACTACCTTGACTCGACATAGAGTCTTGGGCAATCAGTATTGATTCGACTTGCTGTTGATAACTAACCGAACTAGCTTCATTTGACAACAACTGCATATTTACAGAGTTAATTGTCGGAATTATTGATTGGGAAGGTGCAGCAATGCTAACAGCAAAGAAACAAGTTATAAGGGCTAGAAATATTCCAAACAGAAGTTTTTGATATCTCTTAACGTACTCGATCATAAATACTCCTTTCAATTTAAGGTTTATTGCACAGGCTAAAATTTGCTTCAATACATCACTAGTGAAATCATATTTTTAGCAAACTTTTATAATCTTATACGAGGATACGAAATTAATCTATATTTGGATTCATTAATAAGTCATAAGGAAGATGGATTAAGAATTTATTAAGAGAATTGACTGTTTGGCGTGGATAGTCGATTTTATAAATTGCTTTAATCTTACAAAAATTTCCGATCAAATAAATCACTGTAAAAATTTTGAAATGTTTAATTTGCAACCGTTTCAAAATTTTTACTGGTTCTGGTTTGAGCGCAAATCGCTATAAGCCACCGATTAATCGTTACGGCATTAATTTTTTCTCAAACAAATTCTCAAACAAATTCTCAAACAAATATTTATAGAATTACCGTTTGATTAGTAGCAGCAGACTTCTCGGCAGCATTAGCAACCGCTAGAGAATGTAAAATACTTTCATGATTAGCATAAAGAGGTGTACCCTCAAATAGATGAGAGAGAACAATTTCAATGTCTTTCATAAACAAACCTCGCGTTGTCCCTGCATCAAGTTCTATTTCACCATCTACCGAAATCAGCTTACCCTTATCACCCGAAAACGCGATCGCTCCGTGACTTCCTTGTAATTCCATAACACGTTCTGGATGCCAAAAATTTTCGCCTTTGCTATAACTTACATCAGCAAGAACTCCGTTCTCAAATTGCAATTGAGCATTACAAACGCAGGAAGTAAACTGACGTGGCAGATTGTCACCGCTATAGCGTAACTGACAAGAGACCGCTTTCACTTTACCAAAGAGAACAATAATACGGTTCAGGCGCGACACAGCCGCTGTAAGTGGAAATCCAAATAATTCAGGCTTATACGTCCATTTATCAGGTGCGGGGCGTTGCGGACTTTTAGTGGAATATCTTGCATAGAAAGGAGTACCAATTTTTGCTAGATGTTCGATTACAAGTTGATGTACACCACCTAACAGTTCGATATGCTCAACATGAAGCATCAAGTTTTGCTGTTTAGCAAAGTTGACCAATTCCTCTGCTTCAGCCAAATTAAAGGAAAGTGGGTATTCTACAATTACATGTTTACCAGATCGCAATGCTTGTCTAACCACAGCTGCATGATCGCGATTGACATTACAGACCACCACCAAATCAATATCTTGACGCACAACCAGTTCTGACCAATATTGATGCACATTAGGAACAGCAAATTGATCGGCGATCGCTTGCGCCTTTTCGGGAGTACCAGCGATCGCAATCAGCTGAGTACGGACATCTTGGCTAAATATCTCTGCACGTAGCTTTGCAACAAAGCCTGAACCAACTATGCCAACTCGTAAAGGTTGATGTAAGGGTTGATGGAAGGTCGCATAACTAGACATGATTTGGAAGTTCTCTAAGTTGATTTCTTATTTCAAGCGATTTAGTTTAGAAGGTGGCAATAATTTGCGCTCTGGTGCAACTTTTGGACGTGATGAGCGGACATAAAAGATTTTGCGTCCAGTCGTCTCATTTATCCAACGTGCAAAGCGACTCCATACCTTCTCAGAGAGATATTTTTGGGCAACGATCGCTAAACCAACTACTACAGCGATCGGAAATATCGAGTCAAATGGATTTCCATCACGACTGCCCACAAATAGCAGCACAACCGAGGAAATTAGGGCAGAGATTAATAAAAATTGAAATTTAGACATAAAGTTTCTACACTAACAAGTTTTAAAGGTTGTACCATCTTTAGCGATCGCTAAACATTTTGTCACAGCGATGACACCGATTGCTTGCCAAGCTTTTTGCATTGCTTGGGCGACTGTCTCTATTGTACCCACTGGCGCTAAAGAAAGCAGTGTTGGTCCCGCACCACTGATAACAAGACCATAGGCTCCCGCCGCGATCGCTGCTGTTTGCACATCCTGCATACCTGTGATCAAGCCTTCACGGTAAGGCTGATGCAACCGATCTTGGAGTCCTGCCTTAAGCCAACTTGCATTCCCTGATTGAATCCCATGACTCAATAGCGCCAAATGTGAAGCATTAAAAATCGCATCCGCCATCGATACTTGTTTGGGCAAAACTTGCCGCGCTTTCGCAGTCGATAGTTCAAAGTCAGGTATGGCAACTGCGATCGCAATCTCTTCATGCCAACGCAAATCGCAAAACTCCCAGCCACCTGCTTGATTAGATGCCATGAGTTGACAACCGCCCAGCATCGCTGGTGCAACATTATCAGGATGTCCTTCCATCGCGATCGCTAAGTCTAATAATTCCATCCGATCAAGTGGCGAACCTGCCAACAAATTAGCACCGACAATTCCACCGACAATCGCTGTTGCCGAGCTACCTAATCCTCGAGATAGAGGAATCATCGTATCAGTATGAAAAGCGATCGGTGGAATCGGACGATCAATATGTTGATAAAACTTTGCGATCGCCTTATACACAAGATTAGTCTCGTCCCGTTCAACTTTGTCTGCGCCTTCGCCCGATGCTGTGATTGTTAAGCGATCGGCAAGGGAAAATTCAAAATGGTTATAAAGCGATAGGGCTGCACCAAGACAATCAAACCCAGCGCCAATATTAGCAGTAGTTGCAGGAACAGAAACTTCAAAAATGGTCATGTTAGAAATTTAAAATATGCTGGAGCCAATAAATATTGGTTAATCTCCGTCAACGTTGGACATTATATAGCTAAGGGTTGGTGGCTCTGCTATGACAAATGCAGCAATATTTTCATCTTACAGCAGTTATTGATCAAACTCACCACGACAAGGGTCGCAGGGCGAAGCCCCGCAAAGGGTTTTATATTATTGCTTGTGGTCGATTTGAAAGCAAACTGCTGTAAAGATTATGAAGTGTATTTTTCTTCATAAGTTTGAAAATCTACAGGGGCAATAATATCAATATTTCTGAATTGGGAGATTGTTAGTAAATCCTTATCTCCTGTAACGATACATTGAGCTTTACCTACTAAGGCTGTTGCTAAAATCCAATCATCATCAATATCTCGACATACTTGCTGCTCTAATTTAGATGGGCTAACTATTTCCATTTTTGCTCGAAATATTGATAGAGCTTCTGTTATATCTTCGAGATCATATTTGAATTTCTTTTGAAGCTTTTCCGCTAGTTCATTTAGTATAAATGCGGAAGAAATAATCACATGCACCTCCAAAGAGTGTTCTACAAGTGAGTAACATTTCCCTCTAGAAATCAATGATGCAATTAACACATTGGTGTCAAAAACTATTCTCATGACACCATTTCAAATATATCTTCGTCAGTATAACCGCCTTGCTGATCAGCTTTTTTAAGCATTTTTTCGCGTAGCGATCGAAATTGACGCACTAGCAAGTATTCACGAACTGCGCGTTCAATAAGTTCGGTTGATGAGATTGATTCAACTTTTGAGCGTGCTTCGAGTGAAGCTTTTACATCTGCTGGTAAGGTTAGGGTGATAGCTTCTTGCATATAGATATCAAACTGATTTATTTTAGTTTGGACAGATCAAGGAAAAGGTGATTAACGATTTGAAAAACTATATATAGTAAATGTTGTTTTGTAGGAACGTTAAGATTTTGAAATTAGTAAATCTATTTAATGCATAGTTACCTACTCATTCATACTCTCGAAATTTTTCAATAATACTACTAACAAGTAATTCTACACGTGTATTCTTAAACCTTGCTCCTAACTCAAGAAGAGTTTCTCTTTTTATGTTTGAGTGTTTCTGAGTTGCTAGAAATTTTAACAGAGCTTGAAACAAGGTTTTGCCTCGTAAAGCTCTAGTATAGTCTTTATAGATTATATTCACAGTTTCTTCGGATGGTTCAATAAAATTTATTTTCTGTTTGAAGTTGTTATCCAATACGTTATTGGGACATATTTGATATACCGTGAAATCACATTGAGAAAGTCCAGTTTTTATATGCCGCTCGACTTCAAAGGCAAACCAAATTGATAATTCTTTAATGAGATTATAAAAATCTGTAATCTCTTTATCGTCTAAAAGTTGATTGAACTGTGATTCAATATAAAGATCGTTTTCTAGAGAATATCCATTTGTAAAGATAATCTTTGCATTATATTCTTTGGGAATACCTACAAAAAACCACATATCCTGATCTGCAACAAATACAACTTTACTATACTTAAATTCTTCTCTTCTTTCAAAGACCTTAAGAAGTGTTATTCTTCCTTGACAAGGTAATACATCAACATCTTCGATACCAATCTTACTTTCTAAATATCTGTTGTAAACTGATAAGTCATCTTTACCCTCAACTAGAATTGTTGGAAGTGATGTTTTCTTTAAGTAAGATACCATCTCATTTTCCGAAAGAGTTATCCCTTTTTTCATTCACCCTTCTCTTGAGATAGTATGATTTCCTTATCCTCATATTTAGAGTAAACAAAAGGGGAATGTGTAGCTACAACAAACTGATTACTAGCCTGTTGTTTCATCAAATTAGGGAATAATCGGCGCTGCCAATCTGGATGTAGACTTAGTTCTGGCTCATCAATAAATATTACTGAGTCTTCATAAAATGCGTTATAACAAAGAAAACTCAACATTTGTTGTTCACCAGACGAAAGCAATCTAGAATCAACAGCATTGTCTGAATCTCCAATAATGAAATCATCAAGTTTGACACCTTTATAGTGCATAACCTTAGTAACTAATTCGGATAGCACTTTGAAAGGTTGAAGAAGTTCATCCCGCTTACTACCAACGTCCTCCACTTCTCGCTGTAATTTAATAACAATAGCTAACGATTCATCCTTGCTATCTTCAATACCAGATTTTATATTTTCAAGCTTACTAATTAATGATTTATTTAAAGCAAGAGAATATTCATCAATTTTTTCAGTTGTCTCAGTATGGTGTAGGCGGAGCAAATAACCAAGATCATGAGTTGATATGGAACATATAAATTTATGCTCAGCAAATGACATATTATTTGATAATTTGTCAAATCCATCTTGTATATTTACATTGTTTATCTCTCTTAAATCTTGCTTTAGATCTGCTAATGACTTGAACGCTTTTGATATAGGTTTCTGGCTTTTAGGATTGATTAATGAATATCCCCCCTCAATCCTTCTAAAAGTTGGGAAAAACAGAGATGATTCTCTGCTTTCTAATATTAGAGATTGCAACGATAGTCCATCTTGTTGACCAAAGTTATCATAATAAGAATTACCACTTTGTTTAATCTCATTTTTAGTATACTCCCAATCAATATTAGGGTAAGTATCGCTATCTTTTGTATCGATTAAAGAGAGGGAAAAACTGCTGCTTTCTAAATTAAATGATTTAAAACGTATTTCAGATACAAGACGCTCGATATTCCCTGAAATGGCATACCATAGCATTTTTAGTAATGTTGTTTTTCCACAGCCATTGATACCTGTAACAATATTTATATCATCGTGAAATTCAAAGTCACAGTCAACTTTATTGTTCAGCCCTTTGATAGAGACTCTTTTAAGTTTCATATTCCTTTGCCAGTCATGATTGCTTTTAATTGTACAAGAAATTTAACGTAGATGCTTTTACGACTGATGTTTAGAAGGATTTGTAAAAACGCTATAGCTAAACCCTATTGATATAGTCGAGGCATTTCTGCATTTGATATTGCATCGTGGCGCGATCGCTATTGAACCTTCTGCCATGACCTGGAAGTACCCATTCAAAATTGTAAGTTGCTAACTTTGTCATAGACTTACCAAGTTCTGTCCATGAATACCAACAGGCATTGCGGAAAGCATGAAGTTGCTGTAAATGTTCAGACCAAGCTAGATGATCACCACTAAATAAAAACTTCTCCTGATAAATTAAAACCGTGTGTCCCTTGGTGTGTCCAGGCACAGGAATAATCAGTAAATCAGCACCTAATTGATAAGGTTCCACACCTTGAAGTTGAATTTCTACAGATTTAGTTCCTTCAGAAATATCATCAATATGGAGAATGCGATCGCACTGAAAATGTTGATGATACTTTTCATGATCGGCTACGTCGTCACGATGGGTAAAGTACAAATAACGAATTCCTCCCATGTTCTCAATTTGTTTTACTAGAGGTGGCGCAAAGCGAGGAGAATCCACCAGAATATTTCCGTCTGGGCGTTGAATCAAGTAACTAGCAGCCCCGTAAGAACTTTCGGCATGATAACCACAGTGATAGACATTTTCAGCTATTAACAATGGAAATTGCTTTTGGACTGTCTTGATGTCTGTTGGTTTTTCGACAGTGCCAATCGATGCTGTAGGACAGGCTAAAAGAGCTTGTATAGCTCTATCTCTTTGCAATTGCTCTTGCGGTTGATGATAAACGGCTGATTGTTCGTCTTGCTCGTTAAATGTTTCGGGAGCCATCCATCGACAGGTATCACAATCAATGCAACTACTATCTACATAGAAGTCTCCAGAAATATTTTGAGATCGACGATGTTTTAGGTTAGCCATGATAAAAAAGTCAGGTTTATGTGAATAGATGATTAAAATTGAGGTTTAACTGGCGGTGGAGTGATGAAAATAGCGATCGCATTATGAACAGGCGCAATCTCAGTGACAGGGCGATTGAGAATATTGCCTCCAAGATATAAAGTAGATGAACTACCACCGTCTAGGTTAAGCGCATCAACTGCACCGAGCTTTTTGAGAACTTCCGCAGTTTGCAAGAGATTGGGAGCAACGCCTTCAAGTGCAGCTTGGACGGTGACGAGGAGAACTTTGCCTTTCTCTTTAGTAGTCGCGATCACACTGCGATCAGCAGCTTGAGTATCAAATCCTGCTTGAAATTTTTCTAGCTTCCCATCTAGAGATAGAGTTCCATTTTTGAGCAGTAGTGGTCCTGCACCGATCAAGTTAGGAAAACCAGCAAACTTTTCAGGAATGAACGCTTGACGACCACGCACAGTTATGCCAGCAGGTAATTGTTTGGCAGCTTCAGGAGTTTGTCTAGCAACTAAAATATATCCATCGTTTGGTATAGTAACCTGTCCCACGCCGACCAAACCACCTTGATATTGAGCCACCACGCGATCGCCACGCACCACGATCAGCAGTTCATTTTCAGTCAGTGGACTATATGCACTGCCCCAGTTTGGAGTATAGCGGGCAATTCCTTTTTGCACATAACCACTATTGAGATTAGTGAGTACAATTTTGGGCTGGTCAGCAGTAGATATTTCTTCAGTAAAATTGAGACGGTCAATTAATGTTTCACCCTTCTCATTCCAAGCGATCGCTCCTCTAACCAGAGCTGTACCAGCTAACCAGCGATTTCCTTCCCTGATTGCGCCAACAGGTAACTGCCTGATCCTATTAAAAAATCCTCCATTAATCGCTCCCACTGCTTGAGATTTTTCTACCATTTGGGGAACGGGACTTAAACCTAATATCCCATTAGGAGAGCCATCAGGATTACTCCAAATTGGACGTAATTTTAAGCGTGGTTGTTTGAGATCAACTTCTAAAGCCGTAACTGCGAACTTAATAGTTTTCGGATCTTTAGCCGTCTTTGGATTGTTAGGAATTTCGACAACTTGTTCAATTCTTCGTAATCCTTCTGTCCATTGCACAGTTAAACTTGGCGGTACATAGTCGCGTCGCAAATCGATTACGATCCGAGGAGTTGGCGTGCTAAGCATCTCGATCGCTGGCGTAATTGATTCATTTAGTTGAATCTGAATCTGAGTTAATTTACCCTGTGGCTGCAATGTCACCGACTTAACCAAATTCCCTGCGATCGCATTCGTCCCAATTGGTAAATCAGACCCCATTTCCGCTGATACGACTAAATTAATCAGATTTCCCTGTTGACTGACTCGATAAGGAGTGCGCCGATTTAGGTCAATTACTAGGCGATCGCCCCAAGTTTGTTTACTACGCCGTACCGCTTGCATTGTGACATCTGGCGTATAGATATTTAGGGTACTGCCTGAGATTTCGGTACGCCACTGTTCTGCAAATGGTGTGAGATCGAGATAGCGAGATCTACCTGTACTATCAAAAGCTACTCGCGAAAAAGTCGGACTAGAAAACCATCGTAATCTTTGGCGATCGGCTTTATCCGAATCCAACATCTGCACGCCTAAACTAGCTGTCAGCCAATCTTCTTGTACATATAAACTTTGTTGTCCTTGCTCTACTTTCCTAATCCAACGTCCTGACCAAGGTTGTCCATTTAATTGGATCACAGTTCCATTATCGGCAACTGTCGCCGAAGGAGCGCTATCAGCAATTAGAAATTGGCTAAAGCTAGCAACAAGAAGGGGAATTAGCGTTTTACGGTATGTCATTTTCATGAGGCTTCAGCGTAATTTAAGGCGCGGGATTAAAATAACGAGATTGAACGACTTCAATTTCTGCCAAAATTTCAGCACTTAACTGTACATTAGCACTGTCGATATTTTCCTTGAGTTGTTCCATCGTGGTTGCCCCAATAATTGTACTTGCAACAAACCAACGACTTTGCACAAATGCTAGCGCTAATTGGGTAGGAGATAGATCGTATTTTTGAGCGATCGCCACATATTCAGCAGTTGCCTCGCTGACATTAACCTTATGATACCGCTGCCCAAAGTTAGGAAATAGACTTATGCGGGTACTTGCGGGTGAATTTTGGATATACTTCCCTGACAAATAGCCGAAGGCAAGTGGGCTGTAGGCAAGCAAGCTCACCTGCTCCCGATAACAAGCTTCAGCGAGGTGGCTGTCAAAGTTGCGATTTAGCAAGCTATAGGCATTTTGGATTGACACAATCTTTGGTAAGCCTAGCTGTTTGGAAATATGGCTAAATTCACAAAGACCCCAAGTAGTTTCATTACTTACGCCCAAATATCGAATTTTGCCAGCTTGAATTAGTTCCGCAAAAGTTGCTAATTGTTCTTCGATAGCAACCATTTCGCGTTCATTCTGGCGATCAAAGACGACTTGCCCGAATATCGGCACATTCCGATCAGGCCAATGGATTTGATAAAGATCGATATAGTCAGTTTGCAGACGCTTCAGGCTATCGTCCACAGCTTGCAAAATATTTTTATGACTTAAGGCAGCGATCGCATCATCACGTAACCATTTGTAATTCCGACCTGTGCCAATAATTTTGGTGGCAATGATTAATTTGTCGCGTTGTAACTTTATGTGCGGTTGTGATAACCATTCACCGATATATTTCTCAGTTCTGCCCTGAGTTTCAGCTTTTGGCGGCACTGGATACATTTCCGCTGTATCGATAAAGTTAATTCCCTGTGCGATCGCGTAATCTAACTGTTCATGGGCTTCGGCGATCGTGTTTTGTTGTCCATAGGTCATAGTACCTAAGCAAATTTCGGACACTAAAAGTTCACTCGTGCCTAGTCTCTTGTATTCCATGTTTAATAAGCAGATACAGCTTATTGATAGTTTGAGTGATACAGATAATTTTTTGAAAGTGCCGCTTCGCGGCACTTTCAAAAAATTATCTGGGTTTTATGGCAGCGCAAGGCGCTGTACCATTAACATGACAATAAGAAAAAAGCTCGGTTAGAAAACCTTTGGAAAACCTTTCTTATTTTAGATTTAAGCGTTCTTTTTCAGGAGTTCCACTTTGTCTAAACGTTCCCAAGGAAGATCTAGATCGTTGCGTCCCATGTGACCATAAGCAGCGACATCTTGATAGAAACGACCATTTCTCTCGCTTGGTAAATTTTGTAAATTAAAATTCTTGATAATTGCCGCAGGGCGCAGATCAAAATGATCTTTTACCAAGCGCAATAGGGTCTCATCGTCAACTTTACCAGTGCCAAATGTATCAATGTGCATACTAGTAGGACGGGCGACACCGATCGCATAACTGATTTGTAACTCGCACTTGCTAGCAAGTCCCGCAGCAACAATATTTTTAGCAGCATGACGACTCGCATAAGCCGCACTGCGATCAACCTTAGTTGGATCTTTACCAGAAAAAGCACCGCCGCCATGACGAGCATAACCGCCATAAGTATCGACAATAATCTTGCGCCCTGTCAGACCAGAATCACCTTGAGGTCCACCAATTACAAACTTTCCAGTTGGATTGACCAAATAGCGAGTTTGCTCATTAGGTTTGACAGAAGTATCGGCAAAGCTAGGCAAAACTACGTATTCCCAAAGATCAGCTTTGATGCGTTTCTGGACTTGGGCATCATCAGTACAGCCTTCGATCGCTGCATCATGTTGCGTAGAAATCAAGATTGTATCGATCGCGACGGGTTTATTATTTTCATAAACCACCGTAACTTGAGTTTTACCGTCGGGACGTAAATAGGACAATGTGCCATCTTTACGAACAACCGCTAGTTGACGAGCAAGACGGTGCGCTAATGCGATCGGCATCGGCATAAACTCAGGCGTTTCATCACATGCAAACCCAAACATGATGCCTTGGTCACCCGCTCCTACCGCTTCAATTTCGGCTTCTTCCTCAGAGCCAGTGCGGACTTCGTGGGCAACATTTACACCTTGAGCGATGTCTGGAGATTGTTCGTCAAGTGCTACCATCACCGCGCAGCTATTTGCCGAAAAGCCATTATCAGCATTTGTATAACCGATTTCAGCAATTTTTTTACGAGCAATATCTACATAATTGACATGCGCTTTGGTTGTAATTTCCCCAGTAATCAAGACCAGCCCTGTGTTTACCACAACTTCAGCAGCGACACGCGATCGGGGATCTTGAGCCAGTAATGTATCGAGAATCGTATCGGAAATCTGGTCACAAATCTTATCAGGATGTCCTTCTGTAACTGATTCAGATGTAAATAAAAAGCGACTAGCCAACTATGTTTCCTCCTAAACGCAAGCAGTATAAGGCGAATTTTTTATCTCTTAAGATTTACTCATCATATAGCGATCGTTAGTAAAGTTAGGATCTTAAATTTAGAAAGTCAGCAGAAAGTTTAGAAGCGACGCTTGGTATCAACTTTAACTTCTAAGGCGATCGCGCTAGAGATTAAACTTATCATCGAGCTTCTAAGAGTCCTAATCCGTTCAAACACTTTATATGCCAGTAAATCTAATTTTTTGTCATAATTTTTAATTGCACGGTCAGATCTAAGTAAGTTAGCCAAAATTAAAATTATTCTTTGAAAATATGACTGCGTATTAGGTATAGTCTGGATAAAACAACTACCATTTGATTGCCAAAATCACCAAGTGATCTCACCTAATATGGATACAAATAGCTTGAAATTTCAAACTACTGCTCAAGAAGCCTGTTATGAAAAAGTAGTAACTTGGATGCAAGAGATATTTGGTAAATGTCCTTGTGCTCGCCAAGATATTCCAGGATTAGGAATATTTATGGGTTCAGCTTTAATAGAAGTACTGATCTTTCCTTGGGATGTAGATGATGCAATTATTAGTGCGCGCTCATATGTTGTTGTCGGAGCAGAATTAAAACCAGATTTGATGCGCTATTTGTTAGAAGAGAACGCAAAAATGATCTTCGGAGCATTTGGAATATCACCAGATAGTGAAATTTTGTTTGAGCATTCAATTGTTGGCTCAACTTGCGATATGAAAGAATTAGAATCTTCAGTCAAGGCAGTGATAGAAATTGCCGATGAATATGACGACAAAATTGTCGATCGCTGGGGTGGTAAGAGAGCATTAGATAGAATTCACGCAGGCACATTATCTAATAATGGTTGGTCACTTTAGGGAGTTATGCTATGCAAACACTGAGGATTAACTGGGATGAGCTATAGCATTGAATTTACATCAGGAGCAATCGCGAATTGCTTGAGGATGCTGATTATGATGGGCGATCGCAGGTCAAAATTGGAGATAATAGAGAGAAGCTTTACAAACTTAGCAAGCTAAATACCTGTTGAACTGTTATTTCTAAATCAATTCCATTGAGAAGAGGTAAGCGATCGCTATCTTTTAGTTCGATCACGCGGCGATCGCTATCCACAACTAAAATATTCTCGTCTTCGGCATCAATTAACCATCCTATCTCAGTGCCATATTTAGCGCAATGTAATAGTTTCCCTAATACTTGTTTATATCTCTGATCGGGAGAGAGAATTTCAATTGCCCAATCGGGATAGATTTCAAAGCGGTTCGCAATTCGTCCTGATGCTAGTCTGGGGATGCGTTCCCATCGAAATACTGCTATGTCTGGAACGATCGCTCTACCACCAAAAACACATCTCAATTCTGGGAAAGCGATCGCAATTTTTTGAGATTTGGCGACCTGATTGACGCTTTCACAAAGCGCACCTTGCAATAGGCTATGTTCTCCTTGGGGCATAGGTTTCTGGACAATTTGTCCATCAATAAATTCAGACGCTGGTTTTGTCTCTGATAGTTCTAGAAAGTCTATTAGAGTTATGGACTTAATGGCGGTAGCGGTCATGGTTTCACCTTTAGTTAAAACTGTGTAGTTTTAGATCACTGCTTTCCATGTGTTTATTTTAGCAGCGATCGCGAATTGCTTGAGGATACTGATTATGAGGGGCGATCGCGCATTAAGAGATATTGGCTCAATCTCTTAATGACAATTCTATACTTTAGATTCTGCTTCTAGCCAACCCTTGACGGTTTCGAGTGGAATGGAGATAAAAGGATTGTTTGTCATAACTTTAATAGTCTCAATACCGCCAGACTTAATGGCATTTAGTAATCTATCTTTTAGAGTTGGATCTTCTTTGAACTTATCATGCAACTTAATCTTGGCGATCACCTGTTTTTCAGTTGGGGATTCGTTGGGATAGTCTTGAGCCAATTGCGTCAAAAGTGCTTGAATTTCCATTGCGGCACTGCTTAGGCTTTGTTGTTGGGCATTGATGATTTGATCACCTGCAACATTGCCAGCAACACCGTATACATTGCCATGAAAGTTTTGACTGATAGGATTTGTTGCTTGTAATGTCATTTCTTCTTGGTGTTTGCGTTGTTTGTTCTGTTCAATGAAAGTGGCAAATTTTTGTGGATCGGCTAGCACTTCATCACTAATTGGGGTCTTAACCGACTCTTGTTGAACTCTATCCATATAGGCATGAAAAGCTCGCTCATCATCACGATGGGTCAGCATATATTCTCGTAAATCGTTACGATTCATTTGTTTGTAATCAGGCTGGATCATCTCTAAATCTCCACTATTTCGCCGTTACTGCCAATCAATACTTCGGTTTCTTCACCTGCGAGGATGTAAATAGCATTATATCGCGAATCAAATCGAATGAGATAAATAGGTAAATACATACTGGATAGGCTCTGACAAACTAAAAAGCATTTTTTTAATTGCGCTTCAGAAAGCACGATGTCTCACTCCTCGTTCTCATTATAATTACTCTGAATAGTATCAGGTGTAGGTAGGCAAATTTTTTGTGAGCCTTGCACATTGACTGCAACTCCATATGCGTTTTGAATTAATTGAGTAGAACCTCCTTTTAGGATCAGTGCATTAATTTGCTGATCCTTGGAGTTAATATCTTTGTCTTTATCTCTAAGTCTTGCTTCGTATTGAGGAACTAGCTCTTGTTTAGCAAACTGATATCCCTCCATAAATTTTTTGTTGTAATCGCTTTCAATTGTACGATTAGACACTTCTACTGTTACAACAAGAAGATTATTTCTAATATTCAAAGTAAAAGGTAAAAACGGTCTAAATCCAGCTTCCCCAAGAGCAGGATCGAACGTTGTGAATGTATATCTTTGAGGCTTACGCATGAGAACTTTTTTCTGCCGCCAAAACCTTTAACATCGTGTCTGCTGCCTCAAAAGCATCGTATGGCAACCAGATTGGATAAGCCATATTTTGCCTTAGTAAATCCGATTCATCCTGTGCCAAATCTGACACTAGACATTGCATAACGTGTAATTTTTCAGCGAGGCTTAAGGAGTGTAATATCGGCATTAACTCTGTCATAGTCATAGATTTATTCCAAAACCTAAATTCAGTATATCTACTCTTCGAAACATACACAACGAGATCGCTATACTTAAGAAGTTGTGAAACGAGATCGCATTCTTGTTATCTTTTTACCTGTCTAAAAAAACTGGCGATTACTGGTTGGTATATCTTAAGCGATCGCACTTGTCGTTAGATTGGTAGGCGATTAGTAGATTTTGGGATTTGTGAAAGGCGATCGCAAAAATATGACGTAATATAATGTATACCCTGAAGCACTTGAGGAAAACAAATGATTCAAGTAGAAACATTAGAGCAACATATAGCAGAACTAGATGATGACTCCTTCTCAAAACTACGTGAATGGTTTCTCGAATTCGATCAAACACGTTGGGATAAGAAAATCGAAGCTGACTCCAATTCAGGAAAACTAGATTTTTTAATCAATGCAGCAATTGCCGAACATCAAGCAGGAAAAACAAAAGATCTGTGAAACATAAAACAGCATCTAGTTTCTGGACTTGCTACGAACGCGTACCAATAGACATTCGCAATCTTGCAGACAAAAATTTTCAATTGCTAAAAGATAATCCTGCTCATCCCTCATTACAATTTAAGAAAGTAGGTAAAGTCTGGTCTGTTCGTATTGGCTCAAATTATCGAGCGATCGCCTCACCGATTGAAGGCGGTTTTCTTTAGGTGTGGATTGGAACTCATTTTGAATATGACAAGCTACTTTCGTAACATAGACATACTCAGGAATTTGAAAAAGGCGATCGCTTTCTCGTCATCTTTTTTATGTGCTAGAGAACTTGCGATTATTGTTGGTGAATTTGAGGTGATCGCTCTTGCGTTTAGATTGGTTTGTGATCACTGTGGTTTTGGATTTGTGAAAGGCGATCGCAGATTTTACTGGGGATTCTAAGGATATGGCGATCGCACTGAATTGGTTAAATCGCAATCTAATTAACAATTTGAATTTACGAGTAAAATAAGCATTGATATTTGATTTGGTAGATTTAGAGATAACCCAATATGGTACAAACACCATCTAAAACACTAACATTGTCAGAGTTTTTGCAAATACCAGAAACCAAACCTGCAAACGAATACATTGATGGTCACATTATCCAAAAAACTATGCCCCAAGGAAAACATAGCACCATCCAGGGAGAACTCGTACCCGCCATCAATGCTGTAGTTAAGCATAAACAGATCGCCCGGGCCTTTCCTGAGTTGCGTTGTACCTTTGGCGATCGCTCGATTGTTCCCGATATTGCTGCCTTTATTTGGAGTCAAATTCCTCGCGATGAGAATGGAGAAATTGCTAATATATTTCCTAATGCACCTGATTGGACAATTGAAATTCTATCTCCCACTCAAAGCCAAGCAAAAGTAACCAAAAATATCCTACATTGCCTCAAATTCGGAACTGAAATGGGTTGGTTAATCGATCCAGACGATAAAGCTATATTTGTCTATCGTCCGAAACAAGAAACTGAAGTGTTTGACGAACCTGATCAAGTTCTACCCATGCCAGCATTTGTCAAAGAGATAAATCTAACTGTAAAGAATTTGTTTGATTGGTTGTCAGAGTAGGGATAAGGTGCGATCGCTTTCTCTCAATCTTTTTACTCATGGTAGAAAACTTGCGATCACTGTTGGTGTGTCTGCGGCGATCGCTCTTGCGTTTAGATTAGTTGTAGACAAAAAGCTACTAGAATGCCAGCGTAAAGCGTTATATTGCTAGATAACTGCCATTTAGCAAACTCCTATGTCCCAAACGATCGCCGATATTAATGCCAAAATCAAAGTTGGTAAGGCAAAAGTCTTAACTGCAACTGAACTCAAAGCCCTTGTTGCTAATATCGGTGTAACCCAAGCCGCTAAACAGGTGGATGTGATTGTTACAGGTACATTCGAGCCGATGGAGTCATCGGGGGCAATCCTTAATCTTGGACATACTGATCCACCGATCAAAATTCGGACTTGTTGGATTGATGGTGTACCTGCATATGCTGGATTTGGGGCGGTTGATATCTATTTAGGCGCAACCCAAGAAGCTGAGCCGAGTGATGAATCACCTCAATATCGTGGCGGTGGTCATGTGATCGCCGATTTAATTGCAGGTAAGACGGTAAACTTCAAAGCGATCGGACATCCTAATGATTGTTATCCACGCGCTAATTTTGAGACGACAATTACCAAAGATTCGATTAATCAGTTCTATCTATTTAATCCACGTAATCTCTACCAGAATTTTATAGTCGGCGTAAATGGTGGTGAAGAAACTCTTTATACTTATCTTGGCCCCTTACAACCACGTTTAGGTAATGCAGTTTACTCCAATCCTGGGGCAATTTCACCATTATGGAACGATCCTGATTTACGATTGATTGGGATTGGGACTCGCATTTTCATGGGTGGAGGTGTAGGTTATGTGGCATGGGAAGGAACCCAACATTTCCCATTACAAAAACGCTTGGAAAATCGCACGCCGATTGGACCTGCGGCAACTCTGGCTTTGATAGGTGATGCTAAGCAAATGACTTCTGAATGGGTGCGCGGCTGCTATTTCCGTAATTATGGTGCTTCGTTGATGATGGGCGTTGCTGTTCCTTTACCTGTGATTGATGAAGAAGTAGTGGCAAGAGCTGCCGTAATGGATGAGGAGTTAGTCGCTCCTGTAATTGATTTCTCGATTCCTCGAAGAGTACGCCCAATTTTTGGTTCTGTTTCTTATGCTCAACTCAAGTCTGGCAAAATCGCGATCGCGGGGACTACAGTGCGTACTGCACCTTTAGCCAGTCAACATCTATCAGAAGAGGCTGCGAAAACCCTCAAAGATTGGATCATGAAAGGAGAGTTTACGCTTACTGAACCTGTTGCGATGCTGCCTAGCGATCGCGCATTTTTACCGCAAGACCTACGCGGATTTTAGCCAAAAGTATTGCACATTTGTTACACTTTTCGGGAATCCCCTTCATCATTCTCAATATTTTTAGTCTCGAAATTTTCAGTCTCGAAGATACTTGTGATTTCTTTTAAAATAAGTTCAAAAATCCTTCTCAAGATAATTTTTTCAGTTAGAAATACAGTAGGATTCTCATCGGTATCATCCAAAGAATTGCTATCTAAAAGAAGACAATTATCGCCATCATCCATCAACCATTCAACCTGAAGCAGTTCATCGAGATCGCCTAATTCACTTTTATAACCCTCACGAAATTCAAGTACCACATCTGATTGATAGCCATCAACAGGAATAAATCCTGTTAATTTAGCATGGTAGCGAAGATCGAAATCAACAACATATCCCAGCTTGATTAAAGCCTGTTCTACTAATTCATAAGTAGCCATATATAAGTAGCCATATTTAACAGCCATATTTAACAGCCATATTTAACAGATTTAGATAACTATTCTTTAAAAAGCCTAGCATGTCAGATCATATTTGAAAAACATAAAGGTTTAACTCTTTTGGCGAAGAAGTTCTATCTCACTGGAAGTTAATGACCAACCTAAAGCTCCAGCATTTTGTTTAGCTTGACTCGCATTCTTTGCGCCAGGGATGGGAATAATATTTCCTTGAGATATTAACCAATTTAAAGAAATTTGTGCAGGAGTTTTATCATATTTTTCTGATAGGTCTGTTAAGGTCGAAAATAAAGGCTCTAGCTTTTGTAAACCTTTAGCACTAAAGCGAGAATCAAGACGACGCGCACCTTGCAAATCTTTCACGGTTTCAGAGGTGTATTTACCAGTTAATAAGCCTTGAGCAAGGGGACTATATGCAAGAATAGTTACACCTAATTGTCGCGATTTTTCGAGAACGCCATTCTGCTCAATTTTTCTAGCTAGTAAGGAATAAGGAACTTGATTTACAGCAAGTGGAATTCCCTTTTCGGCAAGATACTTGTGCGCTAGGGTCATTTGGTCAGCGGAATAATTGCTCACACCGACTGATTGAATACGTCCTTTTTTTACTTCGCTAGCCAAAACTTCCATAAAGTCTTTGGTTTTGAGTATAAATTCTAAAGGCCAGTGGATTTGGTAGAGAGAGATTTGTGAAGTTTGTAATCGCTCTAGGCTGGCGGTTAGAGCATCAACGATCGCCGTACGATTCCAGCGCCAAGGTAATGGGAAATACTTAGTTGCAATCTGAACTGGTTGCGAAGTTTGCTTGCAAAACTTACCGATCAATCGTTCCGACTCACCAAGTCCATAAACTTCGGCGGTATCAAAAAATGTTATCCCTGCTTCGACAGAAGCTTGAAATGCTTCCTCCACATCTTTTGCGCCAAAATCTTTGCCGTAAGCCCAAAACAGAGTGTCTCCCCATGCCCATGTTCCTACGCCTAGCGCAGTTACAGTTGGACCATCAGAGCCGAGTTTGATAGTTTGCATATATCTTTGGCTAAACTTCTTTGGCTAAACTTTTCTCGCTTATTATAACAATTTAGCAAGATAACAACTTAGGCGATATCTAACAATAAAAGTACCCGATTTATTAAAACCAAAATGTGGGTGTGCCGCACTTCGCGCGGCACACCTACGGTAAAATCTTTTCAAGAAATTGCCTTAGCAAAAGGAGCGCGAACCACTTCTTTTGCTCCTACAGCATTTGTTGATCAAACCCACGACGAGAGTCGCAGGGCAAAGCCCCGCAACCGGTTTTATATTATTGTTTGTGGTAAGTTTGAAAGCAAATTTCTGTAGATTAGTTAGAGTGCAGAGCGCGATGATTTAAAATCAGTTTGTCAAACCATGCCTCTAAGCGATCGCCCCATACTTCTAAAGAGTATTCTACTTCTACTTGTTGGCGACAGGTAAAGCGATCAATTTGGTCTAATTGGGAAATTGCTTGAATCAAACCCGATACACTTCCCATCTCTACGAGAAAGCCTGTCTTGCCGTGTCGGATAATCTCCGTAAGTCCACCACTACGATAAGAAATTACGGGAACGCCACACGCAAAAGCCTCGATCGCAGCATTACCAAAAGCCTCCACCCAGCGTGGTGTCATGAGTAAAGCACTGCATTGTCCTAATTTTTGCTGTAATTCAGTAGTAGATAGAAACCCTTCATAATGAATCTTGGCTTCAGGAAAGGTTTTTTGGATCTGTTGCCAATAACCTTGATCTTGAATTAATCCAAATACTCGTAAAGGTAATCCTGTACTTTGAGCGGCTTCGGCAGCATCTTCTAATCCCTTTTCTGGAGAGATGCGCCCAACCCATGCAAGGCTTGGCTGATCAGGCTTTGTGACAAAGTTGTATTGAGTCAAATCTATGCCCTTACCCATGATTGTCAGGCGATCGCCATCGCTAAAGGTGTCCGCACAGGCGCGAGTATTTACGGCGATCGCATCAGGAATAAGCCGTGAGGTTTTGCTCACCATCGCATCCATTATTGGTGAAAGTGACGACATGCTGATCCAATGCGCGATCGGGCGATTAAAAAATGGGGTGAGATAGAGAGGCAGCCAATCATAGGCAAAATTAAATAATAAGTCAAATTGATCTTGCGATTCTCTAGCGTAGCTCCACATGTTTTCTAAAACCGAATTCTGTGGAATTACAACCATATCAGCACCAACTTGAGTTTGCGCTGAAGTTTGGACATTCCCTGCAATTTGGGTCAGCTTTGTTACATTAGTTATCGAACCTTCAGGGGCAACTATTTCTACGTCATGACCTTTAGCTATTAAAGCTTTCGCAGCGTTTTGTAATGTCAATTCTACTCCGCCACCGATACCTGATCCTAAAGCTCCTACTGGAGTAGATAGAAATAATAATCGATAATTTTTTTTATTCATAATTATAGTGATTTTATTAAAAACGGCGCTTTGTACCGTTTTTAATGCTAACCCATTCCTGGAATTAAACCTTTAGTAAGGCGCTTAACGGCGGCTCCAGCTACATCACGATAACGCATCTCACCGCAGAGAATTTTGCCCATCCGCTGAGTCGCGCTAGGTCGTTTTACACCAATTTTATAAGCAAAACTAGGAACGCGATAGAAGATGCCCGCAATACGTTGAGCCCACAACATATCTTCACCCCACTCTTCTTGAACTCTTAGGGTATATTGCTTGAGTGCGTCCGCATTCCCACCGATCGCTTCGTCAATTGCTTGACCTGCGTACATTCCAGTTAAGAGCGAAGGACGAATCCCTTCTGCTGTAAATGGATCAACGATACAGGCGGATTCACCCGTAAGCAATGCATTTTGAGTATGCAGTGGTTGATTTCCATCCCACGAGCAAATAGGATGTCCAAATTGTTTTATGGAACTTATGTCAATGCCAAATTTTTGAGCATATGCTGCACCCAGCTCTTTGAGATTTTGTTTCTCACCACCGATAAATGTCCCAACACCGATAGAATAACCATCGGCTTTAGGGAAGTTCCAAATATAACCATTTTGAACAGAGCCAAAATCAAAGTGAGCGACACTGATATCAGGACTTGAGTGTGGTGCTTCGACCTCAAGAGCGGCTCCCATGCGACGTTTACGTTCCTTAAATCCTAACCATTTTGCCATTGAACCTTTTGCGCCATCGGCAGCGATTACATACTTGGCTTCAAAGACATCGCTTTCAGTTTTAACGCGCCAGCGATCGCTTTTCCATTCAATACCAGTGACACTAGTATTGTCACGTAGTTCGACACCTAGTTTTTGAGCTTGCTGCACCAAGTAATGATCGAAAACATCGCGGCGTACCATCCAGACTGGTTCGTTAGTAGTTAGCTCAACCATTTCTGGATCACCCATTTGCCACGTGTAGCAAATTTTTTTGATCTTCAACGAAACCGCAGGTGAAAAATCAAAGTCAAACCACTCTTGTACAATCGGCGAAACTCCGCCACCACAAGGTTTATATCGAGGTAGGCTCTCTTTCTCAAGTAGCAAAACTGAACGTCCTCGTTTTGCCAAATGATAAGATGCTGAACCACCAGATGGACCTGCTCCTACAACAATGCAGTCGTACATAAGAAAAGTTGTTTTGGGTGAAAGTACAAGAATTTCCCTTAAATTCTACCTCTAAAAGTTATACCATAGGGAGAATTCATGAAGTGCTTTTCCAGTATAGCTTTCAGTTTTTTGATAGGCTGCACTTCATAATGTTGAGCACAATAGCTACGATCGCCTATTGAGAATATCTTTTGCCATTTTTAAAAAATAATCAGGACTAGAAAATAGCTCGTCATTTTGTCTACTGTACGAACTAGAAGTATTAAAATCATTAGTCTTTTGAGCAATATCGAGATCTGAGAGAACTACTGGTGTGATATCGAGGGTATTTGGTGGAAGAAGCTCAGATTGGACAGGTGGCAAAGTTTTGGGTGTGTATAGTAAATATAAAATACGATCGCCTTTTTCCCACGACATGTCAGCTGCTACGATTTGTAATCGATTCTTGCGTTCAAATAATAATGGGAGAAGTATGCCAGCATTAAACATTGTATTAAATCGATTCAATTGTTCTTGAAGTTCTTCATCTGTGAGTAAAAATTCTCCTACTCTAACTTCACGTTGCAGGATATATTGATTCCAAGTTTTAATCGGCACACGAGCGCTAAAGGCTTGCTGGACTTCAGGTTGTCCATTACGATCGCTTTCAGCCTCTTTGATATAAACAGCAAATACTTTGGGCGGATTAAACTCTTTGATCGCCAGTTGAGCAATCACAATATTTACATCAGTATTAATCGTTAGGGCAACAAAAGTTCCTAAGGAGTCAAGCCCTGCTTCGGCTAGAGATTTTGCATCCAGACCA
This sequence comes from Pseudanabaenales cyanobacterium, assembly GCA_038230875.1. Lineage (GTDB taxonomy): Bacteria > Cyanobacteriota > Cyanobacteriia > Pseudanabaenales > Pseudanabaenaceae > Pseudanabaena. Next base: position 45,539 of record JBBRMK010000017.1, read on the forward strand.
TTGCTGACAAAGGCGGGAATGTCATAGGCGGCAGCTTGTTTGCAAAGTTCAGCACTGGTGTCGATGATCGCGACTCGCTGACCATTAGCTTGAAACAATCGCGCTACCAAAATCCCGATCGCATTACTACCGACGATCGCTAAACCAGAGATATCCGATTGATCTAGTCCTAATAGTTTAGCGACCAGTTTTGCGGATAGCCCTTGGATAAATACAGTCATTGCGATCGTTAAAAAAACCAGCGCTTTAATCGATTCACCACCATTGACTCCTCGTTCTGTTAATAAAATCGAAAAGAGCGAAGCCACTGAAGCGGCAACAATTCCTCTGGGTGCACACCACGACAAGAAAACTTTTTGTCGCCATGTAAAGCTACTACCCCATGTACTAACGATCACATTAATCGGGCGGACAATGAACATCATAAATAGAACTGTTTGCACGCCGCCCCAGCCGAGAGCGAAGATACTAGGAATGGAAAGATTAGCAGAAAGTAAAATAAATAGAACCGATACAATCAGAGCTATAAGCTGACTTTTGAATTTGAGCAGAGCACGACTATTCGGAATTTCCGAAGCGCGTAAGATAATTCCCATCAGTACGACAGCCGTTAGTCCTGATTCACTTTGAATTTCCTGAGCAATGCCGAATAGTCCTAATACGGCTGCGATCACCACTGCACTTTTCGTGTCTTCAGCCAGAAATGTGGCTCGTTGCAAAAATTTACCTAATAGCCAACCCGCGATCGCACCAATTAGTCCGCCAATGCCCAACCGTAAACCCAGATCGCGAACCACTGCAAATGCATCCGCAGCGGGATTTAGCGCTACATCAAGGACAACCACCGCTAGCACAGAACCAATCGCATCGATTAGCACTCCTTCCCCTTCCAGAATTGTAGCGAGGCGGCGATCAAGTCCCACTTCTTCAACGATGGGATTAATTACCGTGGGTCCTGTCACTACCACTAGAGACGCATATAAAAAGGCGATCGTCCAAGGAAATTCACTCAACCAATAAGCAGCAATCCCGCCACCAATTAGTGTAATTAAAGCGCCGATAGTAATTAGATTGCGTAAACTTGCAGAAACTTTAACAAGTTCTTGTAGTTTGAGATTAAGCCCACCATCGAATAAAATCAAGGCAACAGAGATAGATACGATCGCTTCTAGTCCATCACCTAGTATGCGTGGCTGCACTAAATTTAGTCCATTACTACCTAGAGCCACACCAAAAATCACTAGAAAGACAATGCTCGGCACCCTCAAAAAGTTGGCAATAACACGAGCAGAAATACCTGCCACGATCGCGATTATTATTATTAAAGAGAGAGAGCCTTCCATTAGGAGGTTCGCCAATGTGCTAATGTCAACGTTTTAAGTTAGAACTAGGGGAGTTTATAAATTCTTCCTAGTTTTAGTTGGATGCTAATGATACTGACAGCGTAACGTTAAACTGTGACTCAAAGGGTTGCTTCTTATAGTCAAGACTCCACAGCTCTAGTGTACAAGGGTCGTTAGCATGTCTAGGCGTGAGTCGTAAAGCGCAAGCGAGAGTTGTTAGATCACATACTACCCGAATCGCCGCGATCGCACCAATTTGACGGCGATCTAAGGCGGTGGCTAAGCGCAAAAATGTACTCGCTTGACGCACAAATAACTTGTAACGCTCATTAGCTAAACGTTGGAAATTATCATGTTTTTTCTTCGGTTCACTCTTGCGGTGATAGCGAGCAAGATTGGCGATCGCCTCAATTTCTGACTCGGTATAACCCAACAATTCACCATTGCGAATTAGATAATATGAATGCTTGTGGTGAGCATCATGGCTGACATGGTGCCCTGAATTATGTAACATCGCAGCCGCCCAGAGCAAATGTCGTTCGTCATCGCCCCATTCATGAAAAATCCCTTGAGTTTGGTCAAAGAGGCTGAGGGCATGATCAGCAACCTGTTTGGCATATTTGGTGTCGATGCCATATTTGTCAGATAGTTTGAGAATGCTGCGATCGCGTACTGTGCTTTGATAACGCCAACCATCTTCAATATAGCCATGACGGATCATCCAATCTACAACTAAACCTTCACGCAATGCACTTTGACAAATAGCAATTTTTGCAACTCCCAATAAACGCATCGTCTCTAAGAGAATTAACGCTCCTGCAAGGATAATCTCCGCTCTTTTCTGCCGTACCATCGCTGTGCGCTCTTCCAAATTTGCGCTTTGTAAACGGTGGACGATATTTTCTAGATCATTAAAGGGAATCTCGTAACCTTGTAAAGGATTGGGAACTAGTCCTGTTTTCTCTTTGGAATGTAAAATTGCAAGAGTTTCAATTGTCCCTGATGTACCGATCGCCTTTAATGAACTACTTAATGAACTATTTAATGAACTAATGTTTTTGCTTTTGAGAAGCGCTTGTAAATCATCGGTAGGTCGTTCAATCGAGCCGAGAATATATCCCAATAAGCGATCGTAATCTAGCGGTGAAATTGGATCGGTGGCAATAAATAAATCCGTTAACCGTACCGCACCAATTTTAGTACTACTTAGATAAACAGGATCACGCCCATCCCCCAAAATCATCTCCGTTGAACCGCCGCCAATATCAATCAAAAGATGTGGCTCATCTTTGAGTTCCATTGCCGAAATTACACCTAAGTAAATGCGTCTCGCTTCCTCTTGCCCCGAAATGACTTCAATATGTAAGCCCAATTCTTCATAAATGCGACGAATAAACTCATGCCCATTAGGGGCTTCACGAGTTGCACTAGTCGCTACGGCAACGATTTCTTCAACCTTTTGGGTGCGACAGATCTCCTGACATCGCTTTAAAGCTTCAAGCGATCGCTTCATTGCGTCTTCAGTCAAATTTCCCGTTTGAGCGCAGCGCTCTCCTAGTCTGACGGTAGCTTTTTCAGACTCGATCACTGTGAAACTAGGAATCGAAGTCTTAATCTGCACAATTACCATATGAATGGAATTTGTGCCAACATCGATCGCTGCTAAAGTTTTGACATCTGAAGGCATGATCTGTTTCCGCGAAATATCTTCAGTTATTGTAGATGAAAGATACAATCAGTCAACAATCAGAAGTTATACAGCAATTTGCTTTCAAACCTACCACAAACAATAATTTAAAACCCATTGCGGGGCTTCGCCCTGCGACCCTTGTCATTTTATGTTTGATCAACAACTGCTGTATGTCGCTTTTGGCAATCCTTATCACCAATTATTATGGGAAATAAACAAGTAGTTTTAGTTGTAGATGATGATCCAGTTAATTTTGATGTAATTGAAATTTTGCTATTTAAAGAAGAGTATGAACTTCATTACAAAAATAACGGGGCAGATGCGATCGCTACTCTTGCAGAAATCAAACCTGACATCATTTTGCTCGATGTAATGATGCCTTACATGGACGGTATCGAAGTATGTCAGCAGATTAAAAATGCGAAGAAATGGCAGCACATTCCCATTATTATCATCTCGGCTCTATCTGACAAAGAAGATTTGGCGCGTTGCTTAAATGCTGGAGCAGATGATTTTATCAGTAAGCCGATTAACAGTCTCGAACTCCTTGCCCGTGTGCGGTCAATGTTACGGATTAAATCTCAATACGATCATATTCAAGAAACAATAATGCTGCGCGAGGAGATGATGCAGACCATTGTTCACGATCTTCGCAATCCTTTAGTTGGAATCATGCTGGGCTGTGAGTCTCTCAAGGCAGTAGATATGTCTGATCGGGCAAAAAAAAGAATTGACCAAATTGGTAAAACGACCGAGCAAATGCGCTTGCTTATTGATGATATTTTGACTATCGGTAGAATCGAAGCCAAAAAATTAACCCTGAATCTCACTAAGATCGACATTACCGAGATTGCAAAATCGGTCATAGACGATTTTGAGCAACTTACATCAAGTAAAAAAATTCAACTTGTCGGTAGATTTGCCACTGAGCCAGCCTATACTTCTGCCGATACGCATCTAATTCGGCGCGTGTTAAACAATTTAATTGACAATGCTATCAAGTTCTCCCCTCAACAAAGCTCGATCATTCTCAGTGTAGAATGTTTACCTACAAATTTTGATCATCAAGATCCTGATCATCTAGATGCTAAGCACCAAGATCCTGATCATCAAGATTTAATCAAGATTCAAGTAATTGATTGCGGTATGGGAGTAAGTCCCGCTCAACAACAAGTGATTTTTGAAAAGTATGAAGTCGGCAATATTGTGCTTGGAGTCTCCCAAATTGGTTTAGGGCTTTCTTTCTGCAAAATGGCAATTGAGGCTCATCATGGAGCGATCTCTGTAACCAATAACCAACCTAAAGGAGCTATTTTTACAATCTTGCTAAACCGTGAACTTAGTTGAAGTATTGGACTGATCTTGCTAAGCGCAAGTTATTAAATTAATCCTCAATTTAAGTATTAGTTTAAGTAATCGCCTAGTACTATGTGAGTAATATCTAGTGTGGACATAATTCTAAATGTATGACATGTATATTAATTATTGAGGATGAAGACCTAATTCGAGAATCCCTTGAAGACCTTCTTATAGTTGAAGGATTTAAGGTGATCACTGCCGAAAATGGAGAAAGAGGGATGCATTTAGCAAAACAAAATCAGCCTGACTTGATTCTTTGTGATGTAATGATGCCAATATTTAACGGCTATGAAGTTCTCGAGTGGTTACGCCAAGACAAAGAATTAAGTACTGTACCTTTTCTGTTTTTGACTTCTAGGATGGATCGACATAGTACTCGTAAGGGCATGTCATTGGGAGCAGATGATTATTTAGAAAAACCTTGTACAAAAGACGAATTGCTCGCCGCGATCGCTGTGCGTCTAGGTAAGCAAAAAGCCATAGATCAACGCATTGCGGAAAAGATGGACGCTTTGCGAAGCAGTATCACCTTATCTTTGCCACACGAATTACAGACTCCTCTTTCAGGCATTATGGGTCTATCAGAATTGTTGATGATTCAAGATGAAGAGCTTATTCCTGAAGAAGTTTATCAATATGCAGAAGGTATTCATCGTTCGGCTGAGCGTCTTCAGCGACTGATCCAAAACTATTTGCTGTACAGCAAGTTAATGTTGTTTCAATCGCAAGGTCAGAAAAGATTTACTTCTCCATATCCTTGCAATAGTCAAATGATTATTAGCAAAATTGGCGATCGCAAAGTCAAAGAGTATCAGCGTAGTGATGATTTAGAGCTAGATCTTGTTGAATTCGATTTAGCAGTATCGTCTGCAGATTTCATTAAAATTGCCGATGAATTAATTGATAATGCCTTCAAATATTCCAATTCAGGAAGCAAAGTAACAATCACAACTCATGTCACTGATCAGCAGTGGATACTTACGATCCAAGATAATGGGCGCGGTATGAATGAAAATCAGATTGCGAATATTGGCGCATATATGCAGTTTGAACGTCGATTTTATGAACAACAAGGTATCGGGCTAGGCTTAGTTCTTGCTAAGACTCTCATTGAGTTTTATGGCGGTGAAATTGATATCCAAAGTCAAGAAAATCTTGGTACAAAAATCTCGGTTACTATACCTTTTTAACTGAAAGAAGATCCCAAGCCCACTCTCTTGTAAAGGAAAAGCAAGAAACTCGTGTGACTTCTCACGCTGGAAATATGTACGGAAAGGGGCTTGAGTATATTCGACTTAACGTCAGTTAAGCATTGCTATATGATCTGATTAACTCTCATAGTAAAAAAAGCAAAATGTCGGTTGTCCCCTCCCATCGCAAATCAAAAGGTCTGACAGATGTTCAGCGCCGCCCAGCCAAAGAGTTATGTAGTGAGTGCGGTCTCTGTGATACCTATTACATACATTACGTCAAAGAGGCTTGCGCGTTTATTACGCAACATATTGACGAACTCGAAACTCAGTCTCATGGTCGATCGCGTGATCTCGATAACGAACAAGAATTATATTTTGGTGTGCATCAAGAAATGATCGCCGCTCGTAAAACTGAACCGATTGAGGGGGCGCAATGGACAGGGATTGTGTCAAGTCTAGCGATCGCAATGTTAGAGCAAGGCTTAGTTGAGGGTGTAGTCTGTGTGCAATCTAGTGCTGGCGATCGTTTTAAACCGCAGCCGATCATTGCCCGTACTCGTGAGGAGATATTAGCGGCCCGAGTCAATAAACCTACCCTTTCGCCGAACCTTTCTGTTTTGGAACAGATCGAGCAATCGGGTATGAAGCGCCTTTTAGCGATCGGCGTCGGTTGTCAAATCCAAGCATTACGCACCGTTGAGAAAAAACTCGGCTTAGAAAAACTTTATGTATTAGGCACACCCTGTACGGATAACGTGACGCGATCGGGTTTACAAAAATTTCTCGATACCACCAGCCGATCGCCTGAAACAGTCGTGCATTATGAATTTATGCAGGATTTCAACGTTCATTTCAAGCATTCCGATGGCTCTACTGAACAAGTTCCCTTCTTTGGACTAAATACTAAAGAACTCAAAGATGTGTTCGCGCCTTCTTGTCTTGCTTGCTTTGACTACACCAACGCCCTCGCCGATATCGTGGTGGGTTATATGGGCGCAACCTTTGGCTGGCAATGGATTGTAGTTCGTAACGAGACTGGCAAAGAGATGCTAGAACTGATCAAAGATCAATTGCAAACTCAGCCTGTAATTTCCAGTGGCGATCGCCGTGCTGCTGTCCAGCAAGGTATAGCCGCTTATGACAATGCGATGACAATCCCGATCTGGTTAGCTTGGATCATCAGCTTTGTCGTCAATAAAGTGGGTCCAAAGGGTTTGGAATATGGCAGATTTTCCATTGATTCCCATTTTGTCCGCAACTTTCTCTACGTGCGCCGCAACTATCCCAAAAAGTTAGAAGCTCATGTCCCCGAATTTGCCAAGCGGATCATTGCTCAGTACCAGTTACCCAAAGTTTAGATATAAAAGTTCTGCAAAGCAGAACTTTTATATCTAAACTTTATAAGAGGTGCTTCTTTCTGTAGCTCTTTGTAAAGGCTTTTCTTTAGCATTTTTTTCGATTTTTTCCCAATTAGCATTCTCTAATACAGCATCCAACACATCGGAGAGATTGCAACGCTGCTCATAGGCTATCCGTCTCAAAATATCGTGATGCTCTGGCAAAATATATACAGGCTTTCTTTGTGTTTGCGCCATATTGCAATTTGACAATAAATTTATTTTTCTATCATACCTTAGCTATGTTTATGATTTGAAAATTGGCTAATTAGCCAATTTAATAGTAGTATAATTTTAATACGCAGAATCTCTCATCAAAGTGTCTAAAATTAAATGAGCAAATCAGTTATAGCTCTATTCTCAGGCTGTGGAGGTTTGGACTTGGGCTTTCGTCAAGCAGGCTCTAACGTCCCATGGGCTAATGAGTACGATAAAGATATTTGGCAAACATACGAAAGCAATCATATAGATACAGTGCTTGATCGGCGCGATATTCGGAAGATTTCTTCTGAAGAGATTCCAGATTGTCTCGGTATTATTGGTAGCCCGCCTTGTCAAAGTTGGAGTGAAGGCGGCACGCAAAGGGGAATTAATGATGCTCGTGGTCAGTTATTCCTAGAATATATCCGTATTCTCAAGGATAAACAGCCTCGGTTCTTTTTAGCTGAAAATGTCTCAGGTATGATGCACAAGAAGCATAAACAAGCTTTTGGCAATATTATTGCAGCTCTTGAAGAGGCTGGCTACGTAGTCTCCTTTGCATTGTTAAATGCGAAAAATTATAACATTCCGCAAGAAAGAAAACGGGTAATTTTCATTGGCTATCATACCGATTTAAATAAACGCTTTGATTTTAATTTAGTCCAAAAGCCATCTAAGATTCCTACGTTTAAAGATGCAATTTGGGAATTGAGGGAATCAGCAATTCCAGCTTTACCAACTGATAAAACCAATGGTGAGAACTGTATTGTTAGCAGCCATAAATATATGACTGGTGGTTTTTCCAGCATATATATGTCTCGCAATCGCGTACATAATTGGCATGAGCCATCTTTTACCATTCAAGCGGGAGGTCGTCATGCGCCAATCCATCCACAGGCTAACAAAATGATTCATATTGGCAAGGATGAATGGATGTTTGATCCCAATTCTCCAAATCCTTATAGAAGATTGTCAGTGAGAGAATGTGCGAGAGTTCAGACTTTCCCTGACAACTTCAATTTTTATTATAAAAACTTGGCTCATGGATACAAAATGATTGGCAATGCTGTCCCTGTGAACCTCGCCTATGCCTTAGCAAAAGCAATCAAATTACAACTTTCTGAGCCAGAAGATACAATAATTGAAGCTAAAAACTCTAACCAACTAAGTTTTGCTCTAACACATTAGCTAAATATATAAATTGCTAATTGGATAGTTATCTATATTTAACAGAAGTATGAAAAAAACATTTATAGATTTATTCTCTGGTGCAGGTGGAATGTCTTGCGGTTTGGAAATGGCAGGCTGGAAATGTGTACTGGGGATTGATCACGAGCAAACAGCGATCGCTACTTTCAAGCATAATCATCAACATGCTCACGCGATCGCAGGAGATATTCGTAAAATATCGATTGAGCAAATTCAATCAAGTATTAATTATAAAAAAGTGGACTTAATCTGTGGCGGACCACCTTGTCAAGGGTTTTCTACGATTGGACAAAATGATCATCAAGATGAACGGAACTTTCTGTTTTTTGAATTTCTTAGGGTTGTCGAAGCACTGAAACCAGACTACATCATTGTCGAGAATGTAACGGGACTTTTATCAAAAAAGAATGAGAATGTCTTGACAGAAATAATTAAAAGCTTCACGGATTTGGGGTATACCATTGATGTCAAAGTGTTGTCAGCACATCATTATGGGGTTCCAGAAAAGAGACGACGGACAATATTTCTTGGTAATCGATTTGGCGTTAAAAATATTTATCCTGATAAGATATTTAAAGATTCAGAGCAAGACGATCAAAATTTACCTTTGCCAAGAAATATAGGATGGGCGTTTGATACGCTATTGGATATAAATGGTGAAATTCTAAATCATGATATAAAACGAGCGCAAATTTCTAATGATCTAGAAAGAGAAAGAGTTAGCCATATACCAGAAGGTAAAAGCGTAAGATATGAAAAAGATCAATTAGCATATTTGCCTGAAAGACTCTGGTTTGACGTAGATTGGCAAAATATTCATGAAGAGAGATTTAGAGAAGCAAAATTGAATAGACTTGATCGTCAAGGCTGTTCAAATACAATTAATACCAGTCGAACAACTTATTATCACCCAACTGAAAATCGCTATTTGACGGCTAGGGAAGCTGCGGCAATTCAATCTTTTCCACCTGATTATTTTTTTTGTGGAACTCTAACTCAACAATGGCGACAAATTGGCAATGCAGTTCCGCCGCTCCTTGCCAAAGCGCTTGGTAAATCTATACTTTGTCTGGATTTGACAAAAGATAATATGGAAGAGACTAAATCAATCGAAGACATCAAAGCAGTTAGAGCTAAAGCTTTCTCTTACAAAGAAAATTCTTTTAAAAAGTCCACTCAATTTGATAAGTCTACTCAACTTGCATTGTTCTAAATTGAACATCAGATTATGGGTGGAAATGTGCGCCCATCTTTTTCTTCGATATCAAAACAAGACTTTTTGGGCTTCTCTTTTTTGTCTATTTTTAGAACAGCATAAAATCCATACTTGTAGATTGGACTGCTATGGATTGTTTTTGCTCTTAGTCTTAAGCTCATACCACAAGTAAGTTGGGGTGTCCTTAATGAAAGAATATCCTGCTTAAGATGGTAGAAACCATATCCGCCAATTTGGATGTAGTAGCATTTCTTATTGCCATAGAAATCGTATAAAGTGTTGATATCAATTTCTATCTTGTCTTCAAATGCTTTTTGATCTTGATTCTTTTGTTGAGATGTTATTTCATGCTTAGGAATAGAATATCGATTAGGAATCAAATTCTTACTGTTAAGAACATCTAAAGTCCCAATAGATGTGTAATATGCTGTCACAGCATCTTCTACACACCAACTCCAAATACCATTATTCCACTTCAACATTTTCTGACCGTAGTCAGCTTCAAGATCAAGTTTAACTTCTAGATTATTTTTCTGAAGATTGGACAAAAATTTGATGTCTGCCGAATTTCCTGCTCCGCCCCTAGTTGAATTTAGATAAATTAATCCGCGCTCATTTAGTAGATCAAAAATATTTTGCTCATAGCTGTCACCTTTGTTATATCCCATGATTTTTCTCGCAGTAGATAAAGTATCGCCAGATTACATGAGATCGATGTAAACATGTCATTATTTAGCGCGATCGCTATTTCTGCAAGCCTTAACCTATCAAAACAGCTAACACCTAACAACCTGTTAGGTGTTAAGGATCTTTATATTTAAAACCCCTAACAACCTGAGAGGTGACTGATCGCTACTGAATCAACTAATCTACTTACATCGCCAAAGTAACTCCTTTACTAGGCATGATTAACGGGCTTGACTAGTTCAGGGGCAAAGCTATGACCACCGCAACATTCACCATCGATTGTGATATTCCTGCTCAGTCAGGTATCACCCACACCCATAAAGTCCGTGAGTTTTCGTCTGAAGACAAAACCACTACCCTTGAACTACTCAAGCAATATCGCAAAGCACCATCAGCATATTTACGCGATCGCCTTGTCCGCTTAAATATTGGTCTAGTCAAAAAGGAAGTTCACTTTTGGGCAGATCGCCACTCTGAGTTATACGACGATTTATTGCAAGTTGGGGCGCTTGGTTTAATCGGAGCCGTTGATCGGTTTGAATTAAATCGCGGTTATGCTTTTAGCTCCTTTGCTGTACGTTACATTCGCGGCGAAATCCAACATTATCTACGCGACAAAAATTCTTCAGTGCGCATCCCTCGCCGTTGTTTAGATTTACAACAGCAATCAATACGAGTTATGCAAAAGTTACGCAATACTTTGCAAAGAGAGCCTTCTGCAAGAGAAGTTGCCAATGCCCTCGGAGTAACACTTTGTGAATGGCAAGAAGCCAAACTCGCTTGCCAAAATCGCGCACCTTTAAGTCTTGATGCACCAATTCGTTCTGAAGAAGAAGATTCTGCTTCTATTGGTGATCTCGTTGCCGATCCGAAGAGCAATATGCAACTGCAACAAGATGAGAAGTTCCGTTTACAACAAGCTCTATCGCTCCTAGAACAACGCACCAGAGAAATTGTCGAGTTTGTGTTTATTGAGGATCTTCCTCAAAGAGAAGTTGCCAAAATGCTTGGGGTGAGTGCAGTTACAATTTCGCGCCAAATTAAAAAAGGTTTATTAACTTTGCGTGGTGTATTAGAAGCTGAAGCTTGTTAAGGATATAAACATT
>JBBRMK010000018.1:0-56917 GCA_038230875.1 Pseudanabaenales cyanobacterium
GAGGATGAAGAATTGCAAATGAAATCTATCTCTTCAATCCAACGCGATGAGTCAATAGAAGAAGAGGATGAAGAATTACAAATGAAATCTCTATTGCAAAGACGTGAAAATCTTAGCGGTGGTGAAGCATCAGAAGATTTGGAATCGTCAATTCAAAGTGCTAGGAGTAGCGGTCAATCTTTAGATCCTAATCTCCAAGCGAAGATGGGACGGGCAATGGGAGCAGACTTTAGCGGAGTAAAAGTACATACAGATTCGCAGTCGGATCAGTTAAATAAATCAATTCAGGCGAAGGCTTTTACAACGGGTCAAGATGTGTTCTTTCGGCAGGGGGCATATGATCCAAGCAGTCGAGGTGGACAGGAGTTGATCGCTCATGAGTTGACTCACGTTGTTCAGCAGAATGGGGGAGCAGTACAGCGTAGTGTTGGTAAACTCACAGGGACTCAAACACTAGTTCAGCGTTACACCATCATCAACCCAGCCGACTATGTGTTTGGGGTCGGTTCACAGTTTGCATCGCAAGACGTTGCTACTGGCGGGGGGACTGCAAAATTTGTCCGTACAACTCGCGAACAAACGGCTACAGGTTTAGTTGATACCCAAGAGGAAGGTGTCGGAGCAGGAGCATGGAACAAAACAGCGGATAAAGTCCCGTCAGTAGCAGCGCTTCCTCAGTTGAAGTATGGAAGTGATGGAACTAATGCGGTTGGAATAGAAAACACCACGGCAGAGTCAAAATTATTCTATGCAACCCCAGGTGTGATCGCAGCAAGCAACGCCAAGTTGAAGTCGATCAGTGCAGACGCACGTCTAGTAGATGCTGGCGGTTCGCTCGATGCCCCAACAGATCCCGCTATACTTGCTAGCCCCAAGCTCAACCTCCACATGGTAAAACCAGGTAAAACTCCCGATGGGCAAGCACCACAAGTGCTCGAAAAATTCGGTCAGGTCTCTGAATGTAACTCTTTTATTAAGTATATTATTGGCGATCTAACCAATCGTGTCGCAGTATTCGGTCCTGGGCAGGGCAGCGAAGCAGTGGTGAAAGAAGAAAAAGAGCCATCTCAAGCAATCGCTAACTTCGCCGCCACACAACTAGGTGATGGCCAAGCGCTCGCTAGTGAGTTGACCACGACTGGAACAACGGAGGGAAGACACGACACGGCTTTACCTATGCCATATACGAACATGGTAGGAAAGAGCGCACGCGATCAGACTCTTGGTATTAACGCTGGGGCAAAAGCTGGAGTCGGAGAAGGCTATGTAATCACCCAAGGTTCACCCATGCCAGACTCGGTAACTGTAAGGGCTTGGCTCGACGGGCTAGATAAGAAACTTGCAGTATTACCGCTTAGTACTGCCGAGAACGACATGTTCAAACATAAGTGGGGCTATCACTACGCTGGTATTGTGGCTAAGGTGGGTGACGACGCAGTCTCTCTTGAAAACTATAATCGCGGCACACAATTAAGTTGGGCTCTTGATGATCTCTATAACGAACGAATCCAAGCTGTGGCAGGGTTGCGTAACCACCTAGAGGCTCTTGCTAACGCTGGCGAGACGATTCCAAGTGTGCCCGCCCTTCGCATTCAGTGGTTCACTAAGCTTGCAGCTGATATCGCCAAACTCGGAGTTACTGCAAATGTTGACCAAATTGCAACGATAACTGCGCTGACCCAAGTTGCAAATGCGGCAAGGGGAATGCAGATCGGGGCGAGCGATTTATGGCATTTCAAGATGTACGGTAGCGGCGGTGGTCAGTCGTTCCATGAGCAGTGGGAGAATAGCCTTGATGACCCCATGACACTAAGGATTAGGCAGTCTGAGGACGTGTCGAAAAATCACTACGCAACAATATTTAGTAACGCACTTAATACATTACACGCAGAAAAAGTGAGTCCGGCTGCTGCTCTAAAAATTGCTAATATTGAATTTGATGACATTCCTGCACTTAAGTCTGCGACTACGGCTAAAACTATTGACAATCTGTTTAAGAGCACGCGCACCAATGTCCTCGATGTTGGAATGACTGCGATGCACGACTGGGCAGTCGAAGCTGCACAATTAATGGGCAAGCAGAGCAAGGTTGTGCCCTCGGCTCCTAACGATAAGACATTAGGCACCGTATACAAAACATCTCTCGACAACCTCATTCAGCCTTGGGAAGACAAGGGCTGGGCAATTCGGAAAAAGAGCAAGCAAGCTTTGGATAATCGCCGTACTCGCCTGATCGAATTGCGTCGCAAGATCCAAGTCGCTAGTTTAATTAGGGTTGAGAAGACTTAAAGAAAGTGTCAAGTAATAGGTATCAAATTTCACCAAGATTGATATCCATTGACCTCAAGTAGGCTGCAAGCCTATCTTTTTGCTGTCGTTCTTGCTCAGGACAAAAGATTTTGCAATTCAAATCTGGTTGTTAGATGATCGCGTAGATTGGGTCAAAGAATGAAACCCAACATCAACAAACCTCAGTATAGAGTGCGATCACGATGTGATTAACTATTGGGTATCGCTGACGCTCCACCCAACCTAATATTTATAATTTCGCATTTTTAAAATTTGCGATAGGCGATCGCCTTCCCAGTTATTGATTTTTAGTTTATAAAATTGCCTATCTCGATAATTAAGCTAAGATCTTCTTTTAATAGTCATTCTGATTACTAACAATTCTTTTAAGATTGCCCATGTCGCATTATATTTTTCTGTGTAGCGCGATCGCCTTACCTTTATATCTTGCAAATATTCAATTGGCGATCGCTGATCCTGTCGGGCAATTACTTGAAACTAAAGCCTGTCCAGAATGTGAGTTAAGTAATGCCAATCTAGTTGAGGCAAAACTCAATGGCGCAAATTTGAGCTTGGCAAAAATGAGGGCGGCGGATTTACGTAAGGCAAACTTGATTGGAGCAAATCTAATCGGCGCTTATTTAAAGGATGCGAATTTTCAAGATGCAAATTTGCGCTGGGCAAACTTTACTAATGCAGATTTAGAAAATGTTGACTTTCGAGGTGCAGACTTAAGGGGCGCAAAGTTTAACTCAGCGTTATTTAAAGATGTTGAATCAAAAACAAGTAAATTTTGTCGAACGATCATGTCTGACGGCAAACTAAATAACCGCGATTGTCGATTGTCTGGTGATTAACGTAATTTTATAATCTCATTGACCCAACGTAAACGTTCGGTATGGGTGAGGTTGAGAATATCGTCTTTTGACCAATGGAAGTAAAAGGCAATGCAGGCTACCTCCTCGTATAACCTCTCCGAGGGATAGCCTATGATTCCCCCAATGCAGTCACGTTTTGAGGTTGCAAGCTGGTAAATAGATTTTGTAAATAGACAAAGTCTGGCAAAAATAGCTGCTCTAATTGTTGGGTGGTGACTTTAGTTAAGTTTCCTAATTGAGCGATCGCTTGAGCCAGTAATAAAAATACTAAATCTATATTAGGATTTTGGCTGGACAATTCCTGCACAATCAGTTCATCTTTGGCGGTCAAAAGTCTCATTTTGCCCTGACGATGCAATGCTAGATTAGCATCGAGCAATCCTTTGGGCAACTTAAACTCAAACCCTTCTTCCATTGTGATCAATCAATTACGACACAAGTTATCATAACGCAGAAAGTAAAGGCGGCGCTTTACATCATTTTTTCTATCCCGCGTCCATTTTGAAACCCGAATTTTTCAACATGGACGCAAAAGAGACCCAATGCGGGGCTTCGCTCTGCGACCCTCTAAAATAACTATGGGTTTCATCCTACTCCCTTCCCAGTGAAAAATTAGATGTTGCGGCGCTTTGCGCCGCAACGCTAATCCTTGGTTTTGTATGTCTATTTCTATAGTGGGAAGGGAGTAGCCACGGTATAAATCTTATTTTTGGCTAGGTGGAACCTCTGACGGCGTGAGTGTTCCCCCTGATCGGCGATTGGGAACAGCAGGAATTAATGGAGAATCGATCGCAGGTATATCTAACTCTGGGGGCAAAGCGATCGGTGGCGTCGCCATTTCTGATTTGGGCGCAGGGGGTGGAGCGATCGTTTGGACAATAAATGATCGCATAATTATTTGTCCATCAGGATTAGTCACTTTTAGGGTATAAGTTACTTCCGCTGACTTAGGGCTTAGAGGTAGCGCTAATTGCCCAACTGCGGCAATATTCCCAGGGGCGGGAAGTAAATCGATTTTTGCGCCTGCCGAAGCTTCGACTTTCCAAGATAGGGTCAAAATCATGGGAATGTCGGGATTGAGATTGAAAGAATACTGCGGTAATGCTTCCTGTCCATTTACCTTAAGTTCGAGAATCTTGGCTGGGTAGGGAGCGATTTTGACAAGCTCAGTTTTTTTAATCACCGCGATCGCTTTGGGATCGATAGGAGGCTTAGTGGGGACGATTGTTAACTCAAAAATATAATTGCCCGAAACTTTAGACTCGGTGGGGACACTTTTACAAATCAGTTCATCATTGGCAAGCGTGCAGTAAGGCTGTAGCGATCGCGGTAACCCGTTAGTAAACAAAAAGCTCAAAGGTGGACTCTTGACCTCACCTTCAGGCGATCGCCCAACTAAAGTTAGCTCTTTGACTTGACTAGCGGCGGAGATGCGCCAGTTTAGACGCACTTCATTATCTAGATCGGGTTTTGGCTTAATTAGCCCTACTTTTGCCGCCTCTACATTAATTCCCACCGCCATCAAAAACACCCGTTTTTCGAGTAATCCTTCTATAGAACTTGGTTCTCTCACTTGAGATATTGATGGATTAGGTGATGGATTAGTGGGTTGCGGATTGGTTGGCTTGTTTGGATTAGATGATTCAGGGCTAGATGCATTCGCTGCTGATCCAGTTTTTTGTTCAGGGGCAACTGGGGCAAGTATGATCGTTGGCAAAATAGGCTTTGACTCGGTATAAAGAGGCTTAGTCGCGCTAAACTCCAAAATCTGAGCGCGAGGAATTGGCTCCACGACAATCTTGGTGGTTTTTGCTAATGGCAGTGTCCCAGTTTTAGGGCTTTTAGATGCCAAGTTCATCTGAAAAATGTATTGGCTGGGCTTACGAGCATCAGTTGGCACGTTTTGACATAGTAATTCGCGATCAAGTAATTCGCGATCAATCACACAATACTCTTTTAATTCCGAGGGAATTCCATTCGAAAAGTTATAAGTTACTTGCTGACTAAGGATTTTGTCATCAGCTAGTCCTTCTACTTTTAGTTCACGCAATAGATCAGGATTGGTAATCCGCCAGCGCAAACGGATTGCTTCATTGTTAGCTTCTTGATAAGTGGATGACTCCGATGTGAATTCAACCACTTGGGGAATGCTGGGAGGTCGAAAAAAGAACCACCAAATCAAGAAGACAATTATGCCAATAGTACCTAAAATAGCAATTATTAATAAGACAAGCTGCCACCAAGGACGAGATGGGATTAATAAGCTTCCTACATAGCGATCGTTTGGTAGAAGTGCGCCATGTTTGTCTTCAACTTCGACAATGAAAGTAAAGTAGCGATCAGCAAAAAATCGCGGCTTACATTTTTGGGTTGGTTGTACTTCTAAATTGACTCTAGTGGTACCGTAGGGAGAAATTTTGATTTCTTCATTGATCAATGTATAAAGCAACAATCCATCTTGTTCAGGACTATTAGCTCTTAAAATTAATTCACGGGCAATATTGCTATTACTTTTAAAGCGCATTTCATAGAGCGATGGAAGCCGCTCTAATCTCGTAAGTAAAGTAATTAATTGGATATCGATTTGATAAATCGGTAGAATTTCAAAATAAACAATATCTAACAATGCTAAATCAGGATTATTAGCAGAATGAACGCGAATCGTTGGTGAATAGATACCTGCCCAACTATCTAAAGGTGGTCTAAAAATCAGGGTAATCTGTCCTTGGGTATCAGGATTTAAGGGCAATCCCTCAGCAGCCTCGACAACTCCCATCAATGCTAAGCCTTCAGGATAATAAATAGATACCCATTTAGGATCTATGTCTGGGATCGTAACTCGAAAGCGATCAACTCGCTCTGAGCGATTTGTGACCAAGACCAAAATTTGCAAAAGTTCTCCCGATCGCATCTGATGGGGATCGGCAGATGAGGTACGAGGTCGGGTTATAAAGGTAGGATCGTTTACTCTGACTACTTCTTGGATTGAGGGAAGGACAATTACTCGACCTTTGTACTGAATGGGGGTGCTTTCTGGATAATGTTGCGGTGCATCGATAATTAAGGTGTATCTATATTCTGCGGGGGGAGCAGTCGGTGGGACTTGAATCAGGAAGACCACCTCACAACTCTGTCCGATATTAAGCGCTAAACGTTCTGAAGGAAAAGCACACCAAGCATAAATTGAGCTAGAGTCTTGGTCAATGGCGACACTAATTACGGCACTACGATCGCCTTGATTTGTAACGGTGACACATAACTCAAAACTCTCACCTGTAGCGATCGAGACGGGACCAGATGGATTGAGGATAATCGATAGCGGGCGAAGCCCTACTGAGACAGATGGGATTGCCTCAATATCTTCTGTACTTTGTTGGCGGCGAAAATCGATTTCATAGTAGACAACGCCCTGAATTTGCCGCGTTTCTAAAAATCCTTGATTAATTAAAGCTTCAACTTCTGCTAGTGTATCTTCTAGTTCAGATTCAATATATATAGCGATCGCTTCAAGAGTTACCTCGCGATGACGCATAATCCAATTAATAATTTGCTGCTGCCGACTAGATAGCGTCAAAATATCGACATTACTCAATCCTACGTTTTGCTCTGTATTGAGGTTATTGTCGTTATCTGAAACAAATATGACGGGGTCACTCCTCATAGCACACAGTTTTTTTTGTTATTAGGACAAAATCTATATTAAGAATACAACCCAACGTCTTAATTTATAGCGATCGCTAACTGAGTTAAGCTATACAGTCATCTGAAAATATTAGATCGGCGATCGCGTTAGTATTAAAGCAATCAAAAATAAAATAAAATTAATAAAAAAATTAATAAAATTTAGGAGAATAAATCATGAATGAGGATGAACTTAGAGAACGCATGAATCTGGAAATGGAAACAATGAGTATCAATAAGTTAACGGAAACTGGAAATATGGCAGTGTCTTTAGGCTTAATTGCGGGACATGGTTTTCGCGGCGGTAAATATGAGATTTTACGGCAAGGAGAGGTGATACTGCTACCACTTACCGAGGCCGATACTTATTTGGAGCAGTTGATTAAGACAGTAACTGAATTATGACAATATCGCCACCTTCCTCTTCCCCTATCCATACCAAAGATTGGTTAAAACTCAGTCAAAACGAGCTATTTAAGGCGATCGATAAAGTTCGTTTTGCCTTAGAAAAAAAAATTGCCGAACAAAAAGCCGAACAAAAAAGTAAGATTCTCGACGATAAATTTCTTGATGTCCCAGAGTCAGATAAGTTTAATAGTCACAAATTTGATAGTCACAAGTTTGATAGTCATCTTCACCAGCTATGTCGAAGTTTTAATCTATCTGTATTTGAAAGAGATATTTTACTGTTATGTGCAGGAATGGAATTTGATGCAGGATGGGGATTACTTTGCGCCGAAATTGCTAACGATGCGAAACAAGTTTATCCCACTTTTAGTTTAGCCATGTCAGTGTTAGAGGAGACGGACTGGTCAGCACTGTCACCAGCATCAACCTTACGTCACTGGCATTTAGTAGAAATCGGGGCTGGCAATGCACTCATCTCAAGTCCATTGCGAATTAATGAACGAATTTTGCATTATTTAATGGGAGGGAAAGATCTAGATGAGCGTTTACTAAGTCTTTTAGAACCTGTAACTACCAACTTGGTGGAGATTGATTCCCATCAACAAATTGTCGATCAGGCGATCGCCACTTGGCTTAATAAAACAGGGTCAGACACAATAGAACTTCTGCCCGTTTTGCAACTATGTGGTGAAGATGTCTCTAGCAAAATCGCGATCGCATCGCATCTTTGTCATGACTTAGGGTTAAGTTTATACAAAATACCTGCCAACATTCTCCCCCATGATTTAATTAACTTACAGCTAATTGCTTCGCTGTGCGATCGCGAATATATGCTAGATGATATTGCTTTATTGCTAGACTGCGATCGCGATGAGGCTCCCAATCAAAATCAAGATCTGGCGATCGGCTATCTGATCGAGATTCTTAAGTGTCCATTAATTATTAGCAGTCAAACTCGTCGCCGTCAGCATCAGCGGACGATCATTACCTTTGATGTGCGATCGCCTTCCATAGTCGAACAACAGACACTTTGGGAACAGGCTCTTAATGATGTGGATAGTGATGTAGATAGTGATATTCAAGACTCAATCTATGAACTTGTCTCCTATTTTAATCTCTCACCTACCCATATTCAAAACGCAGCCATCAAAGCTAAAATTTTACATAATCCAGAGTCAAACTATCCATTTCAAAAGTCACTCTGGAATGCCTGTCGTGCTCAATCTCGTCCTCGTTTAGATGAATTAGCAAAGGGTGTAGAAACTACTGCGACTTGGGATGATCTAATATTGCCCAGCAAGGAAAAGTTAATCCTGCATGACATTGCCGCTCATGTGCGCCAGCGGATGACTGTATATGAAAAATGGGGATTTGCAGATAGGAGTCGGCGCGGATTAGGGATTAGCGCTCTCTTTGCTGGCTCTAGCGGAACAGGTAAAACAATGGCAGCAGAAGTATTGGGCAATGAGTTGCAACTTGATGTCTATCGTATAGATCTGAGTTCGGTAATTGATAAATATATTGGCGAAACTGAGAAAAATCTTAAGCGAATATTTGATGCGGCTGAAGGTGGAGGCGTGATTTTACTATTTGATGAAGCCGATGCTCTATTTGGGAAGCGGACTGAAGTTAAGGATAGTCACGATCGCCATGCCAATGTTGGGGTTAGCTATTTATTACAAAGAATGGAGGCTTATCGCGGCTTAGCAGTACTAACTACTAATCTTAAAAATTCGCTTGATCAAGCTTTTTTACGAAGATTACGCTTTGTCGTTCAATTCCCCTTTCCCGATAGTGAGCAACGCGCCGAAATCTGGCGTAGAGCTTTTCCCACCCAAACCCCTACCCGCGATCTTGATTACATCAAACTCGGCAAACTAAGCGTGGCTGGTGGTAATATTCGCAATATCGTTCTTAATTCTGCTTTTATGGCTGCCGATCATAATGAACCAGTTCAAATGAAGCATATCTTGCAAGCCGCAAAAATCGAATATATTAAACTCGAAAAACCAATGATGGATATGGAAGTAAAAGGATGGGTATAAGCAAAACCGCGATCGCTATTTCTCTGATATTGGCGATCGCTTCCGCTAGCTCTGTCCTCGCGGCAAATCAAAATCATGTCGATCAACTGATTAAAACCAAAGAATGTTCAGAATGTGACTTACCCGATGCAAGGTTGGCGGGTGCAGATTTGATTGGTGCAAATATCAGAGATGCCGATCTTCGCAAAGCTGATCTGCGGGGAGCAAAGCTAGACGGGGCAAAGTTTATGCGCGCAAATATGCTCGGTGCAGATCTACGGTTTGCTTTACTGTCAGGAGCAGATTTTTTGAATGCAAATTTAGTTGAAGCAAAATTTGAAGGCGCGAATCTATTTCGGGCAAATCTGAAATACGCTAACCTCGAACGAGCGATTCTCAATCAGGCTTCTTTTAAAAATGCTGATCTCCAATTTGCAAAACTGATCGGCGCTAAACTTGAAGGGGCAAATCTGGAAAAAGCAAATCTGGGACTTGCCGATCTCGAAAAAGCCGATCTAACTAATGTCCGACTAAAGCGAGCCGATCTCCGCAGAGCAAATTTTAGTGATGTAAATTTGACAAGGGCAAACCTTGAAGGGGCAAGTCTTGAAGGGACTACTTTTGCAGGCGCAAATTTATTTCATGCCGATCTGCGATCAAGCAAAATCGATAGCGATACCTTTTTTGAGCCTAAATGGTTTCTAGTCTGGAAAATAGTCAACCAGCGTCTAGATGGGCAGACTTTAGTTGCAGCAGATTTGTCAGGCGGGAATTTTGAGAAAGCCAATCTCGCGGGTGGAAATTTAGAAGATGTAAACTTTAGTCAAGCCTATTTATTTATCACTAACTTGCGTCGTAGTAATCTCGTTCGCGCCAAATTTAACGAAGCAAATCTACGTTATGCCGACCTAACTAAAGCCAATCTCACGGAAGCCGACTTTGCAGGAGCGCAACTCTCGGATGCCAATCTAGAAGACGCAAATTTACGTCTAGCAAATTTGCGGGAAAGCATTATCAATGAAGAAACGATCTTAGATCGCAAGTGGCGTACAGTTTGGGAAATCGTCAATCGGGGCGGCGAAGAGCGCAATTTTACTAAGTTCGATCTGTCGGGAGCAAATCTGCGTTTAGCCCGTTTGCATGGTGCGCGGCTAGTTGATGCCGATCTCAGTCAATCTGACTTACGCGGCGCGGATTTTGTCGGTGCAAATTTACAACGGGCAAATCTATCAGGAGCAAATCTAAACGGCGCAAATTTGCGAGGTGCAGTATTAAATGGAGCAAATTTTTGTGGTGCAACGCTGACCGATGGCACTATCGGTATATGCAAGTAAATAGTCGTGAAGAAAATGAAACAAATTAAACTTAGCTCTCATATTCAAGATATTTTGCAAGAACTGAAGTTGCAATTGCAAAATATCTATGGCGATCGCCTAGCGTCGTTAGTACTATATGGCTCCGTAGCGCGGGGTGAGGCTACAGTTGACTCGGATATTGATGTTTTGGTGGTGTTGCGCGATGAGGTGAGCGATCGCCAAGAAATTGCGGTGACAAGTCATTTGATTTCTTCGCTTTCTATCGAACATAATGTTACACTTTCGCGAGTATTTGTCCCTGTTCGTCGTTATTTGTACGAAAACAGTCCGTTTTTCTTGAATGTGCGTCGTGAGGGCGTGGTTTTATGACTGAGGAGCAAGAGGGGCTGATAGCAAAGGCTAAAGAAAGTGTACGCGCTGCAAAGATTTTGTGCGGCGAAAGCTCCTTTGATTTTGCAATTTCTCGTGCTTACTATGCAATGTTTTACGTGGCTCAAGCGTTTTTATTGTCAAGGGGATTGAGTTATTCCAGTCATGCTTCAACAATTGGTGCTTTTGGTCAAAATTTTGCTCAAACTGGCTTAGTCCCTATCAAATTTCATCGACACTTAATTGACGCACAAGATAAGCGGAGTAAGGGAGATTATGACATTTTGCCTACTTTTAATGTGATGGATGCAGAAGAGCAAATCTCGATAGCTGAGGAGTTTATTGAATTTGCTGTGACAAATCTTTAGACTCAAAATCTCCTCTACCTTTTTCCTTGAAATTATGTTGCCATCAGAACTAGAAGAATTAATCGAACAAACGGCGCGAGAAGATTGGGAAGAACTCGATCGCGAATTGACTGAGTTTGCGATGTTAAATGATGAGGATTGAGAAGATGATGAAAATCCCTAAACGTAGCGAGATTTGGTTGACGCAATATAATTCCCATATTGCAAGACGGATGGGAATGGGCTAGATGTGGATTCAGCAGGAAATGTTTTGCAAATTCGTAGTGTATCTGTGGAACGTTTGATAAAATATGTTGGTGTTGTTTCGGCTGATGTAGTTGCCAATTTATTGGATAGTTTGATGATTTGTTTGGATTATGAAATGGATTGAGCGCAATAGTTAAAAGCGGTTATCTACTTTTAAGCAAACATACCGAACTCTAATTTTTTCCTTTTTCCTCTCTACTTTTTCCTTGGATCCCACATTCCACCCGTAATGGAAGATAAAAAACAATTCTCAATTACAATTGCGCTTTGGCATCTCTGCAACGTTCATTAGCTAACAAAAACTAATCGCAAAAGTAGAGGTGGTGCTTTGTTTCGCCACTATTTTATAAATAATGCTATTGATTTGTAGTGATTTCATGACCATTTCATAATCTTCTATCAGAATAGAACAAAGCGCATAAAAATCTTCAAAAATCAAAAGGAATTAAGGACTATGAAAAAACTAATTTATACCGCAGCATTGATTTTAGCTTCCGTTGCCTTTGTCCCTGCGGCTAAAGCAGATGGAAGATTTTCGCAGGCTGGCGTTAACCATCTAAATAGCGCTGTCGCTAATACAACCAATGCCCATGTCCTTTCGACTACTTACAGGTTTGAAGTACACGTTCTTAGACCTTCTCTCTCTGATTTATCAATCGATCTCCCTAATCAAATCTCTGCTAGTAGAGTTGAAGTTTACGATCAAACTGGTCGCAAACTCGACACTACAACATCAATCGTTGACAAGAAAGTAGCGATCGCGTTTTCACAACCTGTTACATCAGGAACAGTCCTGAATGTCAAATTATTAAACGTTTCTAGCCGTTGGGGACAAGGCGCAATCTGGCTATTCCCAAGTTCTTCAGAGGGTAGACCTATTGAAATTGCAAGGATTCATACCTACGATTAATGGTGTGAGATAATAATCTCACTTTAGCGATTCTCTTTGCCAAGGAGAATCGCTAAAGTGTAAAGCGTGTTGACAGGTTGATAGCCATGAGAATTTTACTGGTTGAAGATGAAATCGACTTGGGGAATGCGATCCAGCGCAGTCTCAAGCAGGAGAAATATGTCGTTGACTGGGTACAAGATGGTAGAGAAGCATGGAATTATCTAGACCAGAAGCCAACAGAATATGGAGTAGCGATTTTAGATTGGATGTTACCACATCTTTCAGGATTAGATCTGTGTAAACGTTTACGCAGGGATAAAAATCCGCTTCCTGTATTAATTCTCACGGCAAAAGATCGGATCGAAGATCGCGTAGAAGGACTAGACGCAGGAGCCGATGACTATCTAGTTAAACCCTTTGGAATGTTGGAGCTATTAGCTAGACTGAGAGCCTTACAAAGGCGATCGCCTCAGATCCAATCCACACAATTAGCGATCGCAAATCTCGTTCTCGATTACAGTACTTCTACGATTACCTCACAGGAAAGAAATGGTAGTTACCATAGCATTCAACTGACTGCCAAAGAGTTTCAGCTTTTGGAATACTTCATGCAACATCCCAATCAAATCTTGACACGCGAACAGATTATCAATCGCCTCTGGGAAATCCAAGCAGAACCTGAGAGTAACGTCGTCGCTGCTCAAATCCGCCTCTTGCGCCGTCGCCTTGCCGAATATGGGCATGAAAAATTAATTGAAACTGTCTATGGTCTAGGTTATCGCCTCAATGCTCCCCATGAATCAAAATAGGATCTTTTTTAAAGCAAGAATGTCTCTGGCTCTCTGGTATGCAGGTGTGATGGGAGCGATTTTAGGCTTGTCTGGACTTGGTGCTTATCAGGTAATGGCTCATGCTCACTGGCTAGGAGTTGACCAAGAGTTAGCAGTGGTTTCTGGTAATCTTCATGATGCTTTGGAACCAAATTTACAACAATCAGGACGGATTGACTCAAATGTGCGGAAAGTTTTGCCCAATCTCTGTCTTACGGACGAAAAATGCGAACAGGAAAGCGATCGCCATGTTTTGGGGGTTACTCAGCAAGAAGGTTATTACATAAGGCTGCTAGACCGTTCAGGGCAAGTGATGGCAACAGTTGGTCGTCAATTAGAAGGAGTTCCATTTAGTCCTAAAGAAATGGTTTGGCAAACCTTAGAAGATGGCAGAGGTCATCGTTATCATCAAGTTACGCTGCTGCTAAAGAACAATCTTGGACAGTCTTGGGGCTATATGCAAGTAGGGCGATCGCTCCACGGTTATGACAAACATCTGGATGAATCAAAACTTGCCTTACTGACAGGATTACCGATCGCATTTTTATTAGTTAGCATTGCTAGCTGGTACTTGTCAGGTCGAGCTATGCGCCCAGTCTATTCCTCCTATCAACAAATTCAGCAATTCACTGCCGATGCCGCGCACGAGATTCGCACGCCCCTCACCTCAATAAGAGCGACGGTCGAGTCTGTGCTTTTGAGCGATGTAGTTTCAGAGCTAGAATCACGAGAAACTCTACAAACTATTGATCGCCAGACAATTCGCCTCTCGCAACTAGTGCAAGATTTGCTGATGTTGTCACGCATGGAAGTACAGGCAATTCCTCTTCAAAAGCAAATCCAAAAGCAAATCCAAAAGCAATCCTGCTGTCTCAACGATATGATTAGCGACTTGATAGAAGAAGTAGCAGCGATCGCGGTGCAATCAAAAATCAATCTCTATCTGCAAATTGTGAGCGATATTCCCATCTATATTATTGGTAACGAAGAACAAATCTATCGACTGATTTCTAATATCCTCATTAATGCAATCCATTACACACAAGAACATGGCAAAGTCCAAGTGTTACTAGAACAGAGCGATCGCACGGCGATAATCCGCATTGAGGATAACGGTATTGGTATTGCTGATGAAGACTTACCGCATATTTTTGATCGCTTTTATCGTGCCCATAGCGATCGCTCTCGCGAAACAGGCGGAACTGGGCTGGGGTTGGCGATTGCTATGGCGATCGCTAAGTCGCATCAGGGCAGTATCCAAGTCAAAAGCGAACTTGGTAAAGGCAGTATATTCACAATTCGATTAGGACTTTAGCGATCGTAATATCTCTCAATCTCTAATAAAATATGCGATCGCATCACTCGACAAATAGTTCGCAAAATATCAAAAAGCAATGAGATCGCAATATCTTTCAATCTCTAACAAATCAGTGATCGCATCACACGACAAATAGTTTGCGAAATCGTACAAAGATTGGCTCGCCTGTTTACAAACTACTGAGCATGGTGATCGCCAGAACAATTATTGCTAAAATATCCAAATATCCATAGAAATTATAGGTGCAGTCAATGTTTACAGAGATTAAGCAGATGGGGACTATCGGTAAAGATGGAAAAATTGAACTTTCGCTAATCTAAAAAGTGTAAAAACATGATATTTTCACTGCCGCTTTTTTACAAATATACGAATGGTGATGAAGATAAACTTAGAAAAGCTGTAGGAGGACAAATACAACATAATAATAGAGCATGGGCAAAAATCATAAGATTTGATGGTAAGTATGTTCGTCTAGGTGAAC
The DNA here is from genome assembly GCA_038230875.1 of Pseudanabaenales cyanobacterium. Lineage (GTDB taxonomy): Bacteria > Cyanobacteriota > Cyanobacteriia > Pseudanabaenales > Pseudanabaenaceae > Pseudanabaena. The sequence goes on from JBBRMK010000018.1 coordinate 15,101, forward strand.
ACGGACTAGTCGGAGGAACATTGGTAGTGTTGTAGATCTGTGGAAACGGTAGATAATAGATAAAGTTACTGAAGAGAGAAAATTGAATGGTATTGGAACCAGTACTTTGCCCAAGTTGTCAAAGTAGCGATATCGTCAGACATGGTTTATCAGGAGAGGGAAAACCTCGTTATAAATGTCGTAATTCCGAGTGTCAACGTTGTACGTTTATGCTGAATTACACTTATCGAGGTCGTTTGCCAGAGGTGAAACAACAAATTAGCGAAATGGCAATCAATGGTAGTGGTATCCATGATACAGCCCGTGTTCTCAAGATTAGTACATCAACGGTGATTGGAGAATTAAAAAAAAAGCTCAAATCTGAAGTTTATCAATGAAGAAAGACTCACTCAACTTGAAGCAACCCAAACTATCGTCAAGCTTTGCCAATGGGAAGACTTAGAAGCAGAAGCAGATGAAATGTGGAGTTTTGTACAGTCTAAAGAACAGCAACGTTGGTTATGGCACGCTATTGACCATTCAACAGGAACGGTTTTAGCCTACGTCTTAGAATCTCATGAAGACCAAGCATTTCTGAAACTCAAAGCTTTATTAGCACCTTTTGGGATTAATCAATTTTATACAGATGGATGGGGAGCCTATGCACGACATCTTCATCCTGCTGAACATACTGTGGGCAAACGCAATACTCAAAAGATTGAACGTAAGCACCTGACAATGCGTACTCGCATCAAAAGATTAGTTCGCAAAACTATCTGCTTCTCCAAATCCATTATGATGCACGATATTGTTATTGGTCTATTCATCAATCAACTTGAATTTTGTCGTGTCGTCTAAATTCGTTTCCACAGATCTACAACACTACCCTTGCTGCTTAATCACTTTTTCAGCAAGCCCTACTTAGCTCTCCATAAAAAACATCCATTAAAGCTTGAGTCCCACCGTCAGATACAGTCCAAAGAGAAGCGATCGCCGCTTTTGCGCCTGTTCTTTGCATTTGACAGAAGGCACCTTCAACTGATAGTCATCTAAATAATTCTATAATCATTGCAGTTTTTAAATCTTTTTTTTGCAATCATGACAATCTCTTTATCATCTCGCGCCGATCTGCTTTGCGATCTGCTTTTAGAATTAGTCGAAATCTTGCGCGATCGCCAAGGTGACACATGGGCTGCGATCGTCCGCGCCGCCTCTGGTAAATCTGCAACAATCGCGATTGACGATACGCGTATATATCTACAAGCTGAAGGCGGTCAAGAATTACATCTCAAAATTTCCACCGCCGATCCTGATCTAGATAATGCTTTTGAGAGTACAGGCGATGCTCTAAGCGATGTAATGTTTGGGAGAGAGTCTCTCGATAAGTCAGTTGCCTCTGGCAAAATCTTTATCCGCGCCAGTTTTAGTAATCTATTAAAAATTCGTTCTGTAGTTGCTTCTGTGCTTACCGATAGTTCTACTGAGCCGAGATTACAAAGCCTTTGGGAAAGATTTGAGAACTCTTGGTAACTCAAAAATAGCTCAAAAGGCAAAGTGTTGCGAAGCATCATGGTTGGTCTGTTATGCAATCTTACTTAAAATGGAAAGTGTACCAAAGCCAATCAGAATAAGTCCACTTCCCCAATTTAACCAGCTTGACCAACGGCGTAATTCTAAAAACTGTTTAATGACTCCTGTGAATGTGCCAGCGATCGCTAAAGGTAATACTGAACCGATCGCATAAGCTAATAAAAACTCAGTGCCAACCAACAAGTTCCCTGAACCCGACACCCACGCTAAAAGAGTTACTAATACTGGTGTACTGCAAGGCGAGGCTACAAATCCAAAAGATAAACCAATCAATAGTGATCGCAATCCCTTCGGCAAAGTTGACGAGACTTCCCAATTACCAAAGCTGGGCATACGGAAGGAAATCACCTCCAATAATTGCAATCCCATCGCGATCGCAATTATTCCCATCACTACCGACCAACCCCAAGCGGCTTGTCCATAGATCTTGCCGAGCAAAGCAGCGGTTAAGCCGAAACCTGTCAAAGCGATCGCAAAGCCCAAACAAAACCAAGCTGATTGCAACGCTGCTTTCCATGTGCTTTTAGATTCATAGCCGCCAATATAACCAATTGTGAGCGGTAACATCGATAAGGTGCAAGGGGTGAGGCTAGTAACTAGCCCTGCTAAAAACACCACGCCCACACTTGTCCATGAGGCTTGATCAAGTTGGCTATTCACTAAGGCATCTGCCCATTGTTCAAGTTGGTAAAACCAATTTGGCAGCGATCGCAGTAAAGATTCGATAGATTGGATCATAAAAATTGATGATATGAGATTTTAGAGCCGCAAGTGATGAAAGCTTTTATTGTAGATGGATAATTTAAAATTGCCATTTCTGAAACATTTTTTCTAGAGCCTCTATACGCACAGGTTTACTAATAAAATCATCCATGCCAACCTCTAGGCAGTTTTCTCGATCTTCTTTCATCACGTTTGCGGTCATGGCAATGATCTTGATCGGGTTTGCTAAATTCACACCTTCCCTAGCAGTCTCCCTTTGTCGTATCTGGCGAGTTGCTTCCAGTCCATCCATCTTTGGCATTTGCACATCCATCAAAATTAAATCGTAAGTTTTTTGATCTAGCGCTTTCAACACCTCTAATCCATTAACAGCACAATCAGCTTGATAGCCAAGTTGAACTAAAAACCGCAATGCAATCATTTGATTAAAAGGATTATCTTCAGCCAGTAAAATCCGCAAAGATTTAGCTTGATTTTCGTTACTTTCGGTTTTTATAACTACGCTCAATGTTGGAGTGGGACTTTTGGGTAAATCTACTTTTTGATTCTCTTTAGATTCTATAAAGGGAAGTCTCTGAACTGGAATGTCAAACTTAAAAGTCATTCCTTTACGTAAAATATTATTTACGGTAATATGACTATCCATACAATTGGCAAACTTTTGACTGATCGCCAAGCCAAGTCCCGTTCCTTCTTTTATTTTCTTTCCTGATTTGGTCTGTACAAAAGCTTGAAATAATTTATCTACATCTTCCGAATCAATTCCTTCGCCTGTATCTTCTATCTCAAAATGAATAATATAAATTGCTAATGACACATCAAAATCAATCACTGAAGTACGCAGAGTTACACTACCTTCACTTGTAAACTTGATCGCATTTCCTAAAAGATTTAGCAAAATTTGGCGCAGTTTACGTTCATCAGCATTAATGTACTGAGGTAAATCAGGAGAGAGTTCGCAATTTAGTTGGAGATTTTTAGATTGCGCTTTAAGTTGTAGCATTTCTAAAATATTGTGCAGAAAAAGATGAAAGTCAAAACCAGTTTCTTCAAGCGTAATTTGACCCGCTTCAATTTTTGATATCTCTAAAATATCATCAATTAAACTTAGCAAATGTTCACTACTGTGACTAATGATATGAACGTATTCCTCAATTTGGGTAGTTAGAGAAGTATCACGATTCATTAATTGCGTACAGCCTAAGATTGCATTGAGAGGAGTCCGTAATTCATGACTCATCCGAGCCAGAAATTCACTTTTCGCACGACTTGCAACTTCCGTTCGGTTAGCTTCTTGCTTAAGAGCTTGTTGCGAAAAATCCAATGCAGCGAGCATAAGTGTTCCTCTTAGCTCTAGAGCAGCCTCAATTTCTACTTGTTGCCAAGGTAGAGACTTTTCTCTAACAGTTTCTTTCCATAACTCAAATGATCGACGTGGCGAAAGACTCATACTTCCATCAGCTTCGATCTGCATTGGTTTGTTTGGATCGCCAGCCCAATTTACCGTTTGGATAACTTCAGGACGGAACCAAATAATATGATAAGCAGTGTGATTAAGAAAAATGGATATCGCTAATAAGCCACTGGCTCGATCTTTAATTGCGCTTGCATCAGGATAAAGTTCACCTAAACAATTTGTATAAACAATATCTTGGGAGTTATTAACTCTCAGCCATTCAATTAATTTAGAGACACTTTTTTGATCGGGAACTTCTCCAATTTTTGAGATTTGATTGCCAAGGCAGATAACCGCTCCTTGAGCATTTACTAAATTTAATAGATTCTCTTGATCTTGAAGCAAGGCTTGGCTAAGTATCTGCTTATCAGCAAGAATATCTTGTTTCAATTTTATTTGAATAGACTTAATTTTTTGTAGAGATTTTTCAAAATCTTTTTCATGTTTATTGACAATTTCGACGGACATAATTTGTCCTAAAAATTCACAGATTTTTCGAGTATCGTAGTTAATATATTTTGGTGAGTAATGATGACAAACTACTAGTCCCCATAACTTTTGAGCATTAATCAGCGAGATACCTAAAGAAGCGGATACACCCATGTTATTTAAATACTTTATATGGATAGGCGAAACATTTCTAAGCACACTAAAACTAAGATCTAAAGAGCTATTAGTAATAGGATTGTTTGCAGGGATAAGGGAAACAGGCTGGCAGTTTAAATCAACAATTAAACGTAGCCAATTATTGTAGTAAAGCTTACGCGCTTGTATAGGAATATCAGATGCAGGGTAATGCAAACCTAGAAAAGGTTCTAAAGGTTGATCGTTATGGCAAGATAGGACTTCAGCAACAATAACGCCGCTTTGGTCGTGTTCAAATCGATAAAGTAATACACGATCATATAAAGTTATTTTTTGAATTTCTTTAACCAACAAATTCGACATTTCCAGAAAATCATTTGCTTTTCTGATCTTCAAGGCAGAAGCTTTGGCAAGATGATAAAAATCTAAATTAGAACTTGAATTTTTAGATAAAGGCTCTATCTCTAAAACAATTAATTTATCGGAACGATGAACTACGCATTCAAAGAAATGTTTCTTGTTATTAATTTCAGACGTTAACTTAATTGGATTAACGATTTCTAAATTTTCTTCTAAAAGAAGTGGAACTAAAATGTCAATCTGAGACTGAGGAAATAATTTTTGTAAAGGTTGATTAATTAATGAACTAGCGGGAATGCCAAAGAAAAAATCCGTATTCTCGCTAATCTGAACAATTTTTAATTCAGATTCTTTGATCACAATCAAAACGCCATGTGGTTGAATCTGACCTAATAAATGAATTGCCTCGCGATCGCAATTTGTGAGATTAACTTCCCCAGTTGTAAAAAACTCTGATGAATTCATTATCGATTTTTAATACCTAATTCTTTTTTATAAGAATATTTATAAGCACATTCGTATTTTAAGTAAAATGGCTCTAATCCCAATTATATAGTGATCGCAACTTTCATTAAGATATAACATCCAAAGATGAAAGACTGCCATCGTTTTGTCCTACAGCAAATCCCTAACAAACCCACCACTAGATTTTTTGTAAAAGCCCCGCGAAGCGGGGCTTTTACAAAAATCTGAGTTTGGTTTGTTCTCAATCTACTGTAATTATGCTAGCGAGCACTATAGCAAGTACTTTTTGTCATCATTTCTTAAGTATAGCAATACGACAAATGGCTTAGGCATTTATCGGAACTGTGCGATCAGCGATCGCGTCAAAACTGGCATAACAGGAATTATGCAGACCACCGAGAATCAAATGAAATCTAGAGCGATCGCCTTAGGCGTTATTTCGGCAATATTAGTAAGTATTCCTAGCTTTGGCAAAGTCACCGCCGCCATTGCCGCACCAAATGATTTTGAACCTGAAGAAAAAATCACAATGGAAGTCTATCGCTCAGCAAATCCTGCGGTGGTGACGATCAAAACTACTACTAGCACTGGTTCAGGCAGCATTATTACACCTGAAGGTCTGGTGATTACTAATGAACATGTAATTCGTGACGCGAAAAATGGCAATGTACGAATTATTAATACTGAAGGTAAAACTTATAATGGACAAGTGATCACGGTTGATCGTAAAAATGACTTAGCTCTGGTTCGGATTTTGCCTAGCAACACATCTAGCGATCGCTTTCCAAGCTTATCATTTGCTGATCGAGATCGCATTCTCGTTGGTCAAAAAGTGTTTGCGATCGGTAGTCCCTTTGGTTTATCAGGAACCCTTACGACTGGTATTCTCAGCCGCGTTGCTCAAAATGGGGATCTGCAAACCGATGCTAGACTTAATCCTGGAAACTCAGGAGGACCTTTACTCAATTCTCGCGGTGAAATTATTGGAGTTAACCGTGCAATTTTCAGCCCTGATGGTCGTTCTAATACAGGAATCGGCTTTGCTATAAATGCAGCGATCGCTAAAGAATTTATTACTCGTAGCGCCGTTTTTACTCAACCCAATGCCACATCTAACCGCACGGCAAGCCTTGCTAACCCTCAAACTAAGTTTTCGTCTTCAGTCTCTTCACAAATTCCTACCTCACCATCTATTGCATCTACCCCATCAGCAGAACGCCATCAGTTGGGAGTAATCCTAAATCCTGCTAATCTCACGGTTTATGAAGTACGTCCTAATTCTCTCGCTAGCCGCATGGGTTTACAACGTGGCGATCGCTTTGTCAGTTTAAATGGAATACTAATCAGCAATACAAAACAGATTACTGATTATCTTGATCGGCGTCCAGCAGTAGCGCTTTTGACAGTAGCTAGAAGTACAGGTGTTACCAATTATCAAATTAAGTTTTAAGTTGGCTCGGTATATCTATCTCGCGCAAAAACTTAGCACTCTCTTCAGGTATCGCTGTATTAATATACATTCCACTCCCTAGCTCAAATCCTGCTGCTTTAGAAAGACGTGGCACGATCGCTAAGTACCAGTGGAAATAATCAGATTGTTTCTCATCAGTTGGCACTGAGCGAATTATGTAATTGTAAGCTGGATTATTTAACCCATAAAAGAGCTTTGCCAAAACCGTTTTTAGTGCGTAGGCGAGGTCAGCTAACTCCAAGTCATTAATCTCGCCAAAGCAAGAAATATGAGAGCGCGGAAATATCCACATATGGAAAGGTGAAAGAGCCGCATAAGGAGTAAAAGCAACAAAATGTTCTGTTTCTAAAATAATTCGCTCTTTTGCATTTAGTTCATCTCTGAGTGTATAACAAAATAAACATTCGCCCATATCATCAAAATAGTTGGTCGCCTCAGTCATACGATAGCGAATTTGTGTTGGTACAACAGGAGTGGCCGTAATTTGCGAGTGCGGATGTTCTAGTGATGTTCCTGCGCCTTCACCATGATTTTTGAAGATGATAATACTTTCAATTCGCTTATCTTGGCTAATCATGTTATAGCGATAACGATAGGCTTTGAGAATATAGATCACATCACTAATTTCCATTAGAGCGATCATGGCATTGTGATGAGGATGTTCGATTAATACTTCGTGATATCCCACACCTGTGATTGAACGATGGATTCCTTCACTATGACGAATGCGATCGCCTATTGGCGAAAGCGCAGGATATTTATTAGGAATGATTCTTACTCGCCAATCGTGTCCGTCTTCAATCCGCAAATATTCTGTCTCTAATGGGTTTTCATTACCTTTACAAAATGGACAGTTGTGTTTATAAATCGGCATCTCTGGCGGAATTTCATCTAGCGATCGGGCAAACTCGTGTGGGCGCTTGGCTCTCTCTGTCGCAAAAATGACCCAATCTTTGGTAATTACGTTTTGACGTAGATGTGACATATGACTTCACTCTTAGTACAGGACAAAAAGTTGCAAAAGTAGACAGGAAGGAGGTTTATAAAAGATAACCATATCAAAAACAAAACCCATGAAAGAGATTAACCTATTTCGAGAATGTTGCAGCCACTGTACAGACTTGTCATTTGGCAAAACCGTATTCAATGTGCTGATATCTATTTGATTCATTTGATTCAGAAGGCTATATAATTGCTATAGAAACGTAAAGAGCCAGACATTCTTAATAACTTCAAAAATTAAGCATTCTTAGAGGGGTTGAGAAGCAAGATAGAGACGCATTAGGTCGGAACCCATCAAATTTAATTTATCACTTTAGCGATATTGTAAAGCTCAACTATGCTAAAACTCTTTAAGTCAGCTAGACAGAATACGAATAATGCGATCGCCGAAGCTGTAAAGTCTTTGAGTCAGTATGAAATTGGTACAGGGGAACAGGATCGTTTTATTGCTTTTTTACAAAGTCAAGATAGCCGAGCGCTCTATCATACCAATCCACGCTTAATTGCTGAACAGTTACATCTCTCTGAGAACGAAACCTTAAAGATTTTAGTAGGCGCTCTAAAAGAAGGAATTGTCACTCTTAATTGGGATATTCAATGCCCAAAATGTCAAGGGATTGATTTTGTGGCAAATCAACTAAGCAAGCTCAAAACTTGGCATATTTGTCCTGTATGTCATAATAAGCACAAGTCAGAGGCTGATCAACAGGTGCGCGTCACCTTTAGTATTGATGAACGATTGCGATCGCTAACACAAAAGGCTGACGACCAAGCATTTCGCAATCAGATCGACGCAAAGTATGGGGTAGTTTCAGGACATCGCCTTTTAACTGTGCAAATGTTTCGCGACTTGTTTCCCCGTGAAACTATGCCTCCGAATGAAAGTTTATTGATTCGGCAAGTGACAATTTTATTTACTGATTTAGCTGGCTCTACGGCTCTATATAGTCAAAAAGGTGATTCTCAAGCCTATAGTTTAGTCAATCAACATTTCATGCTTCTATTTGAAATTGTCGATCAACATAATGGAGCAGTAATTAAAACGATTGGGGACGCAATTATGGCAACATTCACCTCTTCCGATGATGCGATCAAAGCAGCGATCGCCATGCAGGAAAAAATGGCGAATTTTAATCACACTATCGAATCTACTAACAATCAACTAATTCTTAAAGTAGGAGTTCATGCGGGCCCCTGTATTAGCGTTACTCTTAATGATCGCTCTGACTACTTCGGCACAACAGTTAATACGGCTGCAAGAGTAGAAGGACTTAGTCAAGGGAATGACATCGTATTCACTGAATCATTGCTTAGTGAGGCCAAAGCGATCGCGATCGCAAAACATTACACTTACGAACAGAGTTCTGTCACCTTAAAAGGATTGAGTGAGCCAATCATAGTGTTTCATATGATAGCTACGAAACATCATCGTGCGTTGGATTCACATTATTTGTGATTCTGTCAGTCATACAAGCACATTTTAACTTAATCCAAAAGCAAAAAGGAGCGCTTAGCACTCCCTTTTTCCTTTATACTTTACACCTTACAAAACTACACCCTTTGGTTTAGGGATAGCAGGTTGTAAATACATCGTCAATAGCTGCAAACCATTGTTTGCAAGGTGAGGTAGTTTTTGAATCTTCTTCAACCATTCAGGATTATTAGATTCATCAATCTGCACCAACTTAGCATTGTTCGCTTCACACTTCTTGAGGCAAGCCCAGAACTTAGGATTTTCTAAGTTTAGAATTACAGGGAAAGCTTTGGCTGCATCGCGATTGGTTTCACGGAGAACTTCCTCGACATACTTTCTTGTATCCATACCGATAGATTCATAAAACTCATTGCGAACACAGATATCATTGAGATACATAGTTGCAAATACAGATAGCAAGAAGAACTTACTCCAAAGATTAGCTCTGACACCTTTAATGTTATTAGTTTCGCTGCGGAGGAGAAGGCTACAAAAATCACCGTGACGACTCTCATCTTGACACCAATTTTCAAAGAAATTGAAAATTGGATAAAGGCGATATTCTGGATGAGCGAGGAAATGGTGATGGATTTTTATATAACGCCAATAGCCAATCTTTTCGGAGAGATAGGTAGCATAGAAAATAAACTTCGGTGCGAAGTAGGTATATTTCTTAGTTTTTGATAATGTCGAAAGATCGAGTTGTAAATCAAAGTCTGGCATTGCCTTATTCAAGAAACCAGCGTGACGGGCTTCATCACGACTCATTAGGCTAAATATTTCTGCCATGAGTGGGTTTTTGTCTTTGATTTTGATTGCAATTTCTTTATAAAGCAGGAAACCTGAAAATTCTGAAGTGCAAGATCCTTCTAGAAAAACACGGAAATGTTCTTTTACTTGAGGATCAATATGATCCCAAGACTGATTAAAATCAGCGGTGCGGACAAAATGACGACGGTTATAGTCAAATTTGAATTCTTCGAGAATAGCTTCATATTCTGGCTTCAGATCGAAGATGTCCATATTTGCCATCGCTTCAAAATCAGTCGTGTAGAAGCGCGGGGTCAAAATGCTATCGCGACGACCAGTCCCGTTAACCTTTTGGTTTGACTGGATTACTTCGGGTTTAGAGGGGGTAGCTACCATAAGTCTTGTGCTGCTTTCTTAAATTCGGCTAAATGATTTGTTGATAAATTGCAGTTCATATACCTGTCTGACTGCCTATTTTACGACTAGTCTTAAGTTTATGGGTAGCTATAATCAGAAATTATGATCGCTTGTTAAGAAGTATTAAGAAACAACGTCTATTGTGAAACATTACTCACTATTTATTAGCGATCGCAGCATCAATTTGTTCAATACTGAGCGATCGCAACAAACTTACTTGGGCAGATGGAGTGGATATACTCGCAAAATATTCAGAGGTAAGATAGTCGGCATAGCCAGCCTCTTGGAGTAGATGAGTTTTGAAAAAGGCAACACTTAGTAACTTCAGATAATCTTGTGAAGCGATGGGATTTGGTCCTGCGAGAACATTGCTTATTTCAGGACTAAGGCGATCGGTCGAGGTGATTGCTGTAACTGCCGTATGTCCTGCTCTATTTAGTAAAACTAAATAACGATTTGCGGTAGTTAACCACGTAAAAGGCACGACTTGTTCAGCAACAAGCGGCGCAAACGTATCATCTGAACTGCCAACAATCGCGATCGGTACAGTAATTTTACTTAAAGAAGGCTTACCCAATACAGAGCTAGTCACAGGATTGACTGCGATCGCGGCAGTGATACGTGGATCTCCTAACTTGTACGTTTGCCTAGGTAATTTTAGGGCTACGCATTGCAATAACAACGAAGCATTCCATTTATATTTCCCTTGACAGACTTCACCTAAATCAGCGAATTGGATCTGAGCATCACTTACCAAAGCTAGAGCCGCATAGCCACCAAAAGAGTGCCCAATCATGCCCACATTTTTCCAATTGATATTATTTGTCTGAGGTGATTTCTCTAGATAATTTAGAACCGCAGTTATATCATGTGGGCGCTCAATAAAGCTCTCTGGTGGCGCAATTTCACTGGCAGCACCAATAATTAATTTATCTAATTGTTCTGCACTACTATTTGGCGAAATCGTCAAAACAACTGCAAATCCATAAGAGGCAAGATGCTCGGCAAGATAGAGCAATGGCTCACGATTAGAGATTAGCCCTGGATAAATAACGATCGCAGGAATGGAGGATTTACGATTAGCATTAGTGAGTTTGGGAACAAACAAATAAAATGGAATTTCATATTTACTGCTTAATGCTGGCGCTTTAAGGCTATATCGATCCCATTTCAAGCTACCTGCTTTACGTAAGTCAGCTAACTGGATAGGCACTGGTAAAGATGACGGTATGGATGGATTTGGATTTGTAGATGCAGCCTGTTTAGTTGCTTCGTTATTGATCAATTGCACAACTTTTTGATTGTTTTGGAGTAAATCACTCAATTCACCAACTGTTTGCAGCCCTTCTTGAAGATCGAAATAGATATCTGACGTAGGAAATTTGCGTAAGAAATTCAATAAAGTCAAACCATTCTGCTTGTCGGCTGTCGCTAGAACTGCGGCAGCCCGAATCGCCCGATTACCTGATAGATCGGGGGCAATTTTAATAAGGTTTCCTAAAATATCTAGCGATCTCTCACCTTGAGATGTATATAAAAATCTAGACAATACGACTATAGGAATATCAGCTCTTCTTACTAAAGCTTGACGAAAAGTTGCCAAGTCTGACCCAGAAATATATCGAGAGAAAGTATTAAGTGCGCCACGCTGTTCTCCAGTTTTAGCAAAAACTTCTAAGTCATCAACAGATACCGAAATTTCAAAAACATTAAATCTAAAATTGACAGTTTCAGCTGCTTCACTAGGATTGACGCTTGCCTCTCCAATGATCGAGCCGATCGCACTAAGCAGAATTATTAACGTTGCCGAGCGGACAACCAATCGCGAGGAAATACTAGCGATCGCATCTGTTAGATATTTCATATTTAGATTTGTGTACGAGGATTTTAGTTAAAAGCTAACACAGCATCTATTCAGTCCTAACTTTAAGCAGTAATTGTTTTATAAAGTGTTTTATAAAGCTTAAAAAGAGTGAAGCTTTTTGCACTTCTCTTTTTTGAAACACGGTATACAAAACAATACAAATGTTAATATTCGTCAATTTTGCCCCGATCGCTCTATAGGCAATGCTAACATCCACATATAGTTAAAACCTGATTAGATATAGCTTTAGGAGCGCATTTTGACATTACGAGTTGCTATTGTAGGAGGCGGACCTGCTGGTTCATGTGCGGCTGAGACGTTAGCTAAGGCAGGGATTGAAACCTACATATTTGAGCGGAAGCTAGACAACGCCAAACCCTGTGGTGGAGCAATTCCTCTATGTATGGTTAAAGAATTTGATTTGCCTGATGAAATCATTGATCGCCGCGTCCGCAACATGAAAATGATCTCTCCCAGCAATGTGGAAGTAGACATTAAGCTCGACAATCCCGATGAATATATCGGTATGTGTCGCCGTGAAGTTTTAGATGCTTTTTTACGCGATCGCGCGGCTAGCCTCGGTGCAAAGCTGATCAATGGTCGGATTCTCGACATTAAGATTACGGAAAATGGCAAGAAGCCATACGTTCTGAGTTATTCAGATTTTGCTAGTGGCGGCAATGAAGGTGTCATGCGTAGTCTTGAAGTCGATCTGATTATTGGTGCTGATGGCGCTAACTCAGTCGTGGCGAAAGCAATGGACGCTGGTGATTATAACTACGCGATCGCCTTCCAAGAGCGCATTCGTATTTCGCCTGAAAAAATGGAATATTACAAAGATCTCGCCGAAATGTATGTTGGTGACGATGTTTCGCCCGACTTCTACGCGTGGGTGTTCCCCAAATACGATCACGTGGCAGTTGGGACTGGTACGATGCACAAGAACCAAAAGCTGATCAAAAAGCTGCAAGCAGGTATTCGCGCTCGCGCCTTGCCCAGAATTGAAGGCGGTGAAGTGATCAAAGTCGAAGCTCACCCTATTCCTGAACATCCAAGACCTCGCCGTGTAGTTGGTCGGATTGCTCTGGTTGGCGATGCGGCTGGCTATGTAACCAAATCAAGCGGCGAAGGTATTTACTTTGCAGCCAAGTCTGGTCGGATGTGTGCCGAAGCGATCGTGGAAGTTGCTGAAGCTGGCAAGCGCATTCCCACTGAAGCTGATCTCAAAGTTTATATTAAGCGTTGGGACAAACAATATGGCTTAACTTACAAAGTTCTAGACATTCTTCAGAATGTGTTTTATGCCACAAATGCGACTCGCGAAGCCTTTGTCGAAATGTGTGCTGACAAGGATGTGCAGAAGCTCACTTTTGACAGCTATCTTTACAAAACCGTTGTGCCAGCCAATCCATTCACGCAGCTAAAAATTACCGCCAAAACGATCGGTAGTTTGCTGAGAGGCAATGCTCTAGCACCTTAATCAAAAAAAGGCTTTAAAACTAAAGACTGGTACGGTGAGATTTGCTTACTGTGCCAGTCTTTGTTTTTTATTAAATTATTGCTTAGCCATAATCATGAGAAAATCAGTTTAAATCGTGAGGTATGAATATGGAGCCAGCTTACATAATTGCGATCGCTAAACAGAAAAAATTTACATATTCCCCAGAGGCTTAGGATGATGGAACCAGTAATAACAACGACAACGGCGATCGCTGCGGCTCAGCTTGTCGAACTTGCATTTAACGAATTTGTTAAATCTGGTGCGGGGGAAATTGCGAAGAAAACAGTTGGTGGTGCTATCGACTTAGTAAAAAATCTGCGCGACAAAATTAAAGCAAAATTTCAAGGCAATGAACGTGCCAAAAAAGCCTTAGCTGAGGTCGAAAAAGAGGGTAATTCCGCAGCGCTGGAAAAAGTTACCAAATATCTAGACCTTGAGTTGGATGAGGATGAGACTTTTGCTAAGGAAGTAAGGCAGATTGCCCAACAAATTATCAATATTCAAAACCAGAACAATTCAAGTCGGGAATACAACAACTACGGGCGCGATCAGATCAACATCGAAACTATCCAAGGCAATCCCAAAATTGGTGGGTCGTAACCATGTCTCGGCAATACGACAACTATGGGCGTGATCAATACAATATTGAAAAGGTTGACACGCTTAAAATTGTCAATCATGCCGATCGCGATGTGTTGCTTGATGATTGGAAGCCGTCCTTTGAGCATATGCAGGGGCGCAAAGAGGCGATCGCAGAACTCAATATGCACAGGTAATTGGTGACAAGCATGGTGAAGCAAATTCATTAACAAATCTTGCTAATGCTTATCATCAAATTGGAAGAGATAAGGAAGGATTTACTACATTAGATAGTGCAAATGAAATTTTTAAAGAACTTGGATTGCCTCTACTTGCCAGACTTTATAACAATTGGTATACATCAATCATTCGCTTTGCTCAGCGAGGTAAATGGCAAATCGCTCTATGTTTCTGCATTGGCTTATTTGCCTTCCCTTTATTTCTCGCATACCTAGTCGCACTACTCCTGTGGCGCTTTCTCTGCTCCCTCACCAAGCGCTAAGCTTTGTATAATCGAGCAAACCATTTACTATAAATCGACCAATTCCATTTTAAAAACTATGACAACACTCTCCATTCAGTTCGATCCAGACATCGCCCAAGCCTTCCAATCCTCACAGCCCGAACAGCAACAAAAGATTCAGAACTTGCTCAATCAATGGATGCGACAAGCTCTAAAAATTAGTACTTTACAAACCACAATGGACAAACTGAGCGACGAAGCCGAAGCCAACGGACTAACGCCAGAAATCTTGCAGTCAATCATCAATGAATAAAATCAGACTTGTACTTGACTCCAACATAATTTTAAGTGCAGCACTTTTCAAGAAATCTACTACCCGACAAACTTTTGATAAAGCTCTTGCGATGGGGCAAATTCTCATGTCTACAGATACACTTGTAGAAATTCAAGATATATTTAACCGCCCAAAATTTGATAAATATATCTCCAAAGCTGCACGGGATGAATTTCTTAAGGATTTCATCGAAACAGTAGAGAATGTAGAAATCGTACAATCATTTTCAGCTTGTCGAGATCCTAAAGACGATAAAATCCTCGAACTAGCTGTTAATGGAAAAGCTGAATATTTGATCACAGGCGATCGCGATTTATTAGTTTTAGATCCATTCAGAGATATTCAAATTATCACACCTGCCATTTTTCTTGAACTTTAATAAGCAGACTACAAAAGGAGATGTTGCAGTGACTGAATCAAATAACCTGAATCGATCTTAACGCCAGAACAACCAAAAGCAGGACGAGATCGCTATGTAAATGTGGCGATCAATGATCGCCATGAGTAATAATCAATTAATTGCGTAATTGCGATCGCAGAGGCTAAAAATATGGCAGCAGCTATTTTTGATATTTGTACACTCATCGTTCGCGCTCCAGACATTTATGGAAATTAGCCTATTCAGGCAAAAAGTCCTCATTAAGTACCTGCTCAGAAGTAAAAGGGCTAATCTCAGGGAAATGAGCTAAAGGTAATCTTGTCTCAATTTTGGCTTGTTTTCTTGCATTTCGATAGCATTTATCAAATATTTGCAAATAATATCTTTTCAAACTAGGACTAACTTCAAAGCGTTCATCAATGCGACGACGATGCTCAGCGATACTTTTTTCCCAGCTTCTTGTACGTTTGTTCGGTTGACATTGCCATTTAAGCAAATGTAATAAAACCACGACTAAATCACTACTTAAAGCGTGTTTATCACTATTTCCCATCGATTCCACTTCTTCGATTAAATTCCTCACATCTAAGTCTGCTAATCTGCCTTCACGCAATAGCTTGGCGATTGACTCAACCCAGAGATTAAAGTCACATTCATAGAGCGCAGTAAGTGAATCAAGGGAATTATTAGCGATGACTGATTCGTGGATATCCTGTGTCTCTAAGTAAGCCTGTGTCATCAGCTTTTCCTCAAAGTTTTATTCGCCATTAATCTTGAGAGTAACATAAATAAATGAGACAGTCCCCAACGCCGCTCAAATGAAAGCGATCGCATTTTAAATGCACTGACAAGCGATCGCTATGAGCGATAATCAATTAATAGAAATTATTCGATACGGTCAATTATCTTTTTTGTCAAAGTGGAATTGAGCTAGAAAATTATCAAGAATTAGTAGCCTAAAACAGGAAAAAATAATGCTTGCATATTCTCCAAAGCTAACGCCTGATGAATATTTTGAGTGGTCATCACGCCAAGAAATTCGCTATGAGTATATTAATGGGGAAGTCTTCGCTATGGCTGGTGGCTCGATTAACCATAGTAAAATCGCGATGAATTTGGGTGCATTACTACGCCCTCACGTTCGTGGAAAAAAATGTAGTCTTCTTGGCTCTGATGCCAGAATCGGGATCGGTAGACAAAAGGAGTTTTTTTATCCCGATCTATCAGTAACTTGCGATGATCGCGATCGCAATGCAGTTAATGCCATCTACTATCCCAAGTTAATCATCGAAGTCCTATCGCCTAGCACTGAGGCATATAATCGCGGTGGCAAATTTGCACTATATCGCAAGATCGAAAGTTTGCAAGAATATGTTTTAGTCGGTTCCGAAAATATTTTAGTCGAATCATTCCGCATAAATGATCGTGGTTTGTGGGAATTACAAGTTTTTGAAGAAAAAGATCGCGTAGAACTTTCTAGTATTGGTTTTGAGTGTGCGATCGCCTCAATTTACGAAGATGTCGATTTTAATTAGTGTTTAGCAGAAATGGTGGCGGCGCAGCGTTTAAACGGGGAATCTGTGATCGCAATATTCGGGATTGTCTCTAATGGCATTAATTGGGAGTTCGGCAAGTTGGAAGGAAACAGGTTTACGCACCATCCTGCACCCTCTAGTATTTTCGAGTTAAAAAGTTTATTTGCTATTGTTAATTACCTTTTTCAACAAAGTCAGATCCAGCTTGAAACTTACCAAGAAATAGCTGCATGAATTACTAGTCAATCCATGTAGTTGATTATTATGTTGCTTTGTACTTATTGAAAATAAAAAGCACAGCCATTTGGCTGTGCTTTTTATTTTTGATACTTTTTATCTATTTATTGATACTTTGACCTTCTTCACGGCTAGCTGTTTGAATATACAGGGTTAGCAAGAAAACAGTAGGTACAAATACGGCTAGGACAGTAGCTAGAAGACCGAGAAAATTAGTTTCCATAAATTTGATTTTGATTGCAGATTTTTATAAGGCTATTAACTATTAGTATTTTAAGTCTCAAGTTGATTACTCTTACTAAAAAAATTAAAAAAGCCAAAAATTAGGAGCGGTGCTCCTAATTTTTGGCTTTTTACTAATTAAGCTTCCCAGAGCTTGCTGATATTTTTCTCTAGACGTTCTTCCGCCTCAGCAAATACCTGCGCTGAATTATCCAGCATTTCACCAGCATGAAGTTCAAGAATTTTGGTAGACAACGCAATGCGATTGCGCGACTCATCTATATCAACTACGACCGCCTTAATCATGTCATTCAGTTGAAACAGACGGGTAGGGTCACCGACTGACTTTTGGCTCATTTCTTTAACGTGTAACAATCCTGACACTCCAGAAAACTCTACAAAAGCGCCAAATGGACGGATGTTAGTAACCTTGCCAGTAATCAATTGTCCTTTGGCAAGTTGAGTCATTGCGGCAAGTTTAACGGCTTGACGATTAGATAGCACCAACTTTTTACGAGTTTCATCGGCTTCTAAAACCATTACAGGTAAAGTTTTGCCAATCAATTTAGCAAGATCAGAAGTATCAGAAAGATGCGATCGCGGCACAAAGCCACGTAATCCCACTGAATCAACAATTACACCACCAGTATTAGTACCGATTACCTTAGTTTGAAAAACTGTAGACTCAGCTTGGTAAGTGCGTAGAGTTTCCCAAGCTTGTTTAAATAACAATCGGCGCACCGATAGCTTTACTTCACCATCAGCATTCTGGCTACTAATAATCAGAAATTCGTGCTCATTGCCAATCGAGAAAGCTTCATTAGAGCGCGAAGAACTGCTGAGAGTTGCTTCTTCAATTGGAAGAAAACCTAGGGATTTAGCGCCAATATCGACATAAATGCCACTACTTTCAACTGACACTACCTTGCCCTTCACCGTTTGCCCAACTGCAAACTCGTAATTATGTTCGGCAAGGGCATTAGCGAAATCGTCGGCAGAAAATGACTGAATGTTTGTTGTGGCGTTCATGAATATGAATATGCGTAGCGTTGCTTGCGTGTATTTTATTGTAATTGATTGTAATTGTCTCACAGCGCTTATAGAGAATATGAAGTAAATCTATCTTTCTCTGTAATTGCTACGCTTCTTAACATAACGAGCGCCATTTGATATTGACTCAAAATATTGACCCAAAAAACGACGCAGCACTTTATAGCACCTCTTGTTTTAGGTTTAATTTGTGATTCCTTTGCGATCGCTGATCAGATAGCAGACAAATAAGATGACTATGAGCAAATCAATCGTAATCGCGGTTCCTGCTTGATAACCAAGAAACGATCTGCCGTATATCAGTACTAGGCTAACAAAGACCAGCTTACTGATGCTAGAAACAATCACAATTAATAAACGACTCTTTGAGTTAAATGTGCCGTATATTTGGAGTGCTCCCACGAGGGTGAGCAAAGCCCCCCAATTACGAACAATGATTTCTGCAAGCTGTCCATCTAATGACTCTCCAAACATTGACCGCAGTGCTGCTTGAGGTGCGATCGCTGCATAAAACAATGTACAAGTTAGTAACCCCGATCCAAGCATGATCCATTTGATATTAGCAACAATCAAATTCATTGTTCTGTCCTATTGATACAGCTACAGTCAGCATAAAAACTGATGGGATCTTGATCCCTTTTCGAGCAGCTTTTTAGCTAATGCATTAGACTAGATAGGATAGTAAAAGTCAACCAATTACCGCATCGACGGGGTTATAAGGAGCAACAGGGCGTGATGTCTTCTGTAAAAACAACCTTTTGGGCAAACTTTGGGCGGCGCGTCAAAACGACAGTCGTAAGTTTAGCGATATTGCAGGGTGTGGCGCTGACAGTGCCAACATCTGTGCGTGCTGATGGTGAAAGTACAACAACTATCGGCTACACCGAGCTACTTTCAAGTGTAAAAGAGAATAAAGTCCAAAAAATCGATCTAGAAAGTAACGGTTTAGCTGCCGAAGCAGTTTTAAAAGACGGAAAAAAAGTCAGAGTTGACTTAGTAGCGCGTGATGGCAATACCGAATTGATGAAGGCTCTGCGCGAAAACAACGTCGATATCGCGGTAAGAGCGCCTCAGCAACCAACATTACTTTGGCAACTAGCAAGTACATTTTTTGTACCGTTATTATTGATTTTTATACTCTTAATGGTGTTACGTCGTATCAGCAATTCCCCTGGTGGCCCTGGGCAAACTCTTAGCTTTGGTAAAACTAAGGCAAGATTTTCACCTGAAGCAAAGACAGGAGTCATGTTTGAAGATGTGGCTGGAATCGATACAGCGAAGGAAGAATTACAAGAAGTTGTTACCTTCCTTAAACAACCTGATCGTTTTACAGCGGTGGGCGCAAAAATTCCTAAAGGTGTTTTGCTAATTGGACCTCCTGGAACTGGTAAGACTTTATTAGCAAAAGCGATCGCTGGTGAAGCAGGAGTTCCTTTCTTCTCTCTATCGGGATCTGAGTTTGTCGAAATGTTTGTCGGGGTGGGTGCTTCTCGCGTCCGTGATTTATTTCAAAAAGCTAAGGAAAATGCTCCCTGTATTATTTTTATTGATGAAATTGATGCAGTTGGACGACAACGCGGATCGGGCATTGGCGGTGGTAATGATGAGCGCGAGCAAACTCTTAACCAAATGCTAACGGAGATGGATGGTTTTCAGGGCAATACGGGCGTAATCGTAGTAGCGGCAACTAACCGCCCAGATGTACTTGATAGTGCTTTGTTGCGTCCTGGTCGGTTTGATCGGCAGATTACAGTGGACTATCCTGACTACAAAGGTCGTCAAGAAATCCTCAAAGTCCATGCGCGAAATAAAAAGCTTGAGGAAGATGTCTCAATCGAGTCGATTGCTCGTTTAACCCCTGGATTTGCGGGTGCTGATTTAGCTAACTTACTGAATGAGGCAGCGATCTTAGCAGCGCGACGTTATAAAGATGCAATCAGCGAACTGGATATTGCTGATGCGATTGATCGCATCACGATCGGTATGACTATGAAACCGATGCTGGATAGCTCGAAAAAGCGGCTAGTTGCTTATCATGAAGTTGGTCATGCTCTGGTGATGACGTTGCTCAAAAATGCGACTCTACTTGATAAAGTTACGATTGTCCCTCGTTCGGGCGGTATTGGCGGCTTTTCCAAAGGTGTACCAGATGAAGAATATGGGCTGGAGTCGCGATCGCAGATTCTCGATACAATTACAATGACACTCGGTGGACGTGCTGCTGAAGAAGTAGTCTTTGGTGATGCCGAAATCACAACAGGCGCTTCAGGTGATTTTCAACAAGTCGCTAAGTTAACGCGTTTGATGGTGACTCAGTTTGGGATGTCAGATTTGGGATTGGGCGCTTTAGAATCTGAAAGTGGCGAAGTCTTTTTGGGACGCAATTTTATGCCTCAAACTGATTATTCTGTTAAATTAGGCGATCGCATAGATCGTCAAATTCGGGAGATTGCCCAAAGTTGCTATGAAACTGCTAAGAAGCTAGTTGAAGATAATCGCGACCTTTGCGATCGCTTAGTCGATATCCTTTTAGATGTGGAAACATTAGACGGCGAAGAATTTCGTAAAATCGTTGCTGAATATACTCAACTACCTGAGAAAAAGCCCGTTTCAGTCAAGTTTTAGATAGCAAAAACAACTGATTAGCTATAAAAATATAGAGGACGTACAATGTGCGTCCTCTATATTTTTGGGTTTATTAATGACAACGATCGCTTATCTTGGTCCTGCTGCTACATATTCAGAAATGGCAGTCTTGCGATATTTACAGCTTTGCAAGCTTGAGGATAATCCTGCACAGATGTGTCCCTATCCCACCATTCTGCAAGCAATTAATGCGGCTGAACATGGCAATGTCGATGTTGCAATTGTACCTGTGGAAAACTCGATCCAAGGCGGCGTAACTATGACCCTCGATAGCCTATGGCAATCTGAGTCTTTGCAAATTCAACAGGCGCTCATCTTGCCGATCGCCCATGCCTTGATTACTCGCGCTGAAACTCTCGAAGACATTAAAGTTGTCTATTCCCATCCTCAAGGCTTAGCACAATGTCAGCAATGGCTTGATCACCATTTACCAACTGTCCAACAAATCGCCACCGACTCTACTACTGATGGCTTACATATTGTTGCTGAAGATTTCACAGTAGCCGCGATCGCTTCACAACGAGCCGCCGAACTTTACAACTTACCAATCCTAAAATATCCGATCAACGATCAACCTGATAATTGCACCCGTTTCTTAGTCTTAGGTCGCACAGCACCGACAACAAAAGGCACGCATTCATCGCTTGCCTTTAGCCTTAAACGTAATATGCCAGGGGCTTTAGTCAAGCCTTTATTAGTATTCGCTGATCGCCAAATCAACCTGAGCCGCATCGAGTCACGTCCTACCAAGCGATCGCTCGGCGAATATATTTTCTTTATAGATATCGAAGCCCCCATCGAAGATCCTCAACTCAGTGAAGCATTGTCAGAATTGCAAGGAGTTACCGAAAACCTCAAAATTCTTGGTAGTTATGCGATCGCTTCATAAAACAAAAAGGGGCAACTCTGTGCCCCTTTTGCTATCTTTTAGACTGTACAGCAAGTCTTTTATTTCGCATCAACACGTTTGCGCCCTCATTAGTTTGTTCAATTACTAATAACGGTGTTGGTTTAGCCGTTTGATCCCAACTAATCACCGCTAGCTTTCCTTGAATTGTGGGTTGCCAATTACGATTTTCATCTGAGGCAACCACAAAATTTTCTAGCCCGATCGCCAAATCTTTGAGAATACTTTGCGAACCATGATTAGGAATTTTCGCTAGTTTGACATGAATGCGAAAAAGGATACGAATTTGCGTATTGTCATGATGTTCAGGCTTATAGGCAACATCAAAAACCACATCAACTTTTCGGACATTACCACTATCATCATCGCTTGGCATCAAAGCAGGCGTAACTTTTTGACGAAGATTGACCTTCATTTGCGCCAAGATAACTTCGCAGAATTGAGGCTCCTCCATTCTCATGCTTAGATAATCTAAATTAAACTCACGGGAATGAATCAAATCGGGATTACACTCATTTTCATCAATGGTACCTAGAGCTAATTTTAGCTTCTTAGAAAGTTCTTGATTTTTTATGCGTTCTATCTTGAGATGATGTCGATTTTTCCGTAATTGCAAGTAATTATATGCAGTTGCCCCGATCGCCCCCCATAACAAGATAAAAAGTAAACTCACACCGCCAGCATTTTGCAAGGGCAGGGTTGCATTTTCGATCACTCCTAACGAACTATCGCGATCGCTAGGTTTTACAACGCTCACAACTTTTGATGCGTACAACATAACAATGCCCCATTATTTAAATAGAAATTAAATTTTAGAAACCCCTCTCATCTATGACGCTCAAAGCACGACATAAGTGACAATTATCAACATGACTTTAAGTTAATACCCCTAAATACTATTCCCATAATGTGGCAATAAATTAATAGGACTTCAATTAAAACAGTAAGTGGCTCTTCGCCTCTTATTCTTGGGTGTTAGGTCTACCCCTGTTAAGGTGACCAACGAACTTGCGAGATCCTAGCGATATGCCTCCTTGAAATTTCACATCAAAAGTCCAAGGAAATTGCTTTTTGAAGGCTGAAACAACCGATCTACGTTCATTATTTTTGCACCTTAACAGGGGTAGGTGTTAGGTCGTAACTTATGTTGTCAACAACCATACTCATTTAATTGACTTTAGTTAAATTCGCGATTTTCCACTTGCCATCTTCAAAACGTAAAGTGCAAATATATTTATCTCTGGATGGCTGCGACTGAGTGCGGTCTATTTTACCATTGACATAAAGCGTCGGACTTTCAGAAATTTCCACAGTCACATTTGCTTGCGTATCTTGAATACCAAACGCTCCCGCCCGACTAACCGTAAATTCGCCATAGCGATAAAAAGCATTATTGTTTTGCAACCAGTTAATTGAGCCACTACGCTTTTCATAAGCCTCACTCGTAGTTAGTTCTGCTAACAATTTACGGTCAAAGGGCGGCGCAAACATTTGATTTTTATTCGTCACAAAATTATTCACGATCGCTACAGCATCAGCCTCAGACAAAGGAAGGATTGCTACATTCTCTGGTGGACTGGTTGAATCAATCTTAGGGAGGGCGCTAGCCGAAGGCGCAACATCAACAGGCTCAGAATCAGGACTAGTTATCGCAGGTTCAGAATCAGGACTAGGCACAACTACAGGTTCTGAGTCAGGACTAGGGACAGACTTATTGCTTTGGTTAGTCGCTGTATTTAAATTATTAAAATTATTGGGATTATTGCGAGTCGCCATGACTATCCCAATCATGATCGCCATTACAAAAGCTGCCACCCATCCAGCAATCCGCAAACCTTTACCACTGTGATTACGATTATTTTGGTTTGGCACATAGCTCTGCACAGTTTGCGGAGATGGACTTACTAGAGTCGGGGGTAGAGAAATTGGCGCTGGCGGCTGTGCGATCGCTGGAGTATAACCGTGTGTAGGTAACTCTTTAGGTTGGACAGAAGGCATTACTGTGGGCAAGTCTTCAGTACTTAAGGTGTTACTACTGTTACTAATACTGACAATTGTTGACTCAAAGCCATTTGTAGACTGACTTACCTGTTGAATTGGCAAATTCAGATCGCTTAAAGCCGCTAAAACTTTACGGACTTCTACTGCACTTTCATAGCGATCTTTATAGTGATAGCGCGTCATCTTAGCGAGTACACCGACTAATCCAGATTTGATAGGGACAAGATGCTGCCAAATCAATTCCCCTGTTTGATAATCTTCTTGTAATTCGCGCGGCTGCAAGCCTGTCAAAGCCTGAATACCAATTACGCCGATCGCATACAAATCACTATTCGGACGCGGCTTGCCTTGAGCTTGCTCACTTGGCATATACCCCAAAGTACCGATTGCCACCGTCGCGTTAGTCAGTCCCTCTTGATTGATCTGAGTTTGCATTTGCTTGATCGCGCCAAAATCAATTAGCACCAACTTATCATCATACTTACGGCGAATAATATTATCTGGTTTGATATCGCGATGAATTACGCCATGACTATGCGTATATTCCAAAATACATAACAAATTATCTAATATCTGAATTACTTGAATTTCGCTAAACCGATAACCGCGTATTAATTCGCTTTCAAGCGATCGCCCTTCAATAAACTCTTCCACCAAATAAAATTCGCCCGCTTGTTCAAAATAGGCAAGTAGGCGCGGGATTTGATCATGGCTGCCCAATTGAGCAAGGGTTTGCGCCTCACTTGTAAATAATCGATTAGCAACCTTGAGATATTCGCGATCGTTATTGGCAGGCTTAAGATGTTTGACTACGCAAAGCGGCTCATTGGGTATCCGCGTATCATTTGCCAAATAAGTATGACCAAAACCGCCCTCACCCAATTTGCTAGCAATGCGGTAACGTCCGTCAAGTAATTTACCAATCATTCTTAACTACTCCATCTCTGCAATAAATATAACTAGTTTCTAATGAATTGCCTAAAACTATGTGATAGGTAAAGCTCTTTACATTAGCTTTAGATTTTATTTTAAGTAAGTCTTAGGATTTAGGAACAAGTAGCTTAAGCGCCTTGTCTAACCTTGTAATAATCACATCTATTATGATTTAGGTATGATTTAGGAATAATTTAGGATTTTAAGGCACGATCATTCATGCTTTAAAATTTAATGACACCTTGGTTTATGATGGTTAAGCTGTAATGCTTATAACTAAATTAAAGTGCTAACGTCAAAAAAAGACATAGCCTAGAATAGATATATAGCTTTTAGAGACGGTTTGTAGAAAAGGACTAGTAAACTGCTAGCCGAACCAGTTGTTTTGAAGATTTATGGCTAGATACACTCAACATTTCTTAGTTGAAATCCCTCCCGAAGACCTGCATTCAGCGATCATAAAGACGTTGGAAGCTTGTAGCTTAGTAATTACCTACGAAACCGATGACTATGTGATTGCTCAAGAGATAGAGACTAATGCTGCATTTGCCAAAATGGTGACAGTAGAAGTTTTAATCCATCGCTCTGAGATTGAAGGCAATCAAGCAAAATTGACTAGCGTCACCAAAAATTCTGAACTGCCTCTTCGCATTAACAATCATTGTCAAGATCTGTCTGATCGCGTTTCTAAAGCATTCAGCGAAAGCTCAGCATGGAAGTTATTAGAAATTATCGCAGGATATTAGATTAGTAATTAATGGCAAATTATTACCGCGTACTTGCTGAAAATAGGCAGGCGAGATTTAATTATGAAATTCTCGAAACCCATGAAGCTGGAATTGAGTTACTTGGTACTGAAGTAAAAGCAGTCAAAGGCGGACAGGCAAATCTGCGAGATGCTTATGGCATTGTACGGAAGGGACAGATCATGTTGCTAAATATGTACATTCCTCCACATCGAACTACTAGTGTCTATTTTAACCATGAGCCAACCCGTACCCGCCGCTTATTACTACATAAAGATGAAATTCGGAAGCTAATAGCTGAAGTTCAGCAAAAGGGTTTGACTTTAGTACCACTTAAGATTTATCAAAAGGATGGTTGGATCAAGGTCGATATCGCTGTTGTTCGCAACAAAAAGCTACATGACAAGCGTGAAGACATGAAAAAGCGCGATGATAAACGCGAAATCGAACGTGTCATGAAAAACAACTAGCTTCGACTTCGCTCAGCTACTCCCTTCCCACCAAATAATTAGCGTTGCGGCGCAACGCTAATTATTTGGTTTTAATGTCTAATCTTTTACTGGAAAGGGAGTATCTAATGAATCCCAATCAATTTTGACCGATCAAAGTCAAAAGTCAAAGCTTAATGGGTTGCCATCATTTCCAATTCATAAAGGCTAGCGTAAAGCCCTTGTTTGGCGATTAGTTGATCATGAGAGCCAGACTCAAATACTTCGCCTTGCTTAAGTACGAGAATACGATCAACATTGCGAATCGTAGAGAGGCGGTGCGCGATAATAATCGTAGTGCGATTGATTAGTAAGCGATCTAAAGCTTGTTGAATTAAAAACTCAGTACTTACATCAAGACTAGCTGTTGCTTCATCCAAAATTAAAATTCTTGGATCACGAATGGCAGCTCGGGCAAAGGCGAGTAACTGCTTTTGTCCACCAGATAGATTTGTACCACGCTCACGGACTTGAGTGTCATAGGACTGGGGTAGATCTTGGATGAAGCGATCAACATTCATTAATTCAGCAGCTTCGATCACTTGCTCGATCGCATAATCTTCACCAAGAGTAATGTTTTCTTTAATATCGCCAGAAAACAAGAATGCATCTTGCAAAATCACGCCGACATATCGTCTTAGTTCAGCTTGGGTAATCTCACGAATATCGATTCCATCGATCAAGATTCTGCCTTTGGTCGGTTCATATAGACGCGATAATAAGCGAATTATTGAACTTTTCCCCGCACCTGTTGGCCCAACAAGGGCAATTTTTTCACCAGCGCTTAGGGTAAATGTGACATCTTTAAGGACATATTCATCTGGCTTATAGCCAAACCAAACATGGTCAAAACAAATCTCGCCCGTACCTTCAAGGGGTAAAGATTTAGGATGTTCGGGATCGCGAATTTCAATCGGTTCTTGCAAAATCGCATTGATGCGCTCAACTGCCGTAAATCCAGCTTGAATCGTGGTGAATTTTTCAGCTAGTTGACGAATTGGATCAAAGAGACGCTGCGAGAACAGTACAAAGGCAGACAGTTCACCAAAAGTTAGACTTTTTTGGACAATTTGTCCACCACCTAACCAAAGCACACCTGCGATCGCTACTAGTGCTATCCATTCGAGTGTTGCCGATACGGCGGAGTCGTGGAAAACAGTGCGATTAACTTCATCTACATATTGCTTATTTACTTTGAGATG
Organism: Pseudanabaenales cyanobacterium; assembly: GCA_038230875.1. GTDB lineage: Bacteria > Cyanobacteriota > Cyanobacteriia > Pseudanabaenales > Pseudanabaenaceae > Pseudanabaena. The sequence goes on from JBBRMK010000018.1 coordinate 42,460, forward strand.
TTGAGCAGAGTTAAACTTTTCACGGCGAAATAACTGGACAATATTGGCGCCAATAATATTTTCTTGGAGAATTGAGTTGAGTTCAGATAGGCGATCGCGAGCTTTGAAATTGGCTTTACGAAATTCATACTGAAAATAAACAATTAAGGCTGTAATCGGCAGCAACATTGCCACTAGCATCAGAGCTAAATCCCATCGCAGCCAAAACATAAATACAGCGATTGTCCCGATCGCTGCAAAATCGCTAAATACGCCAACTGCACCAGTCGCAAATACATCTCCTAAAGCCTCGACATCACTAGTAAGGCGTGTAATTAGTCTGCCAACAGGAGTGCGATCAAAGAAGCTTGTTGATAAAGATGTGACATGACGAAATAAATCTTGACGGATATCTGCCGTAATCTTTTGTCCGACCTCTTGCACTAAGTAGCCCTGCCAAGCCTGAAATGTAAGACGTACTGCAATTGTAAGCAATAGTATCAAACAAATCCAGCGCAACCCAAGTAAATCGCCGCTCTTAATCGGTCCATCAATTGCCTGCTGCACAAGAATGGGCTGTACAGCACTAGCGATCGATAAAGGACCAAGTAAAAGCAGCGATATTAGAAGTTTCTTAGAATTTTTCTTTGCATAGGGAAACAAACTCAATAACAATCGCCAATCGTTACTTTTGGCGCGAGAAGTTGATTGAGAGGTCGCAGAGCTAGTTTTAGAGGAGATGATCACTATTCGAGATCCCTATTACCAGGGTTGCGTGATGGATCGCTATTGAGGAAACCAAATACAAACAAACTAATGAAAAATAGGACAGTGATATAAACCACTATTTTTAAAGTGAGCATAAATAAATAATCTCCGTATAAATATCTAATAATTTATCTTATGTTCAATCTTATAGGAAAAGATGGAAATTCCCGATACTTCCTCAAGCTTACTCATGAACACAGCTTCTGGTAGCGAACCTATCTTTAGGGACAAATTCAAGCAGATTATGATTAAAAAACTTGCCCTAGAAGTTGCGATCGCTCTATATACAGAGAGACTTGACTAGCTACTGCACGCAATAATTTTTCGTCTAGCTCTGAATAAGCAAATGTGACTTCTTGCACATTTTCCACTGTAATCGAAATATCTTTAACTTTACGATTTATTAATTGAAAAACACCGATCGTCCTTTTTTGTGAGTCAAACATGGGAACCGCTAAAACAGAACGGGTGTGATACTCGATATCGTAATCAAAGGTCTTGTGATGGCGATATCGAGCATCATTAGGTAAATTATGAGCATCAGATAAATTAAGCGTTTCGCCAGTCAGGGCAACATAGCCAACGATACTATCTTGATTTAGTGGCACTGCAAAATTTACTAGGGAGCGATCGGGCTGTGAATCATTTTGAGATACTTCAAAGCAAACTGTATGCACTGGTGTAGAGCGATCAATTAGATAAATACTACCCGCATCACTCATCGTCATACTTCGAGTAGTCACTAGTGTCGACTCTAAAAAAGCTCGTAAGTCATTATTACTGGATAAATCTATCGATAGAACAAGCAAATGATCAAGCAAGCATTTGTAGTAATGCAATTGCTCTAATAGCTGAAGATTTGAATGAGATGGATCTTTAGATGTTTCTGTTTGCCAACCTAAATCAGGATTCATGAGTGTAGCCAATATCTTTATAACGTCCTGCTCAGTCCAATTTAGTGATTAGTTTTAGCAGCACAATCTATGCGAATAATACTAGCAAAATCATACAAAAAAATATTAAAGCTAAAAAATAGAGAAGGAGCTTAGCGTCCTCTCTATTTTCTAAGTCTTATTCGTCTACATCTTCATCAAATTGCAGATCATCGATTGGGTAGACATCTGGCCAAACTGATGCGCCATGTTCGTAAACATCAATGCCGATACGATCAGCTTCAGCATTGACTCGCAACAGTCCAAGAGCTTTGAGTGTACCAAACATTAAAAATGAAAAGCAAACAGAAAATAGGACGATCGCTGCAATACCTCCAAGTTGAACTCCAAGCACATCAAAGCCACCACCTAAAAACAAACCAGCTTTTTTATTAATCGTTAGAGCAGGATGTCCAAATAAACCCACAGCGATCGTTCCCATCATTCCGCAGGAGCCATGTACGGCAAATGCACCCACAGGATCGTCAATTTCAAACCATTCAATAATATCTACAACTATGAGTACCAATACACCAGCTACCGCCCCGATTAGAGTAGCCGCCCAAGGCATGACATAAGCACAACCTGCTGTGATCGCAACCAAACCAGCAAGTGAGCCATTCAAGCCACAGAACAAGTGCCACTGACCAATGCGAAAGTAAATATAAAGAAAAGCAGTCATAGCTCCCGCAGCAGCAGCTAAGGATGTATTCACAACTATTAAGCCGACTAACCCAGGATCGCTCATTGTCAGCCCTGAGCCTGCATTAAATCCATACCAACCAAACCATAGGATCATTGCGCCAATAGTGGCATAGCCAAGATTATGGGCAGGAGGGATTTGTCCCCAAACGCGATTAGGGCGTGGACCAAGTAAATATGCGCCAACTAATGATGTCCAACCTCCTACAGCGTGGACAACTGAACTACCAGCAAAATCGTGATAGCTCAATTTATTAAGCCAGCCCCCACTATTCCAAGCCCAATGCACGACTATTGGATACATAATCGCGCCCATGATAATGGTGTAGATCAAGTCTCCTTTAAAGTCAGTTCGCTCAGCCATCGAACCAGTGGTGATCGTGCTGGATGTGGCGGCAAAGGCAAATTGAAAGAAAAATAGAGTGAGTGTGCTGATCGGAGCACTGGAGCCACCTGCCCCCATGGCATACTCGATCGCACCGTTATTGATCGTAATCGCATTATTTAAAAAGAATCCGTCTGTCCCCCAAAATCCATTACTAGTTGTGCCAAAAGCGATCGCAAAACCAGTAACCCACCAAGCTAAAAGGGTAGTTGCCGCATCTACAAAGTTTTCAGCAAGAGTGTTGACAACAGATGTTTGCTGCACAAGTCCCGCTTCTAGCATGGCAAACCCACATTGCATAAAAAATACTAAAAACCCCGTGATTAGTACCCAGCTCGTATCAACTGATAGCCTCAATCCACTTGTAGTTTTGGTGAGGGATTCGAGTGTGCCTGTCTCAACTGCTTGAGCAATCGTTGGTGTAAATGCGGCAAATATCGCTGCCCCGATCGCGATCGCTAAAAAGCGTGCAAAATGATTCTTTTTTTTAGTGGCTTTTGCCATAATTATGTCCATATACCGCTTACCCCAAACTTTAGATTGCTAGAGAAATAGAAATAAAATAAAATTAAGACTCAATAGTAAATTTGATGTAAACGCAGCCCTAGTTTCTTATACGTTTAAGGTCAACCTGCAAAAGTGTCGATTAGTACAGCAAATATTGTAGTTTTCAAGTTTTTCACGGTAAGTTGAAACTAGAAAACTTAATATTTAGGATCAGCTACTAGTTTTTAATAGCCAATGTGATCGATGTCACAGTAGAAGTGCTTAACGATCGCAGTATTAGAGTGAGTTTAGTCACTGCTCAAACAAAGAAAAAGATAGATACTTTGGTTACTAGCGACGTATCTACATAAATTTCACCCGCAAGAATGCCTCCTGCGGGTTTTTTCTTGTAAAAACCGAGATGTTAAAGGTAGACATCTGCGCCAATTTTACATTCTCAGCTTTATGTTGCGATTCATTACAATGTATATATAAAAAGTAATTAATTAGTAATTAATTCAGACAACTATGTATTTAACTTGGCTAGACAGTAATTCATGGCTAATCGAGATTGCCGATCAGCGGATATTGCTCGATCCTTGGTTAGTTGGTTCGCTGATGTTTGGCAAGGCTGCATGGTTTTTTAAATCTGAACGGCTTATTTCAAGAGAGATTCCTCAGAATATTGATTTGATTTTGCTGTCTCAGGGATTGGCAGATCACGCGCATCCACCAACACTCAAGCAACTTGATCACAAAATCCCTGTAGTTGGCTCGCCCAGCGCAGCTAAATTAGTTAAAGAACTTGGTTACACCAAAGTTACTTCTCTCGCTCACGGTGAGGTATTTAGCATTCCCAATCTATTAGAGATTAGAGCTGTCTTAGGTTCGCCTACTGGGCCAACGACTATTGAGAATGGCTATATATTAAAAGATTTAGTAAAAGGAATTTCTATCTATTACGAACCTCATGGCTATCATGCAGCAGCAATTCAAGAATTTGCACCTGTTGATATAGTAATTACACCAACTATCGATTTGAAACTACCTCTCGTTGGCAAGGTAATTAATGGTCAGCAGGGCGCTTTACAATTAGTCCAGTGGCTAAAGCCTCAAGTAGTCATACCAACGGCAGCGGGCGGAGATTTGACTTATAGTGGTCTTTTACAAAATATTCTTAAGACAGAAGGAACTGCTGATTCGTTGCGATCGCTATTTACAGCAAATAATATCTCAACTCAAATAATTGAACCTAAACCATGGGAACGCTTTGAAGTCAATCTTCAGAAACTTGCGATTAGCAACTAGCTTTATGAGAGTCAAAAAACATTTTCTCTAGTTTATAAAGCTTTAGCCGCAGCTAAATCTGTTATTTCTAATATTACCGATGAGTTTGTATTTAACTTATTATCAAGCAACATATAAGTATCCATTTCACCTCTTCCTTTAATAAATACTTTGCCGCGATGCCAAAAAGTGTATTTATCATTGAGTAATTCATAGGTTGCCTTGGTGACTTGAATGCCTCCAGCTAAGCCATGAGATTCCATTCGACTAGCGATATTTACCGCATCGCCCCAGAGATCGTAGATAAACTTACGGATACCAATTACTCCTGCCACCACTGCGCCTGTATTAATTCCAATTCGTAAACGAAAAGTAGTATCATCGCCGCGTTTGAATTGAGCAATTTCTCTTTGCATTGCTAACGCCATTTCCGCGATCGCTTCAGCATGATCCTCTCGAGATGTCGGTAATCCGCCAACTACCATATAAGAATCACCAATTGTTTTGATTTTCTCTAATCCCAATTGATCGGCAAGCACATCAAAAGAAGAAAAGATTTCGTTGAGAATATTGACCAGTTCGCTAGGAGAAACACTAGTTGAGAGAGATGTAAAGTCCACAATATCAGCAAACAAAATTGTGACATTATCTGATCTGGAGGCGATCGCGTTATTTCCCAGTTTTAATTGATGCACAATCGCTTTAGGCAAGATATTTAGGAGTAGATTTTCAGATTTTTCTTGCTCAGTACGGAGAGATTCTTCAATTTCCTTTTGATGACTGATATCAATAATCACTCCGTCCCAAACTATATCGCCATTCTCATTGCGATGGGGCTGAGAGATGATTCGCACCCATTTAACTTTCTCAAATAAACTAGAGACACGATATTCATGCTCAAAAGACACCAAAGCTTCAGCAGACCTTCGCACGATCTCATTAAGTTCTGTCCGATCTTCAGGATGAGCCATATCAAAAACCCATTCTAAATGCTCAGAAAACTCATCAACAGACAAGCCAAAGATTTCCCGTGTGCGCGGGCTGATATAAGGCATTGAAACTTCACGATTGGGATGCAAAACCGCTCGATACACTACTCCCGGAACATTATCTGCGATCGCTGAAAAGCGCTGCTGACTTTCTCGCAAAAGTATTTCCGCTTGCTGACGTTCCGATGCTTCATTTTGGAGTTTTTTGATCGTTTTTTGTAACTGGAGAGTACGACTTTCAATTCGTTGCTCTAATAACTCATTGGCATCACGCAAAGCTCCTTCCACATTTAATAAATCAGCCTGTGCTTTGAGCAACCGCTGATTTGCTTTAAACAGCTTGGACATAGCGGCGCGAGTTATTTCAGGAGCTAGTTGGTTACGTCCTTTGCCCCTCCCGCGTAACAACAATTGAGAAATTGTCGATTCTAGTTCTTGAGAATCTTTATCTAGTTGCCAATTCTGATGAATGCCTTGAGTAATTTCTGCAAGTATTTCCGTTACTACTGAGGATGTATTTTGATTTAACTCCTCTACTCCCAACCAAGGCATTGGTTTTATAGGATCAACTGTATCGTAAAGGATTTCAAATTTTCCTGTCGATGTCACTTCGGCAACCCGACAAGCTGTCCAAATGTGATGGTTCCGTTCGACCACAATTTTACCAGCAGGTGCTAAAAAACTTTGATTATAGATAGATTGCCTTACAGGAAGCACCTCAAATGTTTGAGCCGCTTCAACAGCGAGTTTCCACAAAAATACTTGAGCATAGGCAGATTGCATTACCGTATTAACAACTGGAGTTTGTCCCTTATCTACTCCAAACCAAATTGTGGCTTTACGCAAAAAATCTTGATTTTGGGGATTATCTAAGCTTTGAAAATAATTTGCACAAGCAAGATGTCCTGCTATCAATGATGGAGAAGTGCTTTGATTAAGTTGCCACAATTCCAAATCTGTTAATCGCAGTGATAGTACAGGAATATCTCTAGCTGTGATACCTGCTGCTGCATACTGCTGTAAAAAGACTACTGAGTTCTCTGGAGACAATGTACTAATTACAATGTCAGGGGAAATATTCTTAATTTTGTCAATAGTGTCCTTATAGTTGAACCGATCACGAGGCACACAATCTTCATACAATAACAAGCTATTTTGTTGCTTGAGTTGAGCGCGAATAATTTTGTTAACAGTACTTGAATAAATACCATCTGTCCCGATTAAATAGATGCGATCGCCTCTATTTTGCGCTAACCATTTAATAGCAGGCTGGACAACTTGATTAGGACAAGCACCTGTATAAAATACATTCTTAGAAGATTCTAGTCCTTCATAATAATAGGGATACCAAAGTTGAGCTTGATATTTTTCGAGAACGGGAATAATACTTTTGCGAGACGAAGATGACACACATCCAAATAAGTTACTGATTTCCAATTCAGAAAGTAGATGTTGTGCTTGTGTAGCAATATTGCGCTCCTGAGAACTGATATCGACTACAATTGGCTCGATTATTTTCCCGAGTATTCCTCCCGATTGATTGATTTCGGCGATCGCCATCAATGTTGCATCTTTTACTAACACTTCTCTAACTCCTAAGTAACCACTTAGAAGATGCATAATTCCCACTCGGATGACATCAGCCCTATGATTACTTTCCGTATTTAAGGACTTAGTCTTTTGATGCATGATGGGCGATACTCCTGACCAAACAATATCTTTATGATGAACGAACATCAACTGTCAAAAAACGAAAAAAGCCTGCATATAATATACTATACGCTCTAATTTAGCTTGATCTATTCCTGACTATATTCGGCGAAATGGCTCAAACTCGTTCAAACAGAAAAATTAGCGAGCGCCATTTAGATTTAGTGTATTTGTAAAAGTATGGGATGTCACATAACAAACTGCATTGATGATTGAGTGATGTAGTAAACGCAATATCTCAGCTCGATTTGTGGCTAAATTGTCCAAGTCTAAGCCTACACAATCATGCAAACTTAGTTTTGTAAATCGGCTTTGCAGCCAACCAATTTCAGTGCTTGAAGCCCTTGTAAAGATCAAAATCGGCAAATTTGAGAGCATATCTAACTGACTAATATTTTCCAGATGCTTTAACAAAAGTTTATTATCACCATCCAGTAAAAATAAATCTGGTTGCCATATTTTTGATAACACATTCCCTTGAGACAAATCATCCGCTTCTAAGAAACTATGACCAAGAGCTTGAAGCAAATTAATTACTAGATCTTCAATATTTTGATTTAAGTATAAGAATTTGATAGATTTTGGAGCTACCGAAGAATTGAACAAAAAATTACTAAGTTCCACAGCTTGGATCGGCTTTATCAAAATCCCATCAGCTTGATGCGTACTAATAATTGTCTCATTCGCGCGTTTCATGATCACCATTCGAATATGCTGAGTTATGGAATCGCCTTTGAGTAATGCCAAAACATCCCAACCTGATAACATTGGCAAATCTGGACTCAAAAGAATTAAACAAGGTTGTAAACGCCTTGCTTTTTCTAATGCTTCAGTCCCCGATCGCGCAATTACCACTTGGTATTCTAAATCTGCCAGAGTGATTCTTAACCACTCTACAGTTTCCGTCGAGGTTTCAACGATCAATACTAAACGGCTAGAACTAATATCTTGACGCTGATCAATTTTCCCAACTTGAATATCAGGACTGTTTGACTCAGGGGGCAACAAAATCGTAAACTGACTGCCCACATCCACTTGCGAAACAAATGTAATATCACCACCATGCAAACGCGCTAAATGTCTGGTTAATAGCAAACTTGATCCTGTTCCTTCAAAGCGCCGAGTTAATACATTCTCTACCTGCTGAAACTTTTGAAATACTAAGCATTGTTTCTCTTCAGGAATACCAATCCCTTGATCCCATACAGTAATCGCTAGCCAGCCTTCCCACCAACGTACAGTGATTCCAATTTGCGGAGACACAGTTGGTAAATCATCGACTAATCCCGATGGTAATAAACTAAATTTAAAAGCATTAGAAAGTAAATTTACTAACATTTGTTGCAATCTAGTTTCATCGACAAAAGCTGTTTGCACAGTAGGATCGATATCTAAATTAATATCCAGTTCCCAGCCTTCCTCAAAGTTATAGTTGCGGGAAATTGTAGAATCTTGATGAACTAATTTACGAACTTGTTGAATACTTTTTTGGCAAACCTCTTTTAAAGAAACAGTCTCAGCGTATAGCTCTAGTTGCCCTGCTTCGGCTTTAGCTAGATCAAAAATATTATCAATAATGGAAACTAATTGTCTGCCACTTTGATGAATCATTTTGACATAACGACTTTGACGATCATTAAGCTCCCCAAAAGTATTGTTACTCAATAAACTGGCAATGCCGATAACTGAAGTTAATGGCGTTTTTAATTCATGATTTATACAGGTCAAAAATTCATCTTTGATTCTACTTAGTCCTGATAGCTCTTGAGCAAGATTTTTCTGAGATGTAATGTCATAGGCGATCGCCACTTCTAGCCCCTGCATATCGCCTTGCAGAGACACACTAATTACTTGCCAATTAACAGATTCGCCATCTGTTGTACAAAATTGATGCGTTTCCACATGGTTATCTTTAGATTTAGTTGGCAAACTCCCATCAATACTATTGCTCCATGCTGAGTTCATGCCCACAATCGCACCATCGCGATCGCTAACCATCATCGGTAAAGGTAATTGATAAATGAATGGCAGCAAAACCTCGATCATTGTTGGTTTTCGGATCTGTTCTAACTTCATGAGCGATCGCAATAAGCTGGAAACCTCCAAAATTGCCATAAACTTACCACGCTGATCGACTAAAGCCCAAGTTTCAGCCGAATGCTGATATTGCGAAATTCTTTGCAAAAAATCAGCAATTTTCATTTCCATCAAAATTGCTGGCAATGGCTCAAGATCAATATCTTCTAGAGCGATCGCAGGCGAGACAAATTTGCAGTCATCAACTTCAGATTGCCAACTTAATAAACTACGTGCGTTAAACAAGCCCTGAGGTCGCTCGTTTTGATCGAGAACCACAACGTTCAACCATCCTTTTTTAAGTAAGTTTAACGCTTCCGAAGTTTTAGCAGGTAGTCGGCAAATCGCTACATGAGACTGCCCATATATTTCTAAAGACTGATTTAAGATGAGAGAGTCCATATACTGACCCTCTTAAGGGTTACTGTTAATAAATATCATTTGTCAGCAACAACCTAATAATTTTTAATTTTTCTCAGTTTTTATATAATTACAAGCATTAATCTCACATAATTTTACAATTTAAGTAAGAAAATAAAGCTTAAGATAAAAAACTAAGCCACTCCAACCACTGATAAACTGTGCCTGTTTTAATTAATTTACAAGTATGCTGTTTGGTGGTCGAAGCTGATGTCAACCAAACCAAATATAGCCTCACAAAGCTTTTGCCCGAGGATCGATACACTCTTAAAGTTGTTTCGGACTTAGAAGTTCTCTTAAGTTTATTAACAAAATCTCAAAATGCACAAGATTGTTTAGTTATATTTGGAGATACTAATAGAGACGTTGAGACTATAGTTGATCGTCTCGGCATGTTAAATATTTTTATGCCTACCATATTAGTTCTAAAAGATCTTTACGAACAAAGCGAACATCCCTTTGAACAAAGTGAATCAAAAGACTTTTATAGAGCCATTACCAGTATTAGCATTGACCAAATCCACGATTTGTCAACCATTATCGACCAGGCGATCGCTACATTTATCAAGATTTCTCCACAAATCAGACATCAAATCTATGTAAACATTCCCGATACTCCAGTTTCTGAATCCTTAAGTGTTCAACAACAAAGATTAGCGGATAAACTTAATGAGCGATTAGGATATTTAGGAGTGTATTATAAACGCGATTCGCAATCGTTCCTGCGTAATCTATCTCCTGAAGATAAGAAGGATTATATTGAGCAATTAAAAAGAGTTTATCGGTCGATTGTATTAGAGTATTTTTCAGAAAAAAATGCCGATCTAAATCAAAATATCGATGAATTTGTCAATCTCTCATTTTTTGCTGACATTTCCATATCACAGGTTCTAGAAATTCATATGGAACTCATGGACGAATTAGCAAAGCAACTAAGAGTAGAAGGTCGGAATGAAGAAATTTTGTTAGATTATCGCATCACCTTAATTGACATAATCGCTCATCTCTGTGAGCTATATCGACGCTCCATCCCAAGATCTTAAAAAGGATTTTGAAATTCTTAAAGTATTATTTCTATTTCTATGTAGCTCAAGACTTAATACAAAGTTTTATTGTGTAGAAAATTTAAGACATAAGTTATAAACAGCCCAAGCACCTAAATTAATGAAATGATCCGTAAAACTTACGTTCTTAAACTGTATGTTGCAGGTAACACACCAAACTCAGTACGCGCGCTGAAGATGCTCAACGATATTCTTGAAAAAGAATTTCAAGGAGTTTATACATTAAAAGTTATTGATGTATTAAAAAATCCTCAACTTGCTGAGGAAGACAAAATATTAGCGACACCAACCTTAGCTAAAGTTTTGCCCCCACCTGTCAGAAAAATTATTGGCGATCTTTCTGACCGCGAGAAAGTGTTAATAGGACTAGACTTACTATATGAGGAACTAATTGGCAATGACTAGCTCACCGATCTTAAACACTAATAACAACACAAAACAAGATCTGGGGGTACAGAAGTTACTCACCATGATAGAGGGGTTAGATGACATCACTCATGGTGGGCTACCAAAAGGAAGATCAACTCTTGTAAGCGGTACTTCTGGCACTGGAAAAACGCTTCTATCAATGCAGTTTCTTTATAATGGCATTACAGGCTTAGACGAGCATGGCGTATTTGTCACCTTTGAAGAGTCACCTGCCGACATTATTAAAAATGCTCATAGTTTTAATTGGGATCTTCAAGAACTAATTGATCAAGGCAGATTATTTATTTTAGATGCTTCTCCCGATCCTGAGGGGCAAGAAGTAGTCGGCGATTTTGATTTGTCTGCCCTAATTGAACGCATTCAATACGCCATCATTAAATACAAAGCTAAACGAATCTCGATTGATTCGATGACTGCTATTTTTCAACAATATGACTCTCTAGGCTTGGTACGGCGTGAAATATTTAGGATTGTCGCTCGACTTAAATCGCTAGGCGTGACTACAGTGATGACCACTGAGCGAGAGTTAGAATATGGTCCTGTAGCAAGATTTGGAGTTGAAGAATTTGTTTCCGACAATGTGATAATTCTCAGAAATGTACTCGATGGAGAACGCCGTCATCGCACCGCTGAAATCCTGAAGTTGCGTGGTACAACTCATATGAAAGGCGAATTTCCATTTACGATGACCAGTAAAGGGATCAATATATTTCCATTAGGCGCGATGCGTCTCACCCAAAAATCATCTAATACCAGAGTTTCTTCAGGCATCATTACCCTTGATGAAATGTGCGGAGGAGGCTATTTCAAAGATTCGATTATCCTAACCACTGGCGCAACGGGCACGGGCAAAACCCTAATGGTAAGTAAGTTTATTGAAAATGGCTGCGAAAGTGGTGAACGCGCGATTTTGTTTGCCTATGAAGAGTCTCGTCAACAACTTACCCGCAATGCTTCATCTTGGGGAACTGATTTTGATAAGTGGGAGAATTCTGGCTTATTAAAAATTATCTGCGTTTATCCAGAGTCATCTGGTCTAGAAGATCATTTGCAGGTAATTAAGTCAGAAATTGAGTCATTTAAGCCCTCTCGTATTGCGATCGACTCTCTCTCTGCACTTGCAAGAGGAGTAAGTAATAATACTTTTCGTCAATTTGTAATAGGTTTGACAGGCTATGTTAAGCAAGAAGAAATCACTGGCTTGTTTACAAATACTACCGATCAATTCATGGGTTCGCATTCAATTACAGAGTCGCACATCTCCACAATTACGGACACAATTATTCTCTTACAGTATGTCGAAATTCGGGGACAAATGTCTCGTGCTGTAAATGTCTTCAAAATGCGTGGATCGCGTCATGACAGTCGTATTCGCGAATACATTATTACCGATCAAGGAGCGCAAATTAAAGATTCTTTCCAAGGATTTGAGCGGATTCTAAGCGGATCGCCAACACGTGTATCAATTGATGAAAAGACAGAGCTATCACGGATTATTCGTGGTGTATCAGTCGAGCCTCTTGAATAAAAAAAGGAAGTTGCAAAGCAACTTCCTTTTTTTTTACTTGCAACTTTATTTACTTGCAACCAAGAGACTCACGAGTATCAACACCCGTTTTTGAATTAATACCCGATGCTTTAGTACAAATTTTCTTTACTTGTTGATTATCTAACAATGCATTAGTGAAATCAGCACCCGTCACATCGACATTATCAAATGTGGATCTCAACATATTAGTGTCAGCCAAAATCGCATCACTTAAGTCAACATTTTTAAATCTAGAAACATAAGCAATACCTGAACTAAAATCTATTCCATGCAGATTAGCTCCATCTAATAGAATTCCATTAAAGAGTGCACCTCTCAAATCAGCATTACTAAAATTAGTATTTTTAAAGGTAGTATTGGTAAATTCTGCTCTAATTAGACTTTGTCCAGAAAAGTTTTCACCGCCAGCCTCATTTAAAAGCGATCGGGTAACACTAGATGAGCTAGCAGCTTGTACTGACAATGGCATTAAAAACATTACTGTTGCCAAGACGATACCTAAAATTAATCGCCGATATTTCATGAGTTTTCAAGAATATTTTTTGCATTGCTAATAAATACTAAACCTTAATACAGGGTTTCTTTTAACATTGATAAATTAATTTTAGGTTTCATTATTTTCATTGGTTTGGACTGTTCCCTTTGAGACAAGAAGCGATCGCTGAGATTCCGAAACTAAACCTTCTAAAAGATTTCGGGATTCCACTTGTTTCTTTGCATTTGTCGAAACATAACTTACAGTAATTACAGAATCACTATTAATAGCCGATGCACAGGAACGCGCGTAAATATCAATACGCGGCATTGGCAAGTCGGCTTGAGTGGATAGTAAAGAAGCAGCCCCTAAAATATCGTCCGTGTTTAGAAAGCGAATAAGTTCGTCTTTGACATCTTCCGTAGCACTACCGATTAATTGCTTGTCTCCATACCAATCGTTACCATCTTCATTAAATGGTTCGTTAGCAGCACCAAATGGGACGGAAGCAGCTAAGAAGCCAACAATCCCTAATTCAATTGCCCAGAGAAGATATGTAAAAGTATCATTGAGCTTAATTTGGCTGCTCCCTCTACTAATGCTTGTTCCTTCTTTTGCAGATAATTTCAAAAAGCCCACAAAACCTGAAGCGCCAGTTTCCTGCTGTAAAATTGCATTGATTTGATCCGTGACCTGTTTCTTATCTGTGAGGTTGTAATCACGCAACATGATCTGTTCAGTTTCTTGCTGAAAATTGATGTAATTTCCATACATTAGCGAGCCATAAGCTACAATTCCACCCAAAACACCTATTCCTAAAGCAATCATCGGGTTACGAGTTTTAGTTTTCTTTACAGCAAAACCTAACACTGCACCTGTCGCAAAACCCATACCCATAGGAAATAAAACAATAAAGTAAATAAATTTACTAATAAAAGCTGTGCCACTACCAATAGCTACTCCTGAGACCAAAGAAGCAGCAGCTAAAATAGCAACGCTCTGTGATGAAACAATATTACTTGGTTTATAAATTTTCATAATTGGGATTTATAGATTGCATAAATTCGACCCTGTTATTTTGCCATTTTTTGCCATTTAACTTAATGACTTACTGGATTAGTAAAGAAAATAAAAAGGACTAGAAGATAAACTTCTAGTCCTTTTTTTTAAATATTAAGCTTGGCATCGAGCTATTTTCCCGTAGGGC
>JBBRMK010000019.1:0-56724 GCA_038230875.1 Pseudanabaenales cyanobacterium
GCAAATCAACCAAGAACTTTAGTTCTTGGCTCAAAGCTCAAGTCAGTTAAAACTGACTAAAAAAAGCCTCAAATCAACCTGTTTCAACAGGTTTAAGCTTTTAGCCCGCAATTTATTGCAGGGCAAGTGCGTAAGTCCTAATTAGGTTGTGTAGTATCCCTAAACATAGTAAAAGAAACTATAGAGTTGTAATATCTTTGTAAAATATTTCTTTGTAAAATATTGCAAATGCTTGAGCAATTCCAACAATCACGAACATTGAATGTGAAGTTAACATGGCGCAAGTTTTTGGCGAATTTATAGAAGATTTTTCAGACAGAAGCGAATTTCTAGTTTTAGGATTTTCGCCCTCTTCTTTGCCGATTCAAACTCGTTGGAAGACCAATGGGCTTTCAGCCGATTTTTTAGGAGATTATGTCAGAAACTTTTTCCCAGGTGATACAAGTGCTGCCCAAAGCAAACAAGCAGAAGTTCGTTCTGCAGTTAGTTTTATTGCTAATGAATTGCTAGAAAATGCAATGAAATATAATGATAAAAATGTAGGGCAACCAATTAACCTTGAGGTTCATTTATTTAGTAACCGTCTCATGTTTTTGTCAAAAAATAGTTTGCATCAGGATGCGATCGCTAATTTCCAAACCTATCTACAGGAAATTACTACTGGTAATATTGACGAGATATATATTAACCAAGTTGAAAAAAGCGCTGCTAATGATGATGCAGTAAGTTCTGGGCTTGGCTATTTAACAATGATTATGGATTATAAAGTCATTTTGGGATGGAAGTTTGAGAAAACTGATAATAATATCCATGTAACGACAATGGTACAGTTACCTCTGTCTTAAAACTCTCAGAATTAAGTGCAATAGCTTTTTGCATATCGTATTTTTTGTAAAATATCTAGTATAAATAAGTCAAACTTTTAGCAGGAGTCATTAAAGAATGGAAGTTTTAGGAGATGATTATAAAGTCTGGTATGACCAATTAAATCAATGCATCTACTGTCAAGGATCTTTGCGTTTAGCAGGAACAGAAGAATATTCTCCAATTGTAAAAATTTTAGAATACGCAATTGAACAATTACCTCAAAAGATCACTTTAAATCTTTGTCAGTTAGAGTTTTTAAATAGTTCAGGCATTAATATTTTATCTAAATTTGTGATCAAAGTTCGCCAAAAAGAAACAATTAGTATTACTGTTCAAGGTTCGGAAACTATACCTTGGCAAGGAAAATCTATAAAAAATCTCCAGCGTTTAATGCCTGCTCTAAAATTAGAATGGAGTTAAGTTATTAGCTAATATTTTTGGATAGCATTAGCTAATATTTTTGGATAGCAAAGTGCTCACAAAATATTGCTTCTGTTAGAGAGATTTTAATTTTTGAGAGATTACATCTCGAATACTTTCTAAAAGCTTGTTAATTTCTACTGGTGAAATATGACCGCTATCAACCTCACGACCCGCGACTTGTGACAAGAAAATCAAGATTTGCTTTGGCAACCTCAATGTCAAGCCATTTCTTAGACGTATTTCTAATTTACGAACGCCAAGGCTCACAGGATAGCTGCTGTATTGACTTAATCCATTGATCATTTGTCCGCCATTATCAAAATAAATTAGATGCACAACGCGATCGCTAGGCGGTTGACCACTATAACCATCTAGCTCTTGTTGGACAAATTGAGTTAGATCAGTCAGATTATGGGCTTGTGCAAATAATAAACATTGCTCTAAGACCTGAGTTAGGGGCAGTTTGGGGATTACTTCTTCTATTTCTAATCTTATTTCTAAGGCAGCTAATATATTTTCGAGGTTAAAGCCAACGCGAGATTCTGAAACTGACATGATGATCCGCAGAGCGCAACTGTTAAAATGAAAAACAAAATCATTCTTGCATAAAGTTCATGCTCACTTCTGATCGCACAGTTTCTGATCGCACTGTTAAAGAAGATGTCATACAAGACATTATTGATGTGGATGTTCCTAAGCGGGGGATGCCAGTTACGATCATCACAGGCTTTTTAGGCAGTGGTAAGACCACTTTACTAAATCATATTTTACAAAATCAGCAAGATTTGAAAGTTGCAGTTTTAGTAAATGAATTTGGCGATATCAATATCGATAGCCAATTGTTGGTTTCAGTCGATGAAAATATGATGGAACTTAGTAATGGCTGCATTTGCTGCACGATCAATGATGGCTTAGTCGATGCTGTTTATAGCGTTCTCGAAAAAGGCGATCGCATTGATTACATGATCGTGGAAACTACAGGGGTTGCTGATCCTTTACCAATTGCCTTAACTTTTTTAGGTACTGAACTTCAGCATTTAACCAGACTCGATTCAATTTTGACTGTGGTTGATTCCGAAGCCTTTACTTCAGCGCATTTTAATAGTGATGCTGCCTATGCCCAAATCATGTATGGCGATATTATTATTCTCAATAAAACCGACCTAGTTAATGATGAAAAGCTCCAAGAACTAGAGACTTACATTAATCAAACCAAAACTAAAGCCAGAATTTTGCGATCGCAGATGGGAATCGTGCCATTACCCTTAATTCTTGATGTGGAAATCGATCAATCAGCGATCGCTAAAACCACAAAAGCTAAACATGATGATCGTCATGATCACGCGCATGAAGAGCATACACATGAAGAACATACACATGAAGAGCATACACATGAAGAGCATATCCATGATGCAAATTGCCAACATGATCATCACGACCATGAGCATCACTCTGATCACTTAGAATCTGATCACTTAAAAAATGATGGTTTTATCTCAATTTCATTTCAAAGCGATCGCGCGTTTGACCTTGAGAAATTCCAAAACTTTCTTGATAAAAAATTATCGATTGATGTGTTCAGAGCAAAAGGTATTTTGCGGTTCGCGAGTATCGACAATCGCTATATCTTTCAACTCAGTGGCAAACGATATGAACTAAAAACAGATGATCGCGGTAAATCTGTAAATAATCAGCTAGTAATCATCGGTCGTAACTTACACCGCGAAGAACTACTAGCTCAACTGACAGACTGTCTCGCCTAAAAAATAAAAAAGCACCCGAAAGGGTGCTTTTTTATTACGCATGAACTGCAAGGCGATCGCATAATTGATCAGCTTGAATAACACCCTCAACGCGATCGACAGGTGCCCCATCTTTAAATAAAACTAAAGTTGGTAAAGCGTAAACCTTATACTGAGAGGCAAGATCAGGATAGTTATCAGTATTGATCTTTACAATCTGTACTTTGTCCTTCATTGTCTCGCTTACCTTGTCCAGAATTCCTGTCATCAGTTGACAAGGACCACACCAAGGAGCGTAAAAGTCTACCAGAACAGGCAATTCTGAACTTTCCAGTAATTCATTAAAACTACCAAACTGCTTTTTTACTGACATAGTGCAATCATTCCTCTAAAAACTCAATTCTATAGCAATTGCTAGAAAATTAGGAACAGACGCTACAGCGCTTTGCGCTTTTGTAAAACCAGAGAAATTTTTGAAAGTGCCGCGAAGCGGCACTTTCAAAAATTTCTCTACACCTTTTAAATCTTCAATAGGCGGTAATTATTCAGACTATTTCTATAAAAAATCCAAAAAACCAGTAAGGAGTGCTTTGTAACCCTTCTACTTCCTTCCCAGTAAAAGATTAGACGGCGCGGCGCGCCGCACCGCTAATTCTTGGGTTTTAATGTCTATTTTTCTACTGGGAAGGGAGTAGTTTTTGAGGTTTTATATTTTTTGTCTGAAATGTTACGTCCCTAAGTTAAAATATCTTTTGGCTATTACTCAATCTGAAATGATCTCTAGTAACGATTTTCGACCCGGCGTAACAATTGAACTTGATGGTGAAGTCTGGCGTGTAGTTGAATTTTTACACGTAAAGCCAGGTAAAGGTTCTGCATTTGTTCGCACTACTCTCAAAAGTGCGATGACAGGCAAAACCTTAGAAAAAACCTTTAGGGCTGGTGAGACGCTTCCCCAAGCAGTGCTAGAAAAAAGCTCAATGCAACATACCTATAAAGAAGGTAATGATTATATCTTTATGGATATGCAGAGCTTTGATGAAGCTACTTTGACCGCAGCCCAGATTGGTAGCCGTGTCAAGTACATCAAAGAAGGCATGGAAGTCAATGTCGTGCGTTGGGGTGAGAGAATAATTGAAGTGGAATTACCCAACACGGTTGTCCTAGAGGTGGTCGAAACCGATCCTGGTTTACGTGGCGATACGGCTACTGGCGGTAATAAGACCGCCAAAGTTGAAACAGGTGCATCGGTAATGGTTCCTTTATTTGTAAATGTTGGCGATCGCGTCAAAATTGATACTCGAGAAGACACGTATTTAGGGCGTGAAAATTAGGTGGAATTTAGCTTAGAACAATTACGCGAGCTAGTCATGATTTTAAATCAGACGGATATTACCGAACTGACTTTAGAATCAGGCGATTTGCGTCTTAGTATCCGCAAAAGTGAAACTAGAGTTGCACCAACTGTAGCTCAGCAAATTCCTGCTGTAGTATCCGCAGTTCCTACAGTTGCAATTGAAAATGTGCCAACATATTCAACAACGATCGCTGATTCTCTGTCTACGAAAAAGCTAATTGAAATTACATCGCCAATGGTTGGTACATTCTATCGCTCTCCCGGACCTGATGAGTCATCATTTGTAGAAATTGGCGATACAGTTAAAAAAGGAAGTACTGTTTGTATCATCGAAGCAATGAAGCTGATGAATGAGATTGAATCTGAGTCTACAGGCAAAATTGTCGAGATTTTAGTAGAAAATAATCAGCCAGTCGAATATGGTCAAGTTCTAATGCGAGTTGATGCAAGTTAAATCGTAAAAAGCGGTCACAAAGTGACCGCTTTTTTGTATTACGCTCCACGTACATTTTTTAATAGCCAATTAAACTTTGCTTCGGCTAATTCAAGATTGCTAAGCATGGATGGACTAAATCCACCTAGATGTGCTTCTAATTCATCAAGATCATATCCATATCCAAGACGGCTGACCGTACCACGTAGGCGATCAGAAAGGCAAAGACAGATAGCCCGATAAAATCGTGACGAAAAATTTGTATCTTGTTGTAATTTAGCTGAAAGTTGTGCTCTGGGTAATGACAGCACCACACACTCTTCTAGCGATCGCACACTAGCAAGGGGAGGACGAGTATCTATAAAAGAAACTTCACCGACAATTTCACCTACAGAAATCTTGGCAAGCTCTTTGCGATCTTGTGACTCAATAACGACACTAAACGAACCGCTAACAACAATATATAAAGCTTCACTAACCAAACCTTCTCGGATTAAAAAGCGATCGGGTTGAATTGTCTCTTTTTTACCTTTCTGGACAAACCAGTCAAGATCGCTATTATTTAGTTCACTAAAGAAAAGTAAAATTTTCTTCACTTTTAACCTCTATAACTGGAATTACCCATAAAAAAACATATTCTCACAGATCTTTTGACGAAAAAAGCAATCCTGATGAAAAAACTTAAGAAATTGTGATTTCATGATTTTTATAACTACTCCCTTCTCAGTAAAAAAATAGACATTAAAACCCAAGAATTAGCAGTGTGGCGCTCCGCGCCGCACCGTCTAATCTTTCACTAGGAAGGGAGTATCAATATAATTCCTAAAGAGTAAAAGTTGTGCAAAGCACAACTTTTACTCTTTTAAGCTAGAGATTATATAGAAGACAGGCAATATTAATCAATTAGCATCATTTTTAAAGTCATTGGCTTAGACAGATCGCCCTCAAACAAAATTTTGCAATTGGCATGAAGATGACGGGCAATATGATATAAACCTTCAACCTGATCGAGTGCACCAATCTTTATAGCTACTTCTTCTAGTGAAAGAGATACATTTGAGGCTTTTAATGTAGTAATAAGTTGTTTTTGCAAAGCTAATACTTTTGCTGCTGCCTTTTTACCTGCCTCAACTCCTGGTTGATGGTAAGCATTTATATTTACTAGTGATGCATAGAAACTTACAGCACGCTCATAGAGAGCAATTAAAGCGCCAACGGTAACTTCCGAAACAACTGGGATCGTTACTGTGATCGAGTCTCTACCATTTTCATAGAGAGCGCTGCGAGTACCTTGCAAGAACCCTAGCAAATAATCTCCTATAACTACTCCTGCTTCTACTTCAGGATGAGGCTTGGCAGAGTCTTGTAAAACTTCGATAAAAGTTGCAAAAAAGTTGGGTACGCCTTCGCGCAGTTGCTGCACATAGGCATGTTGATCGGTAGAGCCTTTATTTCCATAGACAGCGATCCCCTGATAAACAGTATTGCCATCTAAATCATTCTCTTTACCAAGAGATTCCATTACCAGTTGTTGTAGATAACGGCTAAATAGCAGCAATCGATCTTTATACGGTAAAACCACCATATCTTTTTCGCCTTTACCATTGCCTGCAAAATACCATGACATCGCCAGTAGGGCGGCTGGGTTTTGGCGAATATCTTCGATGCGGGTAGCCGCATCCATCACACTCGCACCACGTAACATTTCGCGAATATCAATGCCTTGTAATGCTGCGGGCAGTAAACCAACTGCTGATAGCTCTGATGTTCGACCGCCGATCCAGTCATACATTGGGAAAGTATCAAGCCATCCTTTAGCGATCGCATATTTTTCCAACGCACTATCAACACCTGTAATCGCGATCGCTTGTTTTGCAAAGTCTAAACCTGCTTTTTGAAAAGCATATTCAACTTCTTTCATGCCATTGGCAGCTTCAGGAGTACCACCAGACTTAGAAATTACTAATACTAATGTTGTGCTGAGGCGATCGCCTAAAAGATCAAGTACCAAGTCGATCCCATCAGGATCAGAATTATCAATAAAACTGATTTTAAGTGGTATATCTGCCTTGGCAAAGCATTGGGCAACAAATTGAGGACCTAGAGCCGATCCACCGATACCAATTGAGAGAATATCGGTAAATCGTGTTGCCGCCGACGGATGAATGATCCCTGTATGAATTTTTTTTGTAAAACTTTCAATGCGATCAAGAGTTTCCGTAATATCTTTACGCAATTCTTCAGTAGGTGCAATCTCTGGTGTTCTCAGCCAATAATGACCCACCATACGCTGCTCGTCTGGATTGGCGATCGCACCTGATTCCAGAGCCTTCATATCCGCAAAAGCCTTAACAAACTTAGATTGTATTTGAGTTACAAAGTCAGGTGTAAACTTGATCCGACTGATATCCACGTATATACCTAGCTCTGAATGGTAATACAGCCAGTCTTGGTAACGTTGCCATAGCCCAACAGCCGAATTCATACAAACCTCACTTTGCTTCGTCTCAATAAATTAAAACATGCCGATGCATCCTGCCAATCGTAAGCGATAAATAGCAACCTTGTTTGATTTTAGGGGAAATCATATTTAGCTGTAACTAGACGATACTTACCACTTTGCAGATCTTCAATAGGTTTAAACTTATAGTCCTTGATCGATTCTCTTGCAATATCATCTAACTCTTTATGACCACTTGACTTCAAAAATATAGTTTTTATCTCCCCACTAGGAGCGACAAGCCACATAAATGTTACTGCGCCTTTCTTGCCAGTCACATTTGCGATCTTGGGTGGAATCCATGTTATTCCTTTTTCTCTATTTAAGTCAGGGTTGGACACCAATGCACTTTCAGGCGCAATTTGTGTAGTTCTGATTAAATTTTTAGATACTAAATCGATAATTTGCTTGTCAGTGGAATAGAGCGAGGAAACATTGCTAATCGCTTTTTCATTTTGAGCAATATTCGCTGTTTCTTTCACATTTTTTATGTCTTTAGGATTTTTAGTTTCAGGCGCAGGTGAAGATGTGCCATTTTTTAAAGCATTGCTTTGAAACTCAGGCTTAAGATTACTATTAGGCGTCTTGACAGGCGTGATGTTGTCGATCAGTCCAGATGACGAAGGAGGAGTCTGAGGCTCAGGCGGACGAGGCTGTCGTTTTGGGACAACCTGAGACGAGTCGATGTCTGGTGAATTATTTAATAAAGGTGGGAATTCGAGATTATTTGAAACTGGTGGTAAGTTTTCAAAATTATCTGAAGTGTTTAAATCAAAAGAAGGAAACGATGTGCTTGGTAATATATTTAAAGGTGTATCAAGTTTGTTTGTTAGAGATTTGACGAATAAATTATCAACAAGTGATTGACTCTGTTTTGAGTTTGTCGGCAGTTGTTTGGGAGGTAGTTTGACGACAGGAAGAGTTGCCACGATAACTTCACGGGGGGATTCTGTCTGTTTGAGAGGATTTGGTGTGATTAATGCAAAAGCAGTATGAACTCCAAGAGAACTAATCACAAGTACCCAAAAAGGATGCTTCATAATCAAAAGACTTGATTTACGAGCGAATTGACGTATAGAGTCTTTTCTTAAAAATGTCTGTGCAGAGCTTAGTGTAGACTGCCATGCTTTACTTACGGTTAGTTTACTTTGGGGTTCAGTTGGCAACATCTTTTTAGTAAGTAGGTGAACTCAATTAAATATGAAACCTGAGAAAGCTCTGGCATATTAAGAGCGAGAGGTTGCGATCGCTACACGATTTCCTGCAATTGCTCTTAGCTCAGCCAGACGGTTAATCACTTCTTGATAGGAGACATTTGAATTATCAGCACTAAGGACAACCGTACCTCGCGATGAGTTTGCCAAAAAATTGCGAATGTCTTGTTCTAACTGCGGCAGTGAAATAGATTTTCCGTCCGATAACATTTGCCCAGCTGGATCAAGAGTAATTATAAAAAAATCTTCTGGCTGAGGATCGTTTACATTTGCCCTACCACTATTATTGCGATCGCTAATTGGCAAATCTATGCCAATTCGACTTGGCATCGTCAGTGCAGATGATATCAAAATAAAAAACGCCAAAATTGAAAAGACCACATCCAACAAGGCTGTCAAATTAATTTCTGCATTAGTCGATTCTTGATATTTTTTGCGTATTTTCATATGCACTCGAATAAATGTGACGAATTTCTGACTATATTGTTTCTTGCGGTTTGATGTAATTTACTTCCACGACTGTATGCACATTTCCCCGAGGACTAAAGTCGCCTTTGACATTAATTCTCAGCGGATCACCTGCTTTTACAAAATCATCCAAAATTTGATTGACTGATTCTTCGTGAGAAATAGAGCGATCGCGATAGCTGTTGATATAAAGCTTAATTGCCTTGAGTTCTACTAATACTTGATTAGGTGTATAGGTTATATAAATCGTAGCAAAATCTGGATAACCTGAAAATGGACATTTACAAGTATATTCAGGCAGCGTAATTTGAATACTATAGTCTCTGCCAATTCTGGGATTCGGGAAAGTGGTCAAGGTTGCTTCTGCGATCGCTTGTTCACCGTACTTAACAGTCATGTCTACTCTGAATAATTTTTTTAATCGATTGTTTTCAGTTTAACAAATATCACCATCGATGCAGCGCCTTGCGCTGCCATAAAACCCAAATAATTTTTTGAAAGTGCCGCGAAGCGGCACTTTCAAAAAATTATTTGTATCACTCAAACCCTCAACAGGCTGTAAAAAAGAAGGGACGCTTAGCATCCCTTCTTTTTTATAGGTAGCAATTAATGTTTTTTGACATCATGAGGCTGGATTACGCCATAGCCACCATGATTGCGCTCATAGACAACGTTGATATCCCCTGTATCTCCATTACGAAAAACATAAAAACCATGATCAATCAACTCTAAATGCTCAAGCGCTTCATCGACAGACATCGCAGGCATTGCAAAATATTTGTTTCGCACCACTTGAGGTGGTAACTCAACCACACGATTGTCATTTGGCAAAGGCAGTGGAGGCTGTTCAACAACAGCTACACTGGTTTTTGCAACCGCGTGATCGGTCTTGCGCTCTTTAAATTTTCGCAATTTGCGGGTAATTTTGTCAGCTACTAGGTCAATACTTGCATATAAATTCTCAGTTTTTTCCTCAGCGCGGATGATTGATCCGTTTGCATACACTGTGACTTCTGCCGATTGGCTGGACGCAATACGAGGATTACGAGCTACAGATAGATGAACATCTACCTCTGTCGTTAATGCTTGAAAATGGCTAACCGCCTTGTCGATTTTCTGCTCGACATATTCACGGATAGCTTCAGTGACTTCCATATTCTTGCCTTGGATTACAAGTTTCATCTTTATGACCTCGCTTCTAAATTCCAAATCAGCTAAAGAAATTGACGACGCGCAATCTCGTTCTAGTTACCCCACTGCGTCCAGTAGCTGATTTGGCTATAAGATCACATTAACATTTTGTTGGTGTCATTAAGTAAGCTTCGATGCACTTCTTAACGTTAGCGTAAACTAATTAAACTAACCAAATTACTACGACAAATTTTCTAAGGCTTTCCTAATGCAAAAGGCTTAAGCACTTTTTACTTTTTACTTTTTGCTAATCCGTACATACTGCCTAGCAAAGCCCATAACAACATACTAATGCGCGGTTCATAAAATACTAAGTCTAACCAACCCGATAGCAAACATAGAATAATTGAGATCGCTACAACATTCATTGTGCCTTCTGTTTCACACGCGATCGCCGACTTGAGCGATGTCCATATCGTCCCGCCGATAATACCAATAAATCCACATAAGCCGGGAATACCTGAACCAACTGCGATCGCTAGATAGAAATTATGCTCGTGGGGTAAACCGCGCAAATCATAGCCCATAGATTCGGCTATAAGTGGAAAATTTCGCAAACCCCAGCCTTGAAATGGATGTTGAGAAATTAGAGAGAGAGCAAATTGCCAAGCATTTAGGCGATCGGCTGTAGAAGCATAGCCACCTAACTTAGGAT
Source organism: Pseudanabaenales cyanobacterium (assembly GCA_038230875.1). Lineage (GTDB taxonomy): Bacteria > Cyanobacteriota > Cyanobacteriia > Pseudanabaenales > Pseudanabaenaceae > Pseudanabaena. The sequence continues at coordinate 10,851 of JBBRMK010000019.1, forward strand.
CGATAGTACTGGCGATACGATTAACAAATCCTTCTGGTAATAGCGATCGCACAGTTTCGTTTCCTAAACCAAACTTCTCCCCAAATACAGTCCACATCACGATTAGCAATACAACTCCAAATCCTGCCATAAGTTTCCACTGACGATAATACAGGGTAAGTGCTATACCACCTAATATCGCAAGTCCCCAAGCATTGCGTGAACCTGTAAGAATGAGAACACAAGTTCCTAAAGCGAGAGCGGTTAAAGCGATCGCCTGTTGAGATTTAGAAATACTTTTCACTTTTCCAACCGCAAAATGAAAGGCGATCGGCAGTAGTGTTAATAGATAGATTGCAGTTTCATTAAAATGTCCAAAGAATGACTGAATGCGGCGATCGGGACTAAAACCCATGGGAATTGGATAACTATCAAAAATCACCTTCGGGAATATCCAATCAGGGCGATTAATAATTGCTTGCAAAATCCCGAACCCACTCACAAAAATAGAACTAAACACTAATAGCCATAGAAAATGAATGAACTGAGCAGGAGTACTAATGATATAACTAGTAATCGCCGCCAAGAAAAAATAAGGCAAGAAATTGGCTAATCCTCCTGCGGCTGTGGCAGGATTGAAAGCGATTATTGTCGTGAAGATCATCCATAGAGATAGCCAAAAATAAGCACGGTTAACTGGTGTCGCGATCGCTTTCCAACCATGTTTAAACAGAACAAAAAAAGCTAGCAATATCGTAAAAATCGGCATAAAAACATTGCTAATCACTACAAAAATAGCAACACTTTGCAGCCAGTTCCACTCCAATCGTAATTCATTATCTTCAGTCGGTTTCCAGAGCATCAATTCACCATACACGTTATTAGATGTTACAGCGCTTTACACTGAAGTAAACTCAAAAAAAAGGAAGCGCTTAGCGCTTCCTTTTTTTTGAGATAAAGATTCGCTTAGCGAATCTTTAGGGATGATTAATAATCGAAGTCTCCGCCAGCACCCATTGCACCGCCACCAGCATTAGCAGCGCCTTCAGGCTTGTCAACAACGATGCACTCAGTGGTGAGGATCATGCCAGCGATCGAAGCGGCATTTTGCAATGCAGAGCGAGTCACCTTAGCAGGATCAACAATACCCGCAACAAACATATCTTCAAATTCTCCAGTCATCGCATTGAAGCCAATGTTGAAGTCTTTTTCACGGACATTTTCAGCAATTACGGCACCGTTGAAGCCAGCATTAGCGGCGATACGCTTAACAGGAGCAGACAAAGCCTTAGAAACGATGATCGCGCCTGTCAGCTCTTCACCTTTGAGATTTTCAGTTGCCCATGCATGAAGTTCAGGAGCAAGGTGAACATAGGTTGTACCACCACCAGGGACGATACCTTCTTCAACAGCCGCTTTGGTTGCGTTGATTGCATCTTCTAAACGAAGTTTGCGATCTTTCATTTCGGTTTCAGTTGCAGCACCAACTTTGATCACTGCTACGCCACCAGAGAGCTTAGCCAAACGTTCTTGAAGCTTCTCTTTGTCATAAGAAGATTCGGTTTCTTCAATTTGACGACGGATTTGTTCAACGCGAGTCTTAACTGCGGCTTCATTCCCATCAGCAACAATTGTGGTGCTGTCTTTGGTGATGATCACGCGACGAGCTTTACCGAGTTGATCAAGTTTAACTGCATCAAGACGCAAGCCTGCATCTTCAGTGATTACTTGAGCACCTGTAAGGGTTGCCAAATCTTCGAGCATCGCTTTGCGGCGATCGCCAAAACCAGGAGACTTGATTGCAGCAACGTTAAGTACGCCACGCAGACGGTTCACAACTAGAGTCGCAAGAGCTTCTTTTTCGATGTCTTCCGCAATGATGATCAAAGGACGACCAGAACGAGCAACTTGTTCAAGAACTGGAACGAGTTCTTGAACCAAGGCAATCTTCTTATCGGTAATTAAGAGAACTGGTTCTTCAAAAGAAGCTTCCATGCGCTCAGCATCAGTGACGAAATAAGGAGAGATATAACCCTTCTCAAAACGCATACCTTCAGTGATTTCCAGTTCGGTAAACATCGATTTACCTTCTTCAAGGGAAATCACACCTTCTTTACCAACTTTGTCCATCGCTTGAGCGATCATGGCGCCGACTTCTTCATCGTTACCAGCCGAGATGGTTCCAACTTGAGCGATCGCTTTAGAATCTTCAATTGGTTTAGCATGATCTTTGATCTTGCCAACTAGGAAAGCAGTCGCTTTGTCAATACCGCGCTTGAGAGCGATCGAGTTAGCACCTGCCGCAACGTTACGCAGTCCTTCTTTGACCATTGCGTGAGCAAGAACTGTAGCGGTGGTTGTCCCGTCTCCAGCTGCGTCATTAGTTTTAGAAGCAGCCTGACGAATTAGGGCAACGCCTGTATTTTCGACATTATCTTCTAATTCAATTTCTTTAGCGATGGTTACGCCGTCATTGACAATTTGAGGAGAACCAAATTTCTTTTCAAGAACTACGTTGCGACCTTTAGGTCCTAGGGTTACCGCAACTGCTTCCGCGAGAATGTCCATACCGCGCTCTAGGGCGCGACGTGCATCTTCGTTATAAATTATTCTCTTGGCCATGATTTTAGATTGATTAATTTGTTAGTTGTAAAAAGTTGTTTTATAAAAATAGCGAGTAGCTATTTTTATAAAAACTATGAGACGATCGCTAAAATATCTTTTTCGGCTAGTAGCACATATTCGTCAGTGCCAAGTTTAATGTCAGTGCCAGCATATTTGGAGTAAAGAACTTTGTCTCCAACTTTGACTTCCAAGGCTTGGCGATCGCCTTTTTCATCAAGCTTGCCAGGACCTACTGCGGCAATTTCGCCGACTTGAGGCTTTTCTTTTGCGGTCTCAGGCAAGAAAATTCCACCCGCAGTTTTTTCTTCTTTAGCGCTTACTTTAATAAATACGCGATCAGCTAAAGGCTTTACGGTAGTTACGTTTAATGTCGTTGTTGCCATTGGTATTCACTCAGTTGACTAGCATTTTTAGCTTTGTTTAGAGTGGTTTAGCACTCTAGGTGACTGAGTGCTAATTTAACCGAAAGTGTTGCACTGGCTATAGTGTGGTTTACCGAACTGAGAGACTAAAAACAGGAGACATTTTGGGTCACCTGCTTTTAAGGTGCAAGCGTATACAAGCCACTTCTTTTCTGGGCTTAAAGTTCTGGGCTTAAAGTTTAAGGTGATCTCTAACAATAAAAGTACCCGATTTATTAAAACCAAGATGTTGTTGTGCCGCGCGAAGCGCGGCACCACAACGGTAAAATCTTTTTAATAAATCCTCTAAGCAGATGTTGCTGAGGCAAACTCCTGTTGTTCAGTAAGTTGTTCAGTGAGCTGTTCAGGCATGGGTGGGATCTTGAATTCAGTACCATTTGCAAGACGATCGCTTTGCAAATCTAAAGCGGCTTTGATTAAGCCTTGGAAGAGTGGATGAGGACGGCTAGGGCGTGATTGAAACTCAGGATGGAATTGTGTAGCTATAAAATAAGGATGGCTAGGAAGCTCGATCGCTTCGACTAAGCGCCCATCGGGAGAAGTGCCACTAATCACATAATCTGACTCAAGGAAAAGAGATCGATAAGCATTATTAAACTCATAGCGATGACGATGACGTTCATAGATTACTGATTCGTTATAAAGCTTGTGTGTTAGGGTGTTGGGGGCAAGACGACAAGCATATAAACCTAAACGCATTGTGCCACCAAGGTTAACGACATCTTGCTGTTCGGGCAAAAGGTGAATGACTGGATTCTTAGTTTCTGGCGCAAACTCTGCACTATTAGCATCGCTGAGTTGTCCGACATTTCTTGCCCAATCAATCACCGCGCATTGCATTCCTAAACACAACCCTAAAAATGGAATTTGGCGATCGCGGGCATACTTCACCGCCGCCACTTTACCATCTACACCTCGATTGCCAAATCCACCAGGTACAACGATCGCATGAACATCTTTAAGGAACTTATCCGCGCCGTATGCCTCAATATCTTCAGAGTTAATCCAGCGTAGATTTACATTGCTATTGACCGCGATCGCTCCATGTTTAAGGGCTTCAATCACCGAGAGATAAGCATCAGTCAAGCGGACATATTTACCAACGATCGCGACTTCCACATTATGCTCAGAGCGATATAGACGCTCGACAAGGGTTTGCCAACTGCGGAGATCAGGCTCACGTTGCTGCATACCTAGCAAGCGTAATACTTGCTCTGCTAAGCCTTCACGTTCCATGGCGAGAGGCACTTCATAAATGCTTTTAACATCTTGTCCTGTTATCACACATTCAGGCAAAACGTTACAAAACTCAGAAACTTTATCTTTAATATTTTGGGGCAAGGGGCGATCGCTACGGCAAACTAAAATATCAGGCTGAATGCCAACTGATTGCAATTCTTTCACCGAGTGTTGAGTCGGTTTGGTCTTCATCTCACCCGCTGAGGCAATCCAAGGCATGAGGGTGACATGCATATAGACGACATTTTGTCGTCCTACATCCTTACGAAACTGACGAATTGCCTCAATAAATGGTAAGGATTCAATATCACCAACCGTGCCGCCAATTTCCACAATTACGACATCAGGATTACCATTTTTAGCAACGCGATGAATACGTTCTTTAATTTCATTAGTAATGTGGGGAATCACCTGTACAGTGCCACCCTGATAATCACCACGACGTTCTTTATTGATTACACCTTGATAAATTGCGCCTGTGGTCACATTACTCAGCTTCGACATTGATGTATCAGTAAAGCGCTCATAATGCCCCAAGTCTAAATCTGTCTCAGCGCCGTCTTCAGTAACAAAAACTTCCCCATGTTGAAACGGACTCATCGTCCCAGGATCGACGTTGATATAAGGATCGAGTTTCAGAATTGCGATCGAATAATCTCTTGATTTAAGTAGTCGTCCCAAGCTTGCGGCAACGATGCCCTTCCCAATACTAGAGACAACTCCGCCAGTCACAAAGATATACTTAGCCATAAAATTTCGTTATAAGGTGCACTGCGTTATCGTTATGTAAACAATGCTTAACAAAGTGATTATATAGCTAGTCGCCTAATCCCATAAAGTCCAAAAGATGAAAATCGCCTATCTTCTTTTATCTAAGATTTCATTAATTTCTCTAGCGATCGCCTAGTTATTCCCCGTCCATGTTGAAAACTTCAGTTTTCGACATGGACGAAAAAACCGAAGCGGGGCTTTGCCCTGTGAATCTCCATAAGAACTACGGATCTCATCCTAGACGCGGTATATAAGGATTGTTTTTAGTGCGAGATTTACGCTTTGTAAAGTTATAATCAAGCGTTAGCCCCAATAAATTATGTATAAGCAATAGATTAATATGGCAGAGGTTACTTTTTTTAACGCGCTCCGAGAAGCAATTGATGAGGAAATGGAGCGCGATCCAGCCGTTTATGTTTTAGGCGAAGACGTGGGGCATTATGGCGGCTCCTACAAAGTAACCAAAGACCTTTACAAAAAATATGGCGACTTACGCTTGCTTGATACACCGATCGCGGAAAATAGCTTTACAGGGATGGCGATTGGCTCAGCGATGACAGGTTTGCGCCCGATCATCGAAGGCATGAACATGGGATTTTTGCTGCTTGCCTTTAACCAAATCTCGAACAATGCAGGTATGTTGCGTTATACCTCTGGCGGCAATTTTAAAATCCCTCTCGTCATTCGGGGACCTGGAGGAGTCGGTCGTAACCTTGGTGCAGAGCATTCTCAACGACTTGAAACCTACTTCCAAGCCGTCCCAGGCATCAAAATGGTGGCTTGCTCTACACCTTACAACGCCAAGGGCTTGCTTAAGTCGGCGATTCGCAACGATAACCCGATCCTCTTTTTTGAGCACGTTTTGCTTTACAACCTTAAAGAAGATATTCCTGACGAAGAGTATTTGTTGCCTCTCGATAAAGCCGAAATCGTGCGTGAAGGTAGCGATGTAACCATTCTCACCTATTCACGGATGCGCTATCACGTTCTCAGTGCTGTCGAGACCTTAGTTGCTAAAGGATACGATCCTGAAGTGATTGACTTAATTTCCTTAAAACCTCTCGATCTCGAAACAATCGTCACATCGTTGCGTAAAACTCATCGGATCGTGATTGTGGAAGAAGGAATGCGCTGTGCCAGTATTGGTTCAGAGATTATTGCTTCAATCAACGATCATTATTTTGATGAGCTTGATGCTCCGATTATCCGTCTCGCAGCGTTGGATGTTCCCACACCTTATAACGGCGGATTGGAAAATTTGACAATTCCTCAACCTGCGGATGTAGTTGCAGCAGTAGAGAAATTACTGGCTTAGTCTAGAGCGTAAAGCGCTTTAGATAAATCAAAAAAGCCTTGCTTTGCAAGGCTTTTTTGATTTATGAGACTTCTAGCAAATCTCCCCAACAGGTTGTGTATTGTGGCGATCGCTGTTCAGACTTTGTTTTCCAGACTTGAATCACTCCAGTAGAAGCAAATCGTAAAGTATCCCTGCCATACATTGCATTGATCGTATCCATTACGCTCGTCAGATTGCGCGATCGCATCTTAGCCTCATCATTATTAATATCAAAATTAATATCAAAAAGATCTCCTTGTATTTGGCTCTCAGACACTAGTCCAGTCATAATCACACCAGCTTTTTTAAAATTTTGACCTTCTCGATAGATACTCTCGACCAAACGAGAAGCAACACGAGACAGGTCGAGCGTGTAGTTAGATGACAGCGTTAATTCTGCGGTCGCACTATTTGAGTAGAAGTTATCTCGGAAAGGACTGGTTCTAGCAAAAATGGTAATTACACTCGCAGCTTGTTTTTGCCGCCGTAGTTTTTCGGCAGCGCGATGAGTAAAAAAGGCGATCGCTTCTTTAAGTGCGGACAACTCGTTTATAGACTGAGGAAAAGAGCGCGAAACACAAGTTCCTTGTTTGGGATTGTCAATCAGCTCCATTGCCAAACAAGATTCTCCTTTTAGCTCCATTTGTAATTTCACGCCGACAATACCCATCTTGGCGCGAATCAAACTTTCATCCGCATACTTCAGATTTAGAGCTGTAGTTATGCCTCTATCTCGCAACCATTTATCATATTTGGAACCAATACCCCATACATCGCCAACATTTACTTGAGATAGAATTTCATCAATCGATGGATAGATGCTGAGATCGAAAACACCTGAGCCAGATTTCTTGGCAATCCGATTGGCTAACTTTGCTAAAGTTTTAGTGGGCGCAATTCCTACGGAGACTGGAATCCCGACCCATTGCATTACTCGATCGCGGATCTCGTTGCCATATTCTGTTAAGTCGCGATATCGAAACTCTGATAAATCGATAAAGGCTTCATCAATTGAGTAAATTTCTACATCAGCTGCAAATTGAGCCAGTGTAGACATAACTCTTCCTGACAAATCACCATAAAGAGTGTAATTAGAAGAATAAACTTGAATATTGTGGCGTTTGATAAGTTCGTAAATCCGAAAGACAGGCACGCCCATTTTGATACCTAAATCTTTAACTTCCTGCGATCGCGCAATCACACAGCCATCGTTATTTGATAACACAACCACGGGTTTACCAATGAGAGAAGGCTTAAATAAACGTTCGCAAGAAACATAAAAGTTATTGCAATCGACTAGAGCGAATCTTTTTGCGACTCTTAGGTCTAACACAGTGGATAACATTGGTGACAACTCCCCAAATATGTAGTTCTGAATGTTCGTTAATGAAGATCGTGTCATAGCTATCGTTTTCAGGAATTAAAGCAACTTCTCCTCTCAAATAATGTAAGCGTTTGACGGTGATTTCTCCATGCACAACGGCGATCACAATGTCATCATGAGTGGCTTCCAGAGAGCGATCAACAATCAATAAGTCACCATCGTGAATATTCGCTCCAGTCATCGAATTTCCTGAAGCTCTCACAAAGAAGGTTGCGGCAGGATGAGTCACTAAATAACTGTTGAGATCGATTTTATGTTCAATATAGTCTTCAGCAGGAGAAGGAAATCCTGCAGGGACAGAACAAATTTGCAATGGTAGTTCCAATTTAGTGCGGAGATCAGGAATATAAATATCTCTAACACTCTCTGCAAACCCGCAAGCTTTCTCTTTTGTCCATAATTCAATATTGACTACTTTTTTTAGGAGCAATTGTATATTTTTAGTGGTTTGACGATTCCTACCACTAGTTTTCAACTGCCTAACTTTACTTTGATGCTGATCATCTCTCTCCATAAACTTATTTTGAATTATGTACAATATTCAAAACTCTAGCACGAGCATTCTCGATGTGGCAATAAAAAATAGAGACAATGCTTAGCATCATCTCTATTTTTTGTTTTACAACGCTTTGCGCTCAAACTAGAATCAGTAAAAATTTTGAAAATGGTTGCAAAGCAACTATTTCAAAATTTTTACTGTGGTTCGTTTGACCGAAAATTGCTGTGATTAGGTTTAGTTTTGATTAGACAGCTTGAGCTGATTGAAAAATCATTTGACTAGGTACTAAGACCCATACCCGAAATTGTTCGGCATCTGGTGCGATCAAGACAGCAAAGCCTAAATCTAAATCTCCTCTACAAGCAGCGATCGCATCTTGCAAACTCTTATAAGACTTACCCGCAACAAATGTTTTTCCTAAAAAGACAATCCCTTGTTCTCGACCCGCAGGTGTTATCACTTCAATAGAGCGAGTTTCGTTTAATGAATTAAGGATCATAATTATTAGGAGCTGGACTGCAAAAGAACTTTTCTATGACACTGAGTATCGCTTTTTGTAAGTTTCTAGACAGCGATCGCTTATCCTTGTTCCTGTGATGGCAAGGGTGATGATACATGATCCGTATCACACAAGATTCATTGTTATACCGCCTCTAAGCTTAAACCCATCGTTTTTGTAGAGGGTCGCAGGGCGAAGCCACGCTTCGGGTTTTTCTTTTTGTCCATGTCGAAAACTTCGGTTTTCAACATGGACGGGAGATACTCCCTTCCTAGTGGAAAAATAGACATTAAAATCCAAGAATTTGCGGCGCTCTGCGCCGCACCGTCTAATCTTTCACTGGGAAGGGAGTATGATGTCAACGATTTCTAAAATTTTTCTTAAGGTTAGTCAGGATCGGACTTATGGACAAAACTCAACGCATTAGACCAACTTCTATTTGTTTATTTCGCAATGGTGACAAAATTTTAGTTTCTGAATGCCTTGACTCTGAAAAGCAAGATTATTTTTGTCGTCCGTTAGGCGGAGGTATAGAATTTGGGGAAAGCAGTCAAGAAGCGATGCTGCGTGAAATTAGTGAAGAAATCGGTGCTGAAGTGGAGAATCTGAAGCTGGTTAAGGTAATCGAAAATATATTTACCTATGAAGGAAAACAAGGACATGAAATTGTTTTTGTCTATGATGCTGAATTTGTCGATAAATCATGGTACGAAAAAGAAGAGCTAACTTGTTATGAAGGTTCAATAAATACAAAGTTCATCGCGAAATGGTTATCATTAGCGGAAATCAAAAAAAAGAATATTCGGTTAGTTCCAGATGGTTTAGCCAATTTACTATAGAGGCTTTGCTAACTATACAAACTGTAAATAAGAACTGTAAAACGGTAATATGAATATCGATAAAGTTCTATTAAATTTTCTTAATGATTGAAGTTCTGCAATCAATTCTGCAATCAACCGTTGATGGTATCGCTGTCGGAAGTATTATCGCGCTCGCAGCAGTCGGCTTGACGCTTACCTATGGCATCTTGCGCCTTGCTAACTTTGCACATGGCGATATTCTCACATTAGGTGCGTATCTTGCTTTTCTTGCTAATACTACGCTTAAGCTCGATATTTGGGTGTCGATCGCTTTTGGTAGTGCCATTTCAATTGGATTAGTATTACTCTGCGAAAAAATCCTGTGGCAACCATTACGCGCCAAAAAAGCTACCTCAACCACGATGATGATTGTCTCGATTGGCTTGGCTTTAGTAATCCGTAATGCGATCGTCCTCGTTTGGGGCGCAAAACCACAGAAATATAATTTGCCAACTTTCTCGGCGATCGATGTATTTGGCTTAGCGATTACCCGCAATAAAATGGTGGTAATCGTGGCGGCGATCGCGGTCATTGCGGGACTTTATTATCTACTGCAAAATACCAAAATCGGCAAAGCCATGCGAGCAGTGGCGGACAACCCTGAACTTGCTAAAGTGGCAGGTATTAATGTCAATGCTGTAATTATATGGACATGGGTAATTGCAGGTGGCATGACTGCTTTTGGTGGAAGTATGTATGGATTGATTACCAATTTGCATCAAAATATGGGCTGGTTTTTAATTTTGCCAATGTTTGCGGCGGTAATTCTGGGTGGTATTGGTAATCCCTATGGAGCGATCGCTGGGGCGCTAATTGTAAGTATTTCTCAAGAAGTTGCTACTACCTGTCCTGCCGCCTTGGGAGAATTACAGAAATACTGTATTGGGACAGAATATAAACTGGGCGTGGGGTTACTAATTATGATTTTGGTATTGTTATTTAGACCCCAAGGCTTATTTAAAAGCACGATCTAAAGCACGATTTAAAATCTGAGAAAGGAGCGCAAGCGCTCCTTTCTTGTTCTTGGTTTTTAAAGAGAGCGCAAAGCGTTTGTTAACCTGAAATAATTTGTTGCAAAGTTGTAATTAGTTCTTGTTCTCGATATGGCTTACTGAAATAGGCTTTTGCGCCAAGTTCTAACGCAAGCTTTTGAGCATTTTCGTTATTTCGAGCCGTAAGTACCACAACAGGCAAGCTCTGAAGAGCCTTATCATCACGAAGTCCTGACAAAAGCTTGAATCCATCCATTTGCGGCATCTCCAGATCAGTAATCACTACATCAATATCTAGTTTAGAATTTAGACGTTCATTGAGAAAAGCGATCGCCTCTTTGGCATTTTGTACTTGCTCTGTCAAAAAACCTGATTTTGTAAGAGTCATCGCTAGATAGCGCCTAACATTAGCCGAAGATTCGACAATTAAAACTTTAGGCTGATGCGATCGCTTTACCTTACTAACTACCGCATCGCTAGTTAAAATCTGAGAACTCTCAAGATTTTCAGGCTCAGGAGATTGGCTAACCTCTCGAACTGGTTGATCGAATGAGTCTGAGAGATCGGAATCTTGTAGTGATTCACCTGCCTCAAAAAAATCAGATAGACTACTTAAATTGTCTAACTGGATAGAAGAAGCCTGCGAAATAGAAGCCTGCGAAATAACTACGGCATTATTAGGGTTAGGGTTTGATCGCAAACATTGTCTTACTAATTCTGAAGGATTCAGCAAGGCGATCGCTTGATTAGTTCCTAAAATAACCGTACCAAGAAAGATGGGAGGAAGACTAATATCTCCTTCAACTTGATGGCAAGTTGCATCTTGGTCATGCCAACAACCATCAGTTTGTAATGCAAACAGGTCATTTCCCTGATGGATTACTAAAAATGAAGGCACTGCATTTGCGGGCTTATGTCTTACTAGTTGAGATGCCAGTTGAGATGCCAGTTGAGATGTTAAGTGCAGAGATTTGTTAGCTTGAGGAGAAGTGTGATTTAAGTTATGGCGACAATTGAGCTTAAGAAAAGGATTAAGACGCACAACTGGAATCATGCGATCGCGCCACATCACATTCTCTGCATCCATATGCAAGTCGTCATGAGAATCTATCGGAAGTACTTCTAATATGTTCTTGCTAGGGATCGCCAAGCACATTTGATTGCTCTCAATTAGTAACACCCGCATTAAAGAAAGTATATTCGGCAAAACAATCGTAAATTCTGTACCTTTACCAATCTGCGACTGCACAGAAATCGTTCCCCCAATCTTCAGTAACTTATTTTTGGCAGCGCTTAACCCAGCACCAGCGTTATTGCCAAGACCACGACCATCATCACGAATCTTAATTACTGTGCTTTCATCAGTCTGCATTGCCATAACCTCAATCTTGCTAGACAATACTTTCCCCTGTTGTTGACGCTCATTGGTTGGTTCAAGGCTATGTTCAAAAGTATTGCGAAGTAATATTTCAAGGGGTTCAGCAATTGTTTCTGCTAACACCCGATCTATTCCTATTTCAGCCCCCTGCACAATCAACTCAACTTGCTTGCCATACTGTAATGAAAGATCGCGCAAAATACGAGGAAATTTTCTGACAATACTAGAAATAGGACACTTTAGGACTTGACGGAAATTTTCCCTTAAATGACGGACATCCTGATTAATCGCATCAGTTTGTTGTTCAGTGCGCTCAAGTATATTTGAGAGATGCTCAAAAGCAGTTTGCAAATTAGCGATCGCCGTTTGATTCTGACTAATAGATTTTGGCTCTAGTAACTGCAAGTTTTTTTGAGCCTCGCCCGACAATAATCTTATTTCACTTAAATAAATATCTAAAATCCCCTTTCGCACCAATAATTCTTCTGACAAATCCCCTAACATTTCCAAATGATTTAAAGGAATACGAATAGTAGCATCATATTCAACTGTAGCAGGACAAAAATCGTTGACATTATTCTGATAAATTGGTGATTCCTCGATCGCGGTATCATCAACATCTGAACTAGAAAAATCTTGATTTTTGAGGTTATCTAGTATCACTAAATCACTTTCTTGCTTTAACTGATTAAGACTAGAAGTCTGCTCTGTAAGAGATTCATCTAATTGAAAATCTTTTTGGAAATCTTTAACAGATTCTAATGAATTCAAAAGGATATTATTATTATTTTCTAATGAATTAAAAAGATTGTTTGACACTAAATCATTAGAAATATCTTTATTATTAGAATTATTAAATAAGTTATTGGATAATTCAAAACTAGCTTCTATTTCTTCCAATGCTGAGATCTCATCATCATTTATTTCTGCCATAACCTCAAACGATGAAAATCTAGTCCATGGATTATTAACATTCCTAATTTCATTGTTTGAGTCAACATTTGAGTCAACATTTGAGTCAAATTCTTGTGGTTCAGTTTCATTTTCATCACTTAATAGTTGATCAACACTTGGTTCTAAAAATATATCTGCAAGAAATTGTGGCATTGGCAATAAAGATTCTAAAGGTTTTTCTTCCTTGTCAAGTTCAATCATCAGAAAACTATCTGAATTATCTAGCTGGTCTACTTGAGTTGGATATAACTTATCTTTGTCTATCTCAAAATTTACATCAAATAGATGTAAAGCCTCTGGAGTATTCTCTAAATTAAAAGGTTCATTATTTCTGTTATTAGTTTGTAAGTCCTCAGTTCTATTAGCATTTAGTTTATTAGCATTTAGTTTATTAGCATTTAGCATTAAATGCTCATCCATTTGATCAAACAAATTATTTTGCAGTTCGATCCAATCTGGATTTATTGCTGTGTCAAAACAATATTCATTAATAATTTGACTCATCATCTTGATCGCTTCCAGAAACAATCCTTTTATGCTCCAATCAACATCAGAATGGCGATCGCGCAATAAATTAATTGACTCCTCAAGATAAAGCATTGTTTTTGTAAAGGGAGATTTTGGAACATAAAAGTCAGCCTTAATTGCATCATCTCGCAACAATTTATGAGTAGAAATTAAGCTGTCAAGCTGTTGGCTATAACTTGGCAAACTAGCATCTAATGCTGAAATTTTATTTTGAAGCTCATTAGTATGATCTTGAGCTTGCTCAAAAAAGATTTTCTTTGTTTGAATTACTGTTTCAATCATTGGAGGAGAGACTGTACTTTAGTTTGTAAGTGCTAGTTGAACTAATTATCTTAAAGATGGTCAGAGCAGAGCTTTAGCCATCTCTTTGTGAGAGCTTATCGCGTTTTAAAATGAGTCAAAGATTGCTGCAAGTCTCCAGAATGTTGTTTCGTTGCTTTTAAAAATTTGGATACTTCTGAAGAAGAAGTAAGATTCCTTTTGGCAATATGAGAAATATCTTTCATCAAATTTGCAACTCCTTCTGATGTCTGAACCTGAGAAATTGTTGCATCAGAAATTGACGATACTAACTGATCAATCTGTTGTGAGATTTTGGCAATTTGTTGGAGACTATCTTTAGCAGTGATCGCTAATGTATTGCTTTCGGTCACTTGATTACTGCCTGACTCAACTGCCGCCATCACTGCTTTAGTATCATTCTGAATACTACCAAGTAAAGATTCTACTTCTTTAGTAGCCGCAACTGAACGGGCTGCAAGTTCCCCTACCTCTTCGGCAATCATCACAAATCCATTGCCCATATCGCCTGTTCGTGCAGCTTCAAGGGTTGCATTAATCGCTAGAAAATTAGTCTTAATCGCAATTTCGTTGATAGCAGAAATTGCTTTGGCAATCTTTTGAGCTGCTTCACCTAAATGTTTGACTCTCTTAGCAGTGGTCGAAACTGTGCTTTGCAACTCACCAACTTTTTCCATCACTGCATCAATGGAATGATCACTATCTGATAGTTTTTTAGCAATCATTTGTGATGATTGAATTACCTGCTGACTATTATTCGTAATCGTAGTTGCTGACACTTTAAACATCTGAGCAGTGTTTAGCGATCGCGTCACTGTATCTACTTGTCTTTGAGAGATGCTAGTGAGATTAGCGATCGCCTGTTCATTCTGCCCCAGAGAGAAATTAACTTGATTGGCCGATGATTTAACTTGACCAACAATATTTTGTAAGCCACGCATAACATCATCAAAAAATATGCCTACATCACTGAGATCGCCATCAATAGACTTCGGAGAAATTGTTAAATCACCATCAGCTAAAGCTTGCATATCTCTAAGCATCTGCATCAACTGTCCCTGAAGATCTTCTTTTTGCTTACGATAGCTCTTAACTTCGGCATTACGCTGCACCATCTCAGCACGAATTTTTTTGCCTAGTAGCAATATATTTTCATCTGACAAATCAACTTCTTGTTTTTCCTCACGAGCTAGTTTAGATAGTACCTTGAACAGTTTTACTACTTGCAACTGCATACGTTGCTTTTCTTGTTCCTGCTTTTGACTCATTATTTGAAATTGTTCAGACATCTTATTGATGCTTAACGAGATATCTGCCAATTCATCATTACCTTTTACACTCAGGGTTCCCAAAAATGTTCCAAAACTATTATCCGCAGCCCCTTTTCTAAGATCTTGTAAAGCTGAGCGGATATCCTTAAGTCTTGTACTTAATCGACGAGTCAAAGCATAGGCGATCGCGGTAACCAGTAAAGGTATTATGGCAATGCCAGAGCCAATCACTAGCAAGAAATTTTGATTAGCAGAAATGGCTGTAGCCTTGTCTAGCGTAGTTAGGACATCCCAGTTTAATACGCCGTAGCTCTGCATATTGGGAACAGAAGCATAGGCAATAATTTGCTCATTGCGATCGCTTTTTACCACATCTCGCACATTAGGAGCCTGTGCAGAGCGTAAATCAGATAACATCGCTAAATCTGCCGACACATCCTCTCCAATTGCGATCGGTTGTGAACTAGCAATGTACTTGTTAGCGCTATCAATCACATAAAAGTTGCTACTTCCAGTATTAGTCGTTGTATTATTCGTTACAGTATTAGTTAATTCGCTAACCAACGATTTGACAGGAATCTCAATCTGTAAAATCATGCTTACTTGTTGCGAAACAGAACTCCTAACCGATGTAACTACATAAAAATATGCTCCCTCTTTCCCAACTACAGGATTACTGATTAACACACTATCGCCAGCAGTTACTTTGTTTAGAGAGTTGGGATTAAGTGTTTGCAAAGTCTGGGAGTTACTTGACTGAGCCAAGAATTCGCCACTGATGCTAAATACGGCAATACTAGAATATTGCGGATAAGCTTGACTATAAAGATTTAAACGGTTAGTCAACTGCTGCTTATACTGGCGTTGCTGCGCGATCGGCAATGATGAAAGCGGCTTAAGCGGCTTGTTATTTTCGGCAAGATTTTGTCCCACTTCAGCAGAACCGAGTAATTTTTTAAACATATCAACTTCAGCAGTCTTCTGTTTCAAAAAGCTTCCTGTCGCTTTAGCTAGTGCGATCGCTTCAGACTGCTGTCCTTGCTTAACTTTGTTCAAGAGTAAGCCGTCTCCTACTTGATATGCGGTTATCCCCAAAGCGATCGCAGGAATAGTTGCCAGTAAAGCGCCCCAAAGGGTAATCTTCTGTCCCACACTTGAGAACTTAAACATATCCTCCAATGGGATTGCTGAAGACTTTAAACTATTAACTTGTTGACTACCATTATTCTCATTTCTTCTATCAGATGATATTGATTCTAAAGCAGGAAATTCGACTTCAAGTTTTTCCTTTTTACCTTTTCTAGCTTTTTTAGTTTTTTTAGTTGCTTGATTTAGATCCTCAGGACTATTAGCGATCAGCTCATTCAAAGTTGATGGTGTTTGCTCTTCTGTAATATTTGCAATATCCACAAATGGGTTGCTTTGCTGTTGCTCTTGATTGTTTTCTTGTTGTTGGCTTTGAAATAGGGCAGCAATCTTAGGTGGCGGTGGGACTAAGCCATTGCCATTGCCATTGCTCTTAGCATTTATCGCAACTTTAGACTTAGGCTCAGGGTTAAGAGAAGAAGTAGCTAATGGAGTAACATCCGTGGCAGTTACATTCCCATCAGGCACAGTAATATGATTGGTAATAGGAATATTTCCAACTACTCCATTTGACCTTGCTCTGATTGACTGTGAGTTAACAATTTGAGAAACTTCCTGTGGCAATGCTTGATTCTGAATATTCTGAAAACTTTCTACATCTTTCGGTATATCTCTCTGTATATCTCTCTGTATATCTTTCTGTGTATCTTTTAATGGAACAGTTCTTTGAGAAACATTAGCTAACTTGTTTTGGATTTGAGCAAGCGAAGTACTAGCAAGATCTAGCAAGTCAGGATCGTCTGTAAGAGTTAATACCTGTTGATACTGAACTTTAGCATATTCAATTTTGCCTGCCTTACGAAAGGTTGCCCCTAACCAAATATGCAATTTTGGATTGCGAGGATCTTCGTACAACAATTCTGAAAACTGTTGCATCGCCTCTTCATACCGACCCTCTGCATAGGATTGTAGAGCCGCCTGATACTGTGCTGTCATCATGATCGTCCCTGGATGAAATACGTCTATCTTGTTTCAAGAAGGAGGCTTAAGTTTCTACAAGTCTCCATAATACAATTAAACAAATTTACATATATATTCTCTAGCGCCATTTTGCTTGTATTCATTAAAAATAGTGCTATTATATTTATCGACTTGTTGCAATCATCTACATAGAAATTGAAAAAACTAGTTTTATTGCTTGGATGTGATTGGCTCCTCAATGTAAAGATTAGCGATAGACGTGAGTCTGACCCTACTCTTTCTTGGGATGATGCCTGTGAAGGACCTAGTATGTTCCGATCGACCTTTTAAGTGTCAGGGTTGTTACCACTGTTAACAACCTAGGTCGATCGCTTCTCATCATGGAGAAGGCTAAATATTTTTCAAAACTAAATAAGCAATAAGAAAGCCATTTAGGGCAAGATTTTTTCTGTGCGCAAAATTTTTAAATCGACAGTATTTGTCTTTAAATTAGATAAATATTGTCATAAATTATCGTGCGGCTTAGCAAAAAACTTCTGATTTCTAGATGTTCCCTTCCGCTTGTTTTGTTATTGAAGTTTGCCTCAATTTTTTTGCATACATCTACAACACATAACATCTAGGACTATAAAGAACCATGAAACGTGACCTACTTAAACAGACTGTTGAACACATTGACATCAAAGCTTTTGATGTAGTTGGATTGGTTGACGCTATGTCAAAGACTGCTTTCCAAGGTAGAAACCTTGGGCGGGCAGCCCATATCTACGACAACATGATCCAAGACAAAGACTGCGCGATTATCTTATGTTTGGCAGGTTCTTTATTTAGTGCGGGGCTTAAGGGAGTTGTCTACGATTTAATTGCCAACAACATGGTAGACATGATTGTCTCTACAGGCGCAAACATCGTTGATCAAGACTTCTTTGAAGCACTCGGATATCGTCACTATGTCGGCGATACCTTCGCTGACGACACAGTACTGCGTGACAATGCAGTTGATCGCATCTATGACACCTACATCGATGAAGATGAATTGCGTGTTTGTGACATGACGATCGCTAAAATCGCTAATTCTTTACCTCCACGTCCTTATTCCTCTCGTGAATTTATTCATGAAATGGGTGCGTATCTCGATAAGAATGCTAAAAATCGCCACTCAGTCGTATTGGCAGCTTACGAACATCAAGTTCCCATATTTGTTCCCGCTTTCAGTGATTGTTCTGCAGGTTTTGGCTTAGTTCATCACCAGTGGTTCTCCCCTGAAGAACATGTCAGCATCGACTCTGTACGTGACTTCCGCGAATTGACTCAGTGCAAATTGGCAAGTCCTCATACTGGGCTATTCATGATTGGTGGTGGAGTTCCCAAGAACTTTGCTCAAGATACAGTTGTTGCGGCTGAGTTGCTTGGTTTCGAGGCAGCCATGCACAAGTATGCTGTTCAGATTACCGTCGCTGACGAACGCGATGGAGCTCTATCTGGTTCGACTTTAAAAGAAGCTCATTCTTGGGGCAAAGTAGATATCGTTCAAGAGCAAATGGTCTACTCGGAAGCGACTGTAGCCTTACCTCTGATTGCTGGTTATGTCTATGGCAAACGCAACTGGTGCGATCGCGCTCCTCGCCAACTTGCCCAAGTATTCAACAAGCCATCGGTTGGTGCTTTCAGTCACATTCCTACTCCTGTTAGCGTATAGCGCTGATAAAGCAATAGAGAGTTCGCATAGAGAACTTTTTGTTTATAGCCAAAGCCTCACTAGTAAGGCTTTGGCTATTTTTGCTTAAGAACTAGTAATGTGATATCGTCATAAACTTTTTGAGTGCCAATATGCGATCGCAGATCAGCGATGACTGCGTGGCGAATCGCGATCGCTGAAGCATCAACATTTTGACAAATCACTTCACATAGACGATCAACGCCATAGAGTTTTCTTTCTTCACTCTCGGCTTCTGTAATACCGTCGGTATACAACACCACCACATCACCTACATCTAAATGAATGTGCTTTTGATCAAGGAAATCGAAAATCTCTTCTTCTAATCCAATCGGAAATCCTAGATCGATAGTGTCAAATCGTTCTAAATCGCCATTTTTACGCACTACGATCATTTCTTCATGCTGACCACTCAAAGTCAGTTTGCCATGTTCATAATCAATTAATGCTAGAGTTAAATTCTTGTCAGATGACATTCTTTGGACATTCCCATAGATAGTGCGATTGAGCGTATCCAAAAAGCGCACAGGATCATTCTCTTCATTTTGCAATAGAGTCCGTACCGCAGTCTGCACCATGATCATCAACATTCCACTTTCTAACCCGTGCCCTGTCACATCACCAATGCCGATTTTAATTCGCCCTTGATGTTGTAAGACGTCATAATAATCACCGCCAACCTCCGCCGCAGGTTCCATATATCCTGCGATATCTAATTCTACAATTAGCGCTAGCTCTTTATCTTTAGGTAAAATCATTTGCTGGAGCTTGCGCGTTACATCTAGCTCACTACTCATCCGCAGATTTTCTAATTTAAGAAGATCGTTCAGGGCAAGAATTTGCAGGTTTGCATTCTCCAGTCCAATTTCCGCAATCTTGCGTTGACTAATATCCTCAACTGTTCCCTCGTAATAAAGTATCTTGCCTTGATCATCTCGCAACGCCCTTACATTTTCACTAATCCAGATTGTGGAGCGATCGCGTTTATATACTTGCGACTCAAAATTAGTAATCGTGTTATTCGCGTCCATTAGCGTCTGAAACTGTTGACGGCGATCGCGATTAACATATAGTTGAGTTTTGACATCAACGATTTGCTCCAACATCTGCTCAACCGAATCATAGCCATAAATCCGAGCAAGCGCTGGGTTAATACTTAGATATTTCCCATCAACTGTGGTTTGAAAAATTCCATCTACTGAATTCTCAAAAATACTCCGATATTTCTCTTCGGATTTTTTTAAAGCGATCGCGACACTATTAAACGATCTTACAACCATTGATAATTCATCTTTACTGTCGAGATTAATTGATGCCTCTCCCCCTATAGCAAGTTGTTTAGAGGCAATGTCTAATTGATACACAGTTCGCATCACCGACAGATAAAAACCAGCAAATAGATAGATAATGGCAATTAAGACCACTACTAGAACCACTAAGACAAGTTGTTTTCGGTTTACCACACCCTGAACACGTTCAGCTAATAGCTTATCGAGTTGATCGATAATTTGTTGCCAAAGACCAAAACTATCTTCTAAGGTGCTTTCGATCTCATTTTGATAACTACTTCTACTCGCAGCAAAGTTATTTCCTAGACTAACTAATTGACCAAGATATGTATCAACCTCATCAACTCTAGTCACAAAATTAAGAAGAGGAACACTCAGTGAGTTGCGAAGATTGCCACGAGGATTATTTTTAAAGGCTCGCTCTAGATTTGAGGCTAGCCCGTTATTGTAATCTTTTAGTAAACTCCTTAAAGAAATGAGGTATGCTTTTTTCTCGCTCGTAACCTCTCTTTTGTATAAAACTTCAGCTTCTGTCTGCATAATCTTTTGCAATAGTTTTTGCATCTCTGGCAGCTTCAGCGCACTAGCATCCATTAGATAGTAAGTATCTAAATCTGGATCGAGAATTAGATTGGAGACATCAACTACATAGCTGCGGAGGCGATCCACTTGATCGATTAGCAAATCATGATTACGGAGTTCTAAAAACTCTTGACCATCTCGCAGCCCTTGCCACCTAATTTTGATATCTTTCAGTTTTTCGCTAGTTTGAAATATTCCATCTAACTGGAGATCAATATCTGAGAGCTTAGAAAACCCTCGATCAATCTTATTTTGTAAATCTAGCAATTCCTGCGATCGCTCCTGCGAAGACTGCCCGACTTTCTGAGAATTTTCGTAAAATTGGCGCTGCAAAACTAATTGTCTTTTGGGGATATATTGCCATAGCTGATTTAAAGGACGCAGATAGGCATTGCCATAAAGTTCTTTTTGGGCAAAGTCTATGCGGCTATCAAATTCTGACAATAGTAAACTTATTACTAATGCCAACGGTAGAACGAACAGCAAACTAATCAGAAAAAATTTCTGAGGATATTTCAGACGATTCATAAGAGCGATCGCTGGATTAAATAGCGTCATATTTTGCTTGCGATTTCTGTTTGCGATAATTTTCTAAGCTATTTCATATGATCCCGCAGATTTTTAAATTTTGACTATTGCCACTTTATATGACCAAATACAACTCTAAATTATGTTGGGAAATGTCGGGAACTTTTTGGATTGCAAAGTACTCTAAATAGATTAAGTTTAGGTTAAGATTAGGTTAATAAAGTTGATTTTAACGTATAGTCATTAGAGCGTAAGCTTCCAAAAATAGTGAATGACTAGACTTTTTGCCCAGCATCACCTTTTAGGCTCTTAAGAATATTTGTATGTAGATACTCGCCTTAAATAGTCACCCTGACTTGCCATCTAAGGAGGAAAGAATAATGTCTGTTACTACTAAAGTTCTATTTCCCCAGTCTCGTTATTACGGCACCTTTACTCCCGAAAATTTGGTGTTTAATGCCAATCTGCAAGAGTTCTCTCATCGTGTCAGTATTATTTGCGCCCTAGAAACTGGTGGCAAAATCTCGTCTCTAGAAGCTCACTCACAAGTAGCAGAGCTGTGGCAACAGCTAGAAAAATCCAAACGAAATCTACTTGTTTAACCTAAGAAAATTTACTGGTTAATGCTGTGCTTTTTGAGTTATAGCTGTCGTCAGCCATGTTAGGACAAAATAAAACCCCAAAAGAGTGTTGCGGCGCTCCGCGCCGCAACTCTCTTTTGGGTTTTATGTCCTGATGCACTTGGCGATAGCTATAAAGCAAGCAGCTATAGCCATATGAGGCTTGATCGCCAAAAAATTATGTGTGGATTTGCCAACAATTAGGCTAACTTTCACGCTTAGTGCTAATGTTGTTAATGGCTCGGATCTATGCGATCGCAACGCCCGAATCGTGTCAGGGTCGGAAGACAGCAGCACTAAGGGATGCTTGAGATAGGCGTAGTACCCGGGCTACTTTTTTAGGTTTAGGAATGGGTTGAGGAAAGATTCATGGGTCGGGCGAAAAAAGTCGTACTTGCGTATTCGGGCGGCGTTGATACATCTGTTTGTATTCCTTATCTCATGCAAGAGTGGGGTGTTGAAGAAGTCATTACCCTTGCAGCAGATTTAGGACAAGGCGATGAGTTAGATCCCATCAAGCAAAAGGCTTTAGATTCGGGAGCTTCAGTGTCTCTAGTCAGAGATGTAACTAAAGAATTTGTCACAGACTATGCTTTTCCTGCGATTAAAGCCAATGCACTTTATGAAAATCGTTATCCATTAACAACTGCTTTAGCACGTCCGCTAATTGCCAAAATTTTGGTAGAGGCTGCCGAAGAGTATGGTGCAGATGCAGTTGCTCATGGATGCACAGGCAAAGGAAATGACCAAGTGCGTTTTGATGTGTCGATCGCGGCGCTCAATCCTGACATCAAAGTGCTTGCTCCAGCCCGTGAATGGGGCATGAGTCGTGAAGAAACGATCGCTTATGGTGAAAAGTTTGGAATTGCTTCACCCGTTAAGAAGTCTTCTCCCTTTAGTATTGATCGTAACTTGCTCGGACGCAGCATCGAAGCGGGACCTCTCGAAAATGCTTGGAACGAGCCACCTGAAGAAATTTATGCAATGACCAAGGCGATCGGGGACACTCCTGACGAGCCGACTTATACTGAAATCGGCTTTGAGAAAGGTATTCCTGTTGCTATTGATGGTCAAGCCCTTGAGCCTGTTGAGTTGATTACCCATCTCAATGCGATCGCGGGTAACAATGGTGTCGGGCGCATCGATATGGTCGAAAACCGCTTGGTTGGCATTAAATCTCGCGAAATTTATGAAGCCCCTGCCATGTTGGTGTTGATCCATGCTCACCGCGATCTTGAGAGCCTTGCTTTGCCATCCGATCTCGCACACTATAAGCGCGGGCTCGAAGAAACTTACGGCAAAATGATTTACAACGGGCTCTGGTATAGCCCTCTCAAAACTGCTCTTGATGCTTTCATCGACAGCAGCCAAGAGCGGGTCTCAGGAACGGTTCGCATCAAATTCCATAAAGGTAATGCCATCATCGTTGGTCGTCAATCAGTTAACTCCCTGTACGATGAAGATTTAGCAACTTACACGAGTGCTGACCAGTTCGATCATAAAGCTGCCGAAGGCTTTATTTATGTCTGGGGTATGCCAATCCGTGTTTGGGCGCAGAAAAACAGATAAACTTTAAAGGAGTGCGAAGAGTGCTCCTTTAAAGTTTATTTAGCAATTCTTTATATGACAAAAGCCCCTTTACTCGATGAGCGCATTCTCTTTAAAGGTCATCCTGCAATTATAGGTAGTGTGACCAGATTGTTGATTTCTATTTTTACTTTAGGAATTGGCGCAGTTTGGTTCTGGTTACGAGCTATGAATACTCACTATCTGATTACTTCACAACGGATTGTTATAGAAAAGGGGTTGTTTTCGAAAAATATAGAGACTTTAGAAATCTATCAAGTTGATGATATTCATTTAGAGAAACCACTTGGTCAGCGCATCATGGGGACGGGAAACATACTGTTGCTTACTCGCGATATTTCCGCACCCAAAGTGGTGATAGAACGTTTACCGATAGATGTAAGAGAGTTATATGAACAGATGCGTCCTTGTATTCAGCAAGCAAGATTGCGATTTCATGTGCGGGATGAAGAAAATCCTAGAGAACTTATGTAAGAAGTAAAAAGAAGATACTAAGCGTTCTCTTTTACTTTATTCGGTTATTCTGACGATCACTATAAAACTCAAGCTAAACTAAGTACAGAGTCTTAATCAGTGCCAAGTTTGCCATAATGACATCATCATCGATTTCAGTTCGAGAATTGCCTCTGTTCCCCTTACCTGAGATGGTACTTTTCCCAGGACAGTCGCTTCCACTTCATATTTTTGAGTATCGCTATCGCATGATGATCAACACGGTACTGGAGAGCGATCGCTGTTTTGGTGTACTGATGTGGGACTCGGAGACGGGTAAACCTGCAAATATCGGTTGTGTTGCTCAAATCTTGCAATATCATCGTTTGCCAGATGATCGCTTCAAAATTTTGACCACAGGGCAGCAGCGTTTTCGGGTTTTGGAATATGTGCGTGAAACTCCTTATCGAGTTGGGTTAGTTGAATGGATTGAGGACGAGCCTAGTAGTGATACACCATATTTGTTAGCCACCGAAGTTCGTGAGTTACTTAATGATGTGATTCGCCTGTCCCAAAAACTTACTGATCAAGAAATCGAATTACCTAAAATCCCCCGCAGCCCAATCGAATTGTCTTATTGGGTGGCGAGCAATTTTCAAGGGGCAAGTCAAGAGCAGCAATCATTGCTAGAAACTTGCGATACTTCGGCGCGGTTGCGGCGCGAAGCAGAAATATTATCTTCGACTAGAAGCCAATTGGCAGCCCGTACTGTTTTAAAAGATACTTTTAAAGAAATCTAAAGCAATTGGTTTTCAAAAGTTTGATAATCCTGCATAGGAATCTTTTTTGTTGTCTTGCAGCAACGACTAAAACTACAAGACTTACGCACTTGCCTTGCAATAAATTGCGGGCTAAAAGCTTAGACCTGTTGAAACAGGTTGATTGGAGGCTTTTTTTAGTCAGTTTTAACTGACTTGAGCTTTGAGCCAAGAACTTTAGTTCTTGGTTGATTTGCGTAAGGTCTAAACTATTCCCGCGTATTGTAGTGATCGTCATGCTTGTGCTGGTTTATTATGGCATTGCCGAGATTGCGCTTGCGTGCCTAGCAGCTAGCTAGACCCAAAACCATTAACTCTGTCTGGCTACTTAAACAGAATGTGTAAACGCCTGCCTTATTTTAGAAGTTATTGAGGACTGTCAACTTCTATCCACAAGTTCTTAAATTTTTTAGAAGAGATATTCATGAAGATTGGCGTACCAAAAGAGATTAAAGATCTAGAGTTTCGAGTAGGGCTTACTCCTGCGGCAGTCGTAACACTGACTGCGCGATCGCACCAAATTTTCATAGAGACAAAGGCAGGGATTGGCTCAGGCTTTAGCGATGATGAATATATACAAGCAGGCGCGAAAATTGTTGCAACTCCTCAAGAAGTTTACGCGCAAGCAATGGTGGTCAAGGTCAAAGAGCCTTTGCTAAGCGAATATGAGTTTTTACATTCACAATTAATATTGTTTACTTATCTGCATCTCGCCGCTGATCGCCAATTGACTGAAGCCCTAATCAAATCGGGGGCTACTTGCATTGCTTATGAAACAGTGCAATCCGACAATGGTCAATTGCCTTTACTAGTGCCGATGAGCATTATCGCGGGACGTTTGTCAGTTCAATTTGGAGCGCATTATCTGACTAAACAACAGGGTGGTCGAGGTGTTTTATTAGGTGGCATTCCAGGAGTGCAATCAGGACATGTTGTAGTGCTTGGTGGTGGCGTGGTTGGTACTGAAGCAGCAAGAATGGCAATTGGTTTGGGGGCAAGAGTGACGATGTTAGATGTTAATCTCCAACGCCTTGGCGAATTAGAGTCTTTATTCGGCTCGCGGGTGCAATTGTTGTATAGCAATGCCAGCAATATTTCTGAATCTGTTAGTTCAGCAGATCTGCTGATCGGCGCCGTGTTAGTCACTGGCAAACGCGCACCAACTTTAGTAAGACGCGAACTGGTGCGCCAAATGCGATCGCATTCTGTGATTGTTGACGTAGCTGTCGATCAAGGGGGATGTATCGAAACAGTCCGCCCCACTTCGCACACAACGCCTATTTATGAAGCAGAGGGGGTTTTGCATTATGGTGTGCCAAATATGCCAGGAGCCGTGCCTTGGACTGCGACTCAAGCTCTAGTAAATGCCACTCTTTCCTATACTTGTGCTTTAGCTGATTTTGGTTTAGCTGCCTTAGAACGCGATCGCGCTTTGGCAAAAGGCATAAATATCCAAAATGGTCATATTGTGTATGCGGCTGTCGCCGAAGCTTTTCCTGATTTGCCCAAATCGTCTAGCTTGTAGCGCTTTTTCGCCAATACTTATCCATTATCTACAAAGTATCTAAAAAGTATCTAAAAAGTAAAAGTGGCGCTACAGCCTATTGAAGCTTTAAGGAGTACAGAGAAATTTTTGAAAGTGCCGCTTCGCAGCACTTTCAAAAATTTCTCTGGGTTTTATGACAGCGCAAAGCGCTGTAAGCAACGCCTTTACTTTCTAAACTTTGATGATCCTGTTAAAAAATTAGTGGGTTTGGGTAACATCATGCTTGTCACAAACAAAGCAACAAAATATTCGAAAATGTTGCCAAAGCGTAGGACCTAGTTAGGGTCTAAGATGAGGATAAATCATGAAAGCAGTGCGATTGAATCTTGAAGATAGACAAGCTTGGCAGAAGTTACAACACGTTCTGACCAGTCTTGCTTCCGATTATATGGATCTAGTGGCGGCTGAGCAAACAGAATTTAAGTTTGAGCAGCAAGTTCTATCCATTGCTTTTACTCTGATTGCTTCTAACTCTGATCGCGATCGCCTCAACGAATTTACGCAAAATATTGACCGATACTTCAATCGACTGCAACTAGTTGGCGTGCAGCGCATTGAATGGGAATTTTATATGATTGGGGAAGCTGTGCCAGTTTTAGTACAGGGACGAGACATTCCATTAATTGCCGCGCCTGCACCGCTCCCTCAAAATGCTCTTGCTCGTGATACCCAAAGATCGCCTGTTCGTAATGCTAAAGAGAATTCTCTTGTTAAAGGCAAATTTAAAGCTGGCAATCTTGTTCGCCGTATACGTGGATGGTTAGTTGATCCAAAGACTTTAGAAGCAGCTAGAACTACTAGTCGGATTATGATTCGCGATCCTAGAGGTGCATTAGATGCAGTTCGGACAACGGCGATCGCTAAATTTAATGACACAATTCAGTGGGTAGACACTTTCCCTTGGGAAACTTGGACAAAAGAAAAATCTCAGCAAATCAAACGTCGCCATCAACGTAACTTAGTGCGGGCTGTGATTGAAGATGTCCTGATTTTGGGAGTGATGCTTATTGCTGCACTGTGGCTAATCGAGTCGCTTGCTGGTCCAACATTTAATCTGGCGCTTTTGCCCAAGCAGCACCAAGATACCAATATGACGAATGTACAATACCGATGTGGCAATCCTGCGGTATCTCTCAAAAATTATGTCTGCCTAGGAAAAGGGATGCGTTATGACCAAGTGGCAAGCATCTTAGGCAGTGAAGGCAAGCCTTTGGGGATTGACCATAAGTTTGGCGATCGCGCTGTGATCGTTAGTTGGACAAGTTCAGATTTAAGTATGAACGCCACCTTCGTAAATGATCAATTGGTTTCTAGAGCATATCGTCAACTTACCGCCAGCAAATAAAATAAATAAGGTTCGCTTCGCGAACCTTATTTATTTTGAGGCTCAGATTTGCTTTGAAAAGATTCTTTAACATCTTAAGCTTGTTAAATTCAGTAATGCTAGTAACTAGCATCATAGTCATACTGCCTGCAAATGCTGCTAATCCTAAATCGTCAACTTCATCACGAGACCAACGCGCTGCCGATGAATATCGACAATTAGGACTGACCTATCGCAAGCAAGAGCGTCTTGATGATGCGATCGCCTCTTTGCAACAATCGGTTACGCTCGATCCCAGCAATCTTGATGGGCGGATTATCCTCGGCTGGACACAACATCTCGCAAAAAAAGATAATGATGCAGCCTCATCACTTTGGGATGCAATTTACTTATCACCAACATCATTACAAGCATTTAACGCGATCGGGATCGTTTACTTAGTACGTGGAGATTTACCTCAAGCTGTTGTCTTACATAGCTGGGCTTCACTTCTCAAGGCTGACAACGAGATCGCTCACTATAATCTCAGTCTGGCTTATCAGCGATTAAAACAATATGATTTAGCGATCGCCTATGCTCAAAAAGCAGTTGAACTTGAGCCAAGTAACCCGCATCCTTTTGTAGCGATGGCGATCGCTCAATGGACATCAGGAGATAAGACAAACGCCAAAAAAATATTTCGTGAGGCGATCAGTGTGGATGCGAGATATCGCAGCCCTGATTTTTTAAACTTTCTCAATGAAGCAGGCTTTAGTAATGATCAAATTCAAACTTCTAAACAAGTTTTAGCTAGCTTATAGCCATGAATTATCACTAAAAGAAAAAGGTAAATCGTCCTTCTTTCCGTTTTAATTTTTCATCTACTCCCTTCCCAGTAGAAAAATAGACATTAAAACCCAAGAATTAGCGTTGCGGCGCTCCGCGCCGCAACGCTAATCTTTCACTGTGAAGGGAGTAAATAAATCCTGTGTTTTATCAATAGAAAAATATGTAAAAAATATCTAATTGTTGCGATCGTACTCGTATTCATAATGGGTAGGCTATTATTACTTATTTGGTTTAGAATCTTTATAAAATATAAAGTTTTATCTAAATAGCGAAAAGCCGAGGATCGATAGTGGAAAATCCAAAAACATTTCGTATAGATCGCGGCATCGGTCATTATGACTTTAATGATTATTATGCTGTATTAGGCTTACCACTTACAGCCGAAGCTTCGCATGTGCGTAAACGATACCTTTTGATTGCAAAATGTTTACATCCTGATATTCATGGACGTACGCCTACAGAGAAGCAAGTAGCTACTCAATATTTATCTAAGTTGGTTAATCCTGCTTACAATGTGTTGTCTCAAGAACGAGAACGCACAGAATACTCGGCAATTTTAAAACTGCTTGGCAAACGTTTGATGAAGCGTAATCAGAGATTTGCACCGCAATCAGATATTGCAAAAAAATATTTGATTTCTTCTAAAGACATAAATTATGAACAAGCAATTCAAGAGATTGCTAAAGTTCAGTATCATAATTTAGAGGGCTCTTTAGATCAAATTGGTTTGTTGAGCGAACTAAATCTAGTCCATATACTACTTCAAGAAGGATATAGGCATTCTTCAGAGGCATCTGGGAACTCAGGTATTATTTCGCCTAAACCTTTTTCTAATGGCGCTTCTAATATTCCAAACACTAGCGCAATTAATAATAAAGTAAATACCACTCAGCCGAATACTACAAGCAACAGTTATCAAACGCGGAGTGAGTCCCAAGTACCACCGCGCAGTGCAAGTAGTAGTTCTTCAAACACAGTAAACGCTGCTTCTACTGGCTCAATTAATCAATATATTCTCCAAGCTGAAAACTATATCAGTCAAAAGCTATGGACATCGGCGTTAAAAGAATTACGTAGTGTTATTCAAATTGATTGCAACAATAGTAGATGTCATGCTTTGTTAGGATTTGTCTATATGAATCAAAAATTAGCAGGCATGTCAAAAGTAAGTTTTCAGCAAGCTCTAAAACTAAATCCACAGGAGCCATTAGCACTGAAATATATTAACGAAGTGAGTGGAATATCCCCAAATACTGAAAAATCACCACCTAAGCCGAAAGACGAAAAAAAAGGCGGATTTTTTGGTTGGTTAGGTGGTGGTTAAGATAGATATCAAACAAGCGATCGCTGAAAAAGCTCTAGAGTTAGGATTTAGTAAAGTTGGTATTGCTAAGGCTGAGTCTGGGATTGAGGCAGAGCGCTTGCGGGACTGGCTAGCTTTGGGATATCAAGCAGATATGGATTGGATGACCAATCCAAAGCGGCAAGATATAACTCAGGTTATGGCAGGTGTTAAATCAGTCATCTGTGTAGCGCTAAATTATTACACACCGCAACAGCACTCAGCCGATCATCAAGTTGGCAAAATTTCGCGCTATGGTTGGGGACGTGACTATCACAAAGTTTTAACGAAAAAATTAAAAGCTTTAGCGACTTGGCTAGAATCTCTCAGTGAAAATCAAGGAGAAAATATTCAAGCTCGTTTTTATGTGGACACGGGGCCGATCGCAGAAAAAGCTTTTGCTCAGAGAGCAGGAATTGGTTGGATTGGTAAACATAGTAATGTGATTACTCGCGATTATGGTTCTTGGTTGTTTTTGGGGGAAGTACTTACCAATTTGGAGCTAGAACCTGATCGCCCTCATACAGAGCATTGTGGTACTTGTACGCGCTGTATTGACGCTTGCCCAACGGGAGCGATCGCCCAACCTTTTGTGGTGGATGCAAATCGTTGTATCGCCTATCATACGATTGAAAATAAAGCTGAAAAAATTCCTGAAGCGATCGCTGACAATTTACAAAATTGGGTTGCAGGCTGTGACATTTGCCAAGATGTTTGTCCTTGGAATCAGCGTTTTTCTCAAGAAACTTTAGAAGCTGATTTTCAACCTTTTCCCCATAATATTGATCCTAAATTGGAAGATTTGGTAAATATGACTGATCAGGAATGGGATCAAAATTTTACAGGCTCAGCGCTGAGAAGAATTAAACGCGATCGCTGGCATCGCAATGCCAGAAATATTCTAACTAGAGCGAGCAGTACCAAACACCGTCTCCCCTAAGTCTGTCCTAAGTCTGCTAGGATTCACATAAAAGCTGTTTTGGAAGTTCTGTAATTAGCTATGGGAAGCATTGCATATTTAGATTGTCCAACAGGAATCGCGGGCGATATGTGCCTAGGAGCGCTGGTGAGCGCGGGTGTCCCTCTAGAATATTTGCGCGATATTGTTTATAAATTAGGACTTGCTCGCGAAGTTAAATTATGGACAGAATCTGTTTATCGGTGTGGTATCGAAGCAACTAAGATGCATGTTGAGCTACTTAACGATAAAGGCAAAGAGCTTTCAACTTACAATTCTGAGCATTCTCATGATTCTGAGCATTCTCATGATGCCGATCGCGCTCATACAACACATTCGCATATCCATGAAACTCATTCCCATCCAGTTCATCGCCACTTGCCCGATATTGAAAAGATTATTTGTGATGCTAAATTACCATCACAAGTAGAGTCTTGGAGTTTGGCAACCTTTAAAGAACTAGCGATCGCCGAAGGTGCAGTACATGGGATTGCGCCAGAGGCTGTTCATTTTCATGAAGTTGGGGCGATCGATGCGATTGTCGATATTGTCTGCACTTGTGCAGGATTTGCTTGGCTAGAAGTTGACAAAATCTACTGCTCAGCTTTGCCTGCTGGTGGAGGTTATGTAGACTGCGATCATGGCAAGATGCCAGTACCAGCACCCGCAACATTGAAGTTATGGGAAATGCATGGAGTTACCACTTTTGATAATGGGATTAGAAAAGAATTAGTAACACCAACAGGCGCAGCGATCGCAGTTACGCTCTGTGAGAAATTTGGTGAAGTTCCATTAATGAAAATCAAAAAAGTGGGACTTGGTGCAGGTACTCAAGAGCTAGAAATCCCTAACGCCTTGCGTTTGTGGGTTGGGGAAAGTAAAAAAAAAGCTTAGAGAAACAGCCTATTGAAATGATTACTGAGACAATTGTGATCCTAGAAACGCAAATAGATGACATGACGGCTCAAGCGATCGCTTACACGATGGAGCAACTATTCCAAAATGGCGCTTTGGATGTCTATACCCAAGCGATCGGCATGAAAAAATCTCGTAATGGCACATTAATTACGGTAATTTGTCCTTGCGATCGCCAAACTATTTGTGAACAAATTCTCTTTCGCGAAACTACTACACTCGGGATTAGATATCGTTCGCAAGAGCGCAAAATATTACATCGCCAAATTTATGAAGTCACAACAGAATATGGAAAAGCAAGAGTAAAGATGGCATGGCGCAATGGATTTTGGACTATTCAGCCAGAATATGAGGACTGTGCAAGACTGGCGCGATCGCGCAATCTTCCCTTAATTCGAGTGCAAGAAGCCGTAAAACTTGCAGGAGAGAAATCTTTGTTTTTCTAGTTTTAACTAATGTTACGTAGAAGTATTGAAACCCTTATGAAATCTCGCCATCACAGGCAACAAATTACTTAGCTCTTGAGGCGCTCCTTGGCTACAACCCTAGTTAAATCGTAGATTTGCTCAATTCGTTCCACGTAACATCAGTTTTAATATTTCTCAAGTCTATTGTCTAATAACAGATATTCCAACAATTTCACTAATAAATTCTATGAAAGCAAGTTTTTTTTCTTTGTCAGGAAAGGTATAAGTCGGATAACCTTCTGCACAAGAGCTTTCTTTGGTTGGATCATACCAAAGTTTAGTTTGTCTTCCTAAATCCTTCCCTTCACATTCTTTAATTAATGGTGAAATAAGTTTGTGAAATTCAGCATTGTCTAAAGTGAAATCAAGTTGTACAAAATCAATCATAAGTCTAAAACATATTCAAAGTCTTCATGAAGACTATTTTAATTCAAGTTCTTCTGCAAAATACTTAATGTCCTCGAGCACATGCAAAATAAAATCCTTATTGCCACTAGAGTAATGAAACTCAATTGCAAATATGCATTCGTTGAAAGCATCGAATATAAATAAATAAGTATTTTTCCATCCAATGTTCCCTATGACTACTTCACTAACTATTGTAGTCGCTCTCCATGTCAATATAAAGGGAACCAATACAGGTAAGAAAAAAGAAGCTGATCCAGCTAGCATGACATCTCTAGCAACACCATTCAAATCAAGATCTTCTGAGTAAGGAATACTACCTTCTTCGTATATCTTAATCAGTCCACTTTCGTCTTTAAATTTAAGCCAAACTGAAGATTTAAAACGTAATTCACTAGTAATTTCCTTAAAAGAAATTATCCCATTATTTTTTCCATTCCAATTATCTTTTTCATCTCTCAGATAATCCATAATTGCATCAATAACTTTCATTTTTAAATATGTAAAAATTCAAAATTTAGTATGAAGCTTAATTGAAGAAACATCAAGATAATTCACAAGTTATCTATTAAGTAAAGATTGTAAATATATACATCATATACCTTGTGAGTTAAACAGACTACACGGGATCTTTAGATTGACTTTCTCTAAACTATAATTGCTTTCTATTAAGATTATGACATTGGTCATCTAAATAGGGATCGACGTATTTTCGTCTTTTTTATGGGCATGAAATGGACGTTTCAGAACCTATCCCACATTAGCTGACCAGTGCCCATTTATTGAAGCCAAGTAAAGCATAACGACGAAAAATCAATTCTTCCAAGGATTTCTTAACCCGAACTGACATTATTTTAGGACTTACGCAAAAATGACTTGCAACCCGCCTTTCAGTGTAGGGGCAATTCATGAATTGCCCTACATTTCGTTCTTTTGCGTAAGTCCTATATTTATTAAGAAGCAGATTTATCGCCAGAAGTTAGCAGCAGCTTGAGCTTGAGGTCAATCAGATTAATATCGGCTAGTCCAATCTGCACATCACCTTCTAAAACAATACCTGTACTGATTAAGCGATCAAGCAATTCCAAGATTGACGATTCACTTGATGATTTGTCTGGATAATATGCACCGCGTCGAGGTAGAAGTTTGCCAAATTCCCCTAAATCAAGATTGAGATCTTCAGGATCGATTTCTAAAACTTCACAAAGATTAAAAATCTGCTGTTCTAATGCTTGTAAACTATCGGCTGCTCTCTCGATTTCAGATTCTGTTAACTTTTCAGCATCCATCCGCCGAATTACTTGCGCTTCCATTAACTGACGCAACAATTCTACTAATGTGAGAATCAATGGCGCTAGTCCAGATTTTTTTGGTTTGACGACTAAACTATCAGTACTATCAGTCATTGAGAAATTCCATAGGCTTCTTACTTACTCCCTTCCCAGTGAAAGATTAGACGGTGCGGCGCGCTGCGCCGCACCGCTAATTCTTGGGTTTTAATGTCTATTTTTCTACTAGGAAGGGAGTAGCAAATTTTATAAAACCCATTTTTGAAAATAAAACTCAATGTTACTTTATTACTTTTAAAAATTATTTAGCGGCGGGGATTATAGAAGTGTAACCTGCCATAGCCGAGAAATTGCGAGTTGGGGCGATCGCCTTGAGGAGATGCTGACACGCCAAACAAATAAACACCATCGTAACGAGGATTGCGAACTGGTCGTAGTCCCACAATTAGTTTGCTATTGATTTCACTATTTGCAGGTATCGGCGGATCGAAAGTAACCATAAGTTTCTGTTTATCTTGATTTGGCAGAATCTCAGTTTTGCTCAGGACATTAATGCGATCGCCTGAGGTCGGCTGTAAATAGGCAACTGTATCATTGAGAATAAAATCAACCGTGTCAAAACCTTCAGTCTGAAAAATTTCTAGACTTCGCAAAGGTTCGCCCATATTTTTTGGTAAAGCGATCGCAAAGTAATAAGTAGCGCCCCAAGCATATGTGCGGTTTATTGTGGTTTCAGCTTCCAAAAATGTTGGCAACTGCACAAAATAAGTTTTGCCATCGCGCAATTGCACTGCCTCTGCGGGGGCAGTCAAAAGATTACTAATCGTGTTTACAGAATTAGAATGATTTGCAGCCAAATTAACGTTGGCAACCATAAAAAATGGCAATAATGCGATCGCACTAACAACTTTTTTATACATAAACACGTACCGTTTTGCTAGCATTGTAGGAATAGCTACTTTTTTCGCAGCGATAGACTTACTTAAAGTCTTAATTATCTCAATTAAATGCTATCTCATTAAGATAGAGGTATCTACTGTGGTTTCTTCCCCTCCAACATCATCAAATGCCTTACTAAATCTTGAAGATGCTCTTTCTTCTGGCGTAAGCTCATCTAACATAAATTCAGTTAGCAAAATTTCTGAAAGTACCACAGGCAATATAATTAACCGCTCGATGATTGCTATTCTCGATTTTGGCTCACAGTACTCTGAGCTAATTGCTCGTCGTATACGCGAGACACAGGTTTATTCTGAAGTTTTACCTTATCATATCTCAGCCGAAAATTTGCTGAGATTAAATCTCAAAGGCATTATCTTGTCGGGCGGTCCAAATTCTGTTTATGACGAAGGCGCGCCTCAATGCGATCCTCAGATTTTCAACTTGGGCATTCCCATTTTGGGTGTTTGCTACGGAATGCAACTGATGGCTAAGCAACTCGGCGGTACTGTCGAGCGCGCTGATCGCGGGGAATATGGCAAAGCCGAATTACAAATTGATGATCCCACAGACTTGCTAACTAATGTAGATACTGGCATAACCATGTGGATGAGTCATGGGGACTCTGTAATTGACTTACCAAAGGGATTTGAAATTTTAGCGCATACAGTGAATACTCCATGTGCGGCGATCGCTGATCATCATAAAAAACTTTACGGCGTGCAGTTTCATCCTGAAGTCGTTCATTCCTCTGGTGGCATGGCGATGATTCGTAACTTTGTTTATCATATTTGCGAATGCGAACCAAGCTGGACAACCGATGCGTTTATCGAAAACTCGATCCGTGAAATTCGCGCTCAAGTTGGCAGTAAGAGTGTATTACTCGCACTTTCAGGCGGAGTGGACTCTTCAACTTTAGCTTTTTTATTACATCGAGCGATCGGCGATCAACTGACCTGTATGTTCATTGATCAAGGATTCATGCGGAAGCTAGAACCAGAACGTCTAGTCAAACTTTTTGAAGAACAGTTTCATATTAATGTCGAATACGTAAATGCTCGTGATCGTTTCCTTGAAAAGGTTAAAGGAGTTACCGATCCTGAACAAAAACGGAAGTTAATCGGCGGCGAATTTATTAATGTATTTGAAGAAGAATCACAACGCCTCGGACCATTTGACTTCCTCGCTCAAGGCACACTCTATCCAGATGTTATCGAATCTGCGGATACTAATGCCGATCCTGTTACAGGTAAACGTGTAGCTGTCAAAATCAAGAGCCATCACAACGTTGGTGGATTACCTGAAAATCTCCGTTTTACTCTAGTGGAACCACTTCGCAAACTATTTAAAGATGAAGTGCGTAAACTAGGTACAGCTCTTGGTCTTCCCGAAGAAATTGTAAAGCGTCAACCTTTTCCAGGTCCTGGCTTAGCAATCAGGATTATTGGTGAGATCACTAGCGATCGCCTTAATACTTTACGTGACGCCGATCTAATCGTTCGTCAAGAAGTTAATCGCGCAGGTCAGTACAATAATTTATGGCAAGCATTTGCTGTTTTATTACCCACAGTTCGCAGCGTCGGTGTAATGGGTGATAAGCGTACTTATTCACATCCTGTAGTTTTGCGCCTCGTCAGTAGTGAAGATGGCATGACCGCAGACTGGGCAAGAGTACCCTATGAGTTATTGGAAACTATTTCCAATCGAATTGTTAATGAAGTAAAAGGTATTAATAGGGTAGTGCTAGATATTACCTCTAAGCCTCCTGGCACTATTGAATGGGAATAAAACTGAACAATATGTAAGTGGATTGCGAAGTTATTCTCATCATTTACTGATAATTAGAAAAGCCATGTATAACCGCCAACTGGCTGTTATACATGGCTGTTTTTTATTGGTAAGATTTAGTAATATTTGCTTGTATTCAGGTTTTCAGCCATGAGTATTCAAGAATTTCAGCGAAGACGACCTACAAGTTCTGAAAATTTTTATGCTGATCTACCTATTCTTCAAAATTTTGCTGACATTACCTATAGTGAAAATTTTCATTCTGTTCCCAATGATTGGGTGGCAATCATTACCGATGTTGTCGATTCCACAATAGCGATCGCCGATGGTAGATATAAAGATATCAATCTCTTAGGAGCTTGTTCAATTATTGTAATTTTGAATATTGTTGGAGATCTAGAAATCCCTTTTATATTTGGTGGCGATGGTGCTGCGCTCCTTATTCCAGCAAAGTTCATTCTAGAAGCAGAGCAAGCCTTGCTAGCAGTGCAAAAATTAGCGACTGATGAATTCAATCTGGTCTTGCGGGTTGGCATCGTTCCACTCGCGGCAATTACGTCAAACTATGAAATTAAAATTGCTAAACTTCGGATCTCTGACAACTATGTCCAAGCGATCCTCAGAGGTGGTGGTATCAGCTACGCTACCCATTTAGTTAAGGATCAAGCAACGACTGATTTATATAGTCCTAAGTCTGACAATTCCTATGCGATCGCTGATTTTTCTGGTTTAGAATGTCGTTGGCAAGATATTCCCACGCGTCATGAAGAGATTCTTAGTTTGATCGTATTTGTAACGGCACCAAATCAAAGCCAAATTGATCTTCTCTATCGTAAAGTGATCAGTCAAATCGATCATATTTATGGAAAAGATACAGAATGTCATCCTGTCGTATCTGAAAACTTGCAATTTGCTTTTAAGGAAAAGAATTTAGGTGCAGAGACGAGAGTTTTTACTGCTGCAAAAAGTTGGCTTAAAAGGATTTTATATCTCTGGAAGTTGCGCTTGATTAATCTGTTAGGAGTTGTTCTAATCCGATTTAACATCAAAACAGGAAATCTTAATTGGGGAGATTACAAGCAGGTTGTCTCAGAAGCCACTGACTTCAAAAAATTTGATGATGTATTGCGAATGGTTATTTCTGGTAAGACCATACAACGCCAAAAATTAGTCGAATATTTAGAAAAGAAATTTCAAGAAGGGCTTTTAGTATATGGTTTTCATGTTTCCGATCGCGCGTTGATGACGTGCTTGGTCTTTGAACGCGATGGTCGTCAAGTCCATTTTGTCGATGGAGCTGATGGTGGCTATGCCTTAGCGGCAAAAAACATGAAAGAACTGATAAAAAGTTAAAATTGTTAAAATTGTAGAGAGGCAATTTGCGACCCTTTATAATTTGATCGCATTGCACGGTAGGCTAATAGACGTGACTATAGCAAAAGGAAATCTCCCGTGCTTTTATCAAAAGGCTTTGAAGTAGAAATCTACACCTCTACACCAGCGGGGGATGTGGTGGGCTTTAGCGATCGCATTGTGGCAAATCTCAACGGGTTTGTGCGCGAACCAGACAGCCGCAATGTCGAATACATTACGCCACCTTTTCATAAATATGAACCCTTATTAATGGCTTTGGTAGAACCACGTCAAAAATTACGCAGTTATTTGCGATCGCTTGGCGATTACACTTTAATGCCAGGAAGTACACTTGCTTTAGGTGGCAGTGATCACTTCTATCGTTCTGACCCTCAAAATCCTTATCATACTTATATCGAGCAGACATATGGCACTGATGTTGTCACCGCAAGCATTCACATTAATGTTGGTATTTCTGATTTAGAATTATTGATTGCCGCCTGTCGGCTGATTCGCCTTGAAGCACCTCTTTACCTTGCCCTTAGTGCCGCGTCTCCTTTTATTGATGGCAAAGCTACAGGTTCTCATTCTTCCCGTTGGAAAATGTTTCCTAAAACACCTAAATTAGTTCCACTGTTTCGCAGTCATCGTCATTTTGTGGAATGGACAGAACAACAATTGCAATTGGGAACTATGCAAAATGTCCGCCATCTCTGGTCGTCTGTTCGTCCTAACGGGGATAATCGTCCTTATAATCTCAACCGTTTAGAACTGCGAATTTCTGATCTAATTATCGACCCTGTTGCCTTATTAGCAATTACAGCGCTTTTAGAAATGCGCTTAAATCAATTTTTAGAAGCTGGAATTGGTTCATCTCTCGATCCCCTTGCTCCTAATGCTAGCAAATTTAGTTCTAGCGAACTTGAAACGATCGCTGATCAAAATGAAATTGCGGCAGCCATTAATAGCCTTGATGCAGTTTTGACTCATTGGCAAACAGGAGAACAAATTACAGCAAGGGCCTGGATTTCTAATCAATACGAAGAATTGCGATCGCGTGCTAAAGATAATGGTGTGTGGTGTTTTTTATCACCATTGCAAAAGATTCTTGAACATGGCAACGAAGCGCAACGTTGGCTTTCGGCCTACCATAACGGGATTTCGCCGCGTCAAATTATGACCGATGCGATCGCTAGTGCAGAACAAATGGATAAAGAACTAGCTGAGGCTT
Organism: Pseudanabaenales cyanobacterium; assembly: GCA_038230875.1. Lineage (GTDB taxonomy): Bacteria > Cyanobacteriota > Cyanobacteriia > Pseudanabaenales > Pseudanabaenaceae > Pseudanabaena. Next base: position 49,913 of record JBBRMK010000019.1, read on the forward strand.
TATTGCTAACCTAAATGAGTAGAAGGGCGCTTTGCGTCTCTTGACTATTTTAAAGTAGTTGTTGATCAAATTCACCATGACAAGGGTCGCAGGGCGAAGCCCCGCAACGGGTTTTATATTATTGTTTGTGGTAGATTTGAAAGCAAATTGCTGTAAATAACTACTTTAAGGCGATTTAGTTAGCGATCGTACAGATGACACGACATGTTTAGCAACTATCTCAATCTCTTCTAAAGTATTAAATCTGCCGATACCAAAGCGAATAGAAGCATAGGCTAGCTCATGGGAATGCCCTAAGGCTTTGAGAACATGAGATGGTGTAGTTTTTGTCGAGGAGCAAGCGGAACCTGAAGACACGGCAACAATCGGCTGCAAAGCTAATATCAATGCTTGTCCATTAATACCTTGAAAACTGACATTAAGATTTCCTGCAAGTCGTTGGGTGGGATGTCCATTTAAGGAAATATGTTCAAGCTTACTTAAGTGTTCCCATAGATGTTTACGTAGACTTAAAACTTGTTGCTGTTCCTCAACTTGGGAAGTGATCGCTATTTCTAGAGCTTTGGCAAAGCCGACAATTTGTGGAGTATAAAGAGTGCCAGAGCGCATTCCTCGCTCATGTCCGCCACCATGTAACTGTGGTGCTAAGTTAACTCTTGGGTGGCGACGACGTACATATAAGGCTCCAATACCTTTTGCCCCATAGATTTTGTGAGCGGTAAGCGACATCAAATCGATATTCATGGCGATTACATCAAGCGGGATTTTACCGATCGCTTGAGCCGCATCTGTATGAAATAGAACTTGTTGATGTGGTGAGCGATCGCGACAGATTTGACCGATTTCCGCAATTGGTTGGAGCACCCCGATCTCATTATTGGCGGTCATTACCGAAACCAAAATTGTATCGTCGCGAATTGCTTGTTCAAGTTCTTGTAAATCGATTAAGCCATCAGATTTGACCGATAAATAAGTAACCTCAAAACCAAGGGATTGCAAATATGTACAAGGATCGAGAACAGCACTATGTTCAGTTTGGAGGGTGATAATATGTCGCCCTGTTTGGTGATATGCCTCGGCAACGCCCTTGATCGCGAGATTATTCGCTTCGGTTGCCCCACTGGTAAATACAATTTCTTCAGGCGTGGCATTAATAGCAGTAGCGATCGCCTTACGTGCTAATTTGACCGCCGCTTCGGCTTCCCATCCATACAGATGTCCAACACTAGCAGGATTACCAAACGATTCCCGAAAATACGGTAGCATCGCTTCTAACACCCTTTCATCAACGGGTGTGGTAGCATGGCAATCGAGATAAATTGGTCTCTTCATAAACCGATAAAATGTTAGCTTACCTGTTTTAAAGCCTCAGCAGAGCCAACTATAGAAATGGCAGGCATCCCAAAATATTTTTGGGCAACATTTTGCACATCAGCTTGAGTCACGGCTGAAATCGCCTCCACAAATTGGCGATCAAACTCCAAACCTAAACCCATCACCTCATACCAACCGTACACTTGAGCGATTTGACCATTTGTTTGCTTGCCAAGTGCATATTGTCCAAGCAATTTACTCTTACAAATTTTTAGCTCCTCTTCGGTGAGTGACACATTTGCTAATCGCTCACATTCATAGCGCAAACCTTCTAGAGCAGTTCCAGTATTTTGAGAAGCAGTTCCAATATAAGCAACAAATTGCGAAGTTTCCAAACGTGTTGGATAGAATGCCGAAACTTCGTAAGCAAGTCCACGCTTTTCACGTAACTCGACAAATAAGCGGCTCGATAAACCATTGCCTAAATAGGTAGAGACGATTTTTAGGGCTGCATAGTCGGGTGAGCTAACCGCTGGAGCAGGATAGCCAATTACAATGATCGCCTGTTGTGTATCTTGCTCATGGGTAACTAATAGCGGTTGAAACTGAGGTGTGGAAGTAGAAATAAGGGTTGGTTGACTAGGACTGCGCCAATCGCCAAAAGCTTCTTCGACAAGAGCGATCGCCTGTTTAGGTAAAATTTTGCCAGCGATGCTAACTACCATTTGATCAGGGCGGAATTGATATTGATGAAACTCGATTAAGTGATCACGAGTTATCGCGCTAATACTTTCTTCAGTTCCTAAACTGGAAAAACCATAGGGATGATCGCCATACATCAAGTGTTGCAAGCGATCATAGGCAATTGTGAATGGACGTTCTTGCTGCGCTCGAATTGATTGAATTGTTAGCCGTCTTTCGAGAGCGAGTTCACTATCAGGAAAGCTGGGCGATCGCAAGATCTCCGATCCTAGCCGCAACATGTCATGGAAATCAGATGAAATTGTTTTGAGGGATAGCACAAAATAATCGCTTGAAGATTCTGTACCCAACGACGCTCCAATTGACTCGACCTGCTCAGCAATTTCTAGAGAGGAATATTGCTCTGTGCCGCGTGTCATCAACGATGCCGCTAAATGGGTTAACCCTGCTTTTTCAAGAGTTTCAATCCGCTCACCACCAGCAAAGAAACAACGCGCCGCAATAATGTCAGCCGTTGGATTTTCAGTTACCAATACCACAATGCCATTTGGTAGCACTAAGCGATCGCTTATTTGTTTTGACCTTATTTGGTTTGACATTGTTACAGACAAATCTTTCTTACCCAACTTAACAAAAATATATTTAAGAAATAGTATATACCGCGTCTAAGATCAAACCCATAGTTCTTGTAGAGGGTCGCAGGGCAAAGCCCCGCTTCGGGTTTAATATTTGCTAAACACTAAGAAAGTGCGGCGGCTTCTAACTTAGGCGATCGCTTCAGGAATAACACAGGTAACCATGCAATTTTCAGGTGAAAGATATCTCTTGACTAGACCTTGCAAATCTGCTGACTTTACTTTGCGAATTATTTCGCAGTATGCGTTTGACCAATCTGTGCAGAGTGTCTCACAACCTAGCAAGCTATAGTATCCCAAAAAATTTGCTAATTGATTGGGTGACTCCAACGCAAAAGTAAAATGATTGCAGAGTGATCGCTTAACCTTGTTTAGCTCAGCGTCAGATATAGGATTATTTAGAAGTTCCTTTACTTGCTGAATAATTTTATTTTCAACTGGTTCAAGATAATCTGCATCTAAATACGCTGAAATTGTAAATAATCCGGCCTGTTGCTGCATCGAAAAACTACTGGCAATATCTTGCACCCAGCTATATTCTTCTATCAACTCACGTACTAGCCTTGCTGATCTCCCCTCTGTCAAAATTGCTGATATCAATTCAAGCTGAATTGCATCCTCTAAATTGTCTACACTAGGTCCATGCCATGCAAGATTGAGTCGGCTATGTTGTAAACGAGGCAAACTAATCGTTTGACGGTGCGGTGTTGGCAGCGAAAAAATGGGTGTCACAGGACTGTATTTCACAGGACTGTATTTCACAGGACTGTGTGTCACAGGATTTTCACAAGTTCTACTATAGCCATTTCGGGCAAACTTATTACTATTAAAAGCTGCATCTACTAACATTAAGGCTTTTTCACGAGTGATAGCTCCTGCGATCGCCACAGTCATGTATTCAGGACGGTAATGTAATCGGTGATACTCGCGCATTTGGACTGCCGTGATCTGAGCGATTACTTCTTCGGCACCTAAAACCGAACGACTATATGGATGAGAGCCATACACTGTCTCCATCAGGTGTTGATAGGCGCACCAGTCAGGATCGTCCATAGCTTGGTGCAATTCCTCCAGCACCACCAACCTCTCTTGCTCTAATTGTTTTTCATCAATCTTCGCCTCAAGCAACATTTGTGATAGATAGGGCAAGGTAATCGCGAAACGACTTGCATCTACTGTAAATGTGTAGTGGGCATAGTCATGACTAGTAGCAGCATTGGAGATCCCTCCCTCCGACTCGATCACCAGATCAAATTCTCCAGGCGCGATCAAGTTAGTTCCTTTAAAAATCATATGCTCTAGAAAATGTGCCATCCCTAGAGAATGCTTAGGATCGCTGGTTGCTCCAGCTTTCACCCAGACATCAACACTTACAACTGCTGCTGTCGGTATTTCTTGGTGTACTAATGTAACTCCGTTCCCTAACTTCAGGAAAGTCTCTTGTGGAAAGACTTTCGCTACTTGATCGCAGGTAATTGGCACAATTATTATTAAGAAATTTTAATAACATTATTATGAAGTGTATTGTCAAATACATAGTATTTAATGCTACATAAATCTTAAGATCTTTAAAATATAGCGATCGCCATTAAAGAAAATTTATGAATTTGCAAGCCAAACTTACGATATACATAAGCTCAAACTTAATGAATTATAGGTAATGGGGTAATTAATATGATAGATTTGCCCACCTCTGAAAAAACAATGTATTTAATGAAGATTGTGATATTCAAGTAGCAAATGAGTTTTTTCCCAAGCTATTTAAGCGATCGCTTAATCCTTCGTGTATTTTTTAGTCGTTTAGACCTAGGAATATAGATATACTCGAACTGAACAAAAGATGAGGCATAAATCTACTTGCACCTGATTGATAGCAAATCATTAAGTAAATGTCACGCTTTGCCTATTCTAAAACCATTATTTTGTGGTTGAGATGATCGGTAAATCACTGTAAATACAAAGACATTAAATGCTGAGAGGATTGGATGAATACTGAAATAGATAAACAAAAATGTCTAGATTGCTTGACATGGGCGATCTCCGCCTTGCAAGGTCAGGTTGATAAAGATCAATTGACTAAAATCTCCAATTTGATCATCAATACTATGACTGGTCCTTGGCGATATTTTCATACACCTAATCATATTTTTGAGGTCGGTACGGGTGGGGATGCGATCGAAGCGATATCAGCTTTATTTCATGATCTAGTATATGTGCAGGTTGATCAAGTCATCAGTGTAAATATCAGTCGCTACATTTCACCCTATATACAACAAGACCAAGAACAGCTAGTCATCCTCAATCCACCTGAACTCCAAGAAGATGTAATTTTCAACATGGTGTTGATGATATTTGGGTTTCAGCATGGACAGCCACTATTGCAGATGTCTGGACAAAATGAGTTTCTAAGTGCGCTAATTGCGGGCAAAACACTAGAAAAAATTCTGTCTTTAAAAAAGTTGGCAGAGATAATCGCTTGCATTGAAGCAACAATTCCATTTCGTCCTCTACTAGATTCGGGATTAACATCATCTGACTTACTATTTGGTCGTTTGGTTAAAGTCAATGAAGTATTTAAGTTGGGGTGGAACGATCAAGAAATTGTCGAAATCGTAAAACGGTCAGTACGCTTGTGTAACCGAGATGTAGAAAACTTTGCGAGTGCTAATTCATCACATTTTCTTGATAATACTTGGAACCTGATTCCAGAGACAAATCATGGTCTTAAAAACGTGAATTCTTATACTGTATCTGGTTACCGACTTTCCATGCAAAAAATGGAAGGGTTTATGAACCACCTTTCACCTGAAATCGTTTTTCGGCGCTATCAGAACGAACCCGCCGAGAAAGATTATTATAAGTTGCTAAAACAAACTAAACATAATCTGGAAGTATCACGATTGTATTTAGGAACAAAATTAACTTCGATCGCAATATTAGAAGCACTATCATCGCGGATTGGCAATGATATTCCTCTTTCAACGATGATGGGAGAGTTGCCACGAGAAGATAAAGTAGTAGTCGGTTTAGAACAATTTTTACCAGAGATTAACGGTCCTGATCAGCCTTTGACTCTAATTGAAACTGAAGTATTAAAATTGTTAGACAAAGGGCGCACAGTTGATTCTAGTTACGATGTTAAAAATTCACCTGTAGCAACTTTTATGGTGAAGTCAATCGGGTTTCTTGAAATGCAGAAAATGTTGAATCTCTCTAAAGAATTCTTCACAGGCAAACTTACTGCCGAAGGACTAATTGAAAGCTGTAATCCTTATGTCATTTCAACAATCAAGAGTGCTGTTTTACAGTTATTTGACTCTCGCAAAGAATTACTTTCCCACTAATTTAACTACAACGCTTTGCGATGAGACCAAACCCAGATTTTTTGTAAAAGCCCCGCGAAGCGGGGCTTTTACAAGAATATTGTGGTTCGTTTGTTCGCAATTTGCTGTAAGCACTAAGAGACAGATTTGGTTTTTGATTAATTTTAGTGCTTAATTTTATCGCTTAATTTTATTACAGCAGATTGAGAACAAACTAAAACCAGATTTTTTGTAAAAGCCCCGTGAAGCGGGGCTTTTACAAAAATCTAGTGGTGGGTTTGTTCGGGATTTGCTGTAATTAATATTTGGGGGTTAACAAAAGCATAGTCTGAGACAACTTGGCCACCGATAATATGTTCTTGCAATACAAGTTCTAATACTTGGGGAGTTACAGAATGGTACCAAACACCATCAGGATAGACTAATAAAATCGGTCCGCGATCGCATACACGTAGGCAATTGGTTTTAGTACGAAAAATTTTGGTTTCTAGGTCAAGTTCTTTAATGCGGCGTTTGAGATAGTCCCATGCTTGTAGTCCTACTTCTTTTTGACAGCAGATGGGTTTTGTTTGATCAGCACATAGAAATAAATGCTTCTCAATATTAGGAATTGATAACTGCTGTGCGCGCAATGCTAATTGTTGACGCACTAAGTGTAAATCTAAGACTGTCTCAGGATCTAAGACCGTCTCAGGATCTAAAACCGGCTCAGGATCTGAGTTAATAATTTCAGGAGTTACTTCCATAGCATTTAAACTGCTTTTAGGTGATCTCTAATAATAAAAGTACACGATTTATTAAAACCAAGATGTAGTTGTGGGGCGGGGCCCGCGGGCCC
>JBBRMK010000020.1:0-54707 GCA_038230875.1 Pseudanabaenales cyanobacterium
TGCGATCTTTGATTTCCCTTGCGATCGCTAAACTTTGCAACTGAAACTCAATCGCCTTGTCATATTTGCCGAGAGCAGAGTAAGCATTTCCCAGACCTCCGAGCGACTGTCCCTCACCAAGGCGATCTTTGATTTCCCTTGCGATCGCTAAACTTTGCAACTGAAACTCAATCGCCTTGTCATATTTGCCGAGAGAAGTGTAAGCAATTCCCAGATTTCCGAGCGACTGTCCCTCACCCCTGCGATCTTTGATTTCCCTTGCGATCGCTAATCTTTGTAACTGAAACTCAATCGCCTTGTCATATTTGCCGAGAGAATAGTAAGCAATTCCCAGATTTCCGAGCGATGCTCCCTCACTCTGTCGATCTTTGATTTCCCTTGCGATCGCTAAGCTTTGTAACTGAAACTCAATCGCCTTGTCATATTTGCCGAGAGAGTCGTAAGCATTTCCCAGATTTCCGAGCGCAGCGCCCTCACCACGTCGATCTTTAATTTCCCTTGCGATCGCTAATCTTTGCAAATGAAACTCAATTGCCTTGTCATATTGACCTAAATAGTCGTGTCCAAGTCCTAATCCGTTATAAGCACGACCTTCACATTTACGATCTTTAATTTCACGGCAAATAGCAAGTGCATTCAGATCGAACTGAATTGCATTTTGATATTGACTAGACCGTCTTGATCTAATCCCTTGATCTAATAGCCGATCTGCTTCTGCTTTGCGATCTACCTGCGCCACAAGACTCAAACTCGATCCCGACTCCTGCGCCATAACAACCTGTGACAAAGGCGCAAAGACCACCAACAAAGGCAAAGCAACCAAAGAAATAGCCGACAGAGACTTCTTGTAGCGAAGAGATAAATTCATAGCAATATCCTGAGGTTTGCGTGGTTACGATTTTACATACATATCACCCCACCGACCATACGCAATTTTTATTGCAAATAATCATCGCAGGGTTAAATATTTGCACCACCATGCCCAAACTCATCACAGAAATATAACATCGCAAATGCTTAACTCGCCTCATCCATTTGATTTTCAAGTTTCTAACTGATCGGGATCGATGCCAAGCGATCGCAGCTTTTCCGCAAGTTTAGACAAATTCTCCAATGCTTTTTCTTTCGCAATGCATTCCGTATCAGCGCGATCGCGTTCAGACTGCACTTGTACTGCTAGTTCCAAATAGGTCAAAAACTTCGAGCCATCAGGATTATAAATAACTAAGCGATCGCCAGTAAGGTCAAACTTAGTTCCCAATTTTGGACTTTGCCAACTCTGAATATCCGCAATAAATTCTAAGCGATCGCCACTGCGCGTCCAACCCGCCAGATCGTTATTAATATAGTCATACACATAATATTCATCGACACCATAGGCTTGATAAAAATCAAACTTAGTTGCCATTTCCAACATTCTATTCCCCTTAGATAACACCTCAAATACTACCTGTGGCGCAATATTTTCCTCTTGGTGCTGGATATAAGCACCCCTTGCACCCTTCGGTCTACCAAATACCACCATCGCATCAGGCGCACGGCGGATAGTTGGCTTCCCCTCTACGGGATACCATAGCAAATCACCCGCGACAAAGACATTGCGATCGCTCCGAAATAGCGCCTCTAGCCCACCAACAATCGTGACAATCCATTGGTAATGTTCTGTATTCTCTGCCATCAGTTGCCCATCACTACTTGGATATTCAATTTCTAACTTGCTGGCAGATTTGTTTTCAGGGTTGCTGACTGCAATGCTCATGTCATCACCATTAGCGATGTTTTTAGTATAGTTTAGCAGTACTTGCCCTGCAATCCTATTTACAACCCATTGCCGATCGCAAAAAATGCTGACCAATAAAATGGATGGTTGTATTTTGGTGATTGAATTAGCGATACTTGGGCGCGACGTAATGCTTCGGCAATGTTGACATCGCCTTTTTGTAATTCGCGATAGAATGCTTCCATCAGGGCTTGTGTACTTGCATCGTTCACCGACCAGAGAGATGCGATCGCATTTTTTACACCAATTTTCTGAACTTGATAGCCAAAGCCCAAAATCTCTACACCAGTTCCCAATTTACCAACGCCAGTCTGACATGCACTCAAAACGATCAATTCCACATTGGGAATTTGCCATTCGGTGAGTTCACTCAAACGGATTTTGTCGCCATTGCCAAAGATGATAAATGAGTTGTCAGGGACACCATCATTAAATTCAGCATGGGTAGCAAAGTGGAGAATATTGAAATTTTTAAATTTACCCTCAATGGCTTGACGGCTGAAGTTGTCTTCTAGTAGTGTCTCTGAGTTTTGGAAAGAACTAGCGATCGCTTGGACTTCCTTAATCGTGGCTGGTAAACCATCCTGTCCAAATCTCCTCTCTGCAGCTTTGCCGCCAAATGCTCCTGCTAAAATGTTGGGCTGGATTTTGGGCTTGTGTGAAAAGTCTGAGAGCGTATAGGCGATCAGGTTACTAATGCGATATTTTTCACTAAGCCACTGTTTGCCATCATTTAGCGCCGCGAGAGGAATATAGCGCAGAATGCCATCGGGTGCATAGAGAATCGTTTGCGCTTTGGCTTGGATGAGTTCAGCTTCGATAGGTTTAATGAGGAGATTGTAAAGAGCAACAGCAGGTTCTTTGTAGTCTTCAGAACCTACATCAATAAGTCCCGATCTAAATTCTGTAACTAAGGTTTCTAGTTTGTCTTTGGAGATATTGACGGTGTGACTGGTGGGGATGGTATTGGGAGAGAAGAGGATGATTTCTAGGCGGTCTTCTAAAATCAAGGGATAAAGCAGTACTGCTCCTTGTGGAATTTGTTTGAGATAGTCAGGGACTTTGTTGATCTCTGATATTGGTAGTTGCTGGAGTTGGTTAGCAAGTTGGCGATTAATTTCTGCACTGTTCTCAAAGTTAATTGCGGTTAGTTTTTCACTGATGGCTTTTTCTGGTTTTAAGATTCTGATTCCTTGTGCTGTCCTGTCGCTACCTTTGATATTTTTAAGATAGTCTTCGAGTTCTTGCACTTTGAGAAGATCGATTACTTGTAAGGCTTCCATAATTCGCCCTTGTTTGAGGAGGAGGTCGGCAAGTCGGCGATATGTTTTCTCAACTGTTTTCAGATAAGATTTTTGTTCCTCTTTATTGAGTTTTTTGATGTCTTGGCGAATGGATTCGGTGACGTTGATCGATTGTTTATAAAAGAGAATCGCTAGTTCGGGTTGTTTGAGATTCTGAAAAGCAACTCCCAAATTATTAAGCGAAATTCCCTCGCTACTGCGATCTTTGATTTCCCTTGCGATCGCTAAGCTTTGCAAATGAAACTCAATTGCCTTGTCATATTTGCCGAGAGCATCGTAAGCACTTCCCAGATTTCCAAGCGATTGTCCTTCACCTAGTCGATCTTTAATTTCCCTTGCGATCGCTAAGCTTTGCAACTGAAACTCAATCGCTTTATCATATTTGCCGAGAGCATCGTAAGCACTTCCCAGATTTCCAAGCGATTGTCCCTCACCTAATCGATCTTTGATCTCCCTTGAGATCGCTAAGAATTGCAAATGAAACTCAATCGCCTTATCATATCTTCTGAGAGCATCGTAAGCAATTCCCAGACCTCCGAGCGATTGTCCTTCACCTAATCGATCTTTAATTTCCCTTGTGATCGCTAAGCTTTGTAACTGAAACTCAATTGCCTTCTCATATTTGCCGAGAGCATAGTAAGCATTTCCCAGATTTCCGAGCGATTGTCCCTCACTTAGTCGATCTTTGATCTCTTTTGCGATCGCTAAGAATTGCAAATGAAACTCAATCGCCTTCTCATATTTGCCGAGAGCATAGTGAGCAATTCCCAGATTTCCGAGCGACTGTCCCTCACCTAGTCGATCTTTGATTTCCCTTGCGATCGCTAATTTTTGTAACTGTAATTCAATCGCCTTGTCATATTTGCCGAGATAATAGTAAGCATTTCCCAGATTTCCGAACGCTTTTCCTTCACCTAGTCGATCTTTGATTTCCTTTGTGATCGCTAAGAATTGCAAATGAAACTCAATCGCCTTGTCATATTTGCCGAGAGACGCGTAAGCATTTCCCAGATTTCCGAGCGCCTTTCCCTCACCACTTCGATCTTTGATTTCCCTTGCGATCGCTAAAGATTGCTGGAAATAGTCAATCGCTTTTTGATACTGATTAAGGGAATTGAAAGCATTGCCAAGATTAAGGACTGCTTTCCATTTACCACCCATGTCATTAATCGCCTTGAATGCTTCTAAAGCTTGCTGACAAGATCGCAGAGCCTCTTGATTCTTTTGGGTATTTAAGTCGTTTCGGCAGGACTTCAAAATCCGATCTTCCTCTGCTTTACGATCTGCCTGTGCCACAAGACTCAAACTCGACCCTGACTCCTGCGCTAAAACAACCTGCGACAAAGGCGCAAAAGCCACCAACAAAGGCAAAGCAACCAAAGAAATAGCCGACAGAGACTTCTTGTAGCGAGGTGATAATTTCATAGCAATATCGTAAGTTTGCGTGGTAACAATCTTACCTACGTATCACCTCATCCCACCATATGCACCTTTTACTTTTTACCTTTCAACCATACCTCCAAATCCGCCACCTTCTCAAAATCCAAAACCGCCTCCGCGAACTCCTCCAACTGCTCCGCCGACAGCCTCTCCAGATGCTTTACAGTCTTTAGCGTCACCTTACCAAACTTCCGAGTCAATAGGCGCACCGCAACCTTCCTAAGTCCCAAAACCTGACCAAGCTGCGCCCCAATTTTCTCACCCTCAAGTTTGCCCTCAAGCTTGCCCTCAAGTTTGCCCTCAAGCTTGCCCTCAAGCTTTGCGTCCCGATATACTCTTGTTTTCTTTAGATCGCTTAACGTAAACATCGCTTCAACCTCATCTCGACTCATTTGGGGAAACTTGTACAGCAAAACTGTCTCAATAAATTCTATCATCCTTTCACGATCCGCTTGACCCACTCGATCAGCCAACTGATTTGCTAAGGCTATAGTTTCCTGCTTGGGTGCAACGATCAACTTCACAAGCCCCAAACTTAGTGACTCAGAGTCTGGTAACTCATCAAGATAGATTCGTGCAATATGCCACCAGTAAATAGCGCCCTAAATTGTTTTGGGATTTCAGGCTCAATGCTACGTTTGGCAAAAATGGCGACCGCTTGCCAATCATGCTCTGGCTTGTACTGGCTCAAATATAGAAATATCTCGCCGATAAATTCCCAGTAAAAGTCTGCGCGTTTTTGAAACTGGACTTCCACAAACCAGATATTTTTATCAACTAAATCTGGGATAAAAATACCATCAAAGCGAAAGGCTTTTTCTTTGATCTCCACAGAGGTAAAGCGATATCCTGTTCCGATTTCGGGTGGTAGTCCTACTAGCTCAAACATTAAACCCTCAAAGGTTTGAAATAGCTGAAAAAAGATTGTGTCAGTACGCATAGAAACCAGATTATTAGAGATTTGATTCTAAGTAGGAAAGTATAATTAAAGCTAAAAACCAAAATCTCTACACCAGTTCCCAATTTACCAACGTCAGTCTGACAAGCACTAAGGACGCTCAATTCCACATTAGGAATTTGCCAATCGGTGAATTCACTCAAACGGATTTTGTCACCATTAGAGAAGTAACTCCGATAAATAATAGTTTAGAAGCACTATTCTGCGATGTCGATGATTTTTGCCAAGAATTTGAACTAAAGTGGCGGTAGCTGTTGCTAGGAAGTGGTTTCCAACATAGGCAAAGAGCGAGGTGTTTGTGCATGAGTGAAATCATGACGATCTGGGTTTTAGATTGTTATAAGCTTAAGTAGGATATGGCTTGTGCCAAGCAAGGCGAAGCACAAACTATAAAAAATTATGGAGTTTTGAAATATAAGCATGAGATTTTTAGAAGGTCAGGTGGCGATCGTCACAGGTGCATCTCGAGGAATTGGACGCGCGATCGCCGTTGCACTAGCCCATGAAGGTGCAAAAGTTATTGTGAATTATGCCAGTTCTGCTGGGGCTGCCGAAGAAGTTGTTGCGGAAATTAAAGCTAGTGGTAGTGAGGCGATCGCTATTCATGCCGATGTTTCTCAAGAGACTCAAGTTGACGGTCTATTCAAATCAGCGATCGACACATGGGGGCGGGTGGATATCTTAGTAAATAATGCTGGAATCACCCGCGATACGCTTTTGCTGCGGATGAAGCTAGCAGATTGGCAATCAGTGATCGACCTCAATCTAACAGGTGTATTTTTAGCTACTCGTGCTGTATCGAAGATTATGCTCAAGCAAAAATCGGGACGGATTATTAATATTGCCTCAGTGGCTGGACAAATGGGCAATGCTGGTCAGGGCAATTACAGCGCTGCTAAAGCTGGAGTAATTGGTTTTACAAAAACTGTGGCAAAGGAGCTAGCGAGTCGCGGTATTACTGTAAACGCAGTTGCGCCTGGATTTATCGTCACTGATATGACGGCTGATCTGGCAAATACCGATGAGATTCTTAAATTCATTCCGCTAGGACGCTATGGCAAACCTGAAGAAATCGCGGGTATGGTGCGATTTTTGGCATCTGATCCTGCGGCTGCTTACATTACAGGACAAGTGTTTAATGTCGATGGCGGCATGGTAATGGCATAGATTAGAACAGAGCGCAGAGCGCTCTGTTCTAATTTGAATATCAAAGAGGGATTTTATGAAACGCTCATTGAAGATTTTTGGTCAAGTTTTTAGCATCCTTTTATTTACATTTTGCTGTGTAGTGATTAGCCCTAAGTTGGCGATCGCCTCATCAGTCAACCCAAAGACAGTCAATATAAAGACAATTGGAGTTGATTTTACGAAACAACCTGCGATCGCGATTAAAGTCAGCCTTAGTAATGAGGGTAACGAACTTAAATTTACTCCTGATCACTTCAATTTTGAATCTGGTAAACGTTACAAGCTAATCCTAAGTAATCCCAGTGAGAGTAAACATTATTTCACCAGCAAAGATTTTGCTGATGCAATCTGGACGCAAAATGTCGTGGCGGGCAATGTTGAAATCAAAGGCAATATTCACGAACTTGAATTGCGCCCAAACACAACTGCCGAATGGACTTTTGTACCGATTAAATCTGGCACTTACGAGTTACATTGTGCGATCGCGGGTCATACTGAAGCAGGAATGCACGGTACTATTACCATTCAACCTAGTGTTTGATTGACATTAAGCGCTTTTTTAGCTGTCAGTGTCAGTACCTCATCCATCCATGCATTAATACTTTTATCTGCTTGTTTTGCCGCAAGGGAAATCAGTTTGTGATGGTCAGGAGTTGTCCGAAAAGGAAGCTTGCCAGAATAAGGCTTATCTGGCTCTTTTCCAAGTTCAGCACAGAACTCTAAATAGTCGTCTACACCGTCTCTAAAATCAGATGTTACCTCTTCAATAGTTTTTCCTTGAAATGTAATTAAGTCATTTATATCTAAGATACGACCATGCAAAATAGCTGACTCAATATCAACTTCAACTTTTCCTGTATATCCTTTGTAAGTAATAATGCTCATGGTTTTTGGTGGTTTATAGTTTGTGAAGGTTATATCTAACTAATGGGTTATTCCTCGGGTAAAATTCCTGCTGCCTTTAAAAAATCACGTAGATCTTTTACTACATATTTTTTTATTTCTGGTTGGGGATGTGGTTGATGAAATCGCCCAATTTGTCCATTTAACTCAAACATGACTCTTGAACCTCTTCCCTGCTTCATATTTCCACCTAAATCTTTTACTAAACTCTCAATATCATTCCATTTAATATTCGAGCGTATAGGCTCTTCAAAAATTGCTTTTAGAGTTTTTCTATTTTTATTATTCAATCATTTAGCTTTGCAACATTTTACCGCACAAAGATATCACTTATTGATATCATAGATCAACTAGATATTATTTATTTTTTAGTTAGGCATAGCCTACGGATTACATAGCGATGCGTCTGATATTTACAATTTTTCTTGTTTTATTTTTATTTTTTAGTCCTGCGCCAGTACAGGCGCAAACTAACATCACTGAACCAGAATCTAAGCAACTAGATGCTTTGGTCAAAAAAGCTTTTGATGCAACTAATGCAGGTGAATTTACTGCCGCAGAGGGATATTGGACAGATTTAATTAAACTCTATCCTGACAATGCCGCAGGTTGGAGCAATCGCGGCAACTCAAAAATGAGTCAAAACCGTCCCCAAGAAGCGTTAGTGGATTACAACAAATCGGTAGAACTTGCGCCCGATTTTCCCGATCCTTATCTCAATCGTGGGGCTGCACTAGAAGGTTTGGGCAAATGGGATGAGGCGATCGCCGATTATAATCGCGTTTTAGAACTTGATCCTAAGGATGCCGCAGCATACAACAATCGCGGAAATGCCAAAGCGGGTTTGGGAAAATGGCAAGAGGCGATCGCCGATTATAAAATGGCGATGAATGTTAATTCGCGGTTTAGTACTGCTTTTGGAAATAATGCGATCGCCTTATATGAGGTTGGTTCTCAAGTTGGTAAGACCACTGAAGCAATTAAGGCGATGAAGACGGTGTTACGCAAATATCCCAACTTTACCGACGTTCGCGCCGCCTTAACCGCAGCGCTCTGGGCAGATCAAAAACAAGGTGAAGCTGAAAGCAACTGGGTTTCTGTACTTAACCTAGATCCACGCTATCGCGATATTAATTGGGTAAAAAATATCCGCCGTTGGCCGCCATCGCTAGTCACGGCTCTCGAAAAGTTTTTAACTTTGAAATAATCCGCTATAAAAAAGCAGAAGCCTCACTTAAAGAAGCTCCTGCTTTTTTATAGAATTGTCTAGTTATAACGCGTCTAGGATGAAACCCATAGTTACTCCCTTCCCACTATAGAAATAGACATGCAAAACCAAGGATTAGCGTTGCGGCGCAAAGCGCCGCAACGTCTAATCTTTCACTGGGAAGGAAGTATTTTAGAGGGTCGCAGGGCGAAGCCCCGCTTCGGGGTTCTTCTGCATCAATGTTGAAAACCGAAGTTTTCAACATTGACGCGATATAACTAGTTAATTAGTTGTTGTAGGAATTGAAATCTTAATCTCGCGACGTTGTTTATCTCTAAAAGTGGAAACTGCCTCATCAAGAGATTCGGCTTGATTAGCTCGAAACTGCTCAGGTGATTTGCCTCCAGCAAGGTTGATATTATTAATTAATTGAAGTAAGTTCAGATTACTACCACCGACACTAAGCGCTCCTTTTTCTTGTTGTTGAGTATCTCGTAAAGTTTGCTCAGAAAGCGTAGGGGCATTATTGATTTGGGCGATCGCGCCAGTTGGGATAAATATTGCTGCTGACACAAGGCTCATGGCAGCTAGAGAAAGTGTTTTTAAGATCATAGTATTAGCTCCTTGGTAACATCTAATCACTAGTTTATACCAAATTTTTTAGCCATGTAGAGATCGTTAGTCTATGGCAGGGCTTATTTTGTTCCAACTAGGATAGCTGTATCAATCAGAACGACGCGATCGCTTTCAGAGGATCTTAACTTGTTACTCCCTTCCTAGTATAAAAATAGACATTAAAAACCATGCATTAGCGTTGCGGCGCGGCGCGCCGCAACGTCTAATCTTTCGATGGGAAGGGAGTAGGTGATATCTAACAATAAAAGTACCCGATTTATTAAAACCAAAATGTGGGTGTGCCGTGCGAAGCGCGGCACACCCACGGTAAAATCTTTTCAAAAAATTGCTTTATCTCGCGATTAACCAACTTTACAACTGTTTGAATGCGCTGGGCTGTTGACTTGTGTAAAAAGCGGTGATTTGCTCGGTACATTCCTTTAGCGTTAAGGCAAAGGTATCTATTTCAACGTCATAAACTTTGTTGGCACGAATGACTTCGTATTGCTCGCGCGCCCAACCGTCGCCTCTGTCTTCTCTCTTGTTTTTCGCGAAGTTCAAGTTCAGGCAGTGGGCAATGGACACCAACAAACAGTACATAATAGTCTCCTACTCCCTTCCCACCAAATAATTAGCGTTGCGGCGCTTCGCGCCGCAACGCTAATTATTTGGTTTTAATGTCTAATCTTTAACTGGGAAGGGAGTAACAACTCCGCACATTCCTTTAGCCAAGCGCTGTGAAATAGAACATGGTCAACAATGACGTTATTATTCGTTTTGACTAGAGCCGAAAATGGAATGATGAAAACCAGTCAACATCCTTCTGCAAACTTCAACATCGTCTTTGTATTGGACGGGAATCATAGTGAAAACTCGTCCACTTGCACATGAATAGGACTTACGTAAAAACGCCTGAAAGCCTTAATTATTCGTAGAGGCAATTCATGAATTGCCTCTACATTTCGTAGCTAATGCGTAAGTCCTAATATTTCTATATAACTTTTGAGTAACCTTTTATATAACTTTTGCATAACTTTAAGGGCTTTTCTAGATTTAATTTTTAGGGCAAGATTATGAAAACGAATATAAAGTTCAGATTTGTTAAGACTTAATATTCATTTTTATTGAAAAGCTCATAAATCAAATAATATTTATTTGTTGCTTATTTTTTAATAAAACAAATTTTATAAAAAATAATAAAATTAAAATTGAGTCGTAGAAGTTGGGCGATTAACTTAGAACTATGTAGCTATACCCATCATAATTTATATAGGAAATCCAATACCATGAAAGCAATTAAGAATCTATCGATCGCTTCAGCTGTTGTTGCATTGTCTGCTCTAGCTGGTAGTCCTGTTCAAGCTATTTCTGTAACCCAAAGCAATGCTTTAAACACTCTATCTAACGCACTAACCGCAGGTAATGGCGGTATCACCATTAACAGCATTTCTATCTCAGGACAACCAACACAATTCGGGACTTTCACCAATGCTAGTAATACCTACGGGATTGGCTCTGGAATTGTCATCAGTACAGGTAATGTAAACGATTACAGCGATGGCTCAAACACAGTTAGCAATAAAACAACAAATTTCGGTACTTCCTCCACTGCCGCGCAGAATGCAATTCTCTCCCCAATCACTGGATTTAAAAATCACTTCGATGTAGCTCAAATCACGATTAACTTTGATTTGAATCAAGGTTTTGATACGATCTTCTTTAATACTGTTTTTGGTTCTGAAGAGTTCCCTGAATTTGTTAACACCACCTTTATTGATGGCTTTGGTCTAATTATTAATGGTCAAAATATTGCTTCAGTGGCTGGCAAACCTGTCAACATCAACCACCCTGATATCAAGGTTATCCCTGGCACTCAGTTAGACGGCGTTCTCGCACCAAACAATAACCCCGTTGTGACCTTCTCGAAATTTTTGGGTGATGGTAGCAAAGGAAATACCCTTAGCTTCATCATTGCTGATACCAGTGATGGCAACTATGACTCTACTGCTTACTTCTCGGCTCTTGGTGGAGCTATTCCTCCTAAGCCCGTTCCTGTTCCTCCTGCGATCGCTGGAATTTTATTTGCTGGCGGCTTGCTTATCAAGCGATCGGCTGATGCCAAGAAAAAAGCTAAGGTGATTTCTGAGAAAGAAAATATCCTGTAAAACTTGAAGTTTAAGCTTATAGAATAATACGAGAGATTGAAAACTCAGCATCTTCAGCCCTGAAATAAAAATTAGACGGGCGAATTTATTCGCTTTCTTCTTCTAAATCTAGCGCAACAGATAGAAGTTAGACTGTAGTAGCGAGAATAAGATTCAATCAATCCATGTTACTCCCTTCCCAGTGAAAAATTAGACGTTGCGGCGCGGAGCGCCGCAACGTCTAATTCTTGGTTTTTAATGTCTATTTTTATATTGGGAAGGGAGATAAATTATATTTTTTAAGATGATGATCCCTCAACTTAATTATTTTTCTAAATTGAATAATCTAGTGGGAATGACTTGGCATCTTTTGGCTCGATATGTACATATTGCTGTGGTTGTAACTTCAACTCATCAAAACGTTCGCGAGTCAGGTGAGCCGTTAAAACTTGTCCATCGCCTAGCACTAACTCAGCCTGAACTTCCCAACCAAGATGAATCAGTCGAGTGATACGTGCGGAGATAGAAGTACTAGTTGCCTCAGTCTCGATCAAAATATCGCGAGGACGAATGTAAACATCTTCACTGGCGCTATGTTTATGGATCTGATGGAATTCGCTAACCCGATCGCGATTAGCAGGAAGTACATTCACAGGACCTATAAAACTCATTACAAAGGGAGTGGCAGGATTGTCGTAAACTTCAGCAGGTGTACCAATCTGCTCGATCTTGCCTTTGTTCATAACCACAATTTGATCAGCTACTTCCATCGCTTCTTCTTGGTCGTGCGTAACAAAAACACTGGTTACATGCACTTCATCATGAAGGTTTCGTAGCCAAGCACGCAATTCTTTGCGAACTTTGGCATCCAAAGCTCCAAATGGCTCATCTAGAAGCAGAACACTCGGTTCGACCGCAAGCGCACGGGCAAGTGAGACTCTTTGACGTTGTCCTCCCGATAGTTGGGAGGGATAGCGATTACCAAGTCCTTTGAGTTGGACTAACTCTAGAAGTTCTTCAACACGGTCAGCAATTTTGGCTTTAGGCTGTTTACGAATTTCTAGTCCAAAGCCAATATTTTCACGAATAGTCATATGTTTGAATAAGGCATAATGCTGAAACACAAAGCCAATGTTGCGATCGCGTACATCTTGATCAGTTGCATCCTTACCTGTAAGAAAAATTTTGCCGCTATCAGGAGCTTCTAGCCCTGCAATCACTCTTAACAAGGTGGATTTTCCAGAGCCAGAAGGACCCAATAGCGCAACCAATGAGCCAGTTTTGACCTCCAGATTAATATTGTCGAGAGCTACATAATCGCCAAACTGCTTATTTACATTTTCTATAACAATGCCCACGGTGCACTTGCCTCAAATTGTCTTGAAATTACTGAAGGTATAGCTTTCAAAAATCCACAGTTAATCTATGTGTTTACCGTTGATTAAAAATCTATCGTACAGCACTTCGTGATGAGATAAAACCTAAAAACTTCTATACCGCGTCTAGAATGAAACCCATAGTTATTCTAGAGGTGCGGAGCCCCGCTTCGGGTTTCTGCTGAGTCCATGTTGAAAACCGAAGTTTTCAACATGGACGCGGTATAACATGTTTTTAAAATCCCTCAAAGTAAAGGGAAACGCTTAACGCTCTATTTTCGTTTTAAGCTTTTACATACAGTTTGTCGCTAAAGTGGATATATAGATCGCCGCCAAACTATCAAGACACTATGGATCAAGACACTATTGGAAATTATGGCTTAATTTCCAGAATTCTCGTAATTTTCTGTAATTTATGTTTATGAGATCAACTCCGTTTATTCCGATCGCTGTATTTACACTTACTCTTGCTTTATTAGGTTGGGGATATTTTCGCTCACGCAAGTTTGGCAAGTTGGGACTGCTTTCTTGGCTACAATTTGTTGCCCTAATGTCACCTTGGTTAGTCTACTTTGGCTTATTTGTGTCAGGTGTTTTTATTACTTTTACCACGCTATTATTTTTATTGCTTAGTTCGACGATCGCCTATGTGGCGATCGGCAATCAATTGCGTAAAGTTGCTTCCGCCGAAAGAGCAGAGATCGAGCAAAAACTTAAACAAGATCTTGACGCATCAATTGGCGATCGCCCCAATTTATCCAGCGATCTGTCAAATATCCCGCCTGTTAATACTCCGATTGCGTTAGCAATGGCTCAGGGCAAGACTCAGCTAAAAGTTTTTCAGGCAGTTCCTGCTGAAGAAATGAAGCAGATCCAAGGGATTTTTGGGATTGAAACCTATTATGTTACGGAAACTATTCCCTATCAAGAGGGGGCTATTTTTAAAGGTAATTTGCGTGGTGAGCCTGATGTAGTTCATGATCGCTTATCCACTTCATTGCGCGATCGCCTCGGCGATAAATACAAGCTCTTCTTAGTCGAAGGTAAAGATCAAAAACCTGTAGTGATCGTCCTGCCTACTAGATTTAATGCTTTTGCTGAAAACAATACAATTCCCCAAAAAGTATTGATTGCAGTGCTAATTGTTGCTAATGGTTATACAGCCTTGAATTTGGGAGCACAAGTTGCAGGTATTCCAATTGTACAGACTCCTGCAGAATATTTAATTGGACTACCATTTGCAATTGGGATTGGCGCAATTTTGGGATTGCGTGAGTTAGTTATGCGTCTAATGGCAAGAAAATATCAAGTAACAATGAGTTTGCCGTTTCTCTTGCCTTCATCTCAGCTAGGCTCTTTCGGTGCGTTTAGCCGCATTTTGTCACCATTACCAAACCGTACAGCTCTATTTGATATTGCGATCGCTCCAGCATTTTTCAGTGGGGTGCTGTCTTTGCTTATGCTACTTATCGGTTTGCGTTTATCGGCGATCGGTATGGGAAGTATTGATATTCCTAGTCAAATTTTCCAAGCATCAGTATTAGCGGGAACTTTAGCAAAAATATTTCTTGGTGATACTTTACACAATAGTTTTATCTCAATTCACCCTTTAGTAATGTTGGGTTGGCTCGGCTCAGTAATTACGGCTCTAAATTTGATGCCTGCAGGTCAGTTGGACGGTGGGCGGATTGTCCAAGCGATCTATGGTAGACGCACAGCAAGTTGGTCAACGATATTAACCCTGATTTTCTTAGTAATTGCCACAGTTATCAATCCGCTTGCACTCTATTGGGGCGGCATTATTTTGATCTTATTGCGTGATCTTGAACGTCCGATGTTAAATGAGCTGTCAGAGCTTGATGGCGATCGCGAAGCTCTAGGGGTTATTGCTCTCTTTTGGATGCTAGTTACTTTGCTTCCACTGACTTCTGGAGTTGCCGAACTTCTAGGTATTGGCAATAGCGGACGACTCCTACCTTAAACCCGTAAAAAATCAGCACTTAAAATCAGCACTTGAAATCAGCACTTGAAATCAACATTTCACGTTGTTTCTGGATTATGATCTTTAATTGTTGTTAGGGTCAGTCTTTTCCTTGTCTGATGGTGGTTTAAAAGGTTTGATCTCAGGTAAGTTGCGTAATGAAGCGGGGATATTGCTGCTTGCGCCAAAAGGTTGCGGTTGCATGGCTATAGACTCGGTTATTTTATTGTCAGTCATTGCTAATAACGATTGAATCGCACCTGGGATCGATTGTGGATCCATAAACAAAACCTTGCTACTCGGACTCTGCCCGATCGCCTGTCCCATCTCTAAATATTTTTGTGCCAACAAATACTGCACCGCCTCTTGACCGTGTGGATGTTTGGCGATCGCATTAGCAATCAGCTCAATCGACAAAGCCATTGCCTCAGACTGTTCTAACCGCACTTGACGCTCTGATTTTGCGATTACTTCATTTGATTCCGCCTCAGCTTCCGCTTTAGTAATATCAGAAGTTTTCTCACCTTCAGATATCGAAATCATTGCTTTTTTTTCAATTTCGGCTGCCTTTTGTTTTTCCATCGACAGCAGTACAGAAGTCGGAATCGTAATCTCACCTACCCTGACTCGCAAGATATTAATTCCCCAATCTTTGGTGTCATCAAGTATCCCTGCTAAAATCTCTTTATTAATATGCTCTTGACCACCGATGATGTAATTCAGTTCGCAACGACCAATTTGAGTCTGAAGTTGAGTCGAGAGTGAAACGATCAGAGATTGATCGACATTTTCAATGTTATTACGAGCTTGTTGAAGATTTGTAATTCGCCAATACATTGCCCCACTGACACTGACACTAACATTGTCAGAAGTCATACAGGGTTGTGGGGTAAGTTCTAGCACCTGCTCACGTGAGCTTTTGATCAAAGAAACCCGATCAACTAATGGCAAAACAATATTGATCCCAGGAGATAAAGTCTTTTGATATTTCCCAAACCTTTCCACGAGTGCGACTTCGCCTTCTTCGATAATCCGAAATGAGCGATAGATATAAGTGCCACTTAAAAAAGCAAAAACAATACCAAAAATTGTTGCTTCCATATCCAAATCTCCTATATCAAAACGGGCTGTGCAAAGCGCAGCCCGTTTTTAAATCTAGATTAGCTAGCTAATTCCATTTCATGATCGTCCGTATGAGTTACAAATTTGGGAGTAAATCTAACTTCATAGGGATAATTTGGACTAATAGGACGACCATTCCACTCCGTATGCACGCGGACGATCTCTCCCTCCAATCCTACGATGTCAAATGCTTCGCCTCTATGTTCAGGATGGTGAAAAACTTTTAATGTTGTTTTAATGCGAACTCGATCACCGATCTTCATAAATTTTAATATACTTACATTTAAATAATTTTTTAATTATCGCTTGTCTTTGACATTCCTCGATCTAAATAGATGAGGATTTTTTAGACCAAACTTGAGCAATGGTTTTTTAAAGGGCAGCTACAACTGCTTCCTTTAACTCAGCATCTGGGAGAACTACTTCAAGTTTAGGTGCATGTCCCCAAAATGCTTCTAAATCATAATATTCACGCTCGGTTTGCATCATCGCATGGACGATCAAATCGCCGTAGTCAAGCAAAATCCATGTGCCATCTTTCTCACCAGCAATATTTCTAGGTTTACGTCCAAACTCAATTTCAATCGCCTCTTCAGCACTACCAGCGATCGCGCGCACTTGAGCTTTAGAAAATCCCGTTGCAATTACAAAATACTCTGCCAGAGTAGAGACTTCACCGATCGCTAACAAAACAATATTCTCTCCCTTGCGATCATCAGCCGCGATCACGGCTGCTTGAGCCATTTGATAGCTCTGATCATTTTGTCTGTCAATAAGATTTAGATCTGGGAGTGTAGCGATATCAGTTGCGATGGTCATAGTTGGCAGATGTACTCTTTTGTAAATAATTTTAAATACACAAACATTGTAACTTGATCCTAAATTTTGGCGTTGTTTAAGTTTTGTGCCAAAGTTTTGATCGGTTAATTAAATCTTTTTTGTAATAAAAATCGTTTTGGACGACCTAATAACCAATAATTTAGACTGCCTTCTTGGCTATGTAGTCGATAACCAAGAATCTCGTAAAGACTACGCGCAGGTTGATTGTCTTCAAGTACATGCATATGCAAGTGCGAATACCCCCATTGTTTTACAGTTTGCTCTGCTGCTAGCAAAAGTTGCTTAGCCACGCCACGTCGCCGCCATTGAGGATGCACTGCTAAATTAAAAATATAGGGATATTGCTGCATTTCGCTCCAAAGCCAAAATTCACGATGTGATTTGATAGGCACGTAGCGCATACAGATTTCCAGAGAGGCGATCGCTTGAGATTTATTAGCAGGATGAATGGCAACGAGGCAGGCATAGCAAGGAATTTTGTCGCCAAAGCGGCTACTGAGATCGAGCATAATTCCATAACGCAAAAGTGGATATATCCAATCCATAAGATAGCGCTGCAAAGAATTGCCCTGACGATCAGGGCTACGATAAAAGCTCTCGGTCAAGATGTCTGATACATGACCAACATCTCTAGAGGTTGCTAGACGAATGGTAAACGGAGAGGATTGTCTTTGCACATTTAGCGCTAACCGCATTAGCGACAATACGATAATAATTCTAAATAATAATCATGGCGATCGCTGTTATTATCGCTATTTTGGGATAATAACTTAAATAATTAGCCTAGCAATTTTAGCAAGCGATCGCCAATGCCGAATCTTGATAAAGAAATCCTTGATAAACCAGCTCTTGAGAAACCAGCTCTTGAGAAACCAGTCTCTACTGATAACAAAATTCGTCCCCGCAAACAATTTGGTCAACATTGGTTGCGTAGCGAAGATGTACTCAACAAAATTTTGCGGGCAGGGCAATTACAACCAAGCGATCGCATTTTAGAAATTGGACCTGGGACTGGCAATCTCACCCGTTTACTTTTGCCATTTGTTGAGTCACTCACGGCTGTAGAAATTGATCGCGATCTTTGCGAAAAGCTCCGCAGAACTATGCATCAAAAGAATTTCCAACTTATCGAAAGTAGTATTCTTGATATTCCACTTCCTTCTCAAACCAATAAAGTTATTGCCAATATTCCATACAACATCACAGGGGAAATTCTCAAAAAGTTATTGGGAACTCTTTCTGAACCAATTCAACAGTTTGAGCAGATTGTCCTTCTCGTCCAAAAAGAAATCGGCGATCGCCTCGCGGCTAAAGCTGGACATAAAGCCTATAACGCGCTCAGTGTGAAAATACAATATCTTGCTGATTGTCAGTTTGTTTGCGATGTCCCTGCCACTGCTTTCTATCCACCACCAAAAGTTAACTCGGCAGTCGTCCGCATCATTCCGCGTCCACCAATTAACGTCGCCAGTGATCCTAAGTTCTTAGATCGATTACTTACGCTTGGGTTTGCGACAAAGCGCAAAATGTTGCGAAATAATCTGATCTCAGAAATTGATCGCGATCGCTTAGTTCTCATTTTGGAATCAATGGGAATTAATGGACAAGTCAGAGGCGAAGATCTAGATGTTGCTGAATGGGTTGCTTTGAGTGAATCTGTGATCAAGTACAAACAGAGTTTGTAACTTTACAATTCAATTTCTGAATTTATCATCGATCAATCCAGACAATCGTTCTTTCCTCGACCCCATTGCTTTTCAGGACATTAGCGATCGCAGTGCTCACATCTTTATCCAATCCTAAATTCCACTGTGTCTGAAAATCTTGATAGGACAAAGAATAAGTTTGACTATTAGTGTCAGTGTAATAAATCTGTTGGCGTTGGGAATCTGCTCCAGTTACGGCAATCCAATGCAAATAAGGAAAAGATCCGATATATGGTATCGAAAAGCTGCCGACTCGAACCAACGCGATCGCAGGTTTGCCTGATTGCACAAGATTAATCAGCTTATTAAAACTAGTTTGTTGAGATTTCTTAACGCGATCGCCTTCCCAACGTTGCATTACCTGTTGTAACGTGATCGGCGGTGTCCCAGTTCGCATCTCAATCCATTGATTATTAAGAGGATTCCGCATCCTTTGTGGTAAAAACAACTTTTTGTCAGTTGCGGCTCTGACTGTCACATAGTCAACATCATGTCCATAAAAGCGCAATAACCGTGCCGCCGAATTTGGTCCACAACTCCATCCATCATTCTGTGCGCCTGTATCAGGCAATTGAATTTGTTGAGATGAGCCACGAGTTACCATCTCGATTTGCTCCACGTTTTGCCTATTATTTTGCCTATTATTTTGTTTTTCATGAGGAAGCTTAAGAGTGGTGATCGCTGACGATGTTGGAGTAACTGCGATCGCGATCGCCATAGTTGTAATCGCAAGTGTAAAATTTTTTAAAAAACTCATATGGACTTTTCGGTAGTTTTACAGCAATTTTTAAACGGCTTATCGATTGGCAGTGTTTACGCCATTTTCGCCCTCGGATACACATTAGTATTCTCGATTTTAGGGATCATTAACTTTGCTCATGGTGCAGTGTTTACCCTTGGGGCATACTTTACCTACGTACTTTGCGGAGGTGCATTTGGATTCAATGGCATACTCGCTAACTTATCTCTACCAAAAGAACTGCATTTACCTTTTTTTGTTGCCATTTTTGTGAGCAGTTTACTTTCAGGAGGGGTAAGTGTACTCATCGAGCGCATTGCTTTTCGACCATTACGCGATCGCCAAGCCGATCCATTGCTCACCTTGGTTTCCAGCTTAGGTGTAGCTTTAGCGATCATCAATACGATCCAATATCTTGTCGGGGCAGAAAGTTATAGCTTCCCATCAAATATTTACGGCAATCTACCATCCGCAATCAATTTCGGCACAATCGATAAACCGATCGCTATTCGCACGGTACAAATTGTCATTTTTGGCGTATCGGGCATAATTTTATCGATTCTAACCTATGCAATAAATTTCACCAAACTGGGCAAAGCTATGAAAGCTGTCGCTGAAGATGCCACAACTGCTAGCCTTTTAGGGATCAATACTGACTTCTTCATTCTGCTTACCTTTTTTGTATCAGGCTTCTTAGGTGGACTAGCAGGGACTCTAGTGGGTTCGAGTGTGAGTATTGCTGGACCTTATTTTGGCATTGGTTTTGGTCTAAAAGGATTAGCCGTTATCGTCTTAGGCGGACTAGGCAATATTCCTGGAGCCGTTGTGGGCGGAATCGTTTTAGGGCTTGCCGAGTCGTTTGTTCCATCAAATCAATCAGCATACAAAGATGCCGTAGCTTTCGCTTTACTATTTATAATTTTAATTGTGCGACCACAAGGATTGCTCGGCAAAACCTTTGTGCAGAAAGTTTAAATTTTAAATTTTAACAAGGCGATCGCAAAAGGTTTTCAAACTTACCGCTATAACGCATCTAGGATGAAACCCGTAGTTCTCATAGAGGGTCGCAGGGCGAAGCCCCGCTTCGGTTTTTTCTTTTTGTTCATGTCGAAAACTTCGGTTTTCAACATGGACAAGGTATATATCTGTCGCCAAGTGTATCAGGACATAAAACCCAAGAAAGCTGAAGGCGGCGTGAAGCACCGCCTTCGGCTTTCTTGAGTTTGGTTTTATCTTAATAACAAGTGGCTACAGCTATAAAATTTATATTTTCTAAGATTTTAAGTATAAAGAAATATTTTTTTCCTTTGCGTTTCATTTAACTTTGTGTATTTGTTAAGCTTGCTATGAGAAAATAAACAAAGTTTGTATCTACTAACACAGACGGGGATCTTGGTTAAACAAATTAAAGAAATAAACTTTTTAAGCAGATATTTAATATAGAGAGTTTGGTTATGTTGCAATCACTTTACTACTCCATCAGCGCTATTCAAGACGAAACAAGGCATCTACTCGAAAGCGGAAGGCTTAACCGCAGTCAACCAATTCATACGCTGTGTAAATTCTTTCGCGATCGTGAATGGTGTCAAATCGAACGAGAATTAGCAAACAATCATTACCTATTGCGGGATCACATTTGTGATTTAGTCAGCCATGAGTGTTGGCAAAATGATTAAACTCAAAAATTGGAGAGACGGGAAACATCCTCTACTTTTTTAATTGCATAATAATTTCATATGAAATTATTATGCATTGATGAAATATTCGCCTTTAACAGCATAAAAGCTATACAATCCAAATGTGTATAGCTTTTATGCTAGCCATGTAAAAGCATCAATGGAGGTAATTCAAACCATTGGGGATTCAGCAAGGGCAAAAAATGAGTCAAGGTGCTAACCTGATCAGTCGCCTAAAAAAATTTGTTGACCAATCTGCTAATATGCTGAGTTTAGAAGAAGATGTGGCGATAGATAGGGGCATGACTCAAATTATTAAGTCGGCGGTAATGGTAATTGGTGGTGGAGAGGACAAAGTCCAAGACCGCAAAATTCTCAAAGCCTTTGTAGAAAATTCTGGTGGCTCTCAAGCTCGTCTTGGGATAATTCCTTGCGCGTCCAGAGAACCCGATATTATCGGACGCATTTACCATGACATTTTTACTGAGTTAGGTGCAAGTGAAGTTGAAGTATTAAACATTTGCGAACGTCCACTGTCTGACTACCCTGAAGCTGAAGCCTTAGTAGATCGATTTACAGGGATTTTTATGACAGGTGGTGACCAACTTCGTCTGTGTGCATTGATCGCAGACACACCTTTTGCAATTACGATCGCCAAAAGAATCGATGAAAAACGTCTAGTTCTGGCTGGTACAAGTGCAGGTGCCGCCGCGATGGGCTACCACATGATTTCAGGTGGTAGTAGTGGTGAGTCTCCTCATAAAGAACTCGTAAACATGAGTACTGGCTTGAATATATTGCCAGAAATCATCGTCGATCAGCATTTTCATAACCGTAATCGCATGGCGCGTCTGATGACAGCGATCGCGGCTCATCCTGACAAAATTGGTATCGGTATTGATGAAGACACCGTAGCCATCTTTGAGCCAAACAATACGATGCGTGTTCTGGGGCGTGGTACGGTCACCATTGTCGATCCTGGGGAAGTTTCGTATAGCAATCAACTATGGGTTAGTGGCTCAGCGCCCTTAACAATTCACAATCTGCGTGTGCATATTCTTGCCGCAGGCTGTAGATATCACATGCTCAAGCGCATTCCCATTAGTCCATCAGTTTAAAAAGGCATTTCATATCCTTTCCTACTCCCTTCCCATCGAAAGATTAGACGTTGCGGCGCGGCGCGCCGCAACGCTAATTCTTAGTTTTTAATGTCTGTTTTTAATGTCTGTTTTTATAGTTACTTTGTCCAATCTTTTACTGGTAAATCAACTGTGTCTGGACTATCTACGATTGATTTTAAGCTTTCTAAGGTGGCAGGAAGCGATCGCGGATCTATAAACATAACTTTGCTGCTGCTACTTGAACCGATCGCGGTTCCCATTGAGAGATAGCTCTGGGCTAGCAAAAATTGTAAGGCTTCATTAGCCTGAGAGTTTCCTTTCATCGACTGCAATAGTACTTGCATCGCCTGAGCAGTTCCTTGTGCTTTTAGTACCTGCTCCTGACGCTCTGCCTCGGCTCGTAAAATTCGTGATTGTTTCTGACCCTCAGCTTCTAAAATCGCCGACTTCTGTGAAGCTTCAGCATTGAGGAGTTGTGAATCTGCTAGACCCCTAGCTTTGTTAATCGCTGATTCGCGATCGCCTTCAGATGTGAGAATTATTGCTCGCTTTTTCCGTTCCGCCGTCATTTGCATTTCCATAGCTTCCTGCACCGCTTTAGCAGGCAAGATGTCACGCAACTCTACACGTGTAACCTTTACGCCCCAAGGGTCAGTAGCATCATCAAGATCCCGTAACAGAATCTCATTAATCTTGCTCCTTGCGGTGAATGTCTCATCAAGCTCTAATCTGCCGAGTTCTGAGCGAATCTGGGTCAATACAATATTTGACATGGCTTGACGCAAATTTTCAACACGATAAAATGCTTTCTCCATATCGACTATTCGCCAGTAAATAACTGCATCGGCAGTAATCGAAACGTTGTCGCGAGTAATACATTGCTGAGGCACAATATCTAAAACTTGTTCTTTTATCGATTCTTTATGGCTAATAGTGTCAATAAGAGGCAGGATAAAGTGAGGTCCTGCGGGTAATTTACGTTTATATTTACCAAAAGAGGCAACTAGTGCTTCTTCGCCTTGGTTAACGATTTTAAATGATGTGCTTCCCATGCCAAAGAAGACACCCGCACCGATCACAAAACCCCATAAGTCCATAGTATTGTGCCTTTGAAAAACTAAGGTTGAATAATGTCAACTTTATATCGTCTATGTTAAGCCGAAAAACTTGCTTACAGTTTCAATAATTATGTAATAAGTTGCGACATGCTATTGCTTTGGCTAGTTTACGTTTTATTTGCTGTGGCGATCGCATACTTTTTAGATAGCTATATTTCATAAATTAATCCTGAATAGGGATAAATAGGCACGATCGCAAAGTTTTTTACTGCTGCGATCAACTTTTAATTTAATCAGTTTGAAGTAGCGCTTCCAATTTTCAAAATTTATATATAAAAAACTAAGCAGCTATAGGCTCAAGTGATGTTTCTTAAATTAAACAATTTGATCGCGCGATCGCTACTTTACTTAAATCTCTGGATCGATGCCTAATGCCGCTAAGCGATCGCGTAATTTTTGAGCCTCTTCCTCAGCAAGTCTTGCCCTTTCTTCAGCAGACTCAGCACGTTGAGTTTGCTCTTGCAAAGCTGTAAATAGCTCACTAGGAATTAACAACTTTTCACCTGTATTTATCTGATAGAAACCAATCAAACTATCTTCAACTTTGAGACGTAAGCCTAAAACTTGACTCAAACTATCGGCGATCGCTGTATAAACCAGTGATTCTTCCTCATTTTCTGGCAGACTTGCTTGACGGCGATAGCCGCGTAATTTCTCTGGAATCCATTCCCCTTTAGGATCGAACAGCCAATATTCTTGTACACCGATATTTTCGTAAAGCTCTCTTTTTTTGTTTTGGTCATGGACTTGTGTACTAGCAGAAGTCATCTCAAAAATTACACTAGGAACCTGTCCCGTTTCCCAAATTTTGTAATTGTCATAAGGCTGTTGCGGGATATCAAAAATCACCATTACATCAGGTGCAACCCGCAATCTCGGAAAACCCTGTGCATAATATACAAATTGGTCAGCAAGCACAACAGGCGATCGCTCCGAAAACTTGGCTGTTAAATAATTTCTTAAAACAGCCACTGTCGCAATAATTGCATCAGCATGAACAGAAGTCTCTGCCAAGGGTTCACCATCCTCAGAAGGATAAAATATTTCTTTTGGTAAGTCTTGGGTTTTCGGAATTGGTGGAACAGACTCAAGAGCGAGAGTAATAGTTGGTGTCATAGCTCAAACAATGCGATCGCACTGATAGCAAGGGACTTTTTAAATTATAGCGACACACTGAGGTTGGAAGCGATCGCTGAAAATGTTAAGGTATTAATATAAATTTACAATTCGTCAAGCCTTATTTTTATTGGCTTATTTCAGATGGCTAAATGTGTAATTAATCGCCGAGCCGAGTTTTCTGCTAGTCATCGCTACTGGCTGCCCGAAATCTCAGCTGAAGAAAATCATGCCAAATTCGGCGCATGTACTAATTTTCCGCCACATGGTCATAATTATGTGATTTATGTGGGGATGCAAGGAGAGATTGACAATACTGGCATGGTGCTTAACCTCTCAGATGTCAAGCACACGATCGCTAGTGAAGTTACCACTCAACTAAATTTTTCTTATTTAAACCAAGCATGGGAAGAGTTTCAACAAACTTTACCAACTACTGAAAATATTGCCCGCGTGATTTGGCAGCGTTTAGAATCGCATTTGCCATTGGTCAATATCCGCTTATACGAACATCCTAAACTCTGGGCCGATTATCAAGGTAACGATATGCAAGTACATTTAACGATTAGCACTCATTTTTCGGCCGCCCATCGCCTCGCTCTAGATACACTTTCACTCGAAGAAAATACCGCTATCTATGGCAAATGCGCTCGCGTGAATGGTCATGGTCACAATTATCATTTAGAAGTAGCGATCGCTGGTGAAATCGATCCTCGCACAGGCATGATTGCTGATCTAAGCGATTTTCAAAAAGCTCTCGATCAATATGTTCTCGATCCGATGGATCATACTTTTCTAAACAAAGATATTCCATACTTTGCCGAAGTTGTGCCAACAGCTGAAAACATTGCTGTCTATATTCAAAAGGTTCTCACTCAACCGATTCGCGATATTGGCGCAAAATTGCACAGTATTAAACTTATCGAGAGTCCAAATAACTCTTGTGAAGTTTATGGAGAATACCAACTTTCTGAAATCGAACATTCATTAGAAGAAGTTCTATCTAAAGCAGCTTAATCCTGAGAGGGGGCAAGAACGTAGCTTATTTTACTAAAATAATAAGCTTATGACTTTACAGCGTAAACAACATCCTAAAACGCAGGATGCCGTTCTTGGTGGTCAAATGCCGCCCCCTCTCGGAGGTGTTGTACTGGGTGGATTTGAAGGAGTGAAGCGAAGATTTGCGAGTCCCGCAATCGCTTCAAAAATTGCTGCCTTAAGAGAATCTCTTAACTATGATGAAACAGGTTTAGAACTGGTCTTGCAAGGTTTACAAGATGAATCACTCAAAGTCCAACGTACAGCCCTATTATTGCTCTGGCACCGACCTGAATCTTATATTCGTCAAGTATTAGATTCCTATAGCCCATATCATCTATTTGATATTGTCGATACTTTACAAGGTCATAAAGACGAGATTACCTCTCTAGCTCTGTCCCTAAACGGACGTGTTTTGTATAGTGCTGGTGCAGACTTTACCATCAAAGTTTGGGATTTAAGTAAAGGAGAAACTCAAGCTAAACAGATTGGCAATATTCGCGGACATGATCATACTGTTACTTCCATTGCTTTAAGTGCGAACGGTCGTATATTAATTAGTGGCAGTCGCGATAAGACCATCAAGCTTTGGGATGCGCGATCAGGACGAGAACTGCTTACCCTTAGAGGACATATTGGCTACGTCAACTCTGTCGCAATTACTCCCAATGGAAAAACTATTGTCACAGGTAGCCAAGACACCACGATTAAACTTTGGGATATTAGAACAGGTAAAGAAATTCGCACCCTCCACGGTCACACCAGCTTAGTTGATTCTGTTGCACTTAGTCCTGATGGTAAAGCGATCGCCAGTTGCAGTTGGGATACTACTATTCGAGTATGGGATTTGATTTCTGGAAAACTACGTTGGGAATTTATCGGACATTCAGCGCGAGTTCTATCTTTTGCAATTAGTCCCGATGGACGAACCTTAGTTAGTGGTAGTCTTGATACCCGCATCAAAGTTTGGAATCTGGAAACAGGTAAAGCGATTCGGACTTTAGAAGGGCATTGGGGCTGGGTCAAGTCTTTGATCATTAGTCAAGATGGGAAAACTCTGATCAGTGCTAGTTATAAGGAAATACGGATTTGGAACTTAGAAACAGGTGAACCGATTCAAGTTCTCAATGGGCATCTCAATCTGATTAATGCGATCGCGCTCAGTCAAAATGGACAAACCTTGATCAGTGGTGGCGAAGACGGCAATATTCACATATGGAGAGTTCCATAAAAAAATTCCATAAAAAAAGGGGGGTGCTTTGCACGCCCACCTTTTAACTAAGCTGCAAAAATTGCAGCACGTCCCCCCCGAGTTTTGACTAAGCTGCAACTGCTTTAAGTTGCTTTTTGCGTCTTGCAGCACGCCATCCACCCAAAGCACCAGCCGCGAGAATACCAGCGATCGCTGGAGGTACAGGAACTGGCTTTACAGCGACTAGATCATTACTGCATTCAAATCCTAAAGTAGCTAAAAAGCTCCTACCTTGATACTCATTAGGAAGTGTAAACTTAAATCCAAACGTATTAGGATTGGAACTAGCTAAATTGATTGCAGGAGGAAAGCCACTTGCGATAAGTTCGGCTTGAGTAAGATAGTTAAGGTTACCACCAGCAAATAGAGTACCTGTTTTAATCTCAAGGGGAAGAGCGCCACCATTATTTATATAAGGAGCAAAATAGGAATCATTAGAAGCTAGATCTCCTGCCATAGAAGTGCCAGCCGAAGTCGTATAAGCGTTATAGCTAGCATATCCACTATTACTTGCAGCGATGTTTTGACCTGTAACGCCTGTATAAACTCCAACCGAAGCTCCACCAAAGTCATTATTTGGTGCAAATCGAATACCAACTAGAGAGTTTGTACCCTGAACAGTACTAAAGTTATTTCCAGCCTTACCGTAATCGAAGTCTAAAAAAAGTGCTCCAAAGCCAATATTTTTAGAGTTATAATTTACCCCATTCAATGAGTTGCTGGAATTAATTCCTACAAAAACGTCATTGCCTATAACTTTATAGCCCATCCCATAAATATCCCAACGACTATTTGCGTTGTAACCATTTGAACTAGAACCATCGTAGGAATAGTCATCGCGTGCATAGTTCCATCCATTGACCAGATTACCTGCTTGGACAGGAAGACTTGTAACGATCGCTCCTAGAGATATAACCAATGCTGAAGCTATTTTTTGAAAAGCTGAAACTTTCATATCTTCTTCTTTGTATTAAATTTTTAAAATTAAATTTGAAAACTTGAAACTTGAATTACCTAATTTCTTATATACAATAATTATCTTTTTAATCCAATTTGTCATCTAACAAAAGTTATCAGATAGTTATCAGATAGTTATTTTCGTTCCATTTACTTGGTTATCAAATAGTTATTAAACATAAAAAATAGAAGGATTACTTTACAAACATTTTATTTTTAGTTTTTATTCTTAATTGCTTCGTAATTTTTGAATTTGCCGATCACTTTGTTGCGCCCATTGAGTATTTTTCTGCTGATTAAAATAGGCTTGAGCCTGAATAAAAGATTGAAGTGCCTCCTGTTTTTGCCCCATCTTTACCTGAGCTACACCAAGCGTATAGAATCCTTCGGCATAATCTTTCCGAAATTGCAAAGCATTGCGGAGTTGGGCGATCGCATTTTCTGTTTGACCTTGAATTAATAAACCTGCCCCCAAGTTATAGTAGGCTTCTGCATATTCAGGATTTAGTTGGATCGCTTTGGCATAGTAAGCGATCGCTTTCTGAATATCGCCTTGAGTTTGGATCAATAGTCCCAAGTTATAAATTGTTTCGGGTGATTGTGGATTAAGTTTAAGAGCTTGATTGAGACTAGCAATCGCGCCCTTTACATCTTTTTTTTCTTTAAGCGCTAAACCAAGATTGTAATAAGCAACCGAAAGATTTGGATCAAGGCGAACTGCTTTTTGTAAGTTGATAATTGCTTGATTGGCATCACCCGATTGTAAAAGTGCTGCACCTAAGTTGCTATAAGCGATCGCAAACTTAGGATCGAGTCTGGTTGATCGTTGAAAAGAATAAATCGCCTCTTTGAGCTTTCCGGCCTGTGCATAAGCTAAACCGAGATTATAGTGTGCGGCCGTTAATTCAGGATTTTTTTTAATCGCTGCCCGAAAAACAACTACAGCACCTTCCAAATTACCAAGCCGCACAAATGCATTCCCTCGTTCTAAAAGCTGATCGGCATTTTCATTAGGCGGAACCACAATTTGCTGCTGCGGCCGAATTTTTTGAGCTGGTTTTGGAAGCACTTGTGCGATCGTAATATCAGCCCAATATGCATTAACCATTAAAATCGACGCGAAAACTCCCAAAACGGGTTTCATAAAATCAAATTTTGTGTTGTTGCCAGTCGAATGCCCAAATTTTAACAAATTTAGTTTGCACATTTATTTAAATCGAATTAAATCGAATCAAATCAAAGAATTATAAATGGTACTTCAAAATTTTTTCGAGTCTGAATTTTTACCAAAAAATGTTAAATTGAAAAAGCTAATTTAAGTAATAAATCTGCGATCGCTTTTAACCCCAAAGCCTAATCAATACAAGCCCTGTAACCATGATTCTCGTTATCGACAATTACGACAGCTTTACTTATAACCTTGTCCAGTATCTTGGAGAATTACTATCCGAATTTCCTGCGTTAGGCGAAATTTTGGTTAAACGTAACGATGAAATAAATATTTTAGAAGTTAAAAAACTTAACCCCGCAGGAGTCGTAATTTCTCCTGGTCCTGGGCGACCCGAAGAAGCAGGCGTATCGCTAGATATTATTAGAGAAATGGGCGCAAATACGCCGATTTTGGGCGTATGTCTCGGACATCAGAGTATGGGTTTGATGTATGGAGGTAAAGTTGTCTCAGCTCCTTACTTAATGCATGGCAAAACATCGCAAATCTATCATACAGGAGTTGGCATCTTGGCAGGGCTAGCTAATCCTTTTACCGCAACTCGCTATCATAGTTTGGTGATTGATCGGAACAATTGCCCTGATGTACTTGAAATTACAGCATGGACTGAAGATGACATAATTATGGGAGTCCGACACAAGCAATATCCTCATGTCCAAGGCGTTCAATTTCATCCCGAAAGCATCTTGACTGAGGCAGGCAAAGACTTGCTGAGAAACTTCTTAAAAGGATTGAGCGTCCCAGCTTGAGAGTTGAAAAGGGTGGTGATTCGCTATCTTTCTTAACTCTCAGAATCGGTTTTAGGGCAATCATCTTCTCGTCACAAATAATATTTAACTAAACAACATGCGCCGCAGACAAATTCTTCGACTCGCCCAAGGCGGACTAATCTCAGCATTTACAGCAGGAATCATTGCTGATGCAGCTAACTCTCAGACCAATTCCACTTTAAAATTGGAATGGCTAGGTCATATGTCATTTTTAGTGTCAGGCGATGGTGTGCGTTTTTTAACTCATCCTTTCCGTCCTGTGGGTTGTACAGCCAATTTGCCTTCGCCCACAGCAGCATCAGACTATATATTGATTAGTTCACGGTTACTCGACGAAGGGTATTTAGAGAATTTACCTAAGAATACGCGAGTTTTGTCGGAACCTGGTTCTTACAATATTAAAGGATTAAACCTGCAAGGAATTTCGATGGATCATGATCGCATTGGTGGTCGTCGATTTGGTCGCAATGTGGCTTGGAAATGGAAACAATCGGGAATTTTTGTATTACATTTGGGTGGAGCATCTACACCAATTAATGCTTCACAAAGAATTTTGATGGGTCGTCCTGATGTTTTAATTTTGCCGATTGGCGGTAATGCTCAAGGTAACGATCCTATGCAAGCTAAGGCATATTCTCCTGTAGAAGCGTTTGCAATTGTCCAAGAACTAAATCCCCGCATTGTTATTCCAGTTTATTATCGTACTGATAAATCCAGTAAGTCTTGCCAACTTGCTTCTGTCGATGAGTTTCTTGCACTCATGCCCAAAGATAGTATTAAAAAATTGGAAGGCTCAAGTTTAGAACTTAGTGCTAGTAGCCTGCCTCAAAGAACAGTAGTACGAGTTCTAAAAGCTTAAAATACAAAACCCGTAAAAAATAGCCTTGCTGTGCGAGGCTATTTTTTATGGAGAAACTTTCACAACGGTTCCGATTGTGACTTGACTAAATAATTCTCGAACATCTTCGTTATACATACGGATGCACCCGTGGGATGCAGCTGTGCCGACGGAGGTGCGATTAGGTGTGCCATGAAAGCCAGACCAATCTTTACCATCAGTCCAAAAGCCAATCCAGCGATCGCCTAATGGATTCTCAGGATCTTTGCTTGCAATCACCTCACCTGTAAAAGGATTTTGCCAAGCAGGATATTCAATAGTCTGCAAAACACGATGATTGCCTACAGGGGTACTCCATCCTGCACGCCCAACTGCAACTGGGTATGTTTTAAGTTTGATCTCTCCATGAAAAGCGGTAACGTTGCGGCGACTGATGCTGACTTCAAGGCGCGTCACTTGCATGGGGTTAATATCCATGAGCCGTCGATCAGGATCAATTGCATAAAGCGATCGCAGTGGAGGTAATTTTTTCTGATAAGCCAGAGCTTGATATAAAAGTACTGAGAGTTCGCTCTTAGAAATAGCCGCTTTTGGCGCAAGAATGCGTGGGTCTGGATAATTTGTGACTAAACCTTGCTGTGTAAGTGTAGCGATCGCAGAAATAGCATATTCAGGAACTTGCAATGTATCGCGATACATCGAGAGCAAATATGTTTGTGGATTTTGAGTGGCTTTGCTATCCAAATTAAGCTCACGGGCGATCGCTACAAGGGTTTCGGCTTTCGTCGCAGGCTCATTTAAACGAGTTGTGATTTTAGGAACATTGCGATTAGTAAAAGCAATTTCCAACAAGTCGGCTAATTCGCCACGAGTAATGGGGCGATCAGGCTGAAAATGATTCGTGTCCGAATTAGCTAAAATTGCGCTCAAAGCTTGATTAGCCAACAAGCCTTCAACAAATAATTTCGACCAATGGTTTTGTAAATCTATGAATAGAATCCGATTTAAATTTGGTTTATCTTGAGAATTAGTTTTGGTTTCAAGATTTTTTGCCAAAGAAACATTACTTTGAGCATTCTCGCTTAGTGAAACAAAAGTAAATATATTGGCAGCGATCGCAACGCGCACAAAATAAGATAAAAGATTTTGTAAATTTTGCGATCTCTTTCCCATAAATTTTGGCTGACTATTGCCCTGATAGCGAGTTAACAATTTTGAGTATACTCCGCACTTTCATGCTCTTGGGTTTTGTGAGGAATGAAACAAGATGAAATATGTATAAATGGCTAGAATTTATGGCATTTTATACCCAAGGGTATACAGCACAAGGTTTTCTAAATTAGTGAGAATATCCTTATTACATACATTCCCAAAAGTCAATATTCAGGATGTCCTCAACGTCATAGCTAAACTGCCATATATCAGGAAAGTTAACACAGCTATAACCCTTATTTTTTCTAACAACCTTTAAAGCATCAGCAAAAGCCTTTTGAAATAACACAGGGCTACTAAAATAGTTTCTGAGACTAGGCGACTGAGCAAGGATATCAGCGATCGCATTTCTGGTTCTGTTAATAGTTTCTTCCCAACCATCGTAGCAATCGGGCATATTTATATAACAACGCTTAAGCAAATGCTCTAGTAAAGTAGTTAATCTTTCCTTCAATTCTCGTCTATCCCTACCCGACAAACCCTCTAACTCCTCAATAAGATTATCAATATCAAGATCTTGTAAATCTCTGGACTTCAACTGCGCGATCGCCATCTCTAACCACAAATTGAGATCTTGTTCATAAAGTGATTTTCTCGCTGCAATAGTTTGAGTCATAGTTTTTAATCCTGCGATCGCTTAGTGTCAGTAATTTTAATGATAGCCACATCACCAAAACTCATTGCATTTTTATAAAACGTAAATAACAGAATATTTTCCAGATTAGCGATCGTGCCTTTCTATATTTGTCATAATCTTTTAGGCGATCGCGCTAATAACCCACAGTTAAAGTTTCTGGTGATGGGTGAAAAGCAAAGGGTTCTAACTGGCAAGTTGTAACTGAGCGACTATTGGTAGTTCAAAGATATTTTGGGATTGTAGGCGTTTGGAAAAGAATAGAATTTCTAGGTTTTCAATGTTGCCATTATCAGGATTGAGCCGTGCAATGATTTCATCGCCGATTTCTTCTGATTCTTGTTCTGGATAGGGTAAGCATTGATCGATGTAGAGAATATCACCGATCTTGTCATATCGGATTGTCATGTTGGATTTCATTGGGAATTACCTCCACTTAATTTTCGGGCTGTATAGGCTGTAATAATCCAGTAACGTTGTGTTTCGGTGTCGGTTACGGTTACGACGATGAAATGACGACCTGTGCGAATGTTATAGCGTTTTTTAAATCAACATAGGCTGATCTAAAAAATTAGAACCATTCTCGACAAGAACTTTAAGGCTTTATTTTGTTCCGAATTGATCAATTAAATTTAATTTCATTTTGTCTCGCAACAAGGTTGATTAAGCATCCGCATCTACTACACGGAATAGAGTCTGTAGAACAATCAACAGAATTAATATGCTTACATTTTGGACAAGAGATCTTACCTTTTTTAGATTGAGTTGATAAAAAGATTTCATCGTTTCTAACTAGGCTAATATCATTTTTAACTGGACTAACAACTTGAAGACTATCCATTCTGGCAAATAGCATAGCTAGGCGATCTCTACGGTTCTCAAACCAGCCATCTTCCCCAGCCCAAAGACTACTGGGTAAATGTCCTGTAGCTGTAAATCTGTAATTGAAGTTGTCATTTCTATACCACACATAGTCACCATCTCCGTTTTTAAACCGCCAACCTACCTTATTCCCAAATGCATCTCTATCTTTGCACCTCTGATATATATCTTTCTGTATACTGAACCCAAATCGCCCATCACTATTCTCCTTCCAGAGAGTATCTATTGTATTTAAATCAACCAAAGGAAAGCCATTCAAGTTATCTTGATTTACCTCTACAAAGCCAGTGACTTTTTGAATAACTTCGTGGATGAGCTTAGCTGTTTCATGGTCTGCCTCACGCCATTTCTGTTGTTTTAAATAATGTTTCAAGTTAGCGTAACTCACACCAACAGATGATTCCATCAGTGTTTTGAATTGTTCATCTTCTCGTAATTCATCAAAATTAGTAGTATTCTTAGCACGGGATTGAGCAGCATCTGGGTTGAGTCTGACAGCTTCTTTCAAGTTTGTGAGCGATGCTTGTTTATCTCCTAGTAATGCTTGGAATGAAGCTTTTCCATACCAACCCCAAAAGTTTTCTGAATCCAGATTAATTAATTTTTGAGCGCATTCTATTGCTTGCTCAGGTCGTTTGAGTAAAGCTAAACAACCCATCTTTCTAGACCAAGCCTCATAACTTTCAGGATCAAGTTTAATACTCCGATCACAGATAGACAGAGAATCTTCATACCTATCTAGACCATACAGTGCTTCTGCATAATTATTCAAAGCATCAACAAAAGTATTATCAATTTGGATTGCATGAGATAATGTTTCCAAAGCTTCTTCATAACGCTCTAGATGAATTAAGACACAGCCCTTCATGTTATAGGCAAGGACAAATTGAGGATTAAGACTAATTGCCTTGTTGTAAAGAGAAATGGTTTCATGAAGTTTGTCTTCTGTCTCTAAATAGTTGTTAGCTTCATTGTAAAAATTAATAGCTTGCTCTATTGATTGATAAGTTAAGAGATTCACTGATGCAGTAGTTGACAAAAAATCTTTTAGTTTAGTGTAGATAACTCTTAGGAGAGATTCCCATTCTTCAAAAAGTTTATTTCTCGCCTTTTGATACTTTTCGATTATGGCTTCAATAGCTTTCTGTTGTTTATTTTCACCAATCCAACCTCCAATAGCACCACCTATGACTGAGCCGATACCAGGGACGATAATACTCCCGATGGCAATCCCAGCCATTGCTTCACTAGACATAGTAGTTCCACCTAAAAGACCACTAGCAACTTCTTGAGTCGCTCCTGTAAAAAATGCTTTCAGAGCATTTGTTTGTTGTGGAAAGTTAGTTTGAAGTACTTCTTGTGTGACTCTCTCCAGTTCTCGAATCGCTAATCTAATACCTGTAAATTTTGATGAGGTAACATCGGCAATAAGAGACTGTATTTGGGCTGATTCAATCTGAATACTAAATGATTTAGTTATGCTAACTACTTCTTTTACAAATTGCTCAAGATCCAATTTTAAGTCTGATTCTAAACCATCAACAAAATGTGTAACGATTTCATGAACACTTTTATCTTCTTCTGAGTTTACTTTCTTTGTAAGCAAGATTTTCGTAACAGGTTGCTTGAATTGCACCATAGAGTTGATTCGATAAATCAATACTATCAATTTCTTTAGTCACAAACAAGGGTGACTCTTCCACTAATTCTTTAGATGAAGGCTCTGGATTTACCTTAAATGATTGATTTTCTTGAGACTGATTTTCTTGAGACTGAGTTTCATTAGTTGTAATTAGACTAACTTCGTCTTGCCAATCAGGAAAGTCCTCTCCAGTCTCTTTTCCGTACAACTTCAAACTCGTTACACCCTTAATTTCTAATTTAAGAATTTCAGTTTGCAACAATGAAACCATTTGTTTCTGCTCTGGAACTTCTGATGACTCCAGCATTATTTGTAAGCGACTCCCCTTTAGACTGACCTTTGCAATAGTTTTACTAGATTGTAATCTTTGATTAATCAATGCTGTAACTGCTTTGATATTGCCCTGCTTTGCCAGAACTTTAAGG
This sequence comes from Pseudanabaenales cyanobacterium, assembly GCA_038230875.1. Classification (GTDB taxonomy): domain Bacteria; phylum Cyanobacteriota; class Cyanobacteriia; order Pseudanabaenales; family Pseudanabaenaceae; genus Pseudanabaena. The sequence continues at coordinate 35,213 of JBBRMK010000020.1, forward strand.
TTTTGCACTTGTGCTAAACCGACTTTAAAACTCTCTGTCCAATCTGGAATCTCCTCTCCTGACGCCCGTAAACTTTAACTTCATGACAGTTATCAACACTAAAACTTGAAAATACCTTTTGCATAAAATCAACTAATGCTTTCTGCGGGGGGACTTTCATCGATTCAAGCATGATGTACAAACAGCTATTTTTAATAGAAGCCTTAGCTGTAATACCTTTAGGTTGCAGTGTGCTATTTAGCAATGAGGAGATCGCTTTCACATCCCCCTCTTTTGCTTGAGCCAAAGTACTAGCATTAGAACTTGTCATAGGTTGCTTTGACACTTGTAGATAAGTAGAGTTTTTAATATACTCCAATTCATCCTAATGGTCGCCAAAAAATCACAACTAACTTCTTGACGAAATCTATGATTCTGCAATTTTATCAAGCGAAAAACCATGACTTTCATATGAGTCCTTATCCATAGCTATTACCTTGTAGTTTAAGTAGTCCTGTTCGTTAGTTCCTATGTTTAGTTTGCCACCAGAATCATCGCTAAGAATAATAATCCAATTCTTGTTATTGTACGAAAATATTGATTCTTTGAATGGCACATCAGAAACTTTTATTCTATTGAAAGTTACTTCTATCCTGTCATTAGAAACGTTAAATTTGCAAGGGTGTCCAAATAGCTCGTCAGGTTGTCCTAGGTTTCTGAATCGTTTGGTTTGTTTTGACATTAGTTTTTATCTTTGTATACTGCTCTCTTTTAATGTAGCAGGTTAGATTTACTTAGTTCTCTTGCCGTTTACTTCACTACTACCGATTGGCGCAAAGCCCTCTATACATGGATAACTGGATTCTGGGCGCTCGGCATGGCAAAGCTAAGCTTAAATATAATTACAGGAATTGCTTCCACAGCGATGCTCTCATACAAAAGCCGTCTTAACTTCGCCTACTCATCATAAGCAATAGAAGTCAAAATATCCAAGACTTCTGAGGCACTAATATCATCGCGATCGCTCCTCGAGTAAATCGTCAACAAAAGCACGCTGACAGGTGACTCAATCTCAATTTTTTTAACAACCAAGCTACAATAAAACGAATTCCTTATCTATATGTTAAAAATCTGAATCCCATATTTATCAGCAATTACTACCCCTAAATTAATTATGAACGAACTAAAAATCCTCACTGAATATCCCGATCGCGCAATTACCATCCTCCAAAAAACGATTCGCGCTGAAATCTTGAGAATGGAACAAGGCAAAATTCAAATAGAACAAAAAATAAGCAAATTCGAGCAGAAATATCAAACATCCTCCAGTGAATTTATCACATCTTGGACAGCCGAAAACCTAGAAGGGAGAGACCTAGAATACATCGAATGGTCAGGCGAATATCAGTGTCTCGAAAATATTAAACAAGACTTACAAATTCTCCTCAGCTTACAAAATATCAGCCAAAATGTCAGTATCTAGCTATTTTCAGCAGTTACTTGCTGCGGTTTCTCATTTAGAAGATTACGGCTTAGTAAAGACCCTTACATCCAACAGTGAGACTCGTCCATCAGGAGAACTCTTTATCAATATCAAAGTAGAACTAATCGATAACTCCGTACTCTTTATTAGAGAATATGTTTCCGCTAGACAAGAAAAAATCGAACATTTCAGCTACGCCTACCAATATCAATCTGCGGATGAAAGCCTAATTTTTCGATACGATAACGCCCCTCACAAGCCAGCATTAAACGAAAAAGAGCATAAGCACTTACAGAATGGTGAAATTATTCTTTTTCCGCTATCAAGCATTGAATCAATCATTGAAGAAATTTTGTCTTGGCTAACCGTAGATAGCTAATGGTTTGAGCTAGCATAAATATTGCGATCGCCTATTCACTATCAGAAATAAAAGCTAAAACATCCACTACTTCCGATGCACTAATATCTTTGCGATCGCTTTACTCATTAGCTAGTCTAGCTCTCCAAACCTTTAGCTTTTCCCATGCTGTTTGAAACTGAGGTTTAGGCGATCGCTAGACTTTTTTCAAATAAGAATTAATAATTGATTTCATTGATCGAATAAATTAACTATTTACTCAAAGAGTGCTTTAGGTAAACCAGACTGTCTAATAATTGACTGAAGAGTACCAATTTTAACTTCTGAATAATTCGGTATAGGGACAGTAATTGTAGATTCTTCCATCTTTTTCTGCATAATGATATGACTTCCACGCTGCCTTACTTGCTCAAAACCATTATCCGCAAGAATTTGACAAACTTGTTTGGCAGATAATACTCGAAGCCTACCTAACAGTCACTTCAATCTGTGTTATGTAAATCTCAGAATATCTTCTTTGCATTATTTCCTGTGGGCTAGCCAATTCAAAGAATAATTCGATAGCTTCAACAAGATTTTTTCTCGCCTCTTCAACGCTACCTCCTTGACTAGCTATATCAACTTGAGGACAAAGCGAGACATAAGCATCTCCCTCTTTTTCGATAACACAGGTGAGTTGTTTGATTTGTTTCATGTTCTGCTCTTATTTTTTATATGCTACTCCCTTCCAAGTGAAAGATTAGACGGTGCGGCGCGGAGCGCCGCACCTCTAATTCTTGAGTTTTAATATCTATTTTCTACTGGGAAGGGAGTAACAAAAATCCCCCACATTGCTGTGAGGGATTTTTTGTTAGCTAACTAGCAAGCTAGATTAACCGAAAGCAGTTGCAGTTGAGGCGATCAGGAAGGCTGCATACGTGAGTATGTATCCAATCGTGAAGTGAGCCAAGCCAACTAAGCGACCTTGAACAATAGACATAGCCACAGGCTTATCTTTCCATTGAACAAGACTTGCAAGAGGTGTACGTTGGTGCGCCCATACAAGAGTTTCGATCAACTCTTGCCAATAACCACGCCAAGAGATTAAGAACATAAATCCAGTTGCCCAAACAAGGTGTCCAAAGAGGAACATCCAAGCCCAAACAGAAATGTTATTCATGCCATATGGGTTATAGCCATTGATCAACTGAGCGGAGTTAAGCCATAGATAGTCACGGAGCCAGCCCATGATGGTGACAGAGGACTCGTTGAATTGAGCAACGTTGCCTTGCCATACACCAAGGTGTTTCCAATGCCAGTAGAAGGTGACCCAACCAATTGTGTTCAACATCCAGAACATCGCGAGGTAGAAGGAATCCCATCCAGAGATATCGCAAGTACCGCCACGACCAGGACCGTCGCAAGGGAAGCTGTAGCCAAAGTCTTTTTTGTCGGGCATTAGCTTAGAACCACGAGCATCCAAAGCACCCTTGACCAAGATCAAGGTAGTGGTGTGCAGTCCTAAAGCGATCGCATGGTGAACCAAGAAGTCGCCAGGTCCAATGCTAAGGAACAATGAGTTGTCACCAGCATTAATACCAGCTAACCAACCAGGCAACCAAGCCGCACCAGCATTAGCAGGAAGGCTAGAAGAATTGGAAAGCAACACATCAAAGCCGTAGAGAGCTTTACCGTGAGCGGCTTGAATCCACTGAGCGAATACAGGCTCGATCAAGATTTGCTTTTCAGGAGTACCAAACGCTTGCATTACGTCGTTATGAACGTAAATACCAAGTGTGTGGAAGCCTAAAAATAGAGATACCCAGCTAAGGTGAGAGATGATCGCTTCTTTATGATCAAGAACACGGGCAAGCACGTTGTTCTTGTTAGCTTCTGGATCATAGTCACGGACGAAGAAGATCGCACCATGAGCAAACGCTCCAACCATTAAGAAACCAGCAATATATTGGTGGTGCGTATACAACGCTGCCTGTGTGGTGAAATCCTTAGCAATGAATGCATAGGAAGGCATCGAGTACATGTGCTGGGCAACTAATGATGTGATTACACCAAGAGAAGCAAGCGCTAGACCAAGCTGGAAGTGCAAGGAATTGTTAATAGTGTCATACAAACCCTTGTGTCCAGCACCCAACATACCGCCGAAAGGAGTGCCTTTAGGAGGATTGTGTGCATTCAAAATCTCTTTGATGCTGTGTCCGATACCAAAGTTGGTACGGTACATGTGACCAGCAATGATGAAAATAACGGCAATCGCCAAGTGGTGATGTGCGATATCAGTCATCCAAAGAGACTGTGTTTGAGGATGGAAACCACCAAGGAAGGTCAAGATTGCGGTACCAGCACCCTGAGAAGTACCAAACACATGCCCTGCGGTATCAGGATTCTGAGCATATACGCCCCAGTTTCCAGTGAAGAAAGGTGCAAGTCCTGCTGGATGAGGAGGAACGCTTAAGAAGTTATTCCAACCAACATGGATACCGCGAGATTCAGGAATCGCTACGTGAACCATGTGACCAGTCCAAGCAAGAGAGCTAGCTCCGAACAAACCAGCCAAATGGTGGTTTAGACGAGATTCAGCATTCTTAAACCAAGAAAGGCTAGGACGGAAGCTGGGCTGAAGATGCAACCAACCTGCAAATAGCAGAACCGCAGCGAATACTAGCATCCAAATAGCGCCAGTAAACAGCTCAGTGTTGGTACGCATACCGATGGTGTACCACCAGTGGTAAACACCAGAATAAGCAATATTCACAGGACCAGCAGCTTCAGTTTGAGTGTAAGCCTCAACTGCTGCTTTACCAAAGTGAGGGTCCCAAATCGCATGAGCGATCGGACGTGTAGTGAGAGGACTCTTGATCCATTGCTCGAAGTTACCCTGCCACGCTACGTGAAACAGGTTGCCAGATGTCCACAGGAAGATGATTGCCAAATGTCCGAAGTGCGAAGCAAAAATCTTTTGGTAAAGACTTTCTTCAGTTACACCATCATGACTTTCAAAATCGTTCGCTGTGGCGATCGCATACCAGATCCGACGGGTTGTCGGGTCTTGTGCGAGAGCCTGGCTAAACTTAGGAAATTTCGTTGCCATTTTTACTTCAATTTCTCCGTTTAAATTAAGCCAGTTTACCCAATTGCGCCGTAACGGGCTAGGAAGAATGCCCAAGTTGTGGCAATTCCACCTAAGAGGTAGTGCGCTAGACCCACAGCACGACCTTGAGTGATACTCAAAGCGCGAGGAGAGATAGCAGGAGCGACGTTGAGCTTGTTATGAGCCCAAACGATCGACTCAATAAGTTCTTGCCAGTAGCCACGACCACTGAATAGAAACATCAAGCTGAAAGCCCAAATAAAGTGAGCGCCTAAAAAGATCAAACCGTATGCCGACAAAGCCGAACCATAGGATTGAATTACGTTGGAAGCTTGGGCCCACAAGAAGTCACGCAACCAGCCATTGATGGTCAATGCACTCTGTGCAAAGTTGCCACCAGCCATGTTTGTAATCGTGCCACTTGCGTCAACAGTACCGAAAATATCAGACTGCATTTTCCAAGAGAAGTGAAAAATCACAACTGAGATGCAGTTGTACATCCAGAAAAGCCCTAAGAAAACGTGATCCCATGCCGAAACTTGACATGTGCCGCCACGACCAGGACCGTCGCAAGGGAATCGGAAACCGAGTTCAGCTTTGTCTGGAATCAAGCGAGAGCTGCGAGCATAAAGCACGCCTTTCAGCAAGATCAAGACAGTAACGTGGATGGTAAACGCATGAATGTGATGTACCAAGAAGTCAGCCGTCCCCAGAGCCATGTGTGCCATGGCAACTTTGCCACCAACAACAATAGTGTCACCGCCAAAGATGGGGCTAACGCTAGAATTTAGGTAAGGAGCAGTTGTACCAGCAGCAGCAGCATGAATACCTTGAATCCAGTTAGCGAAGACAGGCTTCAACTGAATTGCGGTGTCAGAGAACATATCTTGTGGACGACCTAATGCACGCATAGTGTCGTTGTGAATGTAAAGACCAAAGCTATGGAAGCCAAGGAAGATACATACCCAGTTAAGGTGAGAAATAATTGCATCACGTTGACGCAACATCCGATCTAGTAAGTTATTTACATTCTTAGCAGGATCATAATCACGAACCATGAAGATGCCAGCGTGAGCAGCCGCGCCACAAATACAGAAGCCGCCAATCCACATGTGGTGAGTGAATAGGGAAACTTGAGTTCCGTAACTAGTAGCAATGTAAGGGTAAGCAGGCATCGCATACATATGTTGAGCGACGATGATGCTCAATGAACCCAACATAGCCAAGTTCACAGCGAGCTGAGCGTGCCAAGAAGAGGTCAAAATTTCGTATAGACCCTTATGACCTTCGCCAGTTAGAGGTCCTTTGTGAGCTTCAAGGATTTGCTTCATGCTGTGACCAATACCAAAGTTGGTACGGTACATATGTCCAGCGATGATGAACAATGTCGCGATCGCAAGGTGATGATGAGCTTGATCAGTGAGCCACAAAGCGCCAGTTTGAGGATTCAAACCGCCTTTGAAGGTCAAAAAGTCAGCGTATACACCCCAATTCAAGGTGAAAAACGGTGTCAAACCTTGAGCAAAGCTGGGGAAAATATCCGCCATCAATGAAGGGTTAAGGATGAATTCGTGGGGCAGAGGAATCTGATCCGCAGGTACACCCTTATCAAGGTAGTAGTTAATAGGGATCGAAACGTGGATCTGATGTCCAGCCCAAGAGAGTGAACCCAAACCGAGCAAACCAGCCAAGTGGTGGTTCATCATCGATTCGACATTCTTGAACCACTCAAGCTTAGGTGCAGCCTTGTGGTAATGAAACCAACCCGCGAAGAACATCAAACCTGCCATCACCAAACCGCCAATTGCGGTGCAGAGGAGTTGATACTCCGTGGTGATACCAGATGCTCTCCAAAGATGGAACAAACCAGAAGTGATTTGAATACCTTGGAAACCGCCGCCAACGTCGCCATTCAAGATGTCTTGACCGACAACATTCCAGACCACTTGGGCGCTGGGTTTGATATTGACTGGATCAGCTAGCCAACCAGTGTAGTTAGAGAATTTTGCCCCGTGGAAATACATCCCACTGAGCCAGATAAAAATAATGCCTAAATGCCCAAAGTGAGCAGAGAAGATCTTACGAGCAGCATCTTCTTCGGTTGTGAAACTGTCAAAGTCATGCACATTGGCATGAAGATCCCAAATCCATGTGGTGGTTTTTGGTCCCTTCTTGAGGGTGCGATCAAAGTGACCAGGTTGTCCCCACTTCTCAAAAGAAGTAGGTACTACGTCACGATCAACTACAACCCTTACCTCTGTGTCTGGCTTTTGAGGAGTCATTGTCATGTAAATTTTCCTCTCTCAGACTGTTAAGACAAAGTAGATTAAACGATTAGGCTAGTTCTCTCATAGTGCTGAATCTATGAATGAAATAAGTACGGCTTTAACAAGAGAACCTAAGCCACGATGTTGTAATTATAGATTTAGGTTTGGGTCGCTCTTGAATCTTTGTAACAATTGTTTAGAATGCCTTGAAATTATCTTGATACTTTAGCCGGCAATAAATTCAGGCAACTAAGTAAGAGTTACTTAAGTCTAAAATTGATTCATTTTACTTAACAAAAATTTATAAATATTATTTAAGTCGCAGAAATTAATTCGACAATATTTATTTTGTCGATTTGGAGACGATCGCTTCGGCAGGTCTGAGAACTTTATCGCCATGCTTGTATCCTTGTTTGATGATTCGGAGCGGCGATCGCTCTAGCAGATCATCGCGGATCTCAGAATCAATGATGCAGGTGTTAAGCCTAAAACATCATAAGGATTTAATTTTATAAAAATTTCTGATTACTGATTTTATAAATACTCAATATGGTCAATCATTTCTTCGGGTGTTAGCAATTCCCAAATTAAAACGATTCCTTGAATAATTTGTCCAATGGATTTAGTTTGTTGAGGACAATAAATAATTCCTAAATGCTGGACACCCTGTTGATTAATTCTTAAAAAATCTATGTCTTGTGTAAAAATTGCTCTTTCTTGAGACATTGCAAATTCAAGTTGAGATTCATCAGTGGCAGAAATTAGTTTTTGTTCTGGTGTTGTTGTGACATCAATGCCCCTAATCCGCAATCCATTAGCGATCGCATTACTTACATTTTCATCTAAGGCGATTTCTTGAAAAGATTTTACCGTGGGTGTGCCGCGCGAAGCGCGGCACACCTACATTTTGGTTTTAATAAATCGGGTACTTTTATTGTTAGATATCACCTAAATGAAATTTAATTTCTCTGGACATGGTTAAGTTTTAGTTTCTGCTGCACTTAGTTTCTGCTGCACTAAAGAAGGATGTTTAGATTTTATTTTTCTAGCAAAGATTTCGTCCTGTTTGATGTCTTGTCTAATTTCGGAAATATGATCGTAATAGTAGGCTAGGGCAGCATGAACGTCAGCCAAATTGATGCTGGGATAATGATAAATAATTTCATCGGGAGACATCCCCATTCTTTCGTAGCAAATGACAATATTTTGAACTGTAATCCGATGTCCAGCAATACGCGGCTTACCGCTACAGGTTCCTGTGGTGATTTCGATGTGATTGGTAATAGTTGCTGCCATGAAAAATTTCCTCATGCTTCAAGTTAACTACTTTATCAATAATTTTCTGTTGTTTTGTCAAATTGGCGATCACCACATCATGCGCTCGCTCAAGAGCTTCTGAATTTAAAGCTTTATGTTTAGAGGCTTTAGCTTTTGATCGAATTAACTGTATTTTCTGGACTATGTCCCAAATTATTGTAGGCAGGTTCGCCAACCATAATTTGATTGTCGATTATTTTTAATCAAAAAATATAATCTTTTAATTACTTTAAAAGTTGGACATCTACCAAATTGTTAAGGCTAAAATAGGCTTACAAAGGTAGCCAGTAATATTGGTGCTATGGAGGATTGTATGCCTAAGAGTTTTTTAGATCAATTGCGCGAGATGACTATCGTTGTTGCGGATACGGGAGATATTCATGCGATTGAGCTGGTTAAGCCCCAAGATGCAACTACAAATCCATCTTTAATTACTACTGCGGCTCAAATGCCCCAATATCAAGAAATTGTGGATGAAACGCTTCTTGAAGCAAGAATCGAATTAGGTAAAGAAGCTTTACCTACTCAGGTAGCTACATTGGCTTTTGATCGATTAGCGATCGCTTTTGGACTCAGGATTTTACAAATCATCCCAGGTCGGGTTTCGACTGAGGTAGATGCGCGATTATCCTATGACACTGAAGCGACGCTTGAAAAAGCGCATTATTTAATTTCACGATATGAAGCTCACGGAATTTCTCGCGATCGCGTTTTAATTAAAATTGCCGCCACATGGGAAGGCATTAAAGCTGCTGAATCTTTAGAAAAAGAAGGGATTCATTGCAATTTGACTTTATTATTTGGATTGCATCAGGCGATCGCCTGTGCCGAAGCAGGCGTTAAATTAATTTCGCCCTTTGTCGGACGGATTCTTGATTGGCACAAAAAAGATACAGGTCGCGATAGCTATCCTGCTGCTGAAGATCCAGGTGTATTGTCAGTTGCCAAAATTTATAACTACTATAAAAAGTTTGGTCATAAAACGGAAATCATGGGCGCAAGTTTCCGCAATATGGGCGAAATTGTAGAACTTGCGGGTTGTGATTTGTTGACAATTTCACCTGCTTTGTTAGATGAGTTGCATCACACTCAAGGCGAACTTGTTCGTAAACTTGATCCCGTGATCGCAGCTCAGTCAGATCTGGAAAAAATCCCGATGGACAAAGCGACTTTTGAAGCGATGCACAAAGCTGATCGCATGGCATCTGACAAACTTGATGAAGGGATCAAAGGTTTCTCTAAAGCACTCGTAGACTTAGAAGAGTTGCTAGCTGAAAGACTTGCTGGAGTTGAAGAACAGGTACTTGCTGCCGTCTAGTTTTTAACTGTGTTTTCTACAAAATATCCAAAGAACTTTTTAAAAGATTTGTTAACAAGCCTTTTAAAAAGTTTTTTGTTTTTAGCTAAAGCCCAAAGCGCTATACTGCGAATATGTCGCCAAATTTGCCAATAGATACCCTTTCTCAAAGTAAAAACAGAGTTTATAAAGCTTTGATAGAGCAGTTCGATCTATTACTGCGTGCCAAATATCCACTTATATATATAGTCACTGCCGAAGAAGCACCTGTTGAAGAGATTTTGCAAGAAGTCGCTTTACAATCTAACCCGATTCGTAAGATTTTGTTTTGGGACATTGCTCGAGGTTGGAGTGACAATAATGCTGATAAAAGTTCGGTGATGGCGGCTTTATCAAGGATCGCTCATCGAGAAAAGGCAACTAAAGATGGCGATAACGTCTTATATATATTGCGCGATTTGCATCCGATTCTTAAATATCCGCATCATGATCGTCACATTCCGATTATTCGCGAATTAAAAAATCTAGCACGAGATCTCAAACTTGATCGACGCACTATGGCAATTATTAGTCATGTGCTAGAAATACCGCCCGAACTAACTGAAGAAATTACTGTGATCGATTTTCCTTTGCCAGCGATCGCGGAAATTGGTTATTTAATCAAGCAAAAGATTTCACCAAATAAGCTAAATTTATCGGATTTGGCTTGGGAGCAACTGGTAAAGGCTTGTCAGGGACTAAGCCGTACTCGGATTCAACGTGTATTAGCGAAAGCGATCGCTGAAAAAGAGCAAGTAAATGATTCCGATATTGATGCTGTACTTGCTGAAAAGCAACAGGCAATTAGACAAACAGGGATTTTAGAATTTTTTACAGTGAATGAATCGCTTAAAAATGTTGGTGGGTTAGACAATCTCAAACAATGGGTTCGCACTCGCCGTGATGCATTTACTGAAGAAGCTAAACGTTATGGCATTCCCACGCCTAAAGGAGTGCTGTTAGTGGGAATCCAAGGCACAGGCAAATCGCTGTCAGCAAAAACGATCGCTAATGAATGGCGCTTACCGCTATTACGTCTAGATATTGGGCGGTTATTTGGCAGCTTTGTGGGAGAGAGTGAGAGTCGGATGCGGCAGATGATTCAACTTGCGGAGGCGACTGCACCCTGCGTATTGTGGATCGATGAGATTGATAAAGCCTTTGGGAATATGAATGCCTCGACTGATGGGGATTCTGGAGCAAGTAGGCGCGTATTTGGTTCGTTGATTACATGGATGCAAGAAAAGAGTTCACCAGTGTTTATTGTGGCTACCGCAAATAATGTGCGGATTTTGCCAGCTGAGCTTTTGCGAAAAGGTAGATTTGATGAGATTTTCTTTTTAAATTTACCTACTGAATCGGAACGTCAAGAGATTTTTAAAGTGCATTTACAAAAGTTGCGTCCTAGCCGATTGCGTGAATTTGACCTATTTTTATTAGCTCGACATACCAAAAACTTTAGTGGAGCGGAAATCGAGCAAGTAATTATTGATGGCATTCATCGCGCTTTTGGGCGTGGTAGTAGTGGCAACCGTGAAGACTTTACAACTGAGGATATTATTAGTGCAATCGAGGAGACTGTTCCGCTTGCCGCGATCGCCTCTCAACAAATCGAATCTCTGAAGCAATGGGCGGCTGAATCTGGCGCGCGCACTGCATCTAATGATGAGCAACTTCTCCAAGAATTACGCAAATTTGCCATTAATTTAGAATAAACTAGGCGTTTTAAGTCGCTTTTATTTTAGATTTACATTTCAGATTTACATTTCAGATTTACAACTATGTCACACTTCACTACGATCGCAGTCGAAATCAAAAATGGTGACTTGCTTGAACAAGCATTGCAAGAGCTTGGCTATCCCATTAAGCAAAATACTTTAGTACGTGGCTATCTCGGTGATACGGCTATAGCTGACTATGTAATCCCGATGCCCAATGCCTATGACATTGGCTTTCGGAAAATAGGCGATCGCTATGAACTAGTTGCTGATATGTGGGGAGTAGCGTTAAATGTTGAAGAATTTTTGGGAGTGATTGCACAGCAATATGCGGCTAAGACAGTCTTACAAAGTGCAAATCAGCAAGGATTTGCCATTGAGCAGCAAGAAATATTAGAAGATGGAACTGTAAGAATTGTGATTGGACGGTGGGCTTAATCAGAATTGCGAAATAGCGTTAAAACTGGCACACAAGCTCCAATACATGATGCGATCGCTCCGATTCCTGAGAAGATATGAGGAGCTTGAGTATACTTGACTATTTCGTCTGTGGCGAGAGGCAAGGTTGCGAGTAACGCACACGACACACATAAGCGAACTGCTAATTGATGAATCATGAGTAATAATTTTACATGAATATTAAAAAATCTTAAATCATACTATGTGTACCTTTTAGGATAGTCATCTATATATCGAATGATATACCCCGTCCATATTGAAAACCGAAGTTTTCAATATGGACGCAGAAGAAACCCGAAGCGGGGGCTTCGCCCTGCGACCCTCTAAAATAACTATGGGTTTCATCCTAGACGCGGTATATATACAGAAAGTTAGAGTCAAAAAACACTGTCAATCTTTCAAAAAACAAAGAAGCACTTTTCAGATCTCTATTCTTAAGTGATATCTAATAATAAAAGTACCCGATTTATTAAAACCAAAATGTGGGTGTGCCGCGCGAAGCGCGGCACACCCACGGTAAAATCTTTTCAAGAAATCCTCTTAGGTTCCTTAAAAATTTATTTAGTAAAAATTATTTATTTGAGCCAAACCCTGAAATTTAGGCTTAGCAAAGTAATAGCCTTGAAAAAATTCAATGCCAAAAGATTGGAGAGTCATTAGTTCTTCATAGGTTTCAACTCCTTCAGCAATTACTTTAATCCCTAAGTCATTACATACTTGAGTCATTCCTTTAGCGATCGCTTGACGACTTTTACTTTGGTCAATATTTCTAATTAAGCCCATGTCTAATTTGACTAAATCTGTTTGAAAATCAGCCAATAAATTTAGCCCTGCATAACCTGCTCCAAAGTCATCAATCGCAGTTAAAAAACCTCTCTCTCGGTAATATTGAAGGATTTCACGAAGATGCATATGATCAGTTATTTTCTCTCCTTCAGTTACTTCAAAGATTATGCGATCGATAGGAAATTTAAAAGTTTCCGCGGCCTCAATTGTCGTTCGAATGCATGATTCAGGATTGTAAACTGCATTTGGTAAGAAATTAATACTCACAAAAGATTTGACATTTAGTTTTGCTGCTAGTTGCACTGCTTTGATTCGGCAAGCTTGATCAAAACGATAACGATTTCCCTCATTAATACGTCCTAAAATTTCACCCGCAGACTCTTCATTTATACCTCTGACTAAAGCTTCTTGGGCAAAAACTTCTTTGGAAGTAGTGTTAACAATTGGCTGAAAAGCCATCGTAAATTCAAATTCTAATCCAACCCCTTTTGTACAATCAGTGCAACCAGTTGTTTTATGGTCTTGCGCTTCTCTCATTTTTAAAATGCCTACATATAGCTTGAGTTTATGTTTAGCCTAAAAAACTCATAATTATTTCTATAATTTTACATGCTTTTTGGTTCATACAAAGCTATGAAAACATGCTTTTTTCAATAACTTATAAACTTAAACAATGTTTTAGGATTTAATTTGCATTTTAGGAACTCTTACGAGATTATAAAGTCAGTAAAGTTATATTTCTTTATAATTTCTTAACTATTATTATGAAATCAGCTTTTTTGATCTGTTTCAGCTTGCTGTCATTTGGGGGGATATCTACGAAGCCCGCGATCGCGGCTGATTCTTATCCTACATTTGCAACTAGACAAGTACAAACTTCATTGCCATCTCAGACGATAAGTCAAGCAATAAAAAGTCGAGCAAGTTTTGAAAGTGAACTACTGAGACTGACTAATCTAGAACGTCAAAAAGTAGGTTTAGCCCCTCTCAAACTGTCTTTGTCATTGACTAGAGCAGCTCAGCTACATTCAACTGATATGGCAAGAAATAGTTACTTCAGTCATACAGGTCAGAATGGCTCAAGCATGACTGATCGAGCCAAAGCAACTGGTTATAAATATTCATATTTAGGAGAAAATATTGCAGCAGGTAGATCGACTGCTGAAGGTACGATTCGTCAATGGATGAATAGTTCAGGACATCGTGCTAATATCCTCAATCGCAGTTTTACAGAGATTGGATTTGGATATGCAAATGATCAAAATTCTACCTATAAACATTATTGGGTTCAGGTATTTGGAACTCCAAGGCGCTAGATTAAAATAAAAAAGCTCGCGGCGCGGGCTTTTTTATTTTTTGGAAATTTATGAGCGATCGCCAATATATTCTCTTTTACAAACCTTACGGAGTGCTCTGTCAGTTTACTGATGACAGTGGGTCGCCGCGTCCAACTTTAAAAGAATATATTGAGATTCCTGATGTGTATTCTGTGGGGAGATTAGATTTTGACAGCGAAGGGTTATTGTTACTAACTAATGATGGACAGTTAAAACATCGCTTAATCGATCCTCAATTTGAACATTCGCGCACTTATTGGGTACAAGTGGAACGGATTCCCACTGAAGATGCGTTACAACAGTTACGTCAGGGCGTGAATATTCAAGGATATCGGACAAAACCTGCACTTGGAAGATTATTAAATACTGAGCCAGATCTACCACTTCGCCAACCACCGATTCGAACTCGTGCCAATATTCCCACAGCGTGGATCGAACTGATATTGACAGAAGGAAAAAATCGTCAAGTTAGAAAAATGACTGCAGCTGTGGGATTTCCAACTTTGCGATTAGTGCGAGTGGCGATCGCCCATTTACGTTTAGAAAATCTCAACGTGGGAGAATGGCGAGAGTTGACCGAGCAAGAGCTACAAGAACTGCGCCTGAAAGTGTTGCCGCGCCGCATTAAATAAAACTTCGATTAGTTCTGAAATTAAGTCTTTATGTTGATATTGGACAATTTCTTGATAGCCAACAATGGGAACTTCTGCTTGAAATAGTTCTGTTAATAATTTATGATCTGGTGCGATCGCAATTGAACCATGTTGTAAAACTGAGTTTCGGCGATAGACTTGAGCGCTACCGATTAGTTTTCGCCCATCGGCAATTATTAAGTCCGCATTTGTAGCCGTTGAGAAACAACTGGGGTTATGAATATAACCGCGTCCTGATTGTCCGTAAGTTAGCCCGATTCCCAATTTTGCAAAGCCCTGAATTAAAAATCCGCAAATATATTCATAAACTTCACGGTGCGATCGTTTTTCTGGATTAGCACTTGTAATCACCGCATAAGTAAGATCGCCTTTGTGAAGCACTGCTCGACCCCCACTGGGACGGCGTACGATGTCGAGATGCTGCTGTTGGGCGATCGCATTCCAGCGATCAGGATATTTTTGTTGGTGGAAGCCTAAAGAAATTGATGGCGGCGTCCAACTATAAAAGCGCAAAATTGATGGAGATTGTGGGTCTTGACTGTGATGATCAAGTAAAGAATTATCAAGATCCATATGTAGCTTGCCTGATGTCTCAACATAAGGAATAAGCTGCCATTTGTTCATAAGTGTAGGCATTACATTTTTGCGTTCTTGATAAAATTAGATTAGAAAGCACCATTTTGGCGCCTTCTAATCTCACTTTAATTTCACTTTTACGCGCAAAAGTTTTCTTTTAAAATTTCGTCATTATCATCTGCAATTGCCGCAACAATTGTGATGATGCGAGAGATTTCGGCAGGAGATAAATCTTCGACAGAGCGCGAAGCTAACACTAAAACTTGATCATTTTGGATCGCATACCTTGCTTCAAAAGTATCAGTTGCATTTTTTTCTAGAAGCCAGCGCGTCATTTTTACTTCATCTTTGAATGGCGCAGACAATACTGTCGAGAAGACAGTAAATGTATCAGTGGGTGTAATTCCAGTAATATTAACAACCACTTCTACAGTGCCATATCGGAATTTCCACGTATCTTCTGTCTGGTTTTCAAGAGCTGTGTCTTCAGCATCCATGCTAGCGATCACAGTTTGGATCGTTTGCACTATATGATCAGCAGGTGGAGCAAAACTAGATTCTGCTTCTACAGGTGATGTTAGCGTTTCTGTTGTGAAGGTCATAGTGAAATATCTAGTTAATATCTGCCAATAGTGTATAGCAAACTCTAAACTTTTTGATATGTCAAATTGCATTGATATGTCAAATTGCAGACACGCAGTCAACTTATGCTTCTGCAAAAACTATGCTATCTTGCCATGGGCGATCGCCCATTTCTGATCTGCCATCAGGTCGATTTCTTCAGGATCATGTGTAACAACGAGGATTGTCCACTCTTTTTTAAGTTCTTGCAATATATTCAGAATTTGTTTACGCATTGACCAATCTAAGCCTGCGGTTGGCTCATCTAACAGTAATAAACTTGGTTGACGAATTAACTGCACAGCAAGGGCTAAACGTCTCTGTTGACCACCACTAAGCGACTGTGGCGATTTATTGGGATTGAGTTGATTTAAACCTACCGAACTCAGCGCGCTTTGAATGCGATCGCTGTCCAAATCTATATGCCCCAATCTTATTTCTTCTAAAATTGTACTACCGCAAAAATGGCGCTCAGGAAATTGAAATACTAACCCACATATTTGTTGTAAGTTATCGGGCGCAAGTTCTTGAGATTTCCAATAAATGCCGCCACTCGACCATTCCACAAATCCTGCCAAAATTTCTAGTAATGTACTTTTACCAGAGCCACTCGGTCCAACCATCAATCCTAATTGCCGATCTTGTAACTCAAATGATATCTCTTTGAGAATAGCTTCAGGTGTAGCGGGTGGATGATAGCTAAGATTTTGAATGGAAAGCATAAAAAATTTGGAATTTGTAAGTTGGAATTTGTAAGTTGGAATTTGAAATTTATAATTTGGAATAGGAAAGCATAGATTTTCTATACTAACTTGCTAATTTGGCAAGTTCTTGACAAGCAACTTGATATTGTTGTTCAATTTTCATTAATAATTCAATTAATCCTTCATTGTTTCCACGTTTACCCTTAAGTTCGACTTCTAGACATAGCTTGCCAAGTGTCTTTGCGCCCAAAATATTGCTACTTCCCTTCAAAGTATGAGCAGCATAGCTGACCTCTTGGAGGTCGTTATCGGCGATCGCTTGTTTGAGCTTTTGCAATAGTACAGGCGCCTCTTCTAATGTAAATAAATGAATCATGCGTCTAATTAGCTTAGGGTTAATTTGGGCAAGGTTCTGGATCGCAGCTTGATCAATTACTGAAGGAAGAATGGTTTCCCCATCGCTATCGGCGGTAGGGAGTACGTCATCAACTTGTATACCCGACGCCCATTTCTCGATTGTGCGGTGGAGCGAATCCATCATAATTGGTTTACTAATATAATCATCCATGCCTGCACGCAAACACATCTCGCGATCGCCTTGCATGACACTAGCGGTCATCGCAATAATTGTGGGACGTTCATAACCTGTATGCAACTCATGCCAATGATTGACCAGATAAGTTGCTGTTTCTAGACCATCCATTTCTGGCATCTGCACATCTAGCAACAGCAAGTCATAATGTTCTCCCTGTAAGGTTTCTAGTACAGCTAATCCGTTATCCACAACATCAGGCTGATAGCCCATTTTAATTAGCATCGCCATTGCTAACTCTTGGTTAATTAAATTATCGTCTGCAATCAAAATTCTTAACGGCAAGCGATCGCCAAGGCGACCGATCACATCAACACTCTTATCCATTACATCTTGCAATTTATAAGTTGGTTGCTCCTTAGCAATTTGCGTAGTAACAGTAAATGAAAAAGTAGAACCTTGATCGGTCTTACTCTCAACTTGGATATTACCACCCATCATTTCTACTAATTTCTTACAGATCACTAGCCCTAAGCCAGTGCCACCATATTTACGTGAAGTCGCAACTGATGCTTGTGAAAATGGCTGAAATAGTCGCTGCATCTGCTCCTCAGTAATGCCAATTCCTGTATCGCTGACAGAAAACAGTAATTGAAAAGGGCGATCGGCGCTAGGAATTTGTTTAGTTACCAATCGCACCCCAATTCGCACAGATCCTGTATCCGTAAATTTGAGAGCATTAGAAACCAGATTTAATAAAATTTGTCTTATTCTTGTTACATCACCAACTATAAATGGCGGCACATTAGAGGGCATATTTACTTCAAACTTTAATTTTTTTTCCTTAGCTTTACCCAATTGCACATCATATATATCCCGTACAACTGCCCTTACATCTAGAGGAGCATTGTCTAATTCTAATTTCCCTGATTCAATTTTAGAGAAATCTAAAATATCGTTGATTACCGAAAGCAGCATTTCCCCACTTACTTGGATCGTCCGCACATATTTTGCTTGTTCAGGATTGAGATCAGTTCCCGCTAAAAGTTGAGTCATCCCGATTACGCCATTGATCGGTGTGCGAATTTCATGACTCATCATCGCCAAAAAAGCTGCTTTGGTATGTACTGCTTCTTCCGCTTCTTCTTTGGCTTTGCGGAGATCTTCCATTAGTCGCATCTGTTGCAAGTCCGCTTGCTTTTTGGCAGTGATATCACGAAAGCACCAGATCAAGCCAAAAAACTTATTTTGCTCAGAGCTTACAGGACTGGTGTAGTAATCAAATATGCGATCGCTATAGGCAATTTCTCCATATCTGACTACATCAGGAGCATTGTAAGTAGTTTCTAGTAGATTTGCTAAAACTTCAGGAAGATCGGATTTGATTAAAAATGTTCCTATCAGCGATTTATTATCAAAATCATTATAGATTCTATTATTAGTAAGCAAACCCTTTGGAATATTCCACATTTCACAAAAACGCTGGTTGAAGCTAGTAATCCGTCCCTGTTCATCTACCGCAAAAATGCCATCGATCGCGGCTTCTTTTTGAGCATGGAGAAGTAAGTTTGTTCTCTGTAAATCTTTGAATACCCCACTTCTATCAAAGACAGCTTGCGAGAGTTCTTGATTTCTTTGGGTAAGATGCATTTGCAGATGTCGCACTGTCAAATGTAAAGTCAAATGTAAATGAATGCGGGCAATTACTTCGGCAAGTTGGAGGGGCTTAGTAATATAGTCAGCACCACCGCTTGCAAAAGCCTGAAGTTTATCTTGCAGCCCTGCATTAGCACTAATAAAAATGATCGGGATATTTTCTGTATCTATATTTGCTTTGAGAAGGCTGCAAGTTTGGTAGCCACCCATCGGTGATAGGGATATATCTAACAAGATCAGGTCTGGAGAATGTAATTGTACAGATAGCAAAGCTTCGCTATTATCTGCTATCTTGACGACATAGCCATGAGTCACTAATCCAGTTGCTAGATCTTGGCAAATATCTAGAGTATTACCAACAAGAAGTACCGTTGATTGAGGAATATCGATCACATTTGCTGGCACGACCCAATCACCTTACTAGAAAGCTTAACAAATACTTTTGGGTTTTATGATATATCACCAAAACCCAAAAGTATTAATGACTGAGGTTACGTGGAAGTTTCTAAAGCCCTCACCCCTAGCCCCTCTCCCGCAGGAGAGGGGAACAAGAAAATAATTTGAGTTTTGCTCCCCTTCTCCTGCGGGAGAAGGGGTTGGGGGATGAGGGTTAGTTTTCGCTCCA
>JBBRMK010000021.1:0-54095 GCA_038230875.1 Pseudanabaenales cyanobacterium
AATGGTGAAGTTAAATCTTCCAAGGCATCGAAGCTTGGCGAAATTCCCTGCCGTGATTTTGAAGCGGTGGGCAAGGTTCAGGCAACTAATTCATCCGTGAAAGGTCGCGTTTGTCTGGCTAATAATACTCGTTTTTATCAGGTATTTACACTGGGTACTACAGAAAAGTTCTCGAATGCTGATGCCGATCGCTTCATTGCTTCTTTTAAAGTCAACAATTGACCCGCGCTTCGCGCTCCTCTAAAAATTAGAGAGGAGCGCGAAGCGCTCCTCTCTAATTTTTAGAGCTTGAGCTAAGAGAAATTGCTAAAGATCCTGATACAACCGCGATCGCACCAATCCAACCCAATAGGCTTAATGGTGAAGGCGATAATAATTGGGGGATGAAATTTGGCAAAAATGCCGCCGCCGCTAATGTAACTAAAGGCGTGAGTGTGAGTACCACGCTAACTTGTGAAGCTTCCCAATGTTCAAGGGCGGCCGCAAATGCTCCATAAGCAATCAAAGTATTGAGAGCACAAAATATTAGGATTGCCATATGTGATCCTGACAGGGTAAACAATTTGTCAGGATGAGCTAGTGGTGTAAATAAAGTTGCCGCACTGAGATAAATACATAGCATCACTGAGGGCGAAGGTAAATTTAGCAGTAGTTGCTTTTGGGCAAGTCCATAAAAAACCCACACGATCGCACCAAGTACCAGCAAAATATTGCCCCATACATAAGTGTCAAAGGTGGTAACTAGCGATCGCACTTGCTCATGAGAAAACAATACTAATCCACAAATGAGAACAGCAAGCCCGATCCATTGTTTATAGTTATACGTCTCTTTGAAAATGATTAATGAAGCTAGTCCCATCATTACAGGAGCTATTTGAGTAAGGACTTGAGCATTACTTGCCGAAGTTTTATCTAAGCCGATTAGAAATAAAATATAGTTTAGCGATAGTCCGCCGACCGCAACTAGCAAAGTCGGTAATGAGATTTTTTGCAATTGTTGCCATGTTGGTAGCTTCTTTCGTATAGCCAAATAAGCTCCTAACAAGACTCCTGCGACAGTAAAGCGAAACCAAGTCACTGTAAAAGGATCAATCTCTTGAAGGACTATTTTGAGGGCGATCGCTAGAAAGCCCCAAAGTAAAACTGTAAGCAGCGATAGCGCTAGCCCTAAACGCGATCGCCCAGAAACTTGATGAAGAAGCATTTAAAATTTAATACTAAGAAATGAGAAACAGCTTACTGAGCAGCTTCTCATTTTTGGATTTCTATGAAAACATCTCAACGCTAGAAGAATAAATTGGCTCTACGTGAATAGCAACAACACGCTTAGGACGAACTAGCAAAATTTCATTTAGTTCAGCCCGCACAGGAATAGGCATAAGATCATCTTCATTTGCTTTTGCCTTAAATTGCGAAGCATACCAAGTTTTAACTTCTTCAATAGTCATAAATTTTGTCGTAACTTCTTGCCCACCTTCTAGCTTTAAATGCACGATATATTCATTAGGTTTTTTAGGTTCTCTCGGCATTTCGATTTACTCCGTCTAAATGTCATGTAATCATGCCGAATTATAGCAATCGCTAAGGCGGTTAAGATATAAAACCCCTAAAGTGTCGAATGTGCTTTACTCGTTCTACACTTCATCGGGTTTTCAAATTGTGGTACGCGATGCGCGGCGTAATTTTACGGATGTATTTTGCCACGATAGTATTAATGCCACGCTAGTATTGATGACAGCAGTATTGACTACAGCAGTATTGATTACAGCAAAATATTTAAGGAATCGCGAGTGAAAATTCATAAGTGGGCGATCGCCATTTTATTGTGGGGGTTCCTGTTTAGGGCGACGTCCGCTATCTATCTCAATCTGGGCTTCGATGAGGCTTATTATTACCTTTATACCCAAAACTTGAACTGGAGTTATTTCGATCATCCGCCGCTTGTGGCTTTTACAGCTGGAATCGGGGTTTGGCTCACAGGCGTAGCTACTCCTTTTACAATTCGGATTGGAGGCGTTTTACTTTATACAGGAACACTGATTTTCGCTTATCTGACTAGCAAACGGTTATTTGGAGAGCGGACTGCGACTTTAACTTTGGCGATTTTGACGACAATTCCCATTTTTCAGATTGCCTTTGGAATTCTCACTTTGCCTGACAACGCCTTAATGTTTTTCTGGATGGCTTGTTTATGGGTTGCAGCAGTGGAGTTTTTCCCGTTAAAAGATACTCAACAACCATATCGACCGACTTATCGACTTGCGATCATTGGCTTATTAGTAGGATTAGCATTTCTAGGGAAATATCACGGTGTACTGCTAGGTGGAGGGCTAGTGCTATTTTGCTTGCTCAGTCGTCGTCATCGCGCTGCCTTGTTTTCAGGATGGACATTGGCAGCGATCGCCTTATTTGCGATCGCTATATCACCAGTGTTGTTCTGGAATTCTCAACATGAATGGGCTTCATTTCGATTTCAGAGTGGGCGGGCTGTACCTTCACAGGGTTATAACTTAGAGAGATTGCTAGTCACGATTCTATTAGCGCTCGGCTACTTATTCCCAACCTTTGGAGTTCCTTTATGGTGGACAAGTTTCCGTACCTTTGGAGAATTATTGCAATCTACCAATCGCAAAATTAGGAGTGAAGCAGAAGCGATCGCTTTCGATTTTCTGCGTGAAAAGCAGTTATTAATTCTTTGCGTATCAATGCCGATTTTCTTTAGCTTTACTTTTATGGGCGGCTTTATCCAAATCCTTCCTTCATGGCATATGCCAGGATTTTTTGGAGCCACGCTTTTATTAGGCGAACGAGCAGCTCAAGTGCAGTTAAAGCGTCCCCTATTTATTCGTAATTGGCTTTGGGGATCGGGTGTAGTGATTTTGCCGCTTTTACTGATTGGGTTACTCCATGTGCATCTTGGTATTGCTCAGAAAGGTGGCGATGCAGCGATCGCTGGTGGTTTTTGGGAAGCAAAGGACGATCCTTCTACGCAAATGATCGATATTGGGCAATTGCACCAAGCTTTTAAAGATTCACCGATGCTCAAGGCTGAACTACAAAAAGCGGATTTTGTGTTTAGTAATAACTTCTTTGTCGCAGGACAAGTCGGGATGGCAATCGAACCATTGGGCAAAAAAGTGACTTGCTTTGATGAAGATTTGCGCGGCTTTGCTTATTGGAGTAATGCTCAAGATTTTGTCGGTAAGACTTCGCTCTATATTACTTCAGAACTCTTTTTAAAAGACGAACGTTTTTCGCAGCCTTTGGATAAGTATAAAGATTACTTTCAATCTCTCGAAAAGATTGCCGATATTCCGATTAAACGTGGCGGACAAGCAGTGCAGATGTTCTTTGTCTATCGCGCTTCGCCAATGTTAAAGCCCTATCCACGTCCATATGGGTAACAAGAGCGCCGCAAGCGATTTACGCTCTAATCAAATTGATAGCGTAAAAATAACTCTGATTCATTTTGATACAGCGATCGCAACTTGAGTTTAGGTAAATCACCACCGCCCATCCCATAGTTTGCTCCGCCGACAACCGTCATATTATCCAAACCACCGACTATACAAGGAGACATAGTTAGAAATAATTCATCGGCTAATCCTTGCGAAATCAGGGAATAATTTAAGGCAAAACCACCTTCAACTAAAAGACGTTTGATACCGAGCTGCTCTGATAGCATTGGCAGCACTTGTTTTAAATCAATTTGATTATCTTGAGTTGGAAATCGAAAAATTTGTGCTTTTTCATTTAGCCATGGTGCGACTGGAGTGTTTTCTCCTAGCAAAGCAATTCGCAAATCTCTACCTGCATCCCAAAAATGATGATCGCTTGGCAAATTACCTGAATTAGTGATGACGATGCCGAAAGGTTGAGGCTGCAAAAAATTTTTTTGACGTTCTTCTAATAATTCTGGTGGTACGGTTGGAATAAATTGATCTTGGCGCAGAGTCGTTCCCCCTGCCAGCACTCCATCAAATTGTGAGCGCAGTCGTTTCATCAATAGTCGATCAGGAGGTGATCCTAATCCCGTAATTTTGCCTTTATAAGTTGTCGCTTTACCATCAGCACTGGATACCATGTTAAAAGCGATGTAAGGTCGGGTAGCAGTGAGACCGTCAATCTCAAACTTTACACCTTCGGCAGGAAAGGCTAATTCTTCAAAGTTATAAATGCGATCATGGGACGAATGCAAGCTGTTATACATAAGATCTAACTCTTGTTGAACTTGAAGCCATAAAAACTAGAGATAGCGCTTAGGTGATCCCTAACAATAAAAATACCCGATTTATTAAAACCAAGATGTGGTTGTGCCGCGCGAAGCGCGGTACAACCACAATAAAATCTTTCTAATAAATCGCCTTAGTGTTATCTCTAGTTTTTATTTTTACGGCGATCGCCATGAAACTATTGAAAATTACTGTTTAATTACTGTTTAACCAGTTTTACAGGCTGACCATCAGCTTGCAACTCTTTGCCATCTGCGGACAAGGTGTAAGGCTGTTCAGGAGGGGCTTGAGGTGGTTTCTCACCATTCACAGACTCGACTTGAGAGACAACCTTTCCATCTCTGATGGTAATTTTGCCAACAGTCTTAATTTCTTGTACTTCATCTTTTGTAGAAACGGCTTTAAGCGTAGCTTCAAAAGTCCCTTCAGGTTTAATTGTCCATTTACCTGAAACTGACTTAACTCCATCTTTTTCAGCATCAGCTAAAACTTTAGGATCTAAAACAACTTTGTATTCACCAGCAACTTTGTCAAGGCTAGCATTGCTGCTAGTTTTGTCTGGGGCAGTTTCAGTAGGCTTGACGGAAGGCGATGCTGAGGGAGATGTGGAGGCAGTAGTAGTAGGCTTAGATGTTGTCGCAATTTCAGTTGGAGCGGGTGTTTGCTGACAAGCTGACAATACCGAAACACAACTAACAGCGATCGCTGTTAGAACAATGTGCTTTAAAGAATAGTTGAGTGATTTTTTCACGATTAATTTGGAAATATAAGTAACATTAAGTAACAGGTTAGATTGAAGCCTTGAAATACTTGCACATGCAAGATACTTTGCTAATTATTTCTTAGTAAACCCCTTGCATCATAACTTAGAACCTGTCAGATGTAGTGGTTGCCAAATATCATAGTAAAGAAAAGCGCGAAGCTGTCGCTTCTACTATTTGGCTAGAGGCTGCAAGCCGCTATATACTGTTTTTCTCTACATAGTAATTTTAGTAATTTTTTTATTTCAACCGATGGTAACTACAAAATCTCAATCCAATGTTCTGCGATATGACATTGTCGGGTCACGACGCTTTAGTAACTATTGCTTTGCGGTTATTGTTGCCATAGGTGCGTCGGGTTTCCTGCTAGCAGGTATATCTAGCTTTTTAAAAATTAATTTGTTGCCATTTCCTGATCCTCTCCAACTAGAATTTGTGCCTCAAGGATTGGCGCTTTCTTTTTATGGTGTTGCTGGTACTTTGCTAGAGCTGTATTTGCTCTATGTAATGGCGATCGACTACGGTAGTGGCTACAACGAGTTTGATCGCAACAGTGGCAAGGTAACAATTTTTCGGCGCGGTCGTACCAAGAGCAATAATCTTGAATTTACTTACCAGATCGCTGATGTGCAAGCAGTACGCGTCGAGATTCGCAATGGGCTGAGTCCTAAACGCGCCTTGTATTTGCGTGTAAAAGGTAAAGGCGATTTGCCATTATCCGAAGTTGGTCAACCAATTTCATTAACCGTTCTCGAAGATCGGGCTGCGGAAATTGCTAAGTTTTTGGTTGTTCCATTAGAAGGCTTATGAATTAATTAAGAATAGGCTCCACGATGATCCGCCCATTCTTAAAATTAAGAGTCGTGAAATAAAAGTTATTAAGGAAAAAGAATGTTGCGTTGGATTCTTAGTTGTTTTCTAGCAGTTAGCGTTTTACTAACCAGTTGCGCTAATGGTAATAGCGTTTCGGCAGGTGCATCGCCAAGTATATCGCCGACAGCAAGCAGTCAATCACCAACCGCGATCGCCAAAGTTACTGACTCACCCACACCTAGCCCAAGTCCTCAAAATGCTCAAGACGCTGCTCTTGCCAAATTTGCTCAGTTAAAAGGCATGGCAACGGTTGAATTGAAACTAAAATCTGGAACAGTTAAGATCGAAATTGATGGTAACAGTGCGCCTTTAACCGCAGGAAATTTTGCTGATTTGGTCAAACGTGGACTTTATAACGGCTTAAATTTTCATCGTGTAGTTAAAGAGCCAACGCCCTTTGTAGCTCAGGGTGGTGATCCGCTTGGCACTGGTGCAGGTAATTTCGTTGATCCTGTGACCTTCCAACCCCGTTATATCCCTCTTGAAATATTGCCTGACGGTGCAAAACAACCTGTCTATGGCAAAATTTTAGCGCCTACTCAAAAGCCTAAATTACAGCACAGCAAAGGCGCGATCGCTATGGCTCGATCTCAATCGCCTAACTCTGCTTCTTGTCAGTTTTATTTTGCCCTCGATGATATTTACTTCCTTGATGGTTCCTACGCCGTATTTGGCTATGTGACTGAAGGAATGGAGTTAGTCGAGAACATCCAAGTTGGCGATCGCATCGAATCAATCAAGATTACTAAGGGCGAAGAAAACCTTAAGCAACCTGTATAAAAAAGCGCCTGCATAAGCAGGCGCTTTTTTATCTGACTCGGATAATCCGTTCTTGGATAACGTAGCGATCGCCTAAATCTACGTTATAAGGATTGTAAACAGTTGAACGAATGTTGGAATAAGGATGATTTGAAGGAATAACATAGCTAGGCGTTACTGGATGGTTCCATGAATTGCCGTAGTAAGAAGAAGATGGATATACCTCACGCACTATGACTGACGAGTTCACATTGCGATTGTATGGATTATTATATCGATCATAGTTATTTTGATCATAGTTATTTTGGTAATAAGGAACGGGATATACAGATTGATAGACGTTAGAGCGATATGAATCGTAACTACGATAAATGTTATCGGATGGACTAGAACCAAATTGAATACTGATCGATACATCCGCGATCGCTGCCCCTGTGAATGAACTGATCGCACCAAGCGCAGCGATCGCCGCAACTATTACTTTCATTAGTTAATGCTCCTTGAGATTTTTGAACACAACATAGAGCAACCCATCCATATTTTAACTTAAGTTGAAAAATATCTAATTAGAGCTGTTCTTTCATACCGCTTTTACAACGCTTTGCGACGAAACCAAACCCAGATTTTTTGTAAAAGCCCCGCTTCGCGGGGCTTTTACAAAAATATTGTGGTTCGTTTGTTCGCAATTTGCTGTAGGTGATCTCTAACATTAAAACCAAAATGTAGTTGGGCTGCGCTTCGCGCAGCCCAACTACATTAAAATCTTTTCAAGAAATCGCTCTATTAAATATTTTGAAATTTTTGTCGCAAGGCGATCGCTACTTCTGCAGTGACAAGATGCCCAATCTCTCCACCAAAACGAGCAATCTCTCGCACGACGCTACTACTTAAAAAACTATATTCATTAGAAGTAGATAGAAACACCGTTTCGATGTCATTTGCTAAAGTTTTATTGGTATGTGCCATTTGCAGTTCCATCTCAAAATCTGAAACTGCTCGTAATCCCCGAATCAGAACTTTGGCTTGCCTGAGATGAGCATAGGTGACAGTTAGCCCTGTAAAGGTATCAACCTCAACATTATGCAAATGCTGGGCTGCTTTACTAATTTGGGTCAGGCGTTCCTCCATTGTAAAAAGGGGAGTTTTGTTAGGATTTTTCAAAACGGCGACGATCACGCGATCAAATAATTGACTGCCGCGCTTAATAATATCGAGATGTCCCAAAGTAATGGGATCGAAACTACCTGGATAAATGGCAATCAATACAGTCTCCGACTTGTTAAAGACAGCGATTATATAGCGCTTAACCAAAAAGAAAAACACGCCTTGCGTGTTTTTCTTTTTGACTATAGGCTGCTTGAGCCTAGATATTTGCCGATCGCAGGTGAATAAATTTCATAGATCATGGTGATTGGTTCGCCGCCATGCCATAGCAAATAATGCCTGCCCCAATATGTATCAATCTCTGGATAACCAAAGGCAGTAGCTACGTTTGGACAAGCTCCTTTGTAAATACCTTTAAGATCGCGATAAAGCTCGGTGTACTTTTGATTGAGGCTGACCCAGATTGGTAAAGATGGATCTTTTAAATATTTTTCCATCGTGGCAACTGACCACCAAGATGTCGCATGAGAAAATATCTCGCCAGTTTGCTGCGATCGCAACCAAATTTGACGGCGAATCCTTGGTGAGCCGATTGCCGAGATATCTGCTGGTGCGTTGTCATCATCGTCACCAATCGGTGTCATCGCAACCACGTCAACCGAGATTTCCGATTGGGTTAATAGCTGCAAATGCCTTGTTGGTGCACCATCGCCGAGCAAAAACATTTGCCAATTAGGGGATAGTAGATTAAAGGGCAAACCTTGGCGAATATCAGCTTCACTGCCTTGCCACATTGGTGCTTCGATACGATTCCAAGCTGATCTGCTTTCTTTATCGAAAGAACGAGATTCAGAAATTTCAACGCTTTTAAATTTAATGCTTTTAGAAGATGAGAGAGGCATATAAGATTTCTCTTAACAATCCGTAATATATCTCTATTGTAATGCGATCGCATTCAAAGCAGAAAAATCACGTAGACTAAAAAATGCTTAAAGTTAAGTAGATAGTTGAGCAATTATATGGTTCAGACATCGGACAAAGTAGGGGAAGAGGGGTGGGAAAAGCAAGCACATTTGTATTTGCGCTCCTGTGAATATGAAACAGCGATCGCGATGTATGAACAGGCGATCGCCAAATTAAATGAATATTTAAATGAAGATCAATCTCCAGATTTTGCCAAACGCCAGTCTAAATTAAGGATTAGGATCTATCGCAATTATGTATATTCAGGCATAGCAATGCTCTTGCAAGGGCAAGAACAAGAAGCACAAATGGCGTGGTTATATGTAGTTAATGATTTGACTGAATCAGAAACGGAGAGATTTTGTTTTGAATTATTGGCAGCTTTAGCATCTGAGGCACAACACCAAGAATCATTAAGTAATTGGTCAAATGCTTGGCTTTTATGTCGTTACGTTTGCGAAAATGCACCAAATTTAGAAAACTGGATGCGATCGCTACAAGCCTCACTTCAGGCAGTTAAGAATTTAGTGGACGATCAATTAGAGCTAGATTGGGAAGCATTCGCTCAAGTAATGGAATTACTCATAGAGCAAAAATTTGTGATTTCACAGGATTTAATTCCAACTGTATTCACGATCTTCACAGAACTGCGATCGCAATATCCTGAAGCCTTAGAAAACTTGAGCGGCGAAGCCTATTACTACCTCGGCTTACTGTATCGCCGCGAACTGAAAATATATGAAGCGATCGCCGAATATCAAAGAGCTTTGGAGCGCATTCCGGAACGCCTAGAAGTTTATGAAAGCTTGCTGGAAAGTTTAGGGATTCTCGTAAATTCAGGGCTACAAGTATACAGCGATTGGCGACAGGTAGCGGAAGTATATGTGCAAGTTTGTCGAGCATTAAGCGAATCAATCAATCAATCAAATAATCACTTCCATTTACCATCAGCATCTAGCCTGCTCAAAAGCTACTTAATGTCAGGAATGTATGAAGCAGCAGTAGCTTATTTTAGCGAATTAGAAACACAAATCTATCAAAATTCCGAACAACTAACTGAGAGAGATTGGCGATCGCTGTATGAGGAAATGCTGTTTTTTGTGCCATTCTTACGCGATGATCCCATAAGCAATGGACAACTCTTTGAATTTATTGCCGATCAATACCGTAAATTCTGTCTCACCAACTTTTTTAATCAATATCCACAATTCCAGCTTGTTCCTAAATTTAGTTCTATTACTTCCCCAGTTACCTCTGTTCTAACCTCTGCTCTAGCACCTAAGCGATCGCTCCGAATTGGCATCATGTCAGGACTGTTTCGCCGTCATGCAAATGCTTGGTGTACAAAGGATTGGCTGTTTGAGCTGGCAAAAATCGCTCCTGATCTACAGTTCTATCTTACTGCTCAGTTCCCATCAGACGATGTTACTCAAAAATATGAACAGTTTGGCGATCGCCTATATAAAATCAAAGCTACGAGCCGAGATGCACAGGCTGCGGAAATGATTCAGAAATTAATCGATGATGATTTGGATATTTTGATTGAATCTGACGCAATCATGAATATATTCCACGCTACGATTATGGCTGCAAAACCTGCTAAGCATTGTATTTCTTGGCCAGGATTTGCATCGCCCTATCTTTCTGGAAATAATTATTTTTTAGGCGATCGCCATCTTTTACCACCAGAAGTCGAGCCATATTATTTAGAAAAGTTGTTGCGAATGCCCGACTCTTATCTCGCTATATCTGAACTTGTAAGTCTACCGATTGATCGCGAAGCCGTGCGCCGTTCTATGGGTATTAAACCAAATCAGGTAGTTTATCTCTCAATTTCAGCAGGGCATAAGTTTAATCCTGATACTGCCAATGCGATCGCCCAGATTTTACATCGTGTTCCTGACAGTATATTTCTGCATAAAGGTAAAGGTGATTTGCAAGTAGTAAAAGGAACTTACGATCAAGCTTGCGATCACTATCGTGTGAACAGCGATCGGATTAAGTTTTTACCCGCACGTACTAAAACCGAAGAAGAACATCGCTCTACTTATCAACTAGCTGACGTACTGCTCGATTCATACCCATACAATAGCTGTACGCATAGCTTAGAAGCATTTTGGCAAAATCTTCCTGTGATCACAATTGTCGGCAAACAAATGTTCTCACGTTTTGGTTATTCATTTTTCCAAACTTTAGGCATCCAAGAGGGAATTGCTTGGAATTGGGAAGAATATGTGGAATGGGGTGAGCGCTTTGGCAAAAATAGCGATTTAAGAGAATCATTGCGATCGCATTTACAACAATCTAAGCAGCCTGAAACTCTTTCCCCCCTCTGGAATCCGCGTAAATTTGCCGAAGACTTATACGATTTATTATTAACTCTTTGATACAGCCTATTGAGGATTTGAGTGATCCAGATAATTTTTTGAAAGTGCTGCGAAGCGGCACTTTCAAAAAATTATTTGGATTTTATGGCAGCGTATAGTGCTGTAGCAACATCGACACAAACTGCTGTCAGTTTCTCAAGACATTGTTAAGACATTCTCAGCAGGCGAATTTGAGCAACGATGAAAATCGCAGGAATGATGCGTCCGTAATTAGTAGCGATCGCCCGCCAGCCTAAATCAGCAAAAAACAAACCCCATAGCGCAGGCGTAATTACTGAAAAAACAGTACGCGCAGCCGTATATTGAGTAGCGGCAACTGCCATCCCCCGTTTGGCAAGATAAGTGGAGACATAAGCATTTAAGCGCGTAGCGATCGCCGTACCACCCGCTTTGAGAACTTCGTAACCAACTTGATAGGACGCAAAATGACATGCCATCTGGCGAGCGATCGCGGTAAGGACTGCCGAACGAATTACTGTACTAACTGCGATCGCGCTACCACCTTTAACTAGCAAGCTCATGGGATTACGTTGAGCATCGAGGGGTAAAGACTTTTGTAAATTTGATTCTGTAAGAGCTGTTTGCATCGATTCATCAATTTTTGAACGCTCTTGGGGCGAAAGCTTTTTCCATGAGTTACTGATTAAATTTAGGAATAACTCAGACTCAATATCTTCGACGGTTTGATTTTTAGAATATTTAATATTTAGATGCTGACAGACACGTTCTAAGACTTCGCGATAACTGACATTACTAGTTCTGCGCCGTAAAACTGTCAAGCCATCAGCAGCAAGAAAGCGAAATCGTTTAGCGATCGCTGAAATCAGTTCATCACGATCCCAGCTTTGTAGTTCTTGAACAGGCGGAGTGCCAAAGTAATCGAGGGGATTAAATTTGCGCCGAAAAAGGATATCTGCAATTTGATGTAGCTCTTCATCGGTCGCTAACGTTAAAACATTGCTTAATTCGTTCATCGCCCTATCCTTTGGTTGCTGTAGCCAATCTTTAGATTATTTCTCTAAAAATATTTCTCTAAAAGTATTTCTGATGGTCTCTTAAGAAATTAAATTGATTTTACAGCAATTCTCCTCAAAACCCATCAAGTTAGACTCAGTAACAATCCTTGGCTCTGGCTTTACGAGTTTTTAAAGTTTTGCAGATATAAAAGTTAACGGTTAACCATGCGATCGCAAAATCTAGCATTTTGTTATCCTAGCTATTTTGTTATCCTAGCTACAGTGCCACAATTACATTAACCAAAATCACACTAACCAAGTTTTAATAGTAGCTAACTCATCATTTAAGACTCACCGTAATGACCACAACGCCGATCGCTCTAAAAACAACTTCACAAAGTATTTCGCAGTCCACACTCGTCAATCGTCCCGATATACTAGGTCGGTTTGGCATTTTTGGTGGTAAGTATGTCCCCGAGACTCTCATGAGTGCTCTGGCTGAGCTAGAGACCGCCTTTTATCATTACAAAGAAGATGCAGACTTTAATTTCGAACTAGATGGCTATTTAAAAGATTATGTGGGTAGACCTAGTCCTCTTTATTTTGCAGAAAGATTGACTCAGCATTATGGCACTGCTCAAATTTATCTAAAGCGCGAAGATCTTAATCATACGGGCGCTCATAAGATCAATAATGCATTAGCTCAAGTCCTGCTGGCGATCCGTATGGGCAAAAAACGCGTCATTGCGGAAACAGGTGCAGGTCAGCATGGTGTTGCTACTGCGACAGTTTGCGCTCGTTTTGGCTTGCAATGCGTAATCTACATGGGCGTGCAAGACATGGAGCGTCAGTCTCTAAATGTATTCCGCATGAAGCTCATGGGTGCAGAAGTGCGTCCTGTTAAGTCGGGGACTGGAACGCTTAAGGATGCTACTTCTGAGGCGATTCGTGACTGGGTGACTAATGTCGTTGATACGCATTACATACTTGGCTCCGTTGCGGGACCACATCCCTATCCGATGATTGTGCGCGATTTTCATGCTGTGATTGGCAAAGAAAGTCGTAAACAGAGTCAAGAAAAATGGGGCGGTTTACCAGATATTTTACTTGCTTGTGTAGGCGGCGGATCGAATGCGATGGGATTATTTCATGAGTTCGTTGATGAGCCATCAGTACGATTGATTGGCGTAGAGGCAGCAGGAAAAGGGACAAATACGGAGTTTCACGCAGCAACCTTAACGCTCGGTCGAGTTGGCGTACTGCACGGCGCGATGAGCTATCTATTGCAAGATGATCAAGGACAGGTGCAAGAGGCTCATTCTATTAGTGCGGGGCTAGATTACCCAGGAGTAGGGCCAGAGCATAGCTATCTCAAGGATTTGGGTCGGGCTGAATATTACAGCGTCACCGATCAAGAAGCTCTTGATGCATTTCAACGTATATCGCAATTGGAAGGGATTATTCCTGCATTAGAGACATCCCACGCGATCGCTTATCTAGAAACCTTATGTCCCCAGCTAAATGCTGATCAGCGCATCATCATTAACTGTTCTGGACGTGGGGATAAGGATGTAAATACTGTGATTCAGCATTTGAATCTATAAAGTTTTTGATGTGCTTTGAACGCCATTTTGGAAGCACAAGGGTTATACATGACAAAATATGTAGTAACTAGGAGTTTTTTGTAGAATAATGCAATAATACTTGCAAAAATGAAGCTACATCACCTCTAAATCGATCTTACATCGGTAAAACTATGGATATTAAGCTCATCAACATCGGCTTTGGAAATATTGTTTCAGCAAACCGAGTTATCGCGATCGTCAGCCCCGAATCTGCTCCCATTAAGCGTATCATTAGCGATGCTCGCGAACACGGTAAGTTAGTTGATGCCACTTATGGAAGACGGACTAGAGCTGTAATTGTCACTGACTCCAGTCATGTCGTTCTATCCGCAATTCAGCCCGAAACCGTCGCTAATCGTTTTGTGATTAGCAAAGAAGGCGCTACAGATTAAACCCATGAGCGAACCAAGTAATTTTTTAAAACACTTGTGAATCAAATGTTTTAAAAAATTATTTAAATTTGTTGAGAACGCGAAGCGCTATACACCCTATAGGAAGTTATAAAACCTTGAGCGAAGGTAAATTAATTGTCGTGACGGGACCAAGTGGGGTCGGTAAAGGTACTCTGTTACGGAAACTACTTGAGCAATATCCCGATCGCATTCTTTTTTCGATCTCTGCCACAACCCGATCACCGCGTACAGGCGAAGAGAATGGTCGGGAATATTTTTTTTGGAGCCGTGCTGAATTTGAACAAAAGCGCGATGCTGGAGAATTTCTAGAATGGGCTGAGTATGCGGGAAATCTTTACGGTACGCCCCGCCAAGCCATTGATCAAGTGATCGCCTTAGGACAGATTGTTCTATTAGAAATTGAACTTGAAGGGGCGCGACAAGTAGCGCGATCATTTCCCAGTGCTAAGCGAATTTTTATTGCACCGCCATCGCTACAAATATTAGAGAGGCGATTGCGTGATCGCAGCACTGATAGTGATGAACAGATCATTAAACGCTTGCATCATGCTGAACTTGAAGTAGCCGCCGCAAATGAGTTTGATGTCACGATTATCAATGACGACTTAGAAATTGCCACACAACAACTGGAAAAAGTAATGTTTCACAACTAGAATGTTTGTGCTGGCTTTGCGATTACAAATATTCTCGTTGGGGTTTACTAAATGACTATGTGGAGTCTAGTTGGTGCTTTGCTGTTATCGGTCTCGACTCAAGCTCTTGATGGTCGTGAGGTCGCGACAGTTCCGCGATCGCTAATGAGTTATGCCACCCGTCCAGTTTTAGTCTCAGAAGCGATTGCTAACACCCAGTCCGATCCCGTTGCAAAGCAAGCGATCGCCACTATGCTCAATGAACTCAAGCAGGCGGGGCTGACCAATCCCGATCAGGGTGTGTGGATTCAGTCTCATGATGGCGCGATCGCCTCAGGAAATTTAGCAAGTCGCCCATTACCAGCCGCCTCGCTAACTAAAATTGTGACAACCCTAGCTGCTTTGCAAACATGGGGATCAAACTATCGATTTATTACCATTATTCTCTCAACTGGAAATCTTGTCGGTGATACGCTCAAGGGAGATTTGATCATTGAAGGTGGTGGCGATCCATTTTTTGTATGGGAGGAAGCGATCGCTCTTGGCAATAAACTTAATCAGCTTGGGCTTAAGCGCATTCAAGGCAATTTGATCATCACAGGTAAGTTCGCGATGAACTTTGAAACTAACTCATTAGAATCAGCAAACTTATTACGCCTAGCTTTTGATAGTAGTCGGTGGGAAGGGGAAGTAGCTGAGCAATATGCCATGATGCCTGCGGGAACCTTAAAACCGCAACTGGTGATACTGGGGAATGTGCAAACTGTACCAAATCTTTCCGCAGCAAATGTACCGAATAGCACTAGTAGCAAATTATTAATCACTCATGCATCTTTACCGCTCTGGCAAATCCTCAAACGCATGAATACATTTAGTAACAATGAAATGTCAGAGATGTTAGCTTCGCAGTTGGGCAGTGGCAGACAAGTAGCGGCGATCGCTGCCAAGACTGCCGATGTGCCTCTATCAGAGATCAATCTAATTAATGGTTCAGGCTTGGGGCAAGCAAATCAAATTTCCCCTCGCGCCGTTGTCGCTATCCTGATGGCAGTACATAATCGCGCTCAGGCTGAAGGATTAACCCTTGCTGATCTATTCCCGATTAGTGATTGCAACTGTGGCACAATTGAGGGACGTAAGATGCCTAAAGGGGCGATCGTCAAAACTGGAACTCTGTCCGATGTTAGCGCTTTAGCTGGGGTTTTCCAAACTCAGCAGCACGGTGCAATTTGGTTTGCAATCGTCAATCGTGGAGACGGTGATATTGATGCTTTTCACCGATCGCAAGATCATCTTTTACAAACTTTAGTTGCGAAATGGGGGGGTATCAAATCACCTAATCCTAGTTTTGCCGAGACTCCTTGGCGAGATAGCGATCGCAATAAAGTTATCAAATATAGCGATCGCTTATAGTGATCGCTAAGTAAGATTGAAGTTGGGATAAACCATGACAGGATTATGAAAAGATTGAAATGATACCTTTAGAGCCAGAATTAAAGCCACAAGAGTTGTCTCAAACTAAATCACGAATAAAATCGCAATTAAAATCTGAGCATTTACAAATCGTCACCACTACTTTTATCACTGTATTTTTAGCGGAAATTGGGGACAAAACGCAGCTAGCCACTTTACTTATTGCGGCTCAATCACATCAACCTTGGATTGTGTTTGCAGGTGGAGCGATCGCCTTAGTCTCAACCAGTTTATTAGGCGTACTTGCTGGTAAATGGCTAGCCAAGACATTTTCACCAAGTTTGTTAAACACTTTAGCTGGCTTAAGTTTTCTGCTTCTTTCGATTAGCTTATTGTGGGATGCAATCGCCTAATCTAAAAGTAAAGCGAAGTACAGTCTATTCAGGCTTTAAGGGGTACAGAGAAAATTTTAAAAGTGCCGCTTTGCGACACTTTTAAAATTTTCTCTGGATTTTATAACAGCGCAAAGCGCTGTACTGTTTTTTATATTTTATTTAATGAGTAAAAAATATGGATTGGCAATTATTATTTCTGAGCTTTAGTACAATTTTTTTGTCAGAGTTGGGCGACAAGAGCCAATTAGCAACTTTAAGTTTAAGTGGTAGCTCAACCGCACCAAGATTTGTTTTTATCGGCTCTGCGGCGGCTTTATTATTAGCAAGTGCAATCGGAGTGTTTCTTGGCGATCGCATCTCAGTATTTCTACCAACGAGGTTACTTAAGGCATTTGCGGCGGCTTTGTTTGCAATTATGGCAATGCGTTTGTTTATGCCTGAGCTAAAAGAAGATTAATGACAAAAGTTAGTTGTAACGGTTTCAAGTACCTAAAAACTGCGGTATTTAAGAGAACTGAAATTGCAGTAATGTTTTGGGGAAATATATGATGAAACTTTTAATAATGTTTAAAGTAACGCATCCAAAATCTCATAATATATCCGCCTGTAATCGCCTGTAATCGCTATGAATGATGTTATCCAGCCTTCCAATTCATCAACTGTTGAATCGCCTGAGACTTATCTGCAATATGGTGATCACTATCAGCCATCTGGCAATATGCAACTCGCATTAAAAAATTATCAACTCGCCTTAGCAATAAACCCAGACTTTGCCCCTGCCCATGAACGGATCGGCACAATCTATCAACTGCAAGGAAATTTGATGGATGCGATCGCCAGTTTTAGTAAAGCAATCCAGAGCAATCCGCAATCTATGGCAGCACAATTAGGCTTGGGTAATGCTTACCAACAAATGGGATGGGCAGAGCTAGCGATTACTCATTTTCAAAAAGCGTTGGAACTTGAACCTGATCGTTTTTTGGCAGAATATCATTGCAAACTGGGAGATAGCCTTAAAGATAGAGGCAGAATTGTGGAAGCGATCGCTAGTTATGAAAGAGCGATCGCCACCAATCCAAATAAAGTCGAAGGATATCGGGCGATTTCGCAAGTATATATGGGTCAGAATGCTCCTGAAGCCGTAAAATTAATTTACGAACGTGCCGAGGCGCATAGTTCAGAACTTCTCCAAGGCAAAGACTACAATGCGCTTGGAGTGGCTTGGTTAGAGAAACTTAGCGCTACTAAAGCCGAAGAAAAATCGATAACAGATGATTTAGTAGATAGAGCGATCGCCTGTTTTCAGCAAGCAATTCAGATCGATCCCAGCTATGCTGATGCTCATTGCAATCTAGGTAGTGCTTTCCTTCGCAAGGATCAAATTAGAGATGCAATTTTGGCGTACAAAGAAGCAATCGATATTGATCCAAATTTCGCTCAACCCTATTTTAATCTTGGTATTCTCTTAAATAATATTGGCAAAATTGATGAAGCGATCGCCTGTTTCCAATCAGCGATCTCACTTGTTCCAAATTGGGTAGCAGCACATCAGTATCTGGGTGAGATTTTAGCTCGAAAAGCTTAATTAGAAAGGAACTGGTATTTGTAAATGAATTACTTCTTGCGATCGCGGATGTATAAAAGATAATTCCCTAGCGTGCAGATGTAATCTACTTGTCACAGCATTACATCCATAAAGACGATCACCTAAAATCGTTATTCCTAAACCTCGCGGATCGGCAGCATGAACTCGCAATTGATGAGTTCGCCCCGTCAAGGGAATAAATTCAATTCTCGAATAGTTCTCTTCATGTCTTAGTAATTGAAACTGAGTCACACTAGGCTTGCCGCGCTGAAGATCAACCTGTTGATAGGGACGATTTTCAGGATTTCCCCACAATGGCAAATCAATCGTACCGCGATCGCTCTCAATCCTTCCCGATAGCAACGCTTCATAAACCTTGCGAATTTCCCTTTCTTGAAACTGCTGATTGAGACTACGAAGAGTTTCAAGATTACGAGCAAATAGCAAAATTCCTGACGTCTGGCGATCAAGTCGATGTACAGGATAGAGTGATATCGAATCGTCTAAATATTGACGCAATCGACTAAGCGCGCTGTCTTGAGTATCTAAATATCGCCCAGGCACAGATAGCAGCCCTGCTGGTTTCGCGATCGCCATAATATACTCATCTTCGTAAATAATTGGAAGCTCTCTCTCTAAATTACTCTTAAAAATAGAAGCTTGACTTTTTTGGTTCTCTTGCTGTTCTCCCTCATTTTTAAGGGATGCTGGAACAGATCTCCTTCCAGACAATAAAAATCCCATCAAAGGTTGACACCTTTCTACACAAGCACCATAAAATTCGCCTTGAATTTTGTAACCATCAGGCGAAGGGTTTCCCCACCAGAACTCTGCCATTGCTAAAGGTGTGAGGTTATGAGTTGCTGCATAATGCAATAATTTCGGAGCGCAACAATCTCCCATCCCTGTTGGCATTGCTCCTTCTGTAATCAGTTGTCGTAGCGATCGCGTCTTACCTGCAAAATTGGTTAATACATAAGCATTGTGCATCTGTGTTTGCAAAGTTCGCGACAGTTCGCGGCGTTGTTGTTTGAGAGCTATCATTCGCACATCAGCATCAGAGATCATCTGTTTTAACGACATTAAAACTTGATCTCGCTCTCGCTCTCGTTTAAAATTTCGCCTTGTAATTTTTTCGAGTTGACTTTCTCGATCTAGATCTTGCAGAGCGATCACCAATTCTTTCTTTTCTAAAGATTCTAATAATTGCGATCGCTTTATTTGTCGTTGCTGTTTAGAAACTTGATGGCGATCACGTAGAATTTGCAACTGTAATTCGTATTCTTGCGATCGCCTTTCATATTCCAATCGTTCAGGAATTTGGCTTAACTCAATCAGTTTTTGTTTGATAGTGGCTAATTTTGTTAACGTGATCGATTCTTCGAGCGCAACTTTTTCTCGTCCTGCGATCGGTGGAACCCATCCCGACACATGACTTTCTCCATTGAGTAATCCTGAAAAAGATTTAAGAACTATTCTCTCGCCCGTTGTGGATTTTGTTAATAAGATTCCATACATTTTTCCTTCTGTAGAAATAGTTTGAGCGAGTTCCTGCATTAAATCTTTTGCGATCGCCTCTGCTTGCAACGTTCTTGGCAAACACAAAATTTCGCCACTATAAGGACAACGCCCCTCATACCAATAAGTGACTTCTTGATTTTTATTCATCTAGCTTATCAAGCCAATTGAGACATTGCGATCAGTGTAATTATGGCTTAGGCGATCGCGTTTTTCTGGTTGTTTTCTTTGCTCTGGGAGTTTTTACTAAAAGTTTTTGTAACTTTTCGATTTGTTTTAAGGTTAGTCCTGTAAATTGAGCAACTAAGTCAGTGGATATGTTTGAGCGCAGCATGTTTAAGGCAATCTGATTTTTTTCTTCGACCTTACCTTCAGCCTTACCTTCAGCCTTACCTTCAGCCTTACCTTCTAGCAAGATTTCTTGATAAATTACTGATTCTTTCATGACTTCGCTCCTCAATAATCTATGGATGATTTCTTTGTTTAGGGCTATACCCGATATTATAGCGGTCGATGCGGCGACGTTGTTCTGTGTGGTTTTATCGGCAATGTTTTCGATTTGCTTGGCGACTTGTCTTAGGGTTTCTTCGGGGTTGCTGGTGTTGGATAGGGTAGCAAATGGTAATAAGCCTTGATATTGCTGAAATATGTCGGTGGGTTGTTCCCATAATCTGATGACAGTAAAACTGTGATTTAGCTCACCTAGATTAAATGTAGTTTCATGGACTAGCGGCAATTGGCTGGGGGTAAGATAAATTACGACTTGATAGATTTTTTTGTCGGGAAATTTGCGATATAGCCGCAGTCGGTAATCTGCCATGCGGAAGGGGATATTTTGATTTGGCTCGGTTTGAAATTCGATGTGGAGGATTATTTCTGCTGATTCGAGAAATATAACAGAGTCGGCGCGGATCGGTTCGAGTAATAGTTCTGATGGTTCGAGTTTTGTTAGGTTGATGGGTTTCCCCAAGAGCCAACTGGCGAAGTCGCTGGGGAAGGTTTCGGCAAGGAATTTACAGGCGTTGTCATAGCTCATCGCTGAATTCTATCATCTCATCTTTGAGATGCTGACCAGTCTTCTAAGGAATATCTATTCGGCAGATTGCGCCATTCTTGCCCAAGATGAACAGCTTCATCGAAGCGTTGTTCGCCCTTTCCTCAGTTCCATCAAAAAATGATCGCAAATCAATCTAACCCCAAGCCCGATCGCCTCATATTCCCCTACAAGCGATCGGAAGTTTTCTAAAACAGGTAAAAAGATGACGAGAAAGCGATCACTTGTTCTAAAAACATAAGTTAAAATACAAGTTAACTAAACAAACGCTAAGTTTATGAATATTAAGTTGGATTTACCTAGTCCGTTAGAACAGGATTTATCTATAGAAGCATCGAAGCTAAATATAAGCTTATCTGATTATATTCTCAAGGTTTTAACATTTAGACAGAGTTGGCTAATTCTAGAAGAGATGGAAGATGCTGAAGATATTGCAGATGCAAAGATTGCTTTGCAGGAAGATGGTTTCATCCCTTTAGCCGATGTTAAAAAGGAATTAGGAATCAGTTAGATGTCATACGAAATTGGGTTTAAGCCTTCTGCTTTGAGAGAGATTCGTAAGTTAGAGGAAGCGGCTCGGAAAGTAATTATTTCAGAGATAGAGTTGCTTGCGGATAATCCGCGTCCAGATGGTTGTAAAAAGCTGAAAGGCGAAGTTGATTTATACAGAATTCGTGTTTTTGGTAATTATCGTGTTGTTTATGAAATACAGGATCGTAAGTTGATAGTTACTGTAGTCAAGGTTGCCCATCGGCGCGATGTGTATCGCTAGTGAGAGGCGATCGCCTCAAACACACCAACAAGCGATCGCAAGTTTTCTAGCACAGAGAAAAAGATGACGAGAAGGCGATCGCTTGATAATATTTGATAAAATGTCAATTAAGTAACCCAACTCTCACAAACTTATGTTTAGAGACACAAAGCTAATTAGTATATCTGACGAAGTTATGGGTGGTACTCCAGTTTTTACAAATACAAGAGTTCCCGTACAGACGCTTTTAGACTATCTCAAAGGAGGAGAATCAATTGATGATTTTCTAGATGGATTCCCAACTGTGACTAGAGAACAGGTTGTTTTCTTTTTGGAAGAATTGGGAAGAGCATATTTCACTGTGGCGGCTTAATATGAAGCTTCTTTTGGATGAGTGTATTGATCGCAGATTTGCTAGAGAACTTGTTGGTTATGACGTGAAGACAGTTCCACAAATGGGATGGGCGGGGGTAAAAAATGGAAATCTGCTAGCTCTTGCTGCCGCCGAGTTTGATGTTTTTATCACGGTTGATCGAAATTTGTCTTTTCAACAAAATCTGACGCAGTTTGATATTGCGGTTGTTGTTTTGCAAGCACCATCAAATAGTTTGGCGGCTCTAAAGCCTTTAGCTTCCAATGTTTTAGCTATTCTAGATTCAACAAATAATGGTCAGGTTACGATTATTAAGGGATGAAAAAGCGATCACCTTTAACAATCCCAAAAAAACACCGATCGCAAATCAATCTAACCACAAGCCTGATCGCCTCAAACACACCAAGAACGATCGCAAGTTTTCTAACACAGGTAAAAGATGACGAGAAAGCGATCGCGAACTTGTTTAACGTCAGTTCGGGATAAAGTTTTGCCCTAAAAGCTTGGCTAACCAAGAACTCAAGTTCTTGGCTCAAAGCTTAAGTCGGTTAAAACCGACTGACAAATTCCTGACAATCGTCTTTAACCCGTTTCAACGGGTTTTAGCTTTGAGCCAAGAACTTGAGTTCTTGGATGGTTGCGCTTTTAGAAGAAGGCTTAAGCCGAACTTACGTTCTTCACTCTAAATCTAAAGTACCTTGCTTGACTTCCATTTGTTTTTCCGCAGATTTGAGGACTTCTAAGGCAAGCAGAATATCGAGGCGTTTCTGTTCTTCGATGATCTCTTGGACGGTGACGATACGGATTTTATCGACTGGGGCGCTCATGTATTGACTTTGATAAATTCCTGCTTCTTTGGCTTCTTTGCTCATGTCTTTGGTGGGCTTTTGCAAGGTGATGAAGATACCGAGAGTAGCGGTTTCACGGGTGATTGTACCTTGCAGATCGCGAATGTCTCTGGATGAAACTTTGCCTGATTTGACTTGCAAAATAATTTTTTCGGGATCGTCTTTTTCGCTCTGAAAGTAAGCGATGCCATCTATGCCTTTGTCTGCGCCTTTCTTTTGGTTGATGGTGGCGCGGTTGTTGGAATAGGTAAGCACTGCCCATTTTTCAAATTCTTTACGAGTGCGATCATCATCTTTATTTGCAAGGGCTTCGGCAGATTTCATATCTTTAGGAATGCCGTTAAGGGTGATGTTTTCTAATACGCCTTTGCCAAAGGAGTCTTCTAATCGTTTAAGGATTAAGCTGATGCTTTGATAAGTAATGTCAATTCCAATCCATTGACGGTTTAACCGTTGAGATACTGCGACTGATGTACCACAGCCACAGTAAGCATCAAGGACTACATCATTTTCATTACTACTCGATTTTAGAATTCTTTCTAATAATGCTTCAGGTTTTTGTGTGGGATATCCCAATCGTTCTTTAGCTTGAGAATTAATGGGTGAAATATCTTCCCATAAACATTGTAAAACAATACCCTTATTATCTTCTAGATAACGTTTTAGACGAATACCACCATTTTTTGTGAAATGCAGCTTATCTTCAAAATCTAACTTTTCCATTGTTACTAATGGTACGCGCCAGAGGGAACGACAACCTTTGTATTCATATTCATAACCGCCTCCAGATAACCCTTTAGCGGTTAAATTATCATCCGTCCAAATCCTACCATCATCATCTTGATTCCTAAAGCGTTGCTTATACTTGTCATCATGATCTTTATATTGAGGATTCCATAAATATTGATTTCCCTTCGTATAGAAAAAGATAATATCTACATTAGTTCCATATCGTTTTGGATCGTTATGAGCAGTTGTTCTTTTCCAGATAATCTCATTTTTATAATCACCACTCTGAGCGCAGAAAATTGTATCTAAAACCAGTTTGAGATAATGGGATGCTGTTTGATCACAGT
The DNA here is from genome assembly GCA_038230875.1 of Pseudanabaenales cyanobacterium. Classification (GTDB taxonomy): domain Bacteria; phylum Cyanobacteriota; class Cyanobacteriia; order Pseudanabaenales; family Pseudanabaenaceae; genus Pseudanabaena. The sequence goes on from JBBRMK010000021.1 coordinate 23,719, forward strand.
GAAAATAAAAACTTCCAGTAGGTTTTAAAACTCGATAAATCTCAGCAATTCGTAACGTCATGCTCACGAGATAAGCTAGCAAACTTCCCTTACCCAACACCTTCGCCAAACCAGAAATCAGATCGATACTTTGAGAAGTAAAATGACCTAAATAATTTTCTTGAATCTCCGCTAAACCCTGATTAGCAATATCATCCCAAGTCCATGTATCGATAAACGCTTGCGCCTGAGCCTGATCTTCCTTCCCAATATTATTGTAAATCTGATTATAATTTCGCTTCGAGTTAAACGGCGGATCGATATAGCACAAATCCACCGACTCATCCTTAATATGGCGACGCAAAACCTCAAGATTATCCCCGTAAAAAAGCTGATTCTTTGATTGCTTGCGAGATTGGTCAGGCATAGGCTTTTAGCTAATAGTCATGTTTGATTCACCGTATCATAGTAAATGTCCATTTGACATGCGATCGCCCCTCATAACTATGATCCTTAAGCAATAGCGATCTCTACTTATTACTATTGGACTAAAATATAATCAACAAAAATTCACCTTAAACTATGCAACCACAGGAGGAAATCTGGCAAGCAGTCGGTAGAATCACGATTAACTATCCATTACTCGAATGTGACAAATGCGCCCTAGCCATTATGCGTTATCTAAACAAGCGCAGTATCGAAGGTAAAATTGTCAGATTACGCACCAAACGACGCAGTGAAACCTTTATAACCAGCGATCGCTATGGACTAGATGAATCAATCACAGAAAATGGAACTCATTATGGAGTAGAAGTCATGGGAAAAGTATTTGACAATCTATCCGTAGAAGGCTTACCGCGAGAGGAATGGCTCAAAGATTTTAGCTGTCTGAGTGGTGCTTTTGTAATCGATGAATTGACATCTTTATAATAGATTTTTGAGAGGTATAGAATGATTGGATTATTTGAACTTTTACAAAAGATCGAAAAGAACGCAGGAATGTATTTAGGTCGTCAATCCGTCAGTGATTTATTTATGTTCTTAGCTGGCTATGAATTTTCACGCAGTCAAATTATCGAACAATTAACCGAAGCCGAAGAAGATTTTTATAACGAATTTCAGCCTTGGTTGCAGCAAAAAATGGGCGTAAGGTCTGTCACGTCATGGTCAAAATTAATCATGCTATCTTGCCACGATGAGAAAACAGGCTTTGAAATGTTTTTTAGGTTTTTGCGGGAATTTCAAGCGCGGCATCATTTTGAAGAGGCAAATGTTGCATAATCAGCATCCTTAAGCAATAGCGATCGCCCTATTACTTAATCCCAATACGATAAAGACCTCATGATCTTGATGCTGTACCCAATGCCCAAAGTATCATAGTAAAAGCAGCTAATATTTCTCCGCTATGAGTCACCCCAGCAACCCTTTTCTAAATCTCAACTACGAACCAGCGATCGAATCGTTAGAGGATTATCACGATACCGTTACCGCCGCCGAATTTCCGATGCACAAATTGCGTTGGCGCAACGATGATCTTTTGCCAGTAATCGGACTCGATCCTTTTCAGGTTAGCGATGATGACTTTATCGAAGCCTTTGGACATTTTCAGGCAGTCCGCCCCTTTCTTGCGTTGCGCTATCATGGCTATCAGTTTGGGGAATATAATCCCCAAATCGGTGATGGACGCGGCTTTGTTTATGGACAAGTGCGTGGCTTTGATAACCAACTCTATGACTTTGGGACAAAAGGCTCGGGGCGAACGCCTTACTCCCGCAGTGGCGATGGTAAATTAACTCTCAAAGGTGGTGTGCGCGAAATTATTGCCTCTGAAGCTTTACATCGTATGGGTGTCAAAACATCCCGTTGTCTCAGTTTAGTCGAGACAGGTGAAGACCTATGGCGCGGTGATGAACCGTCTCCTACCCGATCATCGGTAATGATACGCTTTTCGCGATCGCATATTCGGTTTGGCACCTTTGAACGCTTGCGTTGGCTGGGTCGCGCCGATTTGACCCGCAAATTACTAGATCATGTTCTCCAAATCTATTATCCACATCTTTGGGGACAAGATAATCAAGATGGAAGATTTTATCTGGAACTAGTCGAACGAGTCGCAACCCTGTGCGCTCAGTGGATGGCCGTAGGATTTTGTCATGCTGTTCTTAATACTGACAACATGTCGATCACAGGTGAGAGCTTTGACTATGGACCATTTGCATTTATTCCCACTTACGATCCTAGATTCACGGCGGCTTACTTCGATCATGCGGGTCGCTATAGCTATGCCAATCAACCCGCCGCTTGCTATTGGAATCTTGAAAAGCTGCAAGATCCTCTCAGTTTAGTGATGGATAAAGACGACATGCAATCATCATTACAGAAGTTTAAAGACTTCTATCGCAGTGCTTATTGTGAAATGATGTTAAAGCGTTTGGGATTTGCCACTCTTTCTGAACCCGAAACCGAAGACTTAATTGGTTCAACCCTAAAGTTACTCTCTGTTGCTCAAGCGATCGGTTATAACCAGTTTTTCGTCAAGCTTCGTCAATCATTCCAAACTAATTGGCGCGAAGATGTAAGCAAAATTTTTGAAGATCATGATTGGGAACTAACCGATGAACAAGCATCCCTGTTAGACAAATGGAGAGTTGTTTATCATCAATTGCTAATTCGCTTGCCGATCGCGGAAATGAAAAATATTGCCCAACAACTCAATCAAGCTAATCCCACCATGATTTTCTTCCGTCCTGAAATCGAAGCGATTTGGGAACATATTACCACCGATGACGACTGGCAACCTCTTTATGAAGCGATCGCCCAGCTTAAAATCTAAAAGCTAGAGAGCAGTGCTCTCTAGCTTTACAGCAGTTGTTGATCACATCCACCACGATAAGGGTCGCAGGGCAAAGCCCCGCAAAGGGTTTTATATTATTGTTTGTAGTAGGTTTGAAAGCAAATTGCTGTATAGTCAGATTTTTAATCAGATAGACGTTGTTTGAGACTTTCGGCAATCTTTGTACCCAAGTATTCAGGAATTAAATTTTCGTTTGGCCCCAACAAATATAAAATCAAGCGCGTACGTCCCCGCCAAACCAATAAATTCGCATTGACCACCAATAAATCCTCTTGCCAAATCGCATTCATCACCTTATAAAACAACCCAGGTTGGCTATCTGCCTCCACTAACAACGCTGGTAAATGAAATACGCGATCCACATAAAAATTTGTTTCTACCTTCTTGAGTCCACTATCGAGGTTAAACTCTAGCGCCAACATCTCTTCAACCTCAAAGTGTCCGAGTAAAGTCTCTTTGATCGCCTTTCGCACATTTTCAGCCGTCTTCTGAGGCAGAGCTTTCCCACCACGCGAGATTACCAGCTTGATAAATACCAACATCGGTGTATGGATCTGCCCGTACAAGCTCAGACTATGAATAGTTAAACCATAAGCAGCTAACACCCCAAAAATATCATTTAGAAGAAAAGACTGATTTCGATAAGCAAAGTAAAGGACGCTCTTGCTGCTTTCGGACTTTAGCTCAATCACCGCCTCCTTGGTTTGATAAAGCTGATAAGCCAAACGAAGATTTTGCAGTTGAATTTCACTACTAACAAATTGCTCGTAAAACTGCGGAAAGCCCATATTAAAGCGTTTCAGTAATTCGACTGTTGAGGTTTTTAGCCCAAACGTCATTGCCTACCTCCTGATCGCTCACAATCGTATTTCATTGACCAGAATATCGCCCAAAATATTGCCAAAAATATTGCAATAAGCTCGGTAACTAATATTAGATGTCTATGACATTGAAATAGCGTAATCAGATTTAACATTGCTTGTTTCAGGATTTGGCTTGTTTCAGAATTTGAGAAAATAACCGCTAATATTCGGTGGCTTAGTTAAACACAGCAATGATGCCATAATTCTACCAATATAAAGACAGGAAAGCCTAAGAGCGATTAGTATTAGAGCATTTGCATTTTAGTATTCGCACTTTTAGTATTTGCATTTTAGTATTTGCGATCGCATGGTCTTAACAAAAGCAGATACAATGAAAATATGCTTAAAAACGCTTAGAATATCGGCAATACTCAGGTTCATCGCTGCTATATATACAAATGGGGCAAATTGGTTTCTGGAAAAGCTTATTTGGTTCTGACACCCTCGAACCGACAAAAAGAACAAAACTTCGCCAAGTACCAAATCAAAGCGGACAGATTTTCTTTAGCACCGAAAAAGATCTTGATCTATACGAACTAGAAGAATTGTGTGACGCAGTGGGATGGGCAAGGCGACCAATTCGCAAAGTTCGTATTGCCTTACAACATAGTTTTGTTGTCCTCTCAATGTGGGAGCATCGGGGCGGCTTTCGACGTTTAATTGGCTTTGCGCGGGCAACTTCAGACCATGCCTTTAATGCCACTTTATGGGATGTCGCAATTCACCCAGATTTTCAAGGACAGGGTTTAGGTAAAGCCATGATGGAAGAAATGATTAGAGAGTTACGGAAATCTGACATTAGCAATATCAGCTTATTTGCCGATGCTCATGTCGTCAATTTTTATAATCAACTAGGCTTTAATGCTGATCCCGAAGGCATCAAAGGTATGTTTTGGTATCCATAAGAAACTAAAAAAGACATAAATCATCCGCTTTTTGAGTTTCTTCTGCTAGACTAGAAAAGCTTAATTTTTGATTTTTTATAGCTAAGACTATGCCTAAAGCTGGAATTCACCCGAAGTGGTATCCCGAAGCCAAAGTAATTTGCAACGGTGAACATGTAGCAACAATTGGTTCTACACATCCTGAGATTAATGTTGATGTATGGTCGGGCAATCACCCCTTCTATACTGGTACACAAAAGATTATTGATACTGAAGGTCGCGTAGAACGCTTCTTGCGTAAATACGGCATGTTTGATGAAAACGCTGCAGTCGAAAATCAGGTATAGCTACTTTAGAATCAATTCAAAGGATTAGTTCTTGAACTAATTCAGGATTCTGTATTGGCTTACTAATTTTCACGTTCTTTTGTGGTATTTCCAAATCCATGCCTGCTGCTTATTTAATTCAAAAGCTTCAATCGGTTGAACAAACCTTCAATGAACTGACTCGTCGGATGGGTGATCCTGACGTGGCAACTGATCACGGCGAGTTTCAGCGCATTGCTAAGGTGCGTGCTTCGTTAGAAGAGACGGTTCTAACCTATGATTCTTTTCGCAAGGCGGAGCAAAATTTTCAAGAGTCGCAACAGATTCTTAAAGAGTCTGATGATCCAGAACTTAAGGAGATGGCGGCTCTAGAAGTTGATGAATTATCGACAACATTGGAAGAACTAGAGCAAAAGTTACAGGTTCTCTTGCTGCCTCAAGATCCTAATGATGATAAGAACATCATGTTGGAAATTCGTGCGGGTACTGGTGGCGATGAAGCGGGGATCTGGGCTGGTGACTTGGTGAGGCTATATACTCGCTATGCAGAGCGTCAGGGCTGGCGCGTGAAGATGCTCAGTGATACACTGGCAGAAATGGGTGGCTTTAAGGAAGCAATCATTGAAGTACAGGGCGATCGCGTTTATAGTAAGCTCAAGTTTGAGTCGGGTGTACATCGAGTCCAGCGTGTACCTGCCACTGAGTCTCAGGGCAGGGTACATACATCGACCGCAACGGTGGCAATTATGCCTGAAGTTGATGCCGTAGAAATTCATATCGATCCTAAAGATATTGAAATGTCTACAGCGCGATCAGGTGGTGCTGGCGGTCAAAACGTTAACAAAGTAGAGACTGCTGCGGATTTATTTCACAAACCGACTGGGATTAGAATTTTCTGTACTGAAGAGCGATCGCAGTTACAAAATAAAGAACGAGCGATGCAGATTTTGCGAGCAAAGCTCTATGAAATAAAGTTGCGCGAACAACAGGCTGAGATTACTTCCATGCGACGATCGCAAGTTGGGACTGGTTCGCGATCTGAAAAAATTCGTACTTATAATTATAAAGACAGTCGTTTAACCGAGCATCGTTTGGGGCAGAACTTTGCCTTACCGCCAATTTTGGAAGGCGATATCGAGGAAGTAATTCAAAGCTGTATTTCTAAAGATCAACAAGAGCGTTTGCAGGAATTGGCGATCGCGACAGGCGACGATCTAGTTTCATAGAAATCAAGTTACGTAGTATCAAACAACTCACTTAGGTGATATCTAATAATAAAAGTACCCGATTTATTAAAACCAAAATGTGAGTGTGCCGCGCAAAGCGCGGCACACTCACGGTAAAATCTTTTCAAGAAATCGCCTTAGTTCTAGCACCGATTTCAGATCGGGTGCGCGATATCATAAGTAGTCTTCACTTTCAAGCGTAAAGATTCCATCATCAATGATTAATTTTTGAAGGATATCTATATCTAGTTACAAACGATTTGAACGATTTTCAAAATAAGTCTGGAGATATTCAGCAATGGTACAAGCCGCAGTCAAACCGTTCTCTATAGATGAATTTCTGGTAATGCCTGAGACTGAACCAGAAAGTGAATATTTTGACAATGAAATCATTCAAAAAACTATGCCCAAAGGAAAACATAGCGCAATTCAAACTGAGTTTGCTGCCACAATTAATGCAAATTTGAAAGCAAAACGTATTGCCAGAGCTTTTTCAGAATTGCGATGCACATTTGGCGGCATGTCAATTGTGCCCGATATATCGGTATTTCGATGGGAGCGGATTGTACGTGACCCCGACGGCAAAATCGCTAATATTTTTAACATTCCACCAGATTGGATGATTGAAATTCTTTCACCCGATCAAAGACAAAGCAAATTAGTTAAAAAGATTTTATTTGCGCTTGAGCATGGAACAGAGGTAGCATGGCTTCTTGATCCTGATGAAGAGTTGATTTTTATTTATCGAGCTAATCAGAATGTGCAGTTGTGCGATCGCCCAGAACAAGTTTTACCCATGCCAGACTTTGCGATCAATCTGCAATTAACCGTCGAAAATATTTTTGGCTGGCTGAATGAATGAAAAACAGCTTTCATATCTTATTCAGATATTAACTGTGCTGACGACTGCTATAAAATATAATCATGCAAGTTCGTCAGAGTGTCACCTATAGCAGCCTCGATTCTAAATCTCTGCACGATTGGATTGTTAAAGCGATCGCTAAAGCGCAGATCACAGGATCGCCGATTTTATTTAGCTACTCTCAAAATTGGGAGTGCATTAATCCTTTACTGTTGTTAGCAAGTAAGTCTGATTCCCAACAACCAAAATTTTATTGGGAACAGCCGAACATAGATTTAGTATTAGCGGCTGCGGGTTCAGTGGCGCAGATATTAGTGCCTAATCATGATTTAAGTGATCGATTTGCTGGGGCTAAAAAGTTTATCAAAACCCATTTAGCGAATGCGATCATTGCTAAAAATCCTGACCTTGAATTGTCAGAGCCAGACATTCCTATACATATCTTTGGGGCTTTTTCTTTTTATCAAAATGGTAGTAATGCTCGTAATTTGATCGATTCAGAACAGCCAAGCGATTATCAACCAGTGATCGAGTTTCCGAATTTGCTCTTTTTTATTCCGCGTTGGATGGTACGTCAAAGCTCTCAAAACGGAGTGCAGATTTGCACCTTAACGCTTAATGATTACATTCAGCCTTGGGATAGTTTTGATGAAGTAATGCAGCGCATACGGGAGACGCGATCGCATTTACTGCAAATCTCTCTTTACGAAGCGCCAACATTGCATGAAGTGAGTCAAATCGTTGAGGTACAAGGATCGCATGTCTGGACAGAGATTGTTGAGCGAGCCTTGACTTTAATTCATCAAGGACATTTTGAAAAAGTCGTATTGGCAAGAGCTCTAGATGTCCTTGCCAATCGTGATTTCGATCCGTTTCAGGTTCTGCATGTGTTGCGCTGTGAATATCCCGAATGTATTTCCTTTTTGCTAGATTGTGGTGTTGGCAAAACATTTTTGGGCGCGACTCCTGAAGTGGTTTTGCAGTTTAAGATGAAAAATGATCGTCTCTGGTTACGCAGTGATGCATTAGCAGGTTCAATTCAGCGTGGCAAGTCGGTGCAAGAAGATCAAATTTTGGGTGATCACTTACTTAATAGTGAAAAAGATATGCGCGAACATCAGTTCGTGATTCATTCAATCTGCGATCGCTTGCAAAGTATGGGAGCTGAGATCGACCCGCAAGTAAATACTGGTTTGCTCAAGCTTTCAAATGTGCAGCACTTACATACTCCGATTACAGCGCAAATTAGTGATTCTGACTGGTTAATTGCCCTCGATATTTTGCAACAGTTACACCCGACTGCTGCCGTTGGCGGTGAACCTAGAGATCGGGCAGTTTGTTTTATGCAGCAATGGGAAGCCTGTGATCGCGGTTGGTATGCCGCGCCGATCGGTTGGCTGAATGGCAATGGCGAAGGGACTTTTGGGGTCGGGATAAGGGCGGGATATATCCAAGGCGATCGGGCAAGGATTTTTGCGGGGGCTGGTATTGTCGCTAATTCGCAAGTGGAAAATGAGCAAAGTGAAACCACGATTAAATTTGCGGCGTTGTTAAAGGCTTTAGGGGCGCTTTAAAAAAGGTATTAGGATTTGGTAGCTAGTTCGGGACAGAGAAAGTTAAGACTAACTCCATGCTCTGCAAGGGTGATTTCGTAGTTTCGCCAATCAGAGTCAACAGCATTAGCGATCGCAGGTTTAGCATGATGAGTTAGGGCGACAGCGACAAATTTGCGATCTTCATCTTCTGGAATTTTAATTATATAATGCTGTTTCAACAGAAGTTTCTAACAAAAGTATAGCGATTATTCAATGATTCGCTTTAGTTCGACACAGGCATCATGCATTGATGGAGGCGCATTTGGATGTAAACCTCGTACACATTGATCGGCGATCTTTTCAACAAATGGCTTGCATTCTCCTTGATTTACCAGTTTTCTATAAGCAACAATTTCATCAATAGATTCCCCTGATTGCAAATAATGTATCCACGTCTCAATATTTCTTTTTGGAACAAATATCGCAATCTTTTCCTTGCGATCGCGTTTTTCTTCAAGAACTGAGTCCAATTGTTTTATGCGATCGGCTACAGTGCTTTTATCAGCATCTATGACTACTATCAAGCAAATATTGAGATAGTTTTTACTCCGATGCGCTTTGACTTCTGCTGGATAACGCTCACGAACATATTGCTCTCCAGCTTGTTTTCCACTAGGACAACTTTTATCAATAAATTGTCCAATCAATCCTTTTTTTTGGAGAAAGTAACGAGCAAAGACATATTGTTGACGGTCTTCACATAAAATGACGATAGTTTGTCTATTCTGGGTCATAAAGCCAACCACGCTCTACTAAATCAGAAATTGGTAATCCAGAATCATCTGTATCTTTTATCGGCTTAACTCGAACTGGAGAATTACCTTTACGTTCAAACCAGTAGCCAGCATCTAGTGCTAGAAAATTTATTAGTTTTGGATGATGTGAAATAAGTAAAGCCTGTAGCTTTTTCTCACTACAAAAATCATAAAGTCGATCTAGCCAAGGCTGCACTTCTGGCAATGCTAGAAAATTTTCAGGCTCATCAATACACAATGTATAGTCTTCATCTTGAGTACCATAAATTAATGTGTATAAAGCAATGATAACCTTCTGTCCATCTGACAATTCATTGAAGTAATATTCAATTGTTTTTTTATTGTCAATTTCACTTTCAAATATTAGCTTTAATCCATAGTTAGTCTCACTAAATCTTTCAAATTTAAACGATACGAACTTATCTAAAACATCGCGCAAAATATTTGCAAGTTCAAATATTTTTCCCTGATCCTGTGAAATATGACGATACCAAGAAACGTAGTTTTCCATTCTAGGATGAATATAAGAATGCTCTTGCTCACTAGTACTAGTCATGAGAGATGGAGTGATTTGAATAACTATTAGTCGAAATATACGGGTTTTAAACCAAGTTAACTTTTTGTTATTATTTGTTGGAGGTAATAGAGATAGAAATGATTGTGTTGAATCAAAATAAGCAATTCTAGATATTTCCACATAATCATCGTCATATATATAAGCACTACCTGATTCAAATTTCAGTAATGGCTTGTTATTAAATAATAGTTGTTCATGCGCTATGAATGCTTTTTGTTGATCGTTGTAATTTATAGAGAGTTCATATTTATATTTCCCTCCATTGCCATCTATTTCCATTTCAAAACTATGGACTTTAGATGTTTGCCAACGACAGCAATCAAAAATAGAGAACAAATACTCTACTTTAAATATGCCTAAGATTAAATCTTTAACTTTATTTATGGCATCAAATACTGTAGATTTACCTGAACCATTTGCTCCCAGAAACAAGTTAATAGAATCCAATGAAAGCTCAAAGTTTACAAGAGAGCGAAAATTATCTATATAGATTCTACTTAACATATATTAGTATGGGATATCTTTTATTATTAGTATTGGCTATAACCTTGCCAATTTATCATATTTGCTGGGGTTAAATGGAATCAGAGGTAGCCACTAATCGAGAAATGTATGTCCCTGTTTGGATAGTTAGTCTAAAAAACTCAAAGCTATTTGACTTTGTTGCACTGTCCTAGCAATTGCTTTCGATAATTTATGCTAAGCCGATCATAGCCTTATTAGAAAAAAAATTGCAAACTTGACAAAGTCTGGTAATGTTTGACTTGTAAAAATACCTCGGTATTGTTAGGTGAGGTTGTCTGTGAGTGAATTGGAACGTGAAGTAGCACTACGAGAAGTTTCGATTAAGGCTTTATCTGTTAATGATGACGATGATCTTGATGCGCTCTTGAGGGGCGAGATGGTAGAGGAAAAAGCGATCGCAAAAAATACTAATAATATGTTGCTAAATAATCTAGATGATGTAGATGCATTCAGTGTTGATACTTTTTCTGATACTTTTTCTGATGATTGGCTCCCCGAGAGTCCTCAGACTAATAATGTCGAAGTAACTGAATTGACCGTCGAGCGCGATCGCCTCCACAAAGAGCTAGAAGCGTTGCGATCGCAACACCAATTTGAATGTGAATATGTCGATCAACTAGAGCAAGAAATTATTAGTATTAGCAATGATCGAGATCGTCAAGTTGCAGAACTCACAGTGCAACTAGAACAAATTCAACTAGAACAAATTCAACGTAAAGCTCTTGAGCCAAAAACTCAGCAGACCCATGCACCAATCTCAGATGATAGAGATTTAAGCGATCGCTTAGCGATCCACGTTATGCAATTAGAAGAAGAATTTCAACACCGTTTGGCGGTTTCACTTGAAATTGCCTCACAGAAATTTAGTCAACAATATGTTCAAGAAATTAATGAAAAGAATGAGTTAATTCGTCACTTTCAATGTCAGAATACAGCGCTAGAAATTTCGCAACAAACTTTGGCTGGGGAACTTGATGTAACTCACGGATTACTCAAAGAATCTACTAAAACTATTGAAATTGCCCAAACTAAGTTGTTAGAAATAACAACTCAACGCGATCAATTTGAAGAAGAACTAATTCAACATCTCTCCAATCAAGCCAAACTACATCAATCTTTGCGTGGTCTAGAGAATGAATATGTTAGCGATCTGACGGGAGTGCAAGATTTAGAACAGCAAATCGAAGATTTACAAGAACAAGTTCTGAGGCAAGCCTCAAAGGCTGCTGAATATGAAGCGGCGATCCAACATTGGAAAGAGCAATCAGTACGCCACCAGCACCACGCCTTGCAACTCAGTGCCGCTTTAGATCGCCTACTAAACGAAAAACCAATTAGACACTTAACTCAACCTGTACCTACGCATCAATCTAGTGATGCTTTTTCTGCTAATCCTGAATACTTATCAGATCGATCGCTAGAATCACAGCCAGTGCGATCGTTTCGTCCCAACTCAAAAGTAGATTTACCTGCTTTTTTAGTTAGACATCGTTAACTATCTCCAAGCTGTAAAAGGAGCGGTGGTGATTTGCGCTGTCCCTCCTTTTGGGGTTTATTGCTATATTTATGATTAGGTAAATGCGATCGCACTTAGATCGCATTTATATTAAAAATCATTGACCCATAGCCATGAAATTTGTTATTGCTTTTTTAGTGCTTTGGCTTTTATTTGGCATACTTGAACAGTTTTTCCCACTTAGAAAGGAACAAAAACACTTTCGTCAAGGTTGGCTAACAGATGTTGCCCATTTTTTCTTCAATCACATTCTGGTCAATGCAGGTACATATTTAATTGCCGCATTCTTATTTGTTTTTTTTAAAGGAGCAATTTCACCATCATTGCAAATATCGGTCAGAAGTCAACCTTTTATATTGCAATTTGTGGAAGCCTTTTTTATTGCTCAAACGACATTTTATGCAGTGCATCGCTTAGCCCATACTGTGCCTTGGCTATGGCAATTTCATCTAATTCATCATAGTAGTGCTGAACTAGATTGGTTAGCTTCTGCACGGCTACATCCTATTGAAGCGATCACTATAAACATTGCCATAGGAGTTCCACTCTTTTTGTTAGGATTTACAAAAGAAACATTTGGGAGCTATCTCGTATTCGCGGCAATTTTACCAATTTTAAATCATTCAAACACTCGATTTCAGTTTCCTCTTCTCAATCGCATAATTGCCACCCCTGAGTTTCATCACTGGCATCACAGCAATGATCGAGAAGCTCGCAATAAGAATTTCTCTGGATTCCCAATCATCGATTTATTATTCCGCACCTACTATTCTCCAAAAAATCAAATGCCAAGTAGCTATGGAGTAGATGAGATAGTCCCTAAAACCTATTGGCAACAATTACTCTATCCTTTCAAATCCCCCTAGAAGAAGGATTAACGAAGCACCTTTTTTCTGCTTTTAGCGGTTAAATTTAGATTGCGAACTTTCATAAGAGTGTGTTTGAGAAGTTTCTGCAATCTCTAAATCTTTCTTGCGAATAGAAACTTTCTGAAAACGTCGCAATATAGAGCTATCAGGTACAGATCTAATAATCTCTTCTATTAATTTCCCTGCCCCAAACTTGCCGTATCCTCGACTGTTATCAATGTCAGTAGTAATGCTTTTAAATAGAATATGTAAACTCAATCCAGTCCAAACAATTTGAATATAACGAGTAATTTCAAGGTTTACTCCCAATGCTCCAGATAAACAAGCGATCGCTACAATCAGCATTAACCATAAATACTTCTTTTGGCTAGAATATTTCCCGATTGTCCAAAACGCGAATATTCCATTCAGGCTAGCACTGATTACGCCGTCGAGCCATAGAGAGGAAGATAATTGTAGTGCGATCGCTTCACTAATAAATACCAAAGCAACGATCGCACTTGAAGCTTGTAATTTCTGTAAATAGCGTTGAGTGACTGCTTTTTGAACTTCTAATAGCGATCGCAACACATTTACGCTCAACAATGCTTTACCTTCAGTATTAAGCAAAGAGAGAATTCTTTCCTTTAAAGCTTGCACATCAGGCTTTGGTTGCTCCCACATTTCTTGGCTATCGCGCCCATCACTATACTGGATTCGCACCTTGACAGATTTAGGAGCAGCCGCAGCTAAGACAATCTCTTGAGGTGAAATTAGCTTTCGCATTTCTTCATTCTGTAATGCTTCATAGATTGCAATGCGATCGCTTTCAGGATAGAGATCAGTTTTGTTAAAAACCAGCAAAATTGGCTTATAAAAAGTGTGAAGTTGAGCAATCGCCTCTTGTTCTAGACGAGTTATATCGCCAGCAATCACAAACAAAATCAAATCTGATTGTTTAGCCACTGATAGCGCAATCGCCCCGCTTACTTCACCGTCAACTTCATCAATCCCCTCTGTATCAATAAAGCGTAAATGAAGCTTTTTGTTCTCCTCCGCAACAGAAATAGGATCTTGGAGTAAGGGTGTCTGCCACTCATAAATATTAGTTCCCTTCGTTACGCCATTGATTGCTCCTGTCTCACCCAATTTCTTGCCAAACCAAGCATTTAGAATCGATGTTTTCCCTCTTGAGACCATCCCAAATACAGCGATCGTGATCGCGGATTTATCTAGCTTCTCTTCCAGAAATGATATTTCAATAAGTTCTTTATCGGTTAGCTCTACTTGAAATAGATCACGATAGCCGACAAGGAGACCAAGACATTGATTATTTATCTGATCTAATTTGCTAGTTTCGTGGACATCTAGCAATTTAAAATTACTTTGGTAATCTGAAGGATCAGCAATGATCTCTGCCTCAAAAGTATCTGGCATTGCTTCATATAAGCTATTAACGTATGTTTTGCTAACTCTTAGCGATCGCGCTAATTGCTACAGCGCCTTGCGCTACCATAAAACCCAGATAATTTTTTGAAAGTGCCACAAAGCGGCACTTTCAAAAAATTATCTGCAATTGTTTGGATTGTACAACATCTAACAATTATCTTAACGCTCGTGAATAGGCATATAGGTTACATCATGCAAACCTGTATATACCTGTGTAGGACGGAAAAGACGATTATCAGAAAGCTGCTCTTTCCAATGTGCAAGCCATCCAGGCACACGAGCGATCGCAAAAATAGTTGTAAATAAATTGCTAGGAATACCAAGTTTTTTGTAAACCAATCCCGAATAGAAATCTACATTAGGATGAATGCCTTTACTCGCAAGTTTCTCATAGGCTTGCTTTTCTAACTCTAGAGCAATGTCATAATAGGGATCATGACCGAACTCATCGAACATTTTATGTACTAAATCCTGTAACACGATCGCCCGAGGATCTTTGACTTTATAAATGCGGTGTCCAAAGCCCATGATCTTTTCTTTGCGCTCAATTTTATGCTCAAGATAAGCTGTCACATTCTCGACAGAGCCAATTTCTTCGAGCATCATCATTACTTGCTCATTTGCACCACCATGCAAGGGACCAGCTAAAGTGCCAATCGCCGAAGTCATCACTGCATAAGGATCGGTAAGCGTAGAAGCCGTCACCAAAGCCGCAAAAGTTGAAGCATTGACAGTATGTTCCGCATGAAGAGTCAAACATACATCGAAGATATAGGCAGCTAAAGGATCAGGAACCTTCTCACTTAGCATATACAGAAAATTGGAAGCATAATCCAAATCATCACGAGGCATGACAGGATCATTACCTTGGCGCATCATATGAAAAGCTGCCACCATAGTTGGGACTTTAGCTAATAGTCGCAACGTGGCCTGATAAATGTAGTCCGCATCATGAAAATTGCCCAGAGGATAGAACATTCCTAATGCTGCTACGCTGGTTTGCAAAGCATCCATCGGATGAGCGTTATCGGGAAATGACTTGATCATGTCACGAATACGATATTTAATTCTTCTTCTATGGGTAAGATCGTGCTCAAAATCCTCTAGTTGAGTAGCTGTTGGCAATTCACCGAAGATTAGTAAGTAGCTGGTTTCAAGGAAATGGCTATGCTTGCAAAGATCCTCGATACGGATACCCCGATATTCGAGCAACCCTACTTGACCATCAACATAACTTATATTGGACTGGGTCGCAGGAACTCCTTCTAAACCAGGCTTATATTCTCCGATCGCCATAAATTAGCTACCTTTCAAGATTAGTTTTGTTAATTTCTTAATTATTTTATCGTTATGTACGCTGATGACTGTGCATACATAACAATCAACAAACTAAAGGGGGCGCGATGCGTCCCCTTTAGCTGATGACTTTATACGGAAATTACTGAAAAGGATTGTTGCCTTGTTTTCCAAATAAAGAAGCTTCACCCTTAATCATGGCTTTACCCAGATTAAAAGCTGCCCATAAAACAACCAAAGCGATAGGTCCTAATACAATTAAAACTCTCAAGTCCATATATTTATACCGATTAAATAAAAATTGCTTTTACTATTTATTATGCCAGCAAAACTAAGAATTAAACCCTAGAAAGTAGTGAAGAGTGCAAGCTTACCCATATATTTTTTAGGGTTTGTTACACCTGTTCATGATATATGTCGTTGGACTCGACTTAAATTTTTATGGAATATTGGCAAGCTTTCGTTTTGGGTATCGTGCAAGGACTAACTGAGTTTTTGCCGATTAGCAGTACTGCACACCTCAAGGTTGTTCCCACGATTTTTGGATGGAAAGACGCTGGTTTATCGTTTGACGCGGTAATTCAGCTCGGTAGTATTGTGGCGGTTGTTAGCTACTTTTGGAAAGACCTCAGTAATATTACACTTGGCACAATCGAGGCTGTGCGTCATCAGCAGTACAAATCTCAAGAGTTTAAGCTAGCTATAGCGATCGCTTTAGGGACAATCCCAATTTTGTTTGGAGGCTTGCTAATTAAAATTTTTGTCCCAGATTATGACAAGTCACCTCTGAGGAGTCTGACCGCGATCGCGATCGCCTCAATTGTGATGTCGAGCTTACTGGCTCTAGCCGAAATATTTGGACAACGGGATAAAACTGAAAAGCGATCCTTTCAAAGAGTGCGGGTAATTGATGGGATATTGATGGGTTTGGCGCAAACGATGGCAATTATCCCTGGGGTGTCGCGCTCTGGATCGACTTTAACCGCAGGTTTATTTCTAGGTTTAGATCGGGTAGCTGCCACGCGATTTTCCTTTTTGTTAGGTATTCCTGCAATTACGATCGCAGGTTTAGTTGAATTAGTTAGTATTGTCAAAAAAGGTTTTGGGGAAGTTGGGGTTGTTCAGTTAGCGATCGGGCTATTCTTATCGGTGATTTTTTCGTACTTAGCGATCGCATGGCTGCTCAAGTTTTTTCAAACTCATACGACTTGGGTGTTTGTTGGCTATCGACTTATTTTTGGGTCGCTATTGCTAATTAGCTTAGGACTAGGCTGGCTCAAATAATTTTTTGCTGAGCGAAAATTTATTTGAGAATTTCATGTATAGTTGTAGATCGCACGATCTTTCATGCTCGGATCGGGTTATTTAAAAAATTGGCGAAACTAATTTCCCAATACCTGTACGGCATTTACCGAATATTTAAACACCATGAGTTACGCAATCATTGAAACAGGCGGTAAGCAATATCGCGTCGAAGTCGGCAGATTTTATGACGTTGAGCTACTAGAAGCCGAACTAGACAGCAAATTGACCATTGATAAAGTTTTCTTTGTCAATATGGATGGCGATATTTCGATCGGTCAGCCATTAGTTGACAGCGCCAGCGTAGAAGTTACTGTAATGCGCCATCATAAGGCGAAAAAAGTAATCGTTTACAAAATGCGTCCTAAGAAAAAAACCCGTAGAAAGAACGGTCACCGTCAGCCTATGACTCGGATCATGGTTGAAGCCATTAATCTAAGCGCTACGGCTGCTTAGTCCACTGTAAATAAACACTGTAAATAAATAATGCCAAGCATTATTACTTGCAGAATTTTTTGATTAGTACTTTTTAGAGGATACAAAACAAATGGCACATAAGAAGGGTACAGGCAGTACAAGAAACGGTCGTGACTCTAATGCCAAGCGCCTCGGCGTAAAGCGTTACGGTGGTCAAGTAGTAAAGGCTGGCAGCATTATTGTTCGTCAACGTGGTACTAAGTTTCACCCAGGCAATAATGTTGGGCGTGGTAGCGATGACACTTTATATGCAACCGTTGATGGGGTTGTCACTTTTGAGCGTTTTGGCAAAACACGCAAAAAAATTAGCGTTTATGCTCCTGTAGTCTTAGAAGTTGCAGAAGCTGAAGTCGCTTAAGGATATTTAAAAACAAAAAAAAGGTGGCGCTTGGCGCCATCTTTTTTTAAGGATTTAATTGATTTTGTTGTTTTTGAGCGCTTCGTAGCGTTGCAAAATGTTTTTGAGTTCGGGAATTTGGATTGGTTTACTAATGTAATCATTCATACCGGCTTCCCGACAGATATATTGATCGTCATGACTAGCATTGGCAGTTATTGCCACGATCGCAATAGGAGTTAGTTGAGATTCTATTTCCTGATTGCGAATGTATTGAGTTGTCTCCAAACCACCCATTTCCGGCATCTGAATATCCATAAGAATTAAATCGTAGGATTTGTTGGCGATCGCCTCAATAACTTCCTTACCATTGACAACAGTGTCAGCTTGATAGCCCAAGTGCTTCAGTACCCGTATAGCAACTTTTTGATTGATAGGATTGTCTTCGGCTAACAAGATCCTGAAAGAAGATAGGTTGGTGTTGCCCGAAGTATCCATATTTTATGGTGTGAAATTTGTCATGTGCCCTAAACAATTGGGAGCGATCGCTAATATTAGTTAACTCATAATTTGCGGTACGCGAAAAAAGTCTTCTTCGCGATCAGGAGCACAATTGAGTAAAGTTTCGCGATTGCCAAAAGGTTGAAGTATATCAGGACGAGTAATGTTGACAGTATTAACAGCACGAGTAGTTGGTTCGACTCCTTCTAGCAAAGAATCGAGTTCATTTAGCTGTTGGAAATAGTCCAAAATACTATCTAGTTGCTTGGTAAAAGAAATTTCTTCAGCCTCGGTTAGTTGTAAACGACCTAAGTGGGCGACGTGGCGGACTTGCTCTCTGTCAATCATGATTATTTATATAAATTCAGTTGCTACGTTAAATCCTAAAAGAAGAGATTAATGTCGGCTCTACCTGTAGTCTTTAACCAGTTTTGGGCTTCGATATAGTTATTCGGTGCAAGGCGGATTGCTCTTACCCAATGTTCGGCAGCTACATTAAAACAGTCATCGGCTTGTTCTTCGTCTTCAGCATTTTCACCTTTATGATGATAAATCACGGCGACGTTGTTGAGAGCTTGGGGCATCCGTGGATTTAGCTCGATCGCTTGCTCATACAATTCAAGAGCTTTGTTGTGATCGCCATTACTGGCATGAATCAAACCCATGTTGTAGTAAACATAGCTGCGATCATAGGAGTTTTCTTCAAGTTTGAGCGCTTCTTCGTAGTTAGCTAAGGCTTCGGCATATTCGCCATCACCTTGAGCAGACATCCCATCTCGATAGTAAGCGAACGCTTCTTTTTCTTTCTGACTTGCAGGGAAGAGTTTTAAAATCGTGTCAGCAATAACGGTAAAGGTTTGATCGACGAAGTTGTCATTACGTTGCGATCTAGGCATAGTTGTTTGTAAATTTGCAGTCAGTTATTATTCAGCATATCAAAAGCTAGATATATCTAGATAAATTATGAAGTTTGATTTAGTGAGCCATACTAAATAAATAAGTAATAAATTAATTGCTAGGCTTAAATTTAAAATTAAACCCAGATAGTAAATGCAGAGGTTTGCGCCGCATTTACTATCTCTAATTAATTAGGCGTAATCCCGACCTCTAGGGCGATCGTTAGTACGTTCAGCACGAGGCTTAGCCTTATTAACGCGCAGGGTTCGTCCCATCCATTCAGCCTCATTCAGCGCAGCGATCGCCGCTTCTTCTTGAGCATCGTCCTCCATATCCACAAAGGCGAAGCCCCGAACCCGACCTGTTTCCTGGTCGGTAGGCAATTGCACACGCTTTACAGTGCCGTAATCTGAAAAGACGCTTGACAAGTCGTCTTTAGCAGCTTGATAAGACAAATTTCCAACGTAAATAGTCACAGTCAGTTCGCTCCAAAAAAGAGATCGATAGAATAATTTAGCCAGTCTTCGGAAAGACTCGCTCGATCCAAGATCTTACAAATCCAACCTAAATCCAACCTAAACTTTAGCTTTGATAAAGTTTACCGTTTACTCGCAACAATTTGCGTAGGCTGTATTACAAAGAAGCAAAACAAAGAAGCAAAACAAAGAAGCAAAACAAAGAAGCAAAAAACTCTGTCACAAGAATAACTATAGGTAGTGAGTTATGATCACAGATGTCAAAAATTTCCTCAATTTCTTCCATTCACTCTGGCTATACCAAAAAGCTCTAAAAAAATATGGGTAAACAAAGCCGCCTGCTTGCCTTTGTATTGGCAATCTTATTAGGGGCTGTGTATCTGATCGTCAGTCATCCGCCCAAGTTGGGTCTGGATCTGCGAGGTGGAGCACAGCTCACACTCCAAGCGAAAATCAATCCTGAACAAGGTATCACTGAAATCACGCCGCGCATTATGGAAACTGCCAAGTTTGTGGTGGAGCAGCGCATTAATGGCTTAGGTGTTTCCGAAGCCACGATTTTACTAACGGGTAATAATCAACTAGTTGTACAGTTACCAGGGGTTAATGATCCTGCTCAAGCTGAGCGTGTAATCGGAACAACTGCTCAGCTTGATTTTCGCAAGCAAAAAAAAGGTACTGAAAGCGAGTTAAGGGCAAGATTGCAGATTCTGCAGGCGGCGACGGTTCAGCGCGAAATTCTGAAAACTGGCAACGATCAAAAGGCGATCGCTGATAACGAGGCAGAGTACAAAAAGAGTGTCGAAGCACTTAAACGGATTTTTGAGCGGACAGGTTTTACAGGCAATATGCTTAAAGACGCTGTCGCCTCGCCTACTGGCAATGGACCTGACTCTTGGCAAGTTGCCCTGACTTTTGATGATAAAGGCGGCGAACTGTTTGCTAAAACTACAGCCGAAATCGGTGGAACAGGACGTGTTTTAGGGATTTTTCTAGATGAAAAATTAATTAGCTATCCCTCTGTTGGACCTGAATTTCAAGGTAAAGGTATTACAGGTGGACGGGCGGTCATTACAGGCAACTTTACTTTAGACTCAGCTACCGAATTAGCTTTACAGTTACGCGCAGGAGCTTTACCTGTGCCTGTTGAAATTGTCGAAAACCGTACAGTTGGCGCAAGTCTGGGTGCAGAGAGTATTCTCAGTAGTATTTATGCTGGGGTGGCTGGGTTATTACTAGTTTTAGTTTTCATGGTGCTTTATTACCGCATCTTGGGTGTGGTTGCTGATATTGCCTTGATTACCTACGCAGTGATTACCTTTGCTTCTTTTAGTGTCTTGGGCGTGGTGTTGACCCTACCTGGTATTGCAGGATTTATCCTCAGTATCGGTATTGCAGTTGATGCCAACGTGCTGATTTTTGAAAGGACTAAAGAAGAATTAAACGCAGGACGTACACTTTATAAGTCAGTAGAAGCAGGTTTTTATCGCGCATGGTCAAGTATTCTCGATAGCCATGTGACCACACTTATTTCTTGTTTTGCTTTGTTTTGGCTTGGTTCAGGATTTGTGAAAGGATTTGCGGTCACTCTTGGCGTTGGGGTACTGGTCAGTGTATTTACCGCAGTTACTCTAAGTCGATCGCTAATGCTCGCAATGATTGGCAATCCGAATTTCCGTAAGCCAGAATATTACGGGGTAAAGGCTTTTGGCAAAATCTCTATGGTAAAGGTTGATGCAGAAGCAGCCTCTGAAGACAAATCGAACGATAGTAGAAAAGACAATCCTAAAAATAATACAAGTGGTGCGATTTTATGAGATTAGATGTAATTAAAAATGCTCGACTTTACATCACGATTTCAACAGCAGTGATTTTGGCTGGTATCGTAGCAATGGTTTTCTCTTTTCAGCAATTAGGTTCACCCTTGCGATTGGGAATTGATTTTACAGGGGGATCTAGCGTCACGCTAGGTCTAGTTTGTAATAATGGCAATTGCGGTAAACCAATAGATATCGCGGTCGTACGTCAAGCAGTAGAAAGCAAAGGTTTTACAAATAGTGTAGTTCAATCAGTGGAGGGCAAAGACCTCAAAGGCGTATCAGTACGCACAGCGCATCTCTCAACTGAGGAGCGTGAAAAGTTGAAGGGAGCATTAACAGAGTCTCTAAAACAATATGGTGAAGTCGATCCTAAAAAGTCACAGATTGATGAAGTGGGACCAGCGATCGGGCAGCAGGCGCTCAGTAATGGGTTACTTGCGCTTGGCTTATCTTTTGCAGGGATTGCCATTTATTTAGCGTTTCGATTTAAGCCAGATTACGCAGTATTTGCGATTATTGCGTTATTTCACGATATTCTCGTTACAGCAGGAGTATTTTCTATTCTTGGGTTAGTTTTCGGCGTTGAAATTGACAGTTTGTTTATTGTGTCAATGTTGACTATCTGCGGCTTTTCAGTCAATGACACGGTAGTAATTTACGATCGCATCCGTGAAAATGTCAAACTTGATGCTGGAGCTACTACTTTTAATAATTTAGTCAATGCTTCAGTCAATCAAACTCTATCGCGATCAATCAATACTACTCTCACCGCGACTTTACCACTTGTCGCCATTTTCTTATTTGGTGGTTCGACCCTAAGATTTTTCGCGCTCGCCTTGATTATCGGATTTCTATCTGGAGTTTATTCCAGCATTTTCAACGCTGGTATTTTACTAGCTTGGTGGCGCAGTCGCCAAACTTCTACACCTAGCCAACCTCCACTAGAGGCAAACTAATTTAAAGAAAAGCTCCCTAATGGGAGCTTTTCTTTAATCAAAAAATGTTTATACTAAGGAATGGGCTAAGTTATGAACGATGAAGATTTCAATATTGTTTTTGATCCAATTGCGAAGCCAATTTCTGATCAACTTCTAGAGCGTCAAGTCCAACGTCTGATCGAAGTTCAGACTTATTTACGATGGATATTTGATGGATTTCTTTGGCTGACAGTTGGTACTGCAAGTATTTGGGCATTGCGATCAGATATTGATTTATGGATCGCTGCTTTTACATGGACAGCAGTCCGCATGACTTTAACTTTTAACCGTTTGCCGATGTTGGGTTTGGGATTGTGTGTAGCGATGACTCTTGCCACATTGGTTTGGCAGAGTTCGATTATTTTGTGGGGAGTTAATCAAAGAGAAAGGCGATCGCTAATTCATCAAGTCCAAAAAATCCAACAACAAGGTAACAAGCATTGGCTATGGCGTTGGGTCTGTGAGGAGAAATTATTATGACAGCAGTACGAGATAAAATAAATGTAAATTTTCAGATGTCAACATTAATTATTTGAGTAAGAAAATAATATGAACTCTTCAGTCAAAAATCGATTATTAGAAAAAATTGAAAGAGTCTCTGACTTCACACTCAAAGAGGTTTTGGACTTCTTGTTATTTCTTGAATCAAAAGCAATACAAGCAAAAGAATTAGAAATTAGTCTTTTGAGTGAAGCAAGTTTAGCAGAAGAGTGGTTAACACCAGAAGAGGACAAAGCATGGGAACATCTGTAAAGGATAATTTTGCAAAAGGTGATGTGGTAGTAGTTCCTTTTCCATTTTCAGATTTGAGCAGCATGAAAAGACGACCTGCTTTGGTGATTGCAATGTTAACGAAAAATGATCTTATGCTCTGCCAGATTACTAGTCAAGATAAAAGTGATCGCTATGTAACTGTGATTGTAGATGATGATTTTGAAACAGGTAGTCTCAATAAGCCTAGTTACGCAAAAGCTGATCGGATATTTACTTCTAATGAGCGAATTATTGCGTACAAAGTCGGCAAACTAACCCATGTAAAAACTGATGAAATTATTGCTAAATTGATAGCAATATTGGAAGAGAAGTTATGACTATTAAAGTTCTCCATCTATCAGATATCCATCTTGGTAGTACTACTCATGGCAAAGTCAATCCCCAGACTGGACTAAATACTCGATTAGAAGACTTTGTGGCAGCGCTGACAATCTGTATTGATCGCGCTGTGAATGAGCCAGCCGATTTAGTTCTATTTGGGGGTGATGCTTTTCCTGATGCTACGCCGCCGCCGCTTGTGCAGCAAGCTTTTGCCCGTCAGTTTCGTCGCCTTGCTGATGCAGGGATTCCGACTGTGTTATTAGTGGGCAATCATGACCAACATTCGCAGGGGATTGGTGGTGCGAGTCTTGCTATTTATCGTAGTCTGGCTGTACCGAATTTTACAGTGGGAGATACGATCGCGACATATCGTATTTCTACAAGTGCAGGAGATATTCAGATTATTACGTTGCCTTGGATTACGCGATCAACTTTGCTCACGAAGTCCGAGACGGAAGGCTTATCAATGACAGAAGTAAGTCAATTTCTGATTGATCGCTTACAGGTCGTTTTAGAAGGAGAAATCCGTCAACTTGATCCGCATTTACCAACAGTTCTGGTTGCACATGTGATGGTAGATACGGCAACTTATGGAGCAGAGAGATTTTTAGCGGCTGGAAAAGGTTTCACAATTCCATTGTCGATGTTGACGCGTGAGGCGTTTGACTATGTGGCGCTGGGTCATGTGCATCGCCATCAGATTTTAGCGACTCAGCCGCTTGTGGTTTACCCAGGTAGTATAGAGCGCGTAGATTTTGGGGAAGAGAATGAGGCAAAAGGATATTGCTGGTTAGAAGTTGAGAAGGGGAATGTGAAGTTTGAGTTTTGTCCTATTCCCACGCGCGCTTTTCGGACGATAGAAGTAGATGTGACACAGTCTGAAGATCCGCAAGCGAAGTTATTGAAAGCAATTCAGAAAGGAAAAATCGATCAGGCGATCGCACGATTAATATACAAAGTCAAAGCTGAGCAGTTAGCCCAAATCGACGATCGCCTACTACATGAAGCGATGGCGATCGCGCATAATTATGCGCTCATTCCTGAAGTTGTTAGTCAGAACTTGCGGAGCAGATTGCCCGATCTCAGCACTGCGGAGATACTTGACCCGATGACTGCCCTCAAAACTTATCTCAGCACGCGTGAAGATTTAAAAAATCTTGAGCCAGAAATGCTGACTGCGGCGCAAGAATTGCTCAGTGAGATTGGTGGAGGTATAGATGGGATGGAGCCAGCATCAGCGTCGCCTAGTCAATTGGTCATAAGTTTCTGATAGTTGTGTTTGCAGCGCTTCTTGTGAAACATGACGCAGTAATGCGGCGCGATCGTAAATTTGCTCAATACTAATATCAGTACGATCATCTGTTTCGAGTAGAAATTTATCCTGCGGCACGGTGGCGATCGCGTGAATGACAGGTGAGCGATCGCTTAAAATTGCAGCTCCAAATGAAAAATAGAAACCTTGCTTAAGCAGTTGTTGAAATACTTCTTCTTTTTTATTAAAGCCATGAATAATCCAAGGCATAGAAGATTTAGAATTTTTCTTTAGCGCGATTAATTCTCCAAAAGCTCTTACACAATGAATTACAAGCGGTTTCTGTAATAATTCGGCAAGCTCTATATGTCTTTGAAGAACAGAAATTTGCAATTCCATTGGTAAAGCAATATTTCGATCTAATCCACATTCACCGATCGCGATAACATTTGATAATTTGGCAAGAATCACAAGATTTTCCCATGCTGTTTCCCATGATTCTATCTGCACAAACCACGGGTGTAAGCCAAGACTACAAATATTAGGTAAATTTTCTGCTTGTAATTCTCGATTAACGTGCAGAGTTTGCAGATTGATCAGATTAGGGGAGTAGCGATGTTGATGTGTATGGAAGTCAATAAACAACTTCTCACTCCTCGTCTGGATCAATACCCAAGGCTCGTAAACGCTCTGCAAGACGATCTGCACGTTGGCGTTCTTGGATGACTCGTTGCTGTTCTTGCCAAACTTGAATATTCGCTTGCTGCAATCTGTCATTTAACTCCACTGAGGATAAAAACTTCTGCCCGTCTGGACGAGACAATACTAATTCTTGTCCTACCGCCCAATCAAAGTGAATCCCTAACAGTGGACTTACCCAGTTGCTCATTGATTCAATTGGAGTCAGATGATCGCCTTGTCTCTGCCAGCCTTCTAAAGTTAAATCATTAGGATCGTAAATATAATATTCCTGAATGCCATAGGTTTCATAAAATGTAAACTTTTCATCTTGAGAATCAATACCACGGCTGTCTTTATTACTTGGTGACAAAATTTCAAAAGCAACCTGTGGAGGAATATTATCCTCTAGCCATTGCTTGTATGAGCCACGCTTACCTTTAGGTCTGCCAAATGCAACCATCACATCTGGCGCAGTGCGTTTTTGGGTATAGCGCACAGGATACCAAGATAGATCTCCCGCAATAAATACATTGGGATCTCTAGCATACATAATTTCTAAATTTTCTTTAATAATTACAATCCAGCGATATTGCTCAGTATTGTCAGCCATAGGATTGCCATCACGATCGGGATAGTCGATCTCTGGTATCGATTCATAAGTTAATGGTTGCAGAGTCATGGACTTGTCCTCGCATAGACCTGTGCGTGATTATTATATATTCTACAACCCATTTCTGCTTGCTCCTTCTATTCAGCAAGCTTGGCTTCTAATTCCATAATTCGTTTTTCTAGTTTGCGAACTGTATGTAACAAGTCTGGAAGTTGACGTTCAGCGATGACGATGCGCTTCCAATCTTTTTCGGGAACGACAGGATATCCCATTACGGTTACACCTGCGGGAACATCGCTGGGAATGCCTGACTTTGCACCGATGATCGCGCCATCGCCGATGTGAATGTGATTGGCTGCACCGACTTGTCCTGCCATAACCACATGATGCCCAAGCGTCACGCCACCTGCTAAGCCGACTTGTGAGGCGAGGACTGAGTGTGCACCGACTTCCACACCGTGACCAATTTGGACAAAGTTATCGAGTTTTGCGCCTTTGTGAATGATTGTCACTCCGACGGCGGGACGGTCAACCGCA
Source organism: Pseudanabaenales cyanobacterium (assembly GCA_038230875.1). Classification (GTDB taxonomy): domain Bacteria; phylum Cyanobacteriota; class Cyanobacteriia; order Pseudanabaenales; family Pseudanabaenaceae; genus Pseudanabaena. The sequence continues at coordinate 50,236 of JBBRMK010000021.1, forward strand.
CATGAGCAACCAAGTTCTACATTATCTTCAATGATCACATGACCGATTTGGGGGACTTTGTACCATGTTCCATTAGGAGCTAGCTCGAAGCCAAATCCATCACCACCGAGAACGGTATTGGGATGCAAAATACAATTTGCACCAATTTGAGTGCGATCGCTAATTACACAACTAGCGTGAATGGTCGTATTTGCATCAATTTCGACATCGTTGTAAATCGTGACATGGGGGTAAATGGTAACGTTATCGCCAATTTTGACGCGATCGCTAATTACTACATAAGGAGCGATCGCTACATTTGCACCTAATTGCACACCTTCGCCCAAAATTGCCGTGGCGTGTATGCCAACGGGCGGTGTAGGTGGCTGATAAAATTTTTCAAGGACTTTGGCAAAGAGAATACGAGGATTGGCGGTGCGGATACAGGGTAAAGGTGACGGTGTTTTTAGATCGAGAATGACAGCACTAGCTTGAGTATCTTTAAGTTTAGAGACAAATTTTGATGAGGACACAAAAGTTATCTCTCCAACTTGAGCCTTATCGATTGCCGCTACACCCGTAATTATAGGATCGTCGCCATCGGACTCGAATAGACAATCGGGTAATGTGGCAACAAGCTCGGCTGCAAAGTCGGAGAGTTTAAACGAAATCTGTTGTGTCATGATCTGAATCAATATCAAGAGTAATGGCGATCATCATAATATTAAACCTAGAAAGTAAAGGCGGCGCTTTGAGTCACTTTTACTTTTTTTATACTTTTTTTACCAACCCCAAGTTCCTATTTCGCCTTTAAATGGCCCCACAATATCGGATGTAATCCAGCCGCCATAAAAATCTCCTGCTTGAGGAGTAATCAACTCATCATTGACATAGCAAGCTTCCATTAAGCTACCGTAAAAACTCAATGAGTTTTGAATATCCATAAAATTGGGAGTTGGTGCAGCATATCGCCATGCAGCGTTACTTATATATTTATCAGCGATCGCCACATCATAATATTGACTAACGCCTTTCCATTCGCATAGCGATCGGCGAGAGGTTTCGACTAGATATTCCATTTTGATATCTTCAAAGGGAATGTAATAACAAGGAGGATGACTAGTTTCGAGAACTCGTTTTGCCCGTTGAGTTTCAGCTAAGACAAGCCCGTTACAAATGATGCGAATATGTTTAGTGGTATCTTCTAAAATCGCAGGACGTGGATAGTCCCATACTGATTCTTGTCCTGCTTGTGGCTCAATTCGATTTGGATGCATTATTTTATTCAGTTTATTTAGAACTTTAACTTGCTGTACGTACTACAGCGCTTTGCGCTGTTATAAAACCCAGAAGTTTTTTGAAAGTGCCGCGAAGCGGCACTTTCAAAAAAATTTCTGTATTACTCAAAGCCTTAACAGGCTGTAAATCCTATAAAGCTATTCTAAAACCAGCGTGTTGATAAAAGTTGGGACGGAACCAATTGCGATAGTATTTACCAGCTTCAGTGCCACCTGTAATCCATGACCCACCTGCCATCATATTGTGCTTAGTGTCAAAATATGGTGCAGAATAGCTCTCATATAAGTGATGAGGTTGATAGCCTGTAAACGGTGTTAAATTATCGCTTAACCATTCCCAAACGTTGCCGCGAAGATCGAAGAGTTCCGTATGACTTTGGTCGCGATCGCCATAACCAACAGGACTAGGCGAAGCAAATTTTAAATTAAGATTAAAATCAAGGTCTGCTTCTGGTGCAGGTGAAATAAGACTTGATGTTGATGATCTGATTGATGATCCGATTGATGATCCATAAGTTGCGAGATGCCATTCTGCTTCGCTCATCAGACGAGTGTGATTACCTCTCCAGCGGCAATAAGCGATCGCCTCATAATGATTTACTTCTACAGGAAAATCGAAGGGCATTTCGATTTCATCAAACATCGCTCGATATTTATAGGTGTCTCCATTGGGAATCCAAAACCTAGGATGACAGATATTATTTTCAGTCTTCCATTCCCATGTTTGCTTAGACCAATATTCTTGATTTTTGTAACCATCAGCTTTCACAAAATCCAGAAACTCGGCATTAGTAATTAAATACTTGCTAGCCAAGAAAGTCTCAACATTAACTGTATGCTCGCCATACTCGATATCCCAACCATAGGTGTTTGAATCTTGAGGCTTTCCTAAGCTCACCTCCCCGCCAGTAACTTCAATCATCTCATTTTGCTTTGTATAACCATTTGCGGGTGCATATTGCCAATCCTCGGGACATTTGAGCTTTTCAACAGGTAACTGGCGAATTAGCATCGATGAAGTTTCGATATGAATATATTGATGCTCGATCGCCATCATCAACGCCCAGAGTGGTTGCTCTTGCGTAATTGGTAAAGCGATCGCCATATTTTCAATTAGTTCGCAAATCGCGTCAAATACTTGCTGGCGATATTGCCAAACTTGGGTAACTTCAGCTTTGCGAAGACTTGCAAAAATACTGGAAATATGATCAGGCTTTTCAGGATCGACTCCGATTTCAAAAAGAACTTCAAAGTTAGGATTAATGCGTTCTGTTAATAAACCAACGCGAATTAATTTATTAATGTAAAAGACAGCCGAATGTCCTAAATAAAAAACCAATAAATTTCGTAATGGATCAGGATTCAGATAAAAAGTCTCTGGATTAATTAAACTTTTCATTAGGCAATCTTCAATTTGCCAAGCATTTTTGAAATAAGCAAGAATATCTTGGCGATCGCAAGAGTGTAAGTTCAGTGATTGCATAATTTAATTCTTCAACATATGAAATTAATAAAATATAGATGCAATTTATAAACTGCACCTGTGTTTTAAAGTGAGAATAATCTTAAACTTGACAAAGTATCAATCCGAACCATTGTTGGGGATCTGTCCAGATCTTAATAGTTTGTAGTCCTTGCGATCGCAGTTGTACTTGTACTGCCTCTAAATCAAACTTGCGTGAGATTTCAGTGAGTATACTTTCACCTGATTGAAACTGAACTTTAAGATCGAGAATATCGAGAGATGCTTGATGAGGCGATCGCGCATATAAATACATCTCGATTTGATGATCGATTTGGTTATAAATTGCTTGATGCCTAAATAAATCAAGATTAAAATCTCCATGAAAATGCCAGTTTAAATGGGCAAGCATATTTAAATTAAAGGCGGCTGTTACTTGTTGGCTATCGTTATAGGCAGCTTCTAAAATTTGTTTAGGCTTTTGTAAATCAAGCCCTAATAAAAAGTAATCACCTTTTGTCAAAGCGTGAGAAACATTACCTAAAAAGTCATCAGATTCTGCTGGTGTGAAGTTCCCAATCGAGCTACCTAAAAAGAAAATCATCCGCGATCGGCGATGATTTTTGCCCAGATAAACTAACGCTTCATCGTATGTGCCTAATAATCCTTCAATTGATAGATTGGAATATTTTTGTTGTAGATGCAAGACACTAGTTTTAAGGATACCGCCGCTAACATCAATGGGTATATAGCTAAAAGCATCAGGAATTGAGTCTATTAATGAGTTAGCTGCTTTTTGATAAGCATTTAATAAAAAATGTGTTTTCGTTGAACTGCCACTACCCAATTCTACAAGTTCACAAGCGCCCGTAATTTCAGCAATTTCATTGGCATATTCATTTAATATCCATGCCTCGGTACGAGTCGGATAATATTCAGGTAAATCGCAAATTTGCTCAAACAATTCTGAGCCGCGATCATCATAAAAATATTTTGGCGGCAAACTCTTAGGTGTTTTTATTAATCCTTGAATAACATCTTCACCATCTTTTTCAAAAGTTTGATTTATGGATGAATTGTGTTGACGAAGAATTTGTAGATGCTTGACTGTCATGATCAAA
>JBBRMK010000022.1:0-52808 GCA_038230875.1 Pseudanabaenales cyanobacterium
ATTTCGCTCTAATTGGGGACGTGATTTATTTGCCATGATTCGTTCTATTGTCAATACTGGAAAAAGACAAGGTTTATCCACTTTTGAATCCATTCTTACCGCTTTAGACCCTCTTCAATCCTTATTTGCTCTAGCTTGAGCTATTACGATAAAACAATGACAATTTTTCATTCACAGGTATCACTTAGAAACTAATAAAGTAAAAGAAATAGAACTCTTAGAGCAAATGGAAGCACCGAGACAAATTGAGAGAGTAAATCAAGCCTTTGAGCAAGGAGCGATAAAATGAATACAAACCTAGCCGTAAATATTAACCTCCCCATGCCGCAGATTCGCGAATTTTGTCAACGTTGGCAGATTACCGAATTTGCTCTATTTGGCTCCGTACTACGGGATGACTTTCGCCCTGACAGTGACATTGATTGCTTAGTCAAATTCTCAGATGACGCACATTGGACATTACTCCATATTGGCAAAATGGAAGATGAATTAAAAACAATTTTTCAGCGAGATGTAGACCTAGTAAGTCGTAGAGGCATAGAATCAAGCCGCAATTATCTCAGACGAAAATCAATCCTAAATTCATTGGAGACGCTCTATGTCAAATAACAGTTTATGAGACAAGCAATATTTACTTGACATCCTCAATGCCGCTCAAATAGCCTTGCAATATATCGAAGGAATCACCCGCGAACAGTTTTTTCAAAATATTCAACTACAAGATGCCCTCGTCAGGCGCTTAGAAATCATTGGCGAAGCAAGCCGCCGAATATCAGAAACAGGTCGTCAAGAATTACCAAGCATCGATTGGACGCAAATTATTGGAATGCGAAATCGATTAATCCATGAATATGACGATATAAATCTGTTTCTTGTCTGGGACACTGCTCAAAATAACTTACCCATTCTCATTAGTACTTTACAGCCGATTTTCAATGAAATTCAGGATAATTAAGCGAAAATCAATTTATACTAAGGATTCAAAGCTTTGCAAGTAGATGGAAGCACCGAAACAAATCGATCGCGTAAATCTAGCCTTTGAGCAAGGAACGATAAAATGAGTACAACTTTAAACAGAATCCAGTTACCATTGCACGAATTAAAACTAGGCTTAAAGGAACTATATGGCGATTTTTATTAGAAGTTTGTCATAATACAGATATACAACTTCAAGAGAGCTTAAATCCCGACAATTTCTGAGTTTTATGGAATCACAATTCGGATATTTTATGACGATCATTCCCCACCACATATTCATGCATCTTATGGTGAACATGAAATCATTGTCAGCATCTCACCGATCGCAATTATTAAAGGTAAAGTTCCCAATCGCGTGAAATCAATGGTGATTGAATGGGCAGCCCTCCATCAACAAGAACTAATGGACAACTGGCAACAATGTTAGTCTGGAAAATCACCCAAGAAACTAGAACCCTTAGACTAAATGGATAAATCATGTACCAAATTCATCAGATACGACCTGTCGAAAATTTCAAACTGCTTCTAGAATATACAGACCGAGTAAATGTTCTCGTTGATTTTTTGCCAATTATTAAACAAGGCGAGATATTTAGTTCACTCCAAGACCCAGACTTTTTTGCTCAAGTTTCTTTAGAACCTAAAGGTCGTTACATATATTGGGAAGATGAAATCGAATTTTGCGCTGATGCTTTACGGATGAAAGGAAAAGAAGTTGAGCCTTCCATCTTAATTGATATTGACAAGGAATTAATACGACAGGGATCTAAATAAACGCACTAAAAAATTGATCGCGTAAATCAAGCCTTTGAGCAAGGAGTCAAGCAATGAATACAAAACTAGTTGAATCAATCGTTCAAGTAATCCAGTCTCTCCCCGATGAAGACAAATTGATGTTAAGGGATAGATTACTAACTGATCTTTTCAGTTTTTTAGACAACAGCAAAGTAACCGATCTAGACCATAACACCAAAACATCAGGTGAGCAGAACACACATATCGAATCACTCCAACATAAGCCTAACTTAAACATTCCTGCCATATCAATCCTAAGCGACAATCAAGTAATCGCCCTCACCGAACTTCAGATGGAACCATCTCAAGACCAAAGATTAAGCCAACTCCTCCAAATCCAACAAGAAAGAGCCATAACCACAACCGAGCAATCTGAACTAGAAATGTTAATGGAAATTTATCAAGCAGGACTAATGCGAAAAGCCCAAGCCCTCAATGAAAGCGTTAAACGTGGTCTAAGGCAGCCATTGAGTCTGTGAGCAGCACAAGGATTTCCGAAGAAGTTAGAGCCAGAGTGAGGTTTGCAGCGCAAGACCAATGCGGCTATTGTCGTAGCTTGCAAAAATACGTCTTGGGAATGCTAGAAATTGAGCATATTATTCCCAAAGCAAAAAGCGGAACAGATGATGAAAAGAACCTATGGCTTGCCTGTCGGTTGTGCAACAACTTTAAGGGAACCCAAACCCATCGCCAAGATCCAGAAACAGGTCGTCAGGTGAAGCTATTCAACCCACGCGCTCAAAAATGGAATCGACATTTCACTTGGTCAGCCGATGGCACACATATCATTAGTCGTTGCGATCGGTCGCGCCACCGTAACTGCGCTACAACTTAACAACACCTGCGCCGTAATGGTCAGACAACAATGGATTGGCGCAGGTTGGCATCCACCACAAGAGCCTTAAAATTGCCTTTTAACAAGTATTAAAGCGATGAATACGAGTTTAACTAGCATTGTGCTAACTCTTGACGAGATTATGCGATCGCAGCGCCCTTATTTCATTTTTACTTCTGCTATGCTCATAGATATCAACCAGAGAGATAAATATGCTAAACCTTGCATACTTGACTAATACAGATGGACAACCCACAGCCGTTGTCATTCCGATTGAGATTTGGCGACAACTCTTACCCTTTGAGAATGCCTCCCTAGAAAATCTAAGCGATGCTATTGAAGATTATTGCCTTAATAAAGCAATGGATGAAGGGAAAGAAAGTCCTCTCTATTCTATTGACGAAGCCAAAGCTTTTTTGCAGGATTAAAGTGGAAGTTCAATATCGTCAGTCATTCTTAAAAGATCTCAAAAATCTCAAAGGCACACCAGCATACCAACGAATTTATGACATTGCTTTCACAACTATCCCTGCTGTCGAAAGCATACAGGAAATACCAAATGTTAAAGCCATGCAAGGGGCAGTAAACCGTTACCGTATTCGAGTAGAAGATTATCGCATTGGCATAGAGCTTTCTAGCAGTTCGATTGAAATAATCAGAACCATGCATCGTAAAGAATTTTATCGTTACTTTCCTTAGAAAATGAATACAAGTTTAACTAGCATCGCACTAACTGTTAATGAAATTAAGCGATCGCTACATGAGTTATATGGCGATCGGCTTGTCCGATTGATTTTATTTGGCTCCCATGCCAGAAATCAAGCCAATTCAGAATCAGACATTGACTTACTTATCGTCCTCAAAAGCCCAGTATCTCAGGTACAAGAAATCTATAATATGTCAGACCTGCGACTAAAAATAATGTTGGAACATGATGAACTTGTTTCTATTGTGCCTATTGCTGAAGAAGATTTTCAGACCCGAGATATTGCCTACTTAAGAAATATTAAACGAGAAGGAATCGAACTATGAATAAATGTTGAACGCATATTAAACTTATAGTGATTTTTTGAGAAAACGGGAATATATAAGCAATGGAAGAGAGTTAAATTATGAATGCGATCGCAATTGATTTTGGTAGTAGTAATACAGTGATTGCGCGATGGAATATCGCTACTAATCAAGCTGAAACTTTAAATTTTGAGAGTCTAAATCGTCCCGCACCTTTAAATGCTCTTGTACCATCGCTGTTATATGTGCAGAATGCTCAAACAGAAATTGTTGAAATCGGTCAGCCTGTTATTGATAAAGGTAAAGATCATCCTCACTTGAGATTATTTAATCAAATTAAGCGTCGATTAGTTGCCGATATAAGATATGTTCCCCATCTGGATGGAGTTAAAGTTACGCCTGAATGGGTCGGCAATCATTTTTTGAGCGAACTATTAAAAGTAATGCGATCGCAGCAGATTTTTCCATCTGAAATAATTTTCACGGCCCCTGTCCAATCCTACGAAAAATATTTGCGTTGGCTAGAGGAATGTAGTACCGAAATATTCGCACCAAATTTGCCGACATTGCAAGCGCCTCGGATTCGGATTATTGATGAACCAACTGCGGCGGCTTTGGGCTATGAAATGATCGCACCCAGCGCATTAGTATTAGTAATCGATTTTGGCGGTGGCACATTGGATCTGTCACTCGTGCGATTACCTAGAAGTGAAAATGTATCGAAGTGGGGAGAACAGATCGGCATAAATCGCAGTGAATGGACAGAACATAAAGCAGAAGCGATCGCTAAAACAGGATATACGATTGGCGGTGAAGATATTGATCAATGGTTAATCCAAGACTGTTTAAAAAGCCACGAAGTATCTAATCTAAACATTTTTAAATTTTTGATTGAACGTATTAAAATTAAACTTTCAGAAGCCGAAACTGCATCAGAAATCTTTTTTGATCTAGCTACGCAATCGACAATAGAGATTAGTTATACCCGCAAACAATTAGAGCAGTTACTGGAACGTAAAGGATTTTATCGGATTTTACAAACAGCAATCGATGAATTAATCAATCGCTCTTTTAACAAAGGGATTCTCAAAGGTGACATCAAACATATTCTCTTAGTTGGTGGTTGTACGCTGATTCCATCAGTACGCTCTTTTATAGAAGACTATTTCAAAATGGGGAAAGTGTACAGTCATAAGCCATTTGAAGCGATCGCACATGGCGCTCTGATGCTCAGTCGAGGCGTAAGCGTTCAAGATTATCTATTCCATTCTTATGCTATTCGTTATTGGGATCGTACTGGAGAGCAATGGAAGTATCAGCCAATATTTCAACGTGGCCAGGGCTATCCCACACGCCGCCCTGTAGAGCTATTGCTAAGAGCCTCTCAAATCGATCAAACTGAAATCGCGCTCACAATTGGTGAACTTGAAAGTCGTCCCACAGGTGCGGCGGAAGTAAGTTTTGATGGCGATCGCATTGTTATGCAGTTTGGTCAAAAAGCAAAAGAGACTTTTCAGCCTTTGCAATCTGATGATAATGGAGAAGGAATTCCACAGGCGATCGCTAGGCTCGATCCACTGGGACAGCCAGATAGCGATCGGCTCAAAGTTTTATTTAGCATTAGCACCAACCGCGAGTTATTGGTAACCGCGATCGATTTGATCACGCAAAGACAAGTATTAACCGATTATCCTGTTGCCAAATTAACTTAAAGCGCTAGTTCAAATAAAATTCCTACACGACTGTCAAAAATCAAAGGCGATCGCCTCCATTCAATTTTTGTCCCCAATCGCAGATTTTTTGTAATCGCATAACTCGACGACAGGGTTGTCTTACTCATCTCCAAATTACTACTCGGAGCGGTAAAAGTATGGCTCAACCGCAAATCAGAACTATGCGGCGACAAAACTAAAATCCCCTGCAACCCCACATCTAAACCTGAAATTTGCGGTCGCTCAAATTGATTAAATTGACGATAGCCGACAATCGGAGAAAAATTAAAATAAGAACCTAAAGGCAACACATAATAACGAATATTTGCTTGAAGCTCACTTTCTCGACCGCTAAACTCAGTTTGATAGTTACCGTTCACAGTCAAAGGCGATCGCCCCACAAATAAATCTTCAACCCCCGCCTCAACCCCGAGAGAATTATCTCTGGAAGTTATACCAAATCTAACTTTCGACTCAAAACTCGGTGTGTGGTAAATATCTTCTAGCAAATCAGGCGGATTCTCTAGCCAACGTTGTAAAACAGGGCTGCTCTCAATTACTTGGCGATCAATTTCCAACTCAGTTGCACGCTGTGACATTTTGACATCGGCATAGACGGCAGTGCTAACACTAAAATAAGAAAATGCAGCGATCGCGATCGCCCAATTTTTTGCCATAAATTTTGAAATAAATTGCCAGCAGTTAAGTAACAAAGGATTGTATTTACATGATTATGCATTATGGATAGATCTTCTCGTACTTAATACCTTTATACAATCCGTCGATTATCCTGTCTTTTATAAATAGCAGCTATCAGCGATCGCGCTGCAAATTTTCTCATAACACAAAATATTGGCTTTAAAACGTAGATTTTAGCATTCTGTATCAGAACTCAAGTCTTTTAATAAATTTTCAGTAACTTCAATAAGTTCCTGTACAGATTTGCGTGTAAGTTCATTGGTTTTGAACCCATGAGCAACAGCATTACGCAATGAAAGTGCATTCATCAGTAATTGATAATCAGAACGCGAAATAATACCCTCATAAGTTAACTGTTTTACCAAAGAAAGTGGATCAATCTTTTTTAAACTTAGCTTTTCCTTTTCGGAAATTAGTCTTAAAGTTGCCTCAACCAAAGACCAAACATATAAGATAGACGATTCTAAGTTTTGACCGACAATTTGCTTTGCTATAGGCAAGCGTGATTCTATTTCCTGTCTTTGCAGAGATCCTTCAGACTTAGATGGATATGGATTATCATCCCCTGAGTTATCCATCACGAGATCTAACCGCCAACCATGATGTTTCTCTATAACCTCAGCTAAATCACTTAAATAGTGAGGTGGTAAAGAACTAAGTGAAGAGCGAGACTTTACCTCTACTACTACAATTTCTTCTCCGCGACGCACAATCATATCGGGGCGATAGTTTTTTAGAAAACTAGGTAGATCCTCGGTATTTGGATGAAATGTAACTTCATAACCTTGATTACGATATTTATCTGCAATTTTTAGTAATTTCTCTCTTTCTGCATTCATAGTTTGAGTGGTCATCATGTCAATACCTCTTGATCAGGAGCGTCAGTTACGACAATGTACAAAAATTCATTTCCACGGGTGAAGCCTTCTTCCAAAATCGGAGTCAAACTATTTATCTTAAAATTTTCTAGCAAATATCTTTTTCTAACTACAACATCAGTGACTTGATTATCATCGACATAGGCTAAACCAATAATTGCATCTTGAATTGGCTTAACGATATTGTCTACATCCATTGCTACAGCATCGTAGAAATAAGTTATTTGTAGCATAACTGCCCCAGTAGCTATATGTTTCTCAGATGACCAGTATTTTTCAGCCTCTTCTCTTACCACCGTTTTCCACTCTCTTAGCCGCTCTCGCCGTCGAGCTTGTTGTGATACGGGTGGTCCATCTACTATGAACTCAAATTTCAGCAATACAATATTAAGATGAGTGGAAGGTTACTACAACATTGTATAGCTGTTGTCCTGTAAAAAGAAGATACAGAACAAAGTGCCGCCTTACCTTCGATATAATCACAATGAACGAGATTGGATAAAAACATGGCAGCGATTGGCATCATGACCGCACAGGTGCGTCCCGAACGTGAGATCGGACAAATCCATGTTTATGACGGAACTGGTAAAGGCAAATCACAGGCAGCATTGGGCGTAGTATTGCGATCGCTTGGTTTAGGAATGTCAGATACATCACCTGTGGTGGGTACGCGCATTTTGTTATTGCGATTTCTTAAAGGCTCCGAGCGTGAATATGCTGAAGACGCCGCGATTTCAGCTTTGCAACAGGGATTTCCGCATTTGATTGATCATGTACGGACAGGGCGATCTGAGTTTTTTGATGCCGAACACGTTACCCCATTTGACCGACAAGAAGCTGAACGAGGTTGGGCGATCGCTAAAGGAGCAATGGCTTCGGGACTTTATTCGGTGATTGTCCTTGATGAAATTAATCCTGTGCTTGATTTAGGATTAATCCCCGCCGATCGCATTGTCAAAGATTTAAAAAACAAACCAGCGCATCTCGAAGTAATTTGCACAGGGCGCGGCGCGCCACCATCACTGATCGATATCGCCGACCTGCATTCCGAAATGCGATCGCACGATGAAGCCCATGCTGAAAAATATGATGTGACTGGAATTGAGATTTATACAGGTGCTGGTAAAGGAAAAAGCACATCGGCTTTAGGGCGATCGCTTAAGGCGATTGGTACAGGCATAAGTCGCGATTTATCTCACCGTGTCCTGATCATGCAATGGCTCAAAGGCGGTGCAGGTTATACCGAAGATGCAGCGATCGCCGCCCTCAAACGCGGCTATCCTCATGTAATCGATCATCAGCGCTGTGGACGTGATGCGATCGTTTGGCGTGGACAGCAACAAGAAATGGACTGCATCGAAGCTCAACGTGGTTGGGAAATTGCTCAAGCAGCGATCGCCTCAGGGCTTTACAAAACGATTATCCTTGACGAATTAAATCCAACTGTCGATCTAGATTTGCTACCCGTTGAGCCAATTTGCCAAGCCTTGCTCAAAAAATCTCGTGATACCGAAATTATCATTACAGGACGTTGTTTTAATCAACCCGCCTATTTTGACCTCGCTTCAGTGCATTCAGAAATGGTATGTCACAAACATTATGCCGAAAAAGGCGTAGATCTCAAACGTGGCGTAGATTTTTAAAACTCAAAAGAAAAGGATGCACTTTGTACATCCTTTTCTTTTGAGTCTGTGATATACGCCACTTGATATTAAGACAAAACCAAACCCAAGAAAGCAAAAGGCGGCGCTTCGCGCCGCCTTTTGCTTTCTTGGGTTTTATGTCCTGATACACAGCTACTCCCTTCCCACCAAATAATTAGCGTTGCGGCGCGAAGCGCCGCAACGCTAATTATTTGGTTTTAATGTCTAATCTTTCACTGGGAAGGGAGTAGCTATATTAGGGGCGCAAAGCACTGCATTGGGTTTATATTTTGGAACTCTCAATTGCTGTTACCGTTGGCTCAGGTTCTTCTTCTTCAGTTCCTGCGGAGTCGAGATAGTACTGATCATAATATCCATAATGATATTCACTATCAGAAGAACCAATCATATTAATTAACAAACCAGAAACATTAGCTCTTGCGGTCGATAAGACCTCTAAAGCTCGTGAAATTCCACTTCTTGTAGAACGATTGATTGCAGCAACGAGAATAAATGTATCAACCTTAGAAGTTAAACATTGAGCGTCGGTTATACCAATTACAGGAGGAGTATCGACCAAAACATAGTCATACTCTTTCCGCCATTCTTGAATGAGCGCTGCCATTTTTGCTGACTCTAGCAATAACATCGGATTGGGGGGGAGTGAACCCGATGTTAAAACATGGAGATGCCCCTTTTCATCAGCGACTTGAATTAGATCTTGCCAAGGACTAGGTGTTGCTAAAGCCGTAGACAGACCAACTTTATTACTCAACTTTGCCAACTTATGAACTGTCGGCTTTCGCATATCAGCATCTACTAATAGTACTTTGTAGCCTAGAGCCGATAAAATTGTGGCAAGGTTGTATGTCAACGTACTCTTGCCCTCAGATGGCACTGATGAAGTGAAGGCAATCACTTTCATCATGTTGTCCGTACCTAAGTAACGCAAGTTTAATGCGAGTGAACTTAAAGCCTCTTTAAAAGCGTAATAACTACTACTTGGCAATATGCCTTGACCAACCATTGCATTCAAAGAGGCAACTTCAGTCATCGGAATCGAAGCAAGCAAAGGAATATCGATAATTTCCTTCACTTCCTCTACTTCACGAATACGCTGATCTAACCGATTGAGCAGTAGAGCAGACAAGACACCTAGTACCAAACCGATAAAAGCTCCCGTAATAAGGCTTTTTTCAATGTCTGGTGAAGATGGTCGTGTAGGGATTAAGGGCGGCTCCAAAACCTTCCATGATGAAATCTCTTGTGCTTCAGTAATCCTCAATTCTTCTAATTTTTCGGTTAACTTGTTATAAGTTGAGGTGTCAAGAGCTAGTTGCCTCTGGATTTCTACATACCTTTGCTGAATTTGGGGAATTTTAGAAAAAGCACTAGAAACTTCAGACTGAGCGCTTCTAATACTTTCTAGCTGGGCTTGGCTAACCGCAAGGGTTGTCTGTGCATCAAATAACTGAGTTGCTAAAGTTTGTTGGATCGGACTATTTGGCTCGTTGGTAATATTGACATTACCGCCTCTAACTCCAACTACTGACTGGGCGCGAGTTTCTAATAATCTATAGAGTTCATCACGACGATCTTTGAGTGCTTGCACATTAGGATGATCTTCCCGAAATCTAGTCCGCTCTAGGAAATAGTTAGTCTCAACTTCTTGAAATTGTTTAACCAAAGACTGATAGGGAACATCTTGTTGTAAAATCGCTCCGCCGATCGCTGCATCTGGAGACTTACCAACTTGACGACTAAGCGCTTTATATTGCTGCTGAACTTGAGCGATTTTGATTTGTAGTTCTTGGGCTTGAACTTCTAAAGCCTCGCGCATTTTGTAAACAGAAGCGGCATAGGTTTCAGGATCGACGATGTTATAAGTTTTGCGGAATTGAGTAACTGCTAAAGCCGATTTATCAAGTTGCGGTTTAAGTTGCAAAAGCTTGTCTTGAATAAACTTAATCGCAGTACTGGACTTGGTACGGCGATCGCTTAAGCTATATTCGACATAAGTTTGCGATAATGCAGTAAGAACTTCTCTTGCGCGTTTCGGATCACTGTCTGTGTAGGTAAGACGCAAAATCAGCGCATCTTTTTCAGGACGGATATCCAATCCACCCATGATCGTACCCGCATCTATATCTTTATAAGAATTAGCTGAGGGCGATTGCCGCATCTTGGCAACAGCGACCTCAATTAAAGGACGACTTCTCAGAATTCCAATTTCAGTGCCAAGGTTAATTAATGAACTACCTGGTAAGCCCGGAACTTGGATATCCGATACAGCGATCGTCGAGTTATTGATCAGCAGAGATGCACTGGAACGATATTGTGGAGTTCTCGTAAAGGTGTAATAAGTGTTTCCAGCGAATACGGTGACCGAAACCGCTACGATTACAATCCAACGTTTGCGTAATACTCGAAAAAACTTGGCAAGTTTAAACGAATCATCGACATATCTGCCTACATAGTTAGCTTTAGGATATTCAGTCATCGTTGTATTTTTATCCAAGTAGTTCTAGAAGCCACAAGTCTAACTGTTAATCTTTATATACCGCGTCTAAGATCGAACCCGTATTTCTTGTAGATGGTCGTAGGGCAAAGCCCTGCTTCAGGTTTTTCTTTTTGTTCATGTCGAAAACTTCGATTTCAACATGGACGACGTATATCAAAATTAAAAGGATACATCAAACTAAACATTTGCAGCAACTCTAAATTATGAAATCAATTATGAAATGTTTCTTATGGAATGTTTCAGAGCATTAGGTGCTGAAAATCATAAAATTGATTTTGATCAAAGATTTGAGTCTTTAGAGATTTTTTAGAGTTGTTATTTTATAATGATTATCTAAAAGATTGTATCTCAAACCCATAGAATCTCAGCCAGAATGCCTGCAACAATCCCGACAATATACTCCACCCTATTCCTGACAATCCTGTTGTTTTTTGGGTTGATTTCCTTTTTACGAGGCTCGATTCGCGATCGCACAGCAGAAGCTCTCTTCGCTGTAGATAAACTTACGGATGATCGCCTATTAATGCAAGTCCGCGATCACTTTAAACAAAGAACTTATAAGGTAGTTGAGATTGATCCTGATCGTGACGTTGCAGTTTTGCTAGGGCAAGTCAAGCCAAGCCTTTTTTTAGCAATATTTATGACAGTATTAGCGGCTACTGGTTTGGTTTGTCTGGCGATAGTACTCGGTACTTTAGTTCCTGATTTAGAAAATCTTTGGTTATGGTCTATAGCTATATCACCGATCGCTGGTATATTTTATTGGCGCGGTGTACCCCGTGAGCGTAAAGTTAGCTTGCAACTTTTACCAGATGCAAAACTTAAAGTCCGCGCCCATAAGGACGAAATTGAAGAATTACAGCGATCGCTAAATTTAGAAAAAATTGATAATTGAATCTCATTGGATTAGAAGTGAGTAATTTGCACTCACTTCTAATTTAATAATAATCTTTATAAATAAAACTTCCTATTTTTTTATAATAGTAATTTTTTATAATAATATTAAAGGATTTTGCAAAATATATTGGTGCTTCATGACTACTGTTTTATCCAGTCTAAAAGAAGAGACTGTTTCGGTAAATTCAGCGAATTTGCCCAAAAATACTGTTACAAGCTTAGATAGCTTGTCCCCGAACCAACAACTTTTACCTTTAACAGCAATTATTAACTCTAGCGATCGCCTTGAGATTGGTGGTTGCGATGTAGTGGAGTTAGTGCAGCAATATGGTTCGCCGCTTTATATTTTAGATGAAGTTAGTCTCAGGACTGCTTGCCAACAATATCGCGATGCTTTAAATCAGCATTATCAAGGACAGTCACAGGTTTTATATGCTTCTAAAGCTTGGAGTTGTCTAGCGGTTTGTGCGATCGTCGGCTCTGAGGGACTAGGTATTGATGTTGTTTCTGCAGGTGAAATCTTGACGGCGTTGCGAGCTGGGGTTGCCGCAAGTTTGATTTATTTTCATGGTAATAATAAATCGATTGAAGAACTTAGCTATGCGCTCGAATCTGGCTGCACGATTGTGGTTGATAACTGGCATGAGTTAAAAACTTTAGATCGCCTTTCTAAAGAGCAAACATCTAATCCGCGCATCATGCTACGTTTGACCCCTGGAATCGAATGCCATACCCACGAATATATTCAAACAGGACATATTGACAGCAAATTTGGCTTTGACCCCAATGAAATAGAAGCAGTGTTTGCTTTAGTAGCTCAGTCTAAACTCAACTGTATTGGTATTCATGCTCACATTGGCTCACAGATTTTTGAGCTGCAGCCTCACCAAGATATTGGTGGTGTGATGGTGCAGTGGTTCAAACTTGCAGGTGAGAAATATGGCTTGAATTTTTTGGAACTAAATATTGGCGGTGGTCTAGGGATTCGCTATATTGAGTCTGATGATCCGCCAAGTATTGAAGACTGGGTAAAAGCAGTTGTGGCTGGCGTAACTGAAGCTTTTATTTCCGCAGGTTTAACATTGCCAAAATTGCTTTGTGAACCAGGGCGATCGCTGATTGGTTCGACCTGTGTAACCGCCTATACAATCGGTGGTAGCAAGACTGTTCCTGATATTCGTACCTATATCACAGTTGACGGCGGGATGTCAGACAATCCTCGCCCCATTACTTATCAGTCTCAATATCGCGCAGTCGTAGCAAATCGGATGAGTGCTGACTTGTCGCAAACGGTGACGATCGCAGGTAAGCATTGTGAATCGGGTGATATTTTAATTAAAGATATCCAATTACCTGCGACTAACCCAGGTGATATCTTGGTCGTATTGGGAACGGGCGCATACAATTACAGCATGGCTTCAAATTACAATCGATTGCCCAAACCTGCGGCAGTAGTTGTCGAAGGTAGCACATCTAGTCTGATCATCAAACGTGAAACTCGTGAGGATTTATTGCGTCAAGATTGCTTGCCAGAAAGACTACGCAAATAGTTGTACTTTTTAAGTTGCGAATGAGAGGGCGATGAATGCAGTGGTTTACCAATATCAACTCAATTGCATTCATCATGAGAGCGATCGATATCCTCGCTGTATTGGGATTGATTTACCTCATGCTGTCTTTCAGCAACGATCGCCGCAATTTGTTGATGGTGCGTGGGATTGTTTTTTTGTTAATCGCTAGTGTGATCAGCGATCGCCTAGGTTTACGCTTACTAAATTTTATTCTTGATAAATTATTGGTTGGGGCTGCTGTAGCGATGGCAGTGATTTTGCAGCCAGAACTTCGGAAATTTCTCGAACGACTGGGACGTGGAGATTTGCTTTCTTTAATTCAAACTACAACTAATCGGCGATCGCCGAAAGTCGAAGCTGATTCTGTAATTGAAGAAATTATTGAGGCTGTAATTGAGCTATCTCAAAATCGAACGGGTGCGCTGATGATTATTGAGACTGGCGAACCGATTGATGAGCGCGATTTTTCAGTGCCAGGGGTAAAGTTAAATGCGGTATTATCCAAAGAATTGCTACATACAATTTTTCAAACTTCAACACTTTTGCATGATGGAGCAATCTTGATTCGCGAAGATCGGATTCTGGCAGCTGGTGTAATTTTGCCAATTTCTGAACGGGCTGCCTCACGAGAAATTGGTACACGTCATCGCGCTGCCATGGGCATTACAGAGCGGGTCAGAAATTGCTTTTGTATTGTGGTTTCCGAAGAATCAGGTTCGATCGCGATCGCCGAAAATGGCATCTTAGATCGTCCTGTTACAAGTAGTCGTCTGCGGGAAATTTTAGAAACTAAACTGGGGGATTATCGTCCGATTCCTTTAGGAAGAAATGTACCCAAATTTGACTGGCTTTGGTCAAGATTAAATTTCGGCAAAATGGTAAATCGAAAATCGTCAGAAAAGAAATGACTGCTAAGCTACTACAAACTTTGCCCACAGATCTAGATCGTCAACTTTTGCCCAAACACGTTGCCGTAATTATGGATGGTAACGGTCGTTGGGCAAAGCGGAAGGGAATGCCAAGAATAGCTGGGCATCGACAAGGAGTAGATGCTCTTAAAGATTTGTTGCGATGTTGCAAGGATTGGGGAATTGCGGCGCTAACTGTCTATGCTTTCTCGACCGAAAATTGGAGTCGCCCAGCTCAAGAAGTCGATTTTTTGATGGTTTTATTTGAGCGAATGTTGCGCCGCGAATTAGAAGAAATGTGCCGCGAAGGGGTGCGGATCTCCTTTGTAGGCGATCTTGATTCGCTATCAAATTCTTTGCGATCAGAAATTCAGCGATCGCAGATTGCTACAGCTAATAATCAAGCTATTCATTTCACAGTTGCGATCAACTATGGCAGTCGTCGCGAGATCGTCAAAGTTTGCCGACAGATTGCCGAGGCAACTCAGTCAGGAGAAATCAAGTCTGAAGATATTGACGAAAATCTTTTTGAACAACATCTTTATACCGCAGGAACCCACAATCCTGATTTATTAATTCGTACCAGTGGAGAGCGGCGGTTGAGCAATTTTTTGCTCTGGCAAATGGCATATACAGAAATGTATTTCACGCATATACTCTGGCCAGATTTTAATCGTAGTGAATTTCATCGCGCTCTAATTGATTATCAAGAACGCGATCGCCGCTTTGGTAAAGTTTAGATTTTATAAGTTATAGATTTACATCGCGCTCTGCGCGGCGTAAATCTTGCTTAATAATGGTTTCCGATTTTGCGATGGTGGGCGGCGGTGAGAGCTTCGGGTTTAGAAACGCGACCTTCTTCTGCGATCGCGTAGATCAGCCAATGATCGCTGCATTCCATCCGACTGATCACTTCACATTCCATAAAGGCGAGAGCATCGGTGAGAATTGGAGCGCCAAAGGTTGATAACTGGGTTTTGACACCTTCAAAGCGATCTGCCCCAGGGGCAAATCGTTTTAGAAAATGCTGCATCAGTTTTGAGTAGTTTCCATCTTCGAGAACATTTAAGACAAAGCGATCGCCCACTTGCATAAACGATTCGATCGCCCGATCTTTTGCTACCGCCACAGAAAAACCGAGGGGTTTGAAACTGGCTTGGGCAACCCAAGACGCTAACATCGCACTGCGAGCGCCACCTTTAGCAGCCGAAATAATATATAAACCACCAGCTAAACGCCCAAGTGCTTTATCGAGTTCGGCATCGATCGCCTTGAGTTGTTTAATATTTTGTTTGCGTGTCAGCAACTGTCCCAAGTCAGTTCCTGCTTCATCACAGAGTTGATAGGTTGTCTCGCTTGGATTTTCACGAACACGAATAGCGGAAAAAGCAGATACTACTCCCAAATCTTTAAACCTGTTATTTAGCAAATCGATTGATGAATCGCGATCGCCATGGGGTTCGTACAGACCAATTACTTGCTTTTCGCTTGCGGCCGCTAAGATTGCACCGATCGCAGTTTCTACATGACTATTGCCTGTGGGCGGTGTGCAGACAACTAAGCCAGATGCATGACTAACCAGTTCCCGCAATTCCTGTAAATCGATCGCTTTAAGATCCATCATTTCCACCGCTACGCCTGTTTTAGAAATCCCGCGACCGATCGCTTGCGATAGGCGATCGCAATAGCCATAGTCAGACACATAGCAAACCACGACATTAGTTTCGCCCTTAGTTTGCTCTTGACTCCACATGCGATAGTTTTCTGTTAATTCTTTAACGTTATAGCGCACTAAGGGCCCGTGACCATTCGCCACGATTTCAGCCTGCGGCAGCTCATCCATCCGCTTCATCGCCGAAATTACCGATCTCGCATTAGGAGCCATCAAGCATTCGTAATAAAAACGATAGTCGGGCGTAATTCTCTTTAAATCCTCATCGTAAGTAGCCTCACTGCAATAATGCATTCCAAAAATATCGCAGGTATACAAAATTGATGTGGCGTGGTCAAAGGTCATCATCGTATCTGGCCAATGCAGGTTTGGCGCATTTACGAACTGCAAAACATGACCATGACCCAGATCAACTTGATCGCCATTTTTAACAACTTGTTGTTTAAAAGGCTGATTGATTAACTCACTGAGAAATTGCAGGGCTACTTTTGTAGCCACGACAGTAACATTAGGCGCAAGGGCTAATATTTCTTTAACTAAGCCACTATGGTCTGGCTCTGTATGGCTGATGACTAAATAATCAATCTGAGCGGGATCGATTTGCTCTTTTAGAGTTTGCAGATATAGCTCGCGAAACTTAGCGTGGGATGTGTCAACTAGCGCTAATTTTTCGCCTCGAATAATATAAGAGTTATAGGTAGTACCATTTTGTAGCCCAAACTCGATATCAAAGCGATCGCGATCCCAATCAAGCGATCGCAAAGTCGTTGTGTCCGCTGCAATTTCAGCAACCTGCATCGAGAGTCTACGCTCGACTTGTGTTTGGACAATTTCTTTAATAGACGGAATCTCAACAACAGCTACCACGTTTTTGTCTCCCTATCTCTTCATTTATCTTTCTCTAGTCTAAGCCCTACTTTTCGACAAGTCCAATTGAATATCCTGATTGATACCATAAGATAGAGACAACACTTTGCGCGGACTCTACCTTAGCAATGCCCCTATGCCCGATCTTTACGTTTCGTGGGAAGAATATCATGCCAAGATCGAACAATTGGCAGTCCAAATTTATCAGTCTCAGTGGGAGTTTGATCAAATTCTCTGTCTTGCTAGAGGCGGATTACGCATTGGCGATGTCCTTTCGCGCGTATATAAGAAACCATTAGCGATTCTCTCAGTATCTTCCTATGGTGGCAAAGATTTTCAAGAACGCGGAAACCTAACGATCGCGCATAGTATCACTATGACCACCGCCACACTCGGCAAGCGAATTTTGTTAGTTGATGACTTAGTAGATTCAGGTGTGACCCTTGCCCATATCCTTGAATTACTCAAACAACATAAGGAATATTCAATTACCGAAGTTAGATCAGCAGTTTTATGGTTCAAAGGCTGCTCAGTTGCTAAACCAGACTATTATGTGGATTTTTTGCCAGATAATCCTTGGATTCATCAACCTTTCGAGAAATATGAAAAGCTAAATCCTAGCGAACTATAGAGATTCGCTAACAATCTATAATCGTAATGCAAACTTGGTGGTGGTGTCATGGCTTCTAGGTTCTATTCGCTGACATTTGTGTTGGTAGCTGGAATTTTGGGGATGGGGATATCGCCCGATTTAGCTTTTGTGACTGCCCAAGCACAAACAGGACAAGATCGTAAAGCAGACGCAGCGCGACTAAATAAACTAGGGAGTCAGCAATGTCAAACTGGAGATTGCGAGGCAGCATTAAAGTCATGGCAACAGGCCTTGACTTTATATCAAGAGATTGGGAATCGCCGTGATGAAGCAAAGTTACTGACAAATTTTGGGAAAGCTTACGAATCGCTTGGGAGGTATGAAGAGGCGATTGATTCGCTTAAAAAAAGTTTAGCGATCGCTCAGGACATTAAAGATCGTCGTGAGGAAGGGGAATCTCTCATCAATTTGGGTGTTGTCTACCGCTCTCTTGGCAAATATGCAAAAGCGATTAAATATCACGAACAAGGTTTAATGATTACCCGTGAGATTAACGATCGCCGTGGCGAAGGCTCGGCTTTGGGTAATTTAGGAATGAATTATTATGCTCAGGGCAACTATGCCAAAGCAATCGAATATCACGAGAAACGTATAGCCATTGCCCGTGAAATCAAAGATCGTCAAGGTGAGGGAAATGGGATGGGCAACTTAGGAAATGCCTATCGTGCTCAGGGTTACTATGCAAAAGCCATCGAATATCATGAACAGCGTTTAGCGATTACCCGTGAAATTAAAGAAATACGTGGAGAAGGGCAATCCCTCGGCTTTTTAGGACTTGATTATCGTTACCTTGGTGACTACAACAAATCGATCAGCTATTACAAGCAGAGCTTAGCGATCGCAATTAGAATCAACGATCGGCTGAATAAAGCAAAATCGCTCGGTTACTTAGGTACGGCGTATTATGATTTAGGTAACTATAATGAGTCGATTAAATATCACAAGTTGAGTTTAGAGGCTGCTAGAGAAATCAGCGATCGTCGTGGTGAAGGAAAATCACTAGGATACATGGGTAATGCATTCGAGACTCAGGGAAAATATGACGAAGCAATCAAATACTACAATTCCAGTTTAGAGATTGCTCGGGAAGTCAAGGATCTCCAAGGCGAAGGAAAATCACTAGGCTATTTGGGAAGTGCTTACTATATGCTTGGTGATTATAACAAAGCAATTGATTATCAAAAAGGAGGATTAGAAATCGCCCGTAAGATTAATAACCGAGATGGAGAGAGAACTGCACTGAGTAGCATTGGGTTGACCCTCCAAAAACAAAAACAATTTGATTTGGCGATCGTTTTTTACAAGCAATCGGTCAATGTCAGTGAGTCCATTCGCAAGGATATTCGCAGCCTTGATAAAGATATCCAAAAATCTTATATAAATACTGTTGAAGGTTCCTATCGCCACCTCGTCGATCTTCTCCTTAAACAAGGTCGTGTTATGGAAGCACTGCAAATCCTTGACCTGCTCAAAGTCCAAGAACTTGAAGAATACCTCAAAAATATCAAAGGTAGCGATAGAAGCGCACTGGGAGTGAGGATTTTAGAACCAGAGAAAGCAATTAGCGATCAGCTCTCAGTCATCAGCTTAGAAAATGGCGCAGAACTGAATCGTCAACTTGCTAACCAGATCCAGCAACTTCCTAAATCAGAAATCAACAAAGTCCCCGACTACCTCAACCAGATTCCTCAAGGAACAGTTTTACTTTATCCCTTGATTTTAAGCGATCGCCTAGAATTAATCCTCTTTTCACCCAACACCCTCCCCATCAATCGCACCGTCAAAATCTCCAAAGAAAACCTAGAAGCCTTAATTCAGGATTATAGAACTGGACTTCTAGATGCAACTTCCGAAGACCATAAAGCACCTGCTATTGAGCTTTATAATTTACTGATTAAACCTATCGAAGCAGAACTTACCCAAAACCAAGCTGAAACAATCTTCTATGCTCCTGATGGACAACTGCGCTATATTCCCATTGCTGCGCTTTATGACGGTAAAAAGTGGCTAGTTGAAAGATATCGGATTAGTAACCTAATTTCCTATAGCCTTTTCAACTTTTCAGCCAAGCCAAAAACTCAACCCAGCATCTTAGCAGGAGCATTTGGTGGTAAAGCAGGAGAGCAAAAGTTTAGACAAGATGGTTTACCTGCCACGATTAAAGAAGTTCAAGCGATCGCTAATTCTTTTCAAAACTCAGTTACCCTAACCGAAGAAGGTTTTAGTCGCCAAGCGATCGAGTCTAAATTTAAAAATCATAATATTCTCCACCTTGCTACCCATGCCGAGTTTAATACAGGTGTACCAGACAACTCCTTCATCATTTTTGGTAATGGCGACAAAATTCGATTGAATGAAATTAGCGATTGGCAAATTCCGAATATAGATCTAATCATTCTTAGCGCTTGTCAGACAGGAGTAGGCAAACTTGGTGATGGGGTAGAAGTTTTAGGCTTTGGTTATCAAGTCCAGAAAGCTGGTGCAAAAAATGCGATCGCCTCACTTTGGAAAGTTGATGATGCTGGTACACAAGCTCTCATGGCAGCATTTTATGATGAACTAAAAAAATCTGATGTCACTAGCATTGAAGCATTACAGAAAGCGCAAAAGTCGCTGATTCGTTCTAAAGAATATAACCATCCCAAATACTGGTCTGCGTTTTTCGCGATCAGCAATGGATTATAAATTTTCTATTCTCATTTAGCTTTGGCGTCGTTTTCTACCCAAGCAATTACTTGGTCTATAGTCAAATCTTCAATACGACTGCTGGTATCTTTGGCGATCGCCGCTAATGGTTGAATTGCCGAAATCACCATGCGTGTCAAAAATTTTTCATGGCTGGAAAGATTTGCAGATGTGACTTCATCCTGTCGAGTATCTTCAAAATCTAGATCAAGATGAGGTGAAGTCCATTTTAAAAATGCGGCATCTTCACCTTGCTCTTTAAGAATTTGTGAATCATGCTCAATCCAATTCACAATTTGGCTAGCTGAAATATCTTCCGCCTGAATATTAATATCTTGAGCAATTTTAATAATTACCCGCATCGATGAAATAGTGATGCGCGCCATAAATTTTTCCATAGTTGAAAGAAGCTTTCCATTGATCGCATTAGCTTCTTCTAACGTCAAAAACTGAATAGGGTCTTGGGAAGTTGACATAAAATTTTAATTTGATGGGTGCTTTGCACCCACTTTAAACTTTAACTTTTGGTTATTTAAAAACCAATAATTTGCAAAAATCCTTTATCGGTTACAAGTTCAATGACGATCAGACCGACAAAACCAATCATTGCCAAGCGTCCATTGATCAGTTCTGCATATTCTGTAAACCCAAAGCGACCTTCACCTTGCTCGACATACATCTTTGGCTCGATCGCCCAATTATTTAATATCCCACGTTCATCTCTGGTAAAAGCTGTACGAACTTTGGGTTGATCTGTCATTAATTTTTACCTTTTTATATTATTTGGCAATGCTACATGAATCTTAATGTTTGATTTTATCGCTTAATGTCGAAATTTTACAAACATCAAATGAGAGATATAGCGATCGCCTGTAAAGTTAAAAAGGCGCAAAAACGCCCTTTTCATTTTTTGGTTTTTATGTCTTACTTTTCTCATTTATTTGAACATTGGCAATCCACCCTTAACTGGTCACCAAATCCTGACCAGATCGAACAGTTTGAAAAGCTTTACGAGCTTGTCCTAGAGGGCAATAGTCAACAAAATCTGACCCGCATTATAGATACTAATGATTTTTGGGAAAAGCATTTATGGGACTCGTTACGTGGAGTGTTGGCTTATTGGGAGCATGAAGATATGCAGGTGATCGATATTGGCACAGGTGCTGGATTTCCAGGATTGCCGATCGCAATTGCTAAACCATCATGGCAAGTCACATTAGTTGATAGCAAACAAAAAAAGGTTGCTTTTGTCGAGCAGACGATCCAAACTTTGCAATTATCCAATGCGATCGCTCAAGTAGGACGTGCCGAAGATATTAATAAAATTTCTCCATACAAAAAAAAGTATGATTTAGCCCTTGTACGTGCAGTGGGTAAACCAGATATTTGCGCTAGTTATTGCTTACCATTTTTAAAAAAGAATGGTATGGGAATTCTCTATCGTGGTCAATGGCTGCCAGAAGAGAGTGAACTACTCGACATATTTTGTGAGGAGCATGGACTGCAAGTCGTTAAGCAAGATCGGTTTCAAACCCCCCTTACCGCAGGTATCCGCCATAGCGTTTACCTATCACCTACCGCTCAACCTCCATCTCATACTCATAAGGAGTTGCAAAGTTAGAAGAGTCATACAAAAATCGGATTACCTCTTCTTCGAGACGATGGACATTATGGGCTTCTACAGCGTTAGTAGCGCGCAGAGCCGATAAATAACCATCTAAAAAGAGTCTCATCTCATCAGTAGAACGATAACCACGTTCGGACATTTCGACTAAGGAGTCCGTAATCTTTTGATAATGACGAATAGCGATCGCGTCTTGAAGCATAGGTCAAGCTGTAAGTAATTATCATCCTAGATGTAGTAGTAATTCTACCACTTTGAGAAATTAAAAAACAGGATAGGGATTGAGTACAACCGCCCCAAATAAAAAGCGCCACTTCTTATTTTTAGTTAATCAAGCCTCATATACTGGCACAATATCTTGCCAATTAGAATAAACTCCAGCTTGCCATTGGTCATAGGCGATCGCTAATAAGCTTTCGCTTAAAGACATTGGCGGATTAGATTGTTGCGATCTGGCGATAATTGACTCGCAGTTTATTCCATATAAAGGAATATCTAATTGCTCAGCAAGTGTCCTTGCAACCACAATGCCAATGCGTGTACCTGTAAAACTACCGATACCAGTAGCGATCGCTAAAAAAGCAAAATCTTTCCACAAAATATCACCCACAAACATGTTTAAGCAGTCATGCAACTGAACAGATAACTCTCTGCCTAGTTCCCATGACTGCTGTTTGTGGGTGTTATAAATCTGAGAGTTGCGATCCAAATTAAGATCAACTTGTGTGATCGCAAGCTCTAATTTTGTAGTCGTTGTATGTAAGGCAAGGGCAAAACTTATGGTCATGATCTGTGGAAAACTAGAAAGTGCTCACTAGAATTCACTCTAGAAACCACCATTAGAACTTATTCCCACCAGAGCCAGTATCAGCAGCGCCAGTATCTGCCGCGCCTGTATCAGCTGCTCCATTGGATTCAGAATCTTCAGGATCGTTATAGCTGCCCATTGGTCGTCTACGTCCAAAGCGTCCCATTGGGGTGCGCTTACGAAACTTACGCGCATACGCTTGGTTGCGAAGAGCTTTTTCTTTTTTCTGATTGCGGCGCTTAGCCATTTTAAACCGTTATACCGTTTACACATTGAGTCTATTTAAGCTAGCACAAAACGCGCATTTCTAAACCCAAAAAGTTATGTAAATCTAAATATACTTGGGAATTTTCTAAGGCAGACAAAGGGCTTGAGCCACTTGTTCTTAAATTTTCTAGATAGCTTAATTCTCTTGAGAGAGCTATATTTTCAGTCAATCCATTCGTTGTCTAATTTTTCATCGCGAAAGAGAATACGATCAAAGCCCTCGCTGAGGTTTGGTGGGTTATATGAGAGATGCCGATACATCTCAATTACGATATCTTCAGGGACATGGCGATCGCGAGTGTCATTACGCGACAAACAAATCCATAACGGTATATCTAACCACAGCCCTGTGATCGGCTTAAATTCATGTTGTTTGGCAAGAGCGATCGCATCTTTTCGATATTCGCGCTTATAGTTTGTGGCATCATATATTACAGATTGTTGCGATTTAGCAGCATTTGCAAATTCCAGTTGTACCTGAGCCCAGATATCTGCCCACACGCCTTGCGTTCTCGCTGAACCATATAATGATTCACGAATGCGATCGGGGCAAATTAATTGAGTTTGCGTGTGACTATTTTGATTAGCAGCACGTAACATCTGCTCTGCGACAGTAGATTTACCGCTTGCGGGTACACCAATCAGGATAATTGCACTTGCCATCTTAATCGCTGTGAAAAAATTAAGTTAAGTCTTTTTAACTATAGCAATCCTAAAAATAACCCTACCCCCCTAAAATATGTCTACACTTTACGATTTTAAGATTACTAGCATCGATGGTCAGCCAGTTGATCTCTCCCAGTACAAAGGTAAGGTTGCTCTAGTGATCAATGTTGCTTCTCGCTGTGGCTATACAAAGCAATATAAAGGACTAGAGTCACTATATCGTGAATACAAAGATAAGGGCTTTGAGATTCTTGGCTTCCCTAGTAATGACTTTGGCGCGCAAGAGCCAGGAACTGAAACAGAAATCAAGAGCTTCTGCTCTCTTACTTATGATGTCACCTTTGATATGTTTAGCAAGGTACAAGTCAAAGGTAGTGGAATTGTTGATGTTTACAAATATCTCACTGAGAATACAGGCAAGCAGGTTGAATGGAACTTTAACAAGTTTCTGGTTGATAAAGAAGGTAAAGTCGTAAAGTATTACCCTTCAAATGTTGCACCTGAAGATGCTGGTCTACGTAAAGATATCGAAGCTCTTCTTGGCTAAATAAATTGGCTAAATAAATTGGCTAAATAAAAAAGAGAGGGTCGTTCGTTCTGTACTCCTCTCTTTTTTTGTGACTATTGTGCCATCTCGATTTTTTTGGTATGTCGTTTGTCTAGCACTGAGTCATCAAACAGCACTTACATGTACTTTGCTTCATCCGTCACAATGCTGGGACTCACGGATATTGCCTGTGGTGTTGCTATTAGAAAAATTCATCGTTGCTAATAAACCCCATCCAAGATGGGAACTTTAGTTTTCACCTACTTTTACTACGCAAAGGGATAAGTTTTTTACCACCTAGAGAACGAAAATATAGCGTCCCCATCGTCGATATAAAAATGCAATAACTAACAATCTGGGTTGCATACAACTTGTCAGAATAGCCAAATAAAGTTGAGAAAATAATTCCTGGGAATTTATCGGCAGGTAATATTGTTGAAGTATCAGTAACTTGCGATCCTAACGTGTACCATTCAATCACGCGACGAGGTGGATCGAGAAACTCATAGGATTGGGTAACTGGGTTAAAGACTTTATCAATCGTATTAGCGAGATCGAACGCTGAAAGAGATGTGATCACGAGTCCCGAAACAATCAGCAGTAAGATCACTCCCAAAACTTGGAAAAAAGCGCGGATATTTAGATTTACGCCAAACTTAAATATGGCAATCCCGATCGCGATCGCTGCGAAAAGCCCCGCAAAACAACCGATCGCTGGACTATATTGAGCCAGCCCTACTTGGGTCTGGTCGGGAGATAATGTCCCTGCAATAAATAGAACTGTTTCTGCGCCTTCCCTTAAAACCGCTACAGCAATTAAAGTAAATACACCCCATCCTGCTTTACGCGTTTCAGCAGAGTTTAAGGCTTTGTCTAGATTGGCTTGAACTTGATAACGCATAGTCTTAGCTTGCTGAGTCATCCAAATCAACATCCAACTCAGCATCACGATCGCCGCAACTGAAAAAATACCTTTACTCAAATAATAGACAGTTCCGCTAAAACCACCAATTAGTTTCTGAGCGATTGCCCCCATAATACTACTGACAAATAAACCTGTTGCTGCACCTAAATAGACCCATTTTTGCAATGCTAACTGCTTTGCTTGCATTAAGTATGCGAGTACTATCCCCACAACTAAAGTTGCCTCTGTTCCTTCTCTAAGGGTAATCAAGAAGGTTGGCAGTGCGCCACTCAAATCCATATTTTTCCTACTTTTTTGTTTCTATGGTAACTAAATTTTGAATTAGCTTAAATTCTTCGGCGGAGACGATCTTTTTGGTGACAAGATCTTCAATTTGTATATAAGGTCGTCCACCCTGAATACGCTCCGATAGAGAAGCCTTGGTTCCTGGTAGTTCTAACTTGTCTAGTTCAGCGATCGCAGCTGTATTTATATTAATCTTGCTAGCTTTGGCAACTTTAGCCTCTGTCGCAGGTGATGAAGTTGACGTAGATTTTACAGATTGAGGATTAGAAGTTTCAGGAGTCGTTGTGCTATTACAGCCACCAGCTACTAATGAAAGAACAAGTCCTGAAAGCACTATATAAGTTAGAGAGGCTTGATTAGAAAAAGTAGATTTGAGCACTTAAATGATCCAAAAACAAAAACAAGTATATGAAAGTTGATCAATTATCTAGATTTCTCATTTAGATATCTAACTGAGAAATTTATTTGTCAACTATATTTATACACTATATTAGTGAGAATAATTAGCAATAGTAAAGATAAATTTCTATACTCAAATAAGAATTTCAAACTATTTTTACGTAAGTCCTAACTATATTGCGATAAGCAGCTTGAGTAGTTTGCTGTATTGGCGATTTGCTGTATTGGCGATAAGATAAAGCTAATGGTGTTTAAGCTCACACAGAAATAACCTATATTTCTGTAATCTAGCTAGCTAGTAAGAATATAGATTTGCCCATATGACTAGAATTAAAAAAGACTTAATCAAGAAAAATTTAGAAGTTGATTTAGCCATAGTTGAGTCATTAGAGATTATAAAATCTGATCCAGAGATAAGGAGCGCTTTGTCGGAACCAGATCAAATTGACAAGAAAGATGACAAGTCAATTGACCGATCTATGTATTTCTTTAACCGTGAATTAAGTTGGGTTGCTTTTAATAAGAGGGTCTTGCATGAAGGGATTGACCCTCGAACTGCATTGCTTGAACGAGCCAAGTTTTTTGCGATTTTTAGTACTAACCTTGATGAATTTTTTATGGTTAGAGTTGCAAGAGTAAAGAAAAAGTTTTCTGAGCAGCTTGATATCGTTTCTGATGATGGACTAGATCCAGATAAGCAATTAAAAGTGATTCGTGATGCGCTAGTTCCATTGGTGAAGATGCAACATGACTTTTTTGAGAATACACTTCGCCCAGAATTGCATAAGCATAAAGTGAAGTTGCTAGACTACAAAGATATCGACAAGAAACATCAGCGCTACCTCAAAACCTATTTTCAAGAAAAATTATTTCCTGTACTAACGCCATTGGCAGTTGATCCTGCTCACCCATTCCCTTATATCTCTAATCTCAGTCTAAATTTAGTAGTGATTGTACGCGATCGCGAAACAAAGGAACAAAACTTTGCAAGGGTAAAAGTACCAAATGTATTACCTCGTTTTGTAAAAATTCCTGAGACGGATGCTCATACGTTTGTAACTTTGGAACAAGTAATTGCTCATAATCTGGAAGCATTGTTTCCAGGAATGGAAATTCTTAATTATTATCCATTTCGGATTACCCGCGATGCCGAACTTGATATCGAAGAAGAAGAAGCCGATGATTTGATTTCAGCCTTACAGGAAGAGCTTCGCAAGCAAAAATTTGGCCCAGTAGTTCGGATGGAGATTGCTAGCGATGTACCGCCAGAAATTCGCAAAAAGTTGATTGAGCAACTGAGTATTACCGAAGCCGATGTCTATGACATTCCTGGGCTAATTGGTTTAGGTGATTTAATGGCGATCGCTTTTTTGCCAATGCCAAATGATCAGGATAAGCCTTGGAAGTCGGTTACTCATCCGAGATTGAGAAATGCAGGTGAAGAAGAAAATATTTTTGATATCATTCGTCAGGGAGATTTTCTGGTTCATCACCCCTATCAGTCGTTTACAACAACTGTGCAGCGCTTTATCGAAGACGCCGCAAGCGATGCTCAAGTGTTAGCAATCAAACAAACTTTATATCGGACTTCTGGAGATTCACCGATTGTTCATGCCTTGATTCGTGCTGCGGAGAATGGCAAACAGGTTGCGGTGTTGGTAGAACTGAAAGCAAGGTTTGATGAGGCTAATAATATTCTCTGGGCGAAGAAATTAGAGAATGCAGGAGTGCATGTGGTATATGGACTAAAAAATCTCAAGACGCATACTAAAACGGCTCTAGTCGTGCGGCAAGAAGGCAATCGCTTAGTGCGTTATGTGCATATTGGCACTGGTAACTATAATCCGAAAACGGCAAGATTTTATAGTGATCTCGGTATATTTAGCTGCTGTGATGATTTAGGTGCGGATTTAACTGATTTGTTCAACTATCTGACTGGATATTCACGTCAACGTGAATATCGCAAGCTTCTGGTTGCACCTGTAAACATGCGCGAGAAGTTTTTACAATTGATCCAACGCGAAATCGAAAATCAAAAGCAGGGATATCCCTCTTACATTATCGCGAAGATGAATTCTCTCGTTGACCCTGAAATCATCTCGGCTCTTTATGAGGCTTCCCAAATGGGCGTGAATATTGATCTGATCATTCGCGGTATATGCTGTATCCGTCCTAAGGTAAAAGGCTTGAGCGATCGCATCAGGGTGATCAGTGTAATTGGTCGCTTTTTAGAACATTCACGCATTTTCTATTTTAGTAATTCAGGAAAAGAGCAAGTGTATATTGGCAGTGCTGACTGGATGCCACGCAATCTGGATGCTCGGGTTGAGGTTATCACTCCAATTGAAGATATATCTCTCGTAAAAGAACTCAAGCAAATTTTAGAAATTGTTCTAGCAGACAATCGCCAAGCATGGGATCTTAGAGCAGACGGTACATATATCCAAAGGCATCCTAAGGATGGAGAACCAGAGATGAGTTCTCAAAAACATTTTATGTCTCAAGGTAGACCTGAATTTGCATAAAAAGCATAAAAAGTAGAGGCAATTCATGAATTGCCTCTACTTTTTATACTGTACCGCGTCATGGTGAAAACCGAAGTTTTCACCATGACGCGGAAGAAATCCGAAGCGGGGCTTCGCCCTGCGACCCTCTAAAATAACTATGGGTTAATTCTAGACGCAATATAGTTCTTTAGGTTTTATACCTAGTTTTTGGAACATCTCAGCATCATCTTGCCAATCTGGATTTGCAGTAGTTAATAACTTCTCGCTCGAAAATATGGAATTCGCGCCTGCAAGGAAACATAAAGCTTGATCGGAAACACTAAGGCGATCGCGTCCTGCAGATAATCTCACAATTGCTTTGGGCATAAGAATCCTCGCTGTTGCCACCATCCGCACTAAAACTAAAGGATTAATGATCTCAATAGCCCCCAATGGAGTTCCTGTAACTGGAGAAAGTGCATTAATTGGCACTGATTCTGGTTGAGGGGAGAGATTAGCGAGGGTATGTAAAAGCTCAATGCGATCGCGATCAGTTTCACCCATACCAACGATGCCACCACAACAAACTTGAATTCCTGCTTCCGCAACATGCTGAATAGTCTCAAGGCGATCGCGATAAGTGCGAGTCGTAATAATTTCAGGATAGAAACTTTCAGAAGTATCAAGATTATGATTATAAGCAGTTAAACCAGCTTTGGCAAGTCTTTGAGCTTGGTCTAGGCGCAACATTCCCAGCGTTACGCAAGCTTCCATTCCCATGCCAGACACTGCTTCCACCATCTGGAGCACACGCTCAAACTCTTCCCCATCTGGAGCATTACGCCAAGCTGCACCCATGCAAAACCGAGTTGCGCCATGCTGCTTGGCATCTTGGGCTTGACTAACCACTTCATCTAGTCGCAAAAGGGGATAAGTCTCCACCCCAGTTGGATAACGCGCACTTTGAGGGCAATATTTGCAGTCTTCAGGACAACGACCTGACTTAATATTTGAAAGTGTACACATTTGCACAGCATCAATCTGATGATGCTGACGATGTATAGACTGAGCCTCAAATACTAACGACAACAGAGGTTGATCATAAATCTTTGTAACCGATTCGAGTGAAATCAAGAGAGTATTTATAATGGAAATTTAAGTTTGGCGATCGCCATTGTACTGCGAAGAAATACCGATTTAGAAAGCGATCGTAATACTTCTTTAAATTAAAATTCAGAAAACAGATTTAGCTTAATATTTCCCTCTATTTTAGCGGTTTTGCGTCTCGGTTATAATGGTGATTGCTATATTTACATACGTACGTAAGAATAAAAGTTATCGATTGAAATCAATAACAGCATCTTATTAGGCATCTCTCGCGTCAATTCTGAATAGATCTAAACCGAAACTTTAATGATTCCTGCACAAGAGCCGTCTAATGAACTGGAAAGAGTTGCCGCTCTATGTCAGTGCAATATTTTAGATACCGAATCAGAGCAGGGCTTTGACGATATCACTCAACTGGCTGCTTATATTTGCCAAACCCCGATCGCCTTAGTAAGTTTGATCGATAAAAATCGGCAATGGTTTAAATCAAAAATGGGGCTTACAGCAACAGAAACACCGAGAAGAATCGCTTTTTGCGCCCATGCAATTTTACAAGATGGGATTTTTATAGTACATGACACCTTAGAAGACGAGAGATTTGCTGATAATCCACTGGTCACTCATGCACCAAACATTCGCTTTTATGCGGGAATTCCGATTAAAACTGTTGAAGGTTATCCACTGGGGACTTTGTGTGTAATTGATTATAAGCCAAGAGAATTAGACAAAGCTCAGATTAATTCCCTCAAATCTTTAGGAAATCAAGTTTCCTATCTCATCGAAACTCGGCGTAATTTGGCAGAAATTAGTCGTTCAACTCTACCGACAAAAGCTAATCCTTCCAAGAAAAAATTTCTTGAAAGAATTGCTTTTGGAGCAGTGCTATTAGCTTCAATGGTGATCGGGATGGGCGTAGTTTCTGTTGTTAATTTGGGCAGTTTACAACAAACAAACAATGCAATTCTCCAGCAACGTCAAATATTGGAAGAAATAAATCAACCGCTCAATCGCTTACGCGATTTGAAAGTTGTAATGATGGATTATGTTCTTTCCAATAGTGGAGAAAGTTTAGAAAGATATAAGGTTTTAGTGTTACAGTTAAGGCAAGATTTAGATGCTCTCCAGCAGAAATCCGTAAATGTTAATAGAAGTGATTTATACGATCAACGAATTCAAGATGACCATCAAAAAACGCTCAATCTTTTAACAAGACATATTCGTAAAGAACTGATTCGCGCTCAAGAAACTGTTGCACTATATCAAACGAATGGCATCGCAGCGACTCAGAAATCAATAACTGATTATAACAATCAAGTTGATAGTGGTCTTGCCAAGGCTCAATTAGAAGACTTAGTTACTTTTGAGCAAAACAACTTGATGCAGTGGTTGCAAAAGCGACAGGTTTCAATTGCCCATGCTGTAAATATTTCCTTAATCACTCTTCTGTCAACCTTAGTAGTGCTGGCGATATTTTTCTATTTAATTAGGCGCGAAGTTAATGTGCGTCGCCAATTAACATTTAGCCTTGAACAAGAACGAGACTTTACTGTTTCCATCCTAGATACTGTCGCCGCACTGGTAATCGTACTAGATCCAGAAGGAAAGATTATTCGATTTAATCGTGAATCTGAGAGGGTAACAGGCTATCACTATGAGGAAGTACGCAATCAGATTTTTTGTAAAATTTTATTATTACCTGAAGATGTTGAATCGGCTCGCGAGCGTTTTCATAAATCAGCCCATAAGCATTCGCCTGATACTTACGAGAACTATTGGATTATTAAGAATAAAGAACGTCGGTTGGTTTCATGGTCAGTAACTTCATTGCTGAGCGATACAAATGAAGTTGAATTTATCATTGTTACAGGGTCAGATATCACCGAGCGCAAACAGATCGAAGAAGAAATGCGTTTACAGAATTCGCGATCGCTAGTTTTCTCACAAATTACATTACGAATTCGCCAGTCACTTGATATCAATGAAATCCTAAATACAACTGTCTCTGAAGTGAGAGAATTTCTCAAAGCTGATCGCGTAGTTATGTATCGTTTTGATGGCAAATGGGAAGGTAATATTGCTGTGGAGTCAGTGGCACCACCTTGGATTGCTTCAATGGGAAGTGATGTTAAAGATGACTGCTTCCGTCGTGGGCTATGGGAAAACTATCGCCAAGGTCGAACGGTTGTCAATGATGATGTTCCTAATTCGGATATGCCTGATTGCTACAAGCAATTGATGGCAGGGTTTCAAGTGCAGGCTAACTTAGTAGTACCAATCCTTGAGAAAGAGAATCTATGGGGACTATTAATTGTCCATCAATGTAGTCAGCCAAGGCACTGGCGCAATTTTGAAGTTGACTTTTTAACTGAGCTTGGTACTCAAGTGGGTATAGCTCTCTATCAAGCAACCCTTTTAGAACAAGAAATACAGCGTCGCGAGCAACTCTCACAACAAAATATTGAATTAGTCGCAGCTCGACATGAAGCAGAAACAGCAACAAAAATGAAAAGTGCATTTCTTGCCACAATGAGTCATGAAATCCGTACTCCTATGAATGCCGTTCTTGGTATGACAGGATTGCTCGCTGATACTGAGCTTTCGGCGATGCAGCGTGACTTTGTGGAGACAGTTCTAACTAGTGGCGAAAACTTACTTACCCTGATTAACGAGATCCTTGATTTCTCTAAACTAGAAGCCAATGAGATGGAATTGGAAGAGATCGACTTCAATCTTAATACTTGCGTTGAAGAGATAGCCGATCTTCTAGCCATGCTTGCTCAATCAAAAGGATTAGAATTTGCTTCGTTGATTAATCACAGTGTACCGCTTGATTTGCGTGGGGATGTAGGTCGTTTACGGCAGATATTAACTAATTTAGTCAGTAACGCCATTAAATTCACCTTAACAGGTGAGGTGATTATTAAAGTTAGCCTAAAATCAGAAACTGATTCCATTGCAAATATTGAGTTTAGAGTTATCGATACTGGTATTGGCATTCCTCTTGAAGCTCAGAAAAAACTTTTTCATCCTTTTACCCAAGTCGATGCTTCCACTACGCGTAAATATGGTGGAACTGGTTTAGGGCTTGCTATTTGCAAGCAGCTTGTGGATCTGATGAGTGGCGAAATTGGCATTAATAGTGAAGAAAAAAAAGGTTCTCAATTTTGGTTCACGCTTCCATTTGTTAAGCAACCTGTCAATGAAATCGCTAAGTTAAAATCAAGTCGAGAAATTAACCTCAAAGATATTCGGGTGTTGGTAGTTGATGACAGTGAAACAAATTGCAAAATTTTGTCCTATCAACTGACTGCTTGGCAAATGCGGGTTGATGCTGTACAAGGTGCGTCCTTAGCAATCCCTATTTTACGTGCAGCTTTGGCTGAAGGCGATCGCTATGAATTGGTAATTTTAGATATGCAAATGCCTGAACTTGATGGCGAAATGTTAGGCGCACTGATCAAAGCCGATCCCTTCCTCAAGGATACTAAATTAATCATGCTGACATCTCTCAACCAAAAAGGTGGCGTAAATCGAGGTAAAGCACTTGGATTTGATGCTTATCTCGTTAAACCAGTAAAACAGTCTCGTCTATTAGATGCTTTAATGGAAGTAGTGGCGATCACTACTCAGGGTAACGGTTTGGTATATTCCTATCAAGATAGTCCCCTAGTTGTCGCAAAAGACTTTAATCTATCGAAAAAAAGGATTTCCAAACTCAAAATCTTGATCGCTGAAGATAGTCCGATTAATCAAAAGGTTGCCCTACACCAGTTACGCAGCTTTGGTTATGACGCAGATGTAGCAGGCAATGGTAAAGAGGTTCTCGATTTACTGGCACGCATCAACTACGACATTATCTTGATGGATTGCCAAATGCCAGTAATGGATGGGTTTGAGGCAACCATGGCAATTCGCAAGTTAGATTCAGACAAGAAAAACACTGTGATCGTAGCGATGACTGCTAATGCCATGAAAGAAGATCGCGATCGCTGTCTTGCATGTGGCATGGATGACTATCTTAGCAAACCAACTCGCAAAGAAAATCTCGCTCAAAAACTTGCCGAATGGGAGACAAGAATTTTTGCACAGAACGCGATCGTCAGTTCTGACGTTGAAGTTACTGCGATCGCAGTTGATAATAATCAAAGTAATAATTATCAAAGTAATAATATTGATGCATCTTTACCATTAATCGACTGGAGTTACATTGACAGCATCGCTGATGGCAACGAAGAATTTAAGACTGAGCTTATGCAGACATTTTTCGAGTCTATGCAACAAAATTTTGCTCAATTAGAACAAGCGGTCATCGAAAATAATTATTATGATATTCAACGGGTCGCCCATATTATCAAAGGCGCATCTGGTAATTTAGGCGTTCTATCAATTGCAGCGATCGCAGATGATTTAGAACGGATTGGGCGCAATCAAAATATAAACAATGCTAAAGAACTATTTAAAAGAATGCAGGACTTATATTTGCAAATTCAAAATACTTATCCCCAATAAAAAATAGGTAGTGCATTGCACTACCTATTTTTTATTGTTGCTTAAAATACTTGTTCGATTTCATCAATTTCAGGAATCTCTTCCTTCAGTTTGCGCTCAATTCCCATTCTCAGAGTCATCGCTGAGCTAGGGCAAGATCCACAAGCACCTTGTAAGCGTAATCTCACGACTGGTCCTTCAATTTCGACAAGTTCCACATTGCCACCATCTGACATTAGATAGGGGCGTAGCTCATCTAAAACATTTTCGACATTGTCTCTGGTTAAAGTCAAACTCATATTTTTATCTCTACAACTGATATCTATGCTAATCGAAAATCTTCTATTTGTGAACTAACCACAGGATGAAAAGCTACCAAGTTTCTGTGTGCTTCAATGCTGTTTAACAAAGCAATCAAACTTTTCCCCATTGCAAAAGCTAAATTGACGGGTACAGCATTACCAATTTGTTTATATTGACTAGACAATGAGCCAGCAAAACCCCATTCATCGGGAAAAGTTTGAATCCTCGCATATTCCCTAACCGTAAGTGGTCTTGTTTCTTCAGGATGACACCTTTCCGTTTGCTTTTGAGCAGGGCTACAGGTCAACGTTAAGCTTGGCTCATCCCATGACAATCTGCGAGCCATCCCTGTTTTGCCCCCGCCTAAGAAATAACTTCCCTGCATATATTCTCGTTGTAACTCATCAGATAAATCACGCCAATAACCTCCTTGAGGTACAAGTTTTAAAATTTCTTCCTTTCTTTTTGGATACTTTTGACCGACAGATACAGGCACATCATGCCCATAAAGTTCACCAGCTTTTAAAGCATCTTCTAGTACATACACCCGCTTATAGGCAGAGGGCCACTGAAATTTAGCATAGGGAACTAAGTCATTCCGAATACCAACAAGCATCAATCGCTCACGTTTTTGTGGGACTTTATAAAAAATTGCTTTTAATATTTTCGGTTCAATAAGGGTATATCCTAAATCAGCAATTACTGCCTTAATTACCTCAATAGTTCTGCCATTGTCATGTTCCAGTAAACCTCTAACATTTTCTCCAAGAAAAACTTTTGGTTGACATTCTTTAACTGCACGGGCAAACTCAAAAAACAATGTCCCACGTGTGTCCTCAAATCCAAGTTGATTCCCTGCATAGGAAAAGGCTTGGCAGGGAAAGCCACCTGAAATAAAATCAACTCCTTTAAATGGCGTAAAATCAATATTCCGAATGTCTCCTTCGAGAATATTCCATTGAGGTCTATTAATTCTAAGTGTATTGCAAGCTTGTCTATCAATTTCATTTAGGAAAATAGCTTCAAATCCAGCTTTCTCTAGCCCGATCGCTAAACCACCCGCACCCGCAAAAAGCTCAATCGATGAGAAATTTCTGATTGGCTCAGTTTGAATTTCAGAATCCCATTTTGAATTCAACATATCGCGAATTTCTTTGAATTCACTTAGTTGATTGAGTCTGTATCTTTTTTTGCCATTATTACAAGTAAATGGCTGTAGCTTGCCATTATTTTCCCATTTTAATACAGTTGATTTAGAGACGGATACAATATCTGCTAATAATTCTGCTTTGATACTGTTTTCATATATTAAATTCATGAAATCCTTCATATTTACTAAATGATAATAAATAGATACTTTTTAGTAGATTGCTATCGATTTCTTTTAATTGTTTGACAACTGTATTAGATCTCTCAGCCAATTTAACACTTACAACAACATCTTCAATTATTTGAGGAAGAGCCATACATAACTTTTTAAAAGCAAATTTATCGCCTGTAACAAGCTCATAAAATTTATCAATAGAGACTCTACGAATTTTTTCATGTGAAACTTTATTTTTATCCAAACTTACATTCCATTTTACATTTTGGCTATTAGAAGCTATAACTTCAACTAACATACAAGTAGCTTGGGGATCTTTGATCAGAGTGCTTTGCATTCGCATATAAGTATTTTTGGCAGAGGATGAATTCATCGTGTTATGTTTGTTTTTCATCTCTACATAAATATGCTCTGCCTCATTAACAATGTCATAGCCTGCTCTTGGCACAGTCCAACCGTTGCCAACGAATTTAAAAATGTTCTGGTGAAAATATCCTATATGGTTTGTATTGCTTTTATCAAGCTGTCGAATAATTTCACTTTCAAGAACATCTTCTATATCTTTTTTATATACTTTTGAATCAAATGTTAGTTTTATTGGATCAATTAAATTCCCATTAAATTCTATTAAATCAATCTTAAAACGATACTTTAGGACAGTATCTCTTGCGTGATGAAAAATATCTTCATCACTAATAAAACCCAATTCGTATTTTCCCATTATTTACTGTCCCTTAATCAAATATCCACAACGATGCTCACCATCTACCATCCAGTGAGTACGCTCCACAGGGCAATCTAGCACTGTGGCAAACATTTCTAGCTCATGACTACACACGCTAGGAAATGACTCCGCAACATGAGCGATCGCGCAATTATATTCTGTAAACACAAAGTTTGCAGTCGCCTCTACAGGAAACCACTCGGTCACATAACCTTCAGCACGGCGAATTTCTGCTAATTTTTCTAATCGTTGCTTGAGCGAACCAATGCCAAGTTGCGATTTATAATGCTGTGACTTCCGCTGCCATTGCTTGTGCAGGACTTCAGATACCTGATCTTTGCCCAAAGTATCAATCAACGTGTCCAAAAAATTTACGGCAAACTGGTTATAACTGTCAGGAAAGCGATCGCGCCCTGCTGTCGTCAAAGCATAAATAAACTGAGGTCTACCCATCCCTACTTGCTCAGCCGTGTGATAAATCAGCCCCTCAGTTTCTAAATCTTTTAAATGCTTCCGAATAGCTTGCGGACTGATATCAAACTTTTCAGCAAATTCCTGAGCTTTTACCTCGCCACGCTTTAACAAATGCTGCAAAATGTCTTGCTTAGTTTCATGCTTCGTATCACTTTTAATATCTAGCTTAATATCTGGCTTGCGTTCAGATTTACTGGAAACCTTTTCAATCATACCGATGGGAGTTTTCATAAAATAAGCTCCTGATGGCAAAAAACTCTGCAAAGAGTCAAAAATTCGATAAAGCTGAAAAAATTGATTTTGACAACCTATATGTTGTTAATGTAACCTACAATTAGTAAAGAAACAAGCAAGTTGTTTTAATAGCAATCTTCAGTAAGTACGACACAAAGCACGGAGCTTACTGCCCCAAATATCAGGAGCCTTAACGAATATGTCAGCAACGGTTCAAGCACTTGTCAACCAACCGTACAAATATGGATTTGTTACGTCCATTGAGTCGGATACGATTCCTCGCGGTCTTAGCGAAGATGTCGTCCGCATGATTTCGGCTAAAAAGAATGAGCCAGAATACATGCTGGAATTTCGACTCAAGGCGTATCGCCAATGGTTGAAGATGCAAGAACCAACATGGGCGCATGTCGAATATCCTGCGATCGACTATCAAAATATCGTCTACTACTCCGCACCCAAGCAGTCAAAGAAGAAAGCAAGCCTTGATGAAGTTGATCCCGAACTGCTTGATACCTTTGAGAAATTAGGTATTTCTATAAATGAACAAAAACGCCTTGCAAATGTCGCTGTTGATGTCATTTTTGACAGCGTTTCGATCGCGACAACTTTTAAAAAAGATTTAGCAAAAGTTGGGGTGATTTTCTGCTCGATCACAGAAGCAATGTACGAGTATCCCGAACTTATCAAAAAATATTTGGGAAGTGTCGTTCCAATTACAGACAACTATTATTCTGCACTTAATGCCGCTGTATTTACTGATGGCTCCTTCGTTTATATTCCCAAAGGTGTGAAATGTCCAATGGACTTGTCCACATATTTTCGGATCAACAATGGAGATTCTGGACAGTTTGAGCGCACCTTGATCATTGCCGAAGAAGGAGGCTATGTAAGCTATCTTGAAGGTTGCACAGCACCAATGTTTGACACCAATCAACTTCATGCAGCCGTGGTCGAACTAGTCGCCCTAGACGATGCTGAAATCAAATATTCCACTGTTCAAAACTGGTACGCTGGCGACAAGAATGGCAAAGGCGGCATCTACAACTTTGTGACTAAGCGTGGTTTATGCCAAGGCAAAAACTCAAAAATCTCTTGGACTCAAGTAGAAACAGGTTCTGCGATCACGTGGAAATATCCCAGTTGCGTCCTAGTCGGCGAAAACTCAGTCGGTGAATTTTATTCTGTGGCGCTGACTAATAACAAGCAACAAGCTGACACAGGCTCAAAAATGGTGCATATCGGCAAAAACACTCGCAGCAAAATCGTTTCTAAAGGTATTTCCGCAGGTGGCTCCCAAAATAGCTATCGTGGCTTAGTAAAAATCTCTCCTAATGCCGAAGGTGCAAGAAATTACTCTCAATGCGACTCAATGTTAATTGGCGATTGCTCACAAGCAAATACTTTCCCTTATATCCAAGTCCAGAACAACACTGCTAGAGTTGAACATGAAGCCTCAACTTCAAAAATCGGCGAAGAGCAATTGTTCTATTTCCGACAACGTGGCATTGCCGTTGAGGATGCTGTATCGATGATTATTAGCGGATTCTGTAAGGAAGTGTTTAACGCATTACCAATGGAGTTTGCAGTCGAGGCAGATAAGCTCTTGGCTCTGAAGTTGGAGAATAGTGTGGGTTAATTATGGGAAATTAATTTGGCAATCAATGCGATTATTTAAAGCTTGGGGTATCAAAACATGGTGCAAACTCTCGTTAAACCTTTATCAATTGATGAGTTTCTAAAACTACCAGAAACTAAGCCTGCTTGCGAATTGATTGATGGAGTCGCAATTGCCAAACTAAGCCCTCAAGGTAAACATAGTACGATTCAACTCGATCTTGGCTCTAGTATAAATCTAACCCTTAAGCCTCAACGTATTGCTCGTGCTTATTCAGAATTGCGTTGTAACATTGGCGATCGCTCTTTAATTCCTGATATCTCAGTCTTTACTTGGGAGAGAATTCCTCGCGATCGCGATGGCAGAGTATCAAATAAATTCGATATTACTCCAGACTGGATTGTGGAAATTTTATCGCCTGATCAAAATCAGACTAAGGTGATTAGGAATATTCTCTATTGTCTTGATCATGGTACTGAGATGGGTTGGTTGATTGTTCCTGACGAAGAAATAGTATTTGTCTATTTTTGCGATCGCACTATTGCAATGTTTGAGAATAAAAGTGACATTTTACCTGTGCCATCATTTGCCAAAAACTTTCAAATTACACTTGGCGATTTATTTAGCTGGCTGGAAGTATAGTTTTAATGATTGCTCTAAACAAACCCTAAAACCATGCGCTAAGCTATAAATATCAAATGTATTAATTCTTTGAACTTGCAATGAATACTACTGAGAATTTCCCAATAGAAGATGACTCGTTGTTGGTTTCGGAATCTGTGATAGTTTTGCAAAAACAGCTAAATGAATCATTTAAGCAGCTATCTCCAGATCGATTGCGTGTACTTGCTGATTTTGCGTCTTATTTGGCAAATGCTGAAAGTGAGGCGGCAACTCAGGAGTTATTGGCGATTTCAGGTTTACTTGAGCGTGTAAAGCAAAATCAAGCTACTCCTAAAACTGATTACGTTAATTGGAGAACCGTGCGTTCTGATGTATGAGATTTTTCTCCATCCTGATGCTCAAAAATTTTA
The DNA here is from genome assembly GCA_038230875.1 of Pseudanabaenales cyanobacterium. GTDB lineage: Bacteria > Cyanobacteriota > Cyanobacteriia > Pseudanabaenales > Pseudanabaenaceae > Pseudanabaena. Next base: position 39,635 of record JBBRMK010000022.1, read on the forward strand.
TGCGAAGGCTGACAAGGCTTTGGCAAAGAAGATTGCTCGATGTTTACAGCAGTTAGAACAAACTCCGCGATCGCATCCTAATATTAAAGCGCTTAAGGGAGATTACGCTAGTTTGTATCGCTATCGATTAGGGGATTACAGGGTTATCTATTCCGTAGAGGATGAAATTGTGCAAGTGTTTGTTGTGGCGATCGCTCATCGTAGTGAAGTATATGAATCTTGAAAGTTAAGTAGCGATAACGAATGATAGGTAAGCAATCATGAGCATTGTTAATATTCAGATTCCAGATTCACTACATAAGAGCTTGAATGAGCTTGCAAATCGTGATGGAATTTCTATCGATCAGTTCGTGTCATCGGCGATCGCTGAAAAAATTGCGGCTTTGATGACTGAGGGCTATCTTAAGGAACGGGCTAAAGAGGGGGAGTCGGGCAAAGTATGAGGCGATTTTGGCTAAGGTTCCAGATGTTGAGCTAGAAGTGTATGATCGATAGGCGATCGGCTCTAACATAATCTCCATTAACAAAATGTACTGATATGGAGGTGGAATAATGCGAAAAACTAATATATTTGTCAGCACGGATTTATCTTGTAATATAGAAATACAGGAAAATTTCATTTAACACTTCAATCGTTTAAACAAATAAATGTCAGAAAAAATCCCTCTAATACATCCAATTTACCTAGATGTACCAATGTTAGTTTCATTTGCTGCGGCTATACAAGGTGGTTTAGCGCTTGAGGCTGAAATAACTTCTGAAAAAAAAGCAAGTGATTCAACTTCGGGAAATATGTCTGGGAAGTTTGGTATCGGCAAACTATTTCAATCACTATTTGATGCAAGTATTTCAGTTGAATCTTCTGGTAATAAATCTAATGAATCACAGGAACTTCGCAAGGAATCTAAGGCATATACTGAAGCCTCAATAGCAATCATCCTCTATCATCAATTTAAGCAAAATGGCAGCTATATAAAACAGCCCCAAAGCATTGAAGATATTGAAGATTTAGAAATCGGTATGCTTGTTGAAGTAGCTGGCAAAGTTGAAAAAAATGCCATTGATGCAGTTATTGATTATATTGATGCCGTAGATATTTTAAGTGGGATGGCAACACCAGCGCCACAAACTCAATCCAAAGGGAAATTTACTAGTCAGAACAAAAGCTCAGTTTCTGATATAATGCGTATTAGAGAAGCTCTTGACAAAGATAGAAGAAGAACTCCACTTTCTAATGTTGTAGTGCGATGTTCAGAACCATCAGATCTTAATATTGTTGCCACATTAAGAACGGAAAATCTAAGAGATTTGACTCTCTCAGAACTTCACAAAAACAATGTCAGAATTGTCGGTAAAATCACCCGTGTACTTAGTAAAAATGAGTCTATGAGTTCATTTGAAAACTACGGTATGTCGATAGTACAACCACAAGTACTGAATGATTTATTTTTGGCAATTTCCAATAGTAATGAGTATGTTGCTGAATTTTCTGATATCCAAATCAAAGGTCCTGCATTTCAAATTCTTCCATTAATGATATTTGTCTAGAGAAGATTATTAAAAACGAAAAATGATTAGACTTTTTGAGCTTTTGCAAAAAGTTGAGAAGAACTCAGGAATGTATTTGGGTCGTCAATCCGTTAGCGATCTATTTATGTTTCTTGCTGGATATGAATTTGCCCGAAGTCAGATTAATGAAGAACTCACACAAGAGGAAGAAGATTTTTATAACGAATTTCAGCCTTGGCTACAGCAAAAATTAGGCGTAAGATTCTTTACCTCATGGGCAAAACTAATCATGCTCTCCTGTCACGATGAAAAGACACGCTTTGAAATGTTTTTTAAATTCCTGAGAGAGTTTCAAGTACGAGATCGTGTTAAAGGGTGTGACCAAAATCTGATGTTCAACTTAATCAATGTATTAACTGCTCATAGTGGGGTTTAAAATTGGGAACAATAATTAATGAAATTATTCCGATAATAGTTTTTGGAAATTCCGAAAACCCTTAATATAAAGCTTATAGCCGATCTACATCAGATTTTGGTCACACCCGTGTTAAAGAAGCAGTAATGGCTTGATGGATAGAAATCAATTTCTCTCTAAATTGAGGCTTTCTTGCTCAGATAATTTACATAATCCTCCTTAGAATCAAGTTCATTCATTCCCGCCGAACTTTTGGCGATTCCTCTCAGCCTCAATAGATTTCCTCATTCCACACTCGTATAAGACTCCCGTTTTAGTGACTCTAAAAGAGTTTGTACTAACTGCCAGCGATCTTTAATCTTCAATATTAACGCTTGTTTTTGTATTTCGCCCTTGTCAAAATAGTCAGCCAAGCGGAAATTTTCGCACAGGCTAAAAAGCTGTTACAGGATACTTTGTGATTTATGGAGGTATGGACATACTAACAAAGCCAAAATTTTAAGTAAAGAATTAGCGATCGCAATCAATCTGGCTTACACATCCACGCTAAAGCATTCAGTAACCAGTCCACTGGAGGAATCGTATATTCTTCTAAATCTAAAGTTAAAGTTTGCTCCTTTAATTGTAAAAATATCCAACGATTTCCAGTGGTGACACTTCCATAAATTGTGTCAATCAGGGTCTCAATTGGTGCATCAATAGCATCGTTTTTTGTAGAATTAAATCGTTGCGCTGCAACCATTTCCGCAATACATTGACCTATCCCCGACTTTAAGTCTCCCTTTTTTGCTTCCACGATTACCGCAATAGGAGACTCAATAAAAAGCTGTTCTGTTGATCTGCTAATCAGAAAATCACACACCCCATTTAAACCAATACTTTCATCAACATTAAATTCCTCTCCAGAAAAGAAACTGATTTGGCGATCAAGTTGTTTTCTCACTTCAAAAAGGATCGGCGAAATAATCAATTCAGATCTCGCCTTTTCTGAACCCATCGCGATCGCAAGGGGAATACTTTCCTGTAAAAATTCAGTTAAATATACGCTAGGCTTAATGGTATTGTAATTGGCTGAAAAGTCAGGTAGAAACCTTACGCCTTCAACGAAATTAAGGTTTAGCTTCTCCTTAGCCATACGGAGCGTAAATGAACTATAAGCCATAGTTTATTGTTCCTATTTATTGTCCACTCGCGTCAATACCTAAGCATAATCTATTACAATATAGAGCAACTGTTAAGAAAAAAGAAATGATTGTCGAAAATAGTGAAGTAATTTTATCAGTCAAGAATTTGACTGCGGAAGTTGGTGGAGTCGAAATTTTAAAGGGACTCGATCTAGGGATTAAGGCTGGTGAAGTCCATGCGATTATGGGGCCAAATGGGTCTGGCAAAAGCACTTTCTCGAAAGTATTGGCGGGACATCCTGCTTATACAGTTACAGGCGGTGAGATCCTTTATAAAGGTAAAAACTTACTTGATTTAGAGCCTGAAATTAGAGCTAGAGAAGGCATATTTTTGGCTTTTCAGTATCCGTTGGAAATTCCTGGGGTTACAAATTCTGATTTTTTAAGGTTATCTTATAACAATTTAAGAAAGCATAAAGGTTTAGAAGAATTTGATTTAATCGACTTTGATGACTTTATTCAAGAAAAGTTAGAAATTGTGGAGATGAATCCATCTTTCTTGAGCCGTAGTGTCAATGAAGGATTTTCAGGCGGTGAGAAGAAGCGCAATGAGATTTTGCAAATGGCAATTCTTGAGCCAACTTTGGCAATCCTTGACGAGACTGATTCGGGCTTAGATATTGATGCTTTGCGGATTGTGGCTGGCGGCGTTAACAAACTCTCAACTCCTGATAATTCTTCACTAGTGATCACCCACTATCAGCGCTTGCTAAATTACATCATTCCTGACTTCATTCATGTAATGGAGAATGGCAAGATTATTCTTACAGGCAATAAAGATCTGGCTCTAGAACTAGAAGAAAAGGGTTATGACTGGCTCAAAGAAGAAGAGGCGATCGCAGCATAATGGCTATTCAAGTTACTGAAAAATTTGCTTCTCAAATTGTCGATTTGCGATCTGCAATTATTAATCTTACAAAAGATACTAGCGAGTTTGTAAGCGAACTACGCCAGATCGCAAGCGATCGCTTATCAACGCTTTCTTTCCCAACCACTAAAGATGAAGAATGGAAATATACCGATGTTTCTTCTCTGAAAAATCTTACATTTACAGCTCAATCTGCGATTTCAGAAGATGTAGAAGCATTAATTGCCAAGAATTCTGCTCCTGAAGCATCAGATAATCTGATTGTGTTTGTAAATGGACAATATAGTAAGCAGTTTTCAAATATTACTGGTGCGGAACCAGAGCTAGTAATCGGTACATTGGCAACTTTAGGCGATCGCATTTTGCCAAAACTGCGATCGCATCTCGCTCAACATCCTGATACTAATGATTATTTTGCAAGTCTTAATACGGCTTGTATGGAAGATGTCGCGATCGTGATCGTTCCTAAAAATCTAATCGTCGAAAAGCCTGTACAGTTTTTATTTGTCTCCACATCCCAATTATCTGCGGCGACATTATTAACCCAGCCCCGTTGTCTGGTGATTGCGGAAGCACATAGCAATTTGACTTTCATCCAAACCTTTGTAGGGAATGATGATCAGCCTTACTTCTTAAATGCAGTAACGGAAGTTTGGCTTGCTGAAGGAGCACAGGTTAATCACACTGAGGTACAGTGGCAAAGTAGCAGAGCAGTGCATATTAATACCACTGCAATCGCGCAAGCTCGAAATAGTGTCTATAAAAATCAATCAATTAGCCTCGGCGCAAAGATCTCACGGCAGAACTCGGTCGTGCATCAGATGGCAGAGCAAACCGAAACTTCGCTCACTGGGCTAGCCTTTATCGATGGCGAACAGTTGGCTGATACGCATTCTGTTATCGCTCACAACTATCCATACGGCTCTAGCAAACAACTGCATAAGTGTATTGCTGATGGTCGTTCCCATGCTATTTTCAACGGCAAAATCCAAGTTGCTAAGCTCGCTCAACAAACTGATTCGACTCAGCTAAGTCGTAACTTGTTGCTATCGGGCAAAGCACGAGTTGATACCAAGCCTCAATTAGAGATTTTTGCGGATAATGTCAAATGTGCTCACGGTGCAACTGTCAGTCAACTTGAAGCTGAAGAAATTTTCTATCTGCAAAGTCGGGCGATTGACGCTGAGAGTGCTGCAAATCTGCTTACCTACGCTTTTGCAACAGAAGCGATCGCGCAAATTCCGATTTTATCGGTAAGGCGATCGCTTAGTGACTTTGTACTTGAAAAAACAAAAGCATAATTTTAAACTTAAAAAAGAAAGGGCGCTTAGCGCCCTTTCTTTTTTTGTTTAATGAAGATAGCGATCACTATACAATAATTAAAATAATGTTAAGATGCTGCTCATCAAGATGATATGTGGGATGAAAAATTAATGCGTTGGTCAATCGTACTCATGCTCAGTGCTACATTAGCAGGAGCTAGTGCCCCCCTAGTTACAGCTTCTTCTGAGTCCGATATTTCTCTAAATGCGAGTTTTGCTAGTAATCAAGACAATAAATCTTTTGATCCACTTATTTATTCCCCACTTAATCAAAGGCTTGCCAAGTTAGAAACTCAAGCTCAACAGCAATCTTCTAACAGTGATCGGGTTCGGGCAAGATTGGTAATGGCAGATATTTACCTCAATAGTCGCAAGTCCCGTGAAGCGATCGCTGCTCTCGATAAATTAGAAACAGAATATCCAGTTTTAGCTGATTACGTTCTGCTCAAACGCGCACAAGCTCAAACTCAAATTCGTGATCTCCCAGCCGCAAAATCGACTTGGGAGAGCATCTTAACAAACTTCCCTAATAGTCCTGCCGCCGCCGAAGCACTGTTCGCGTTAGGACAAAACCAACAGCTTTTAAATAAATTTCCTGCTCATCCTCGATCTCAAGAAGTTACGATCCGTTTATTAGCTCAAGCTCCAAATCGAGTTGACCTAATGTCGATCATGGCGACTTATTTTGGTGACTATAAAGAGATTGTCCCAATTCTAGATCGTCTAGTTGCTAGCTCACCGACTCTAACTGCCGATCAATGGTGGGCGATCGCTGATTCCTACTATGACAAATTTGAATTCGGCAAAGCTGCTAACGCCTATACTCGCGCTACTTCAAATTCGCTTACTGCTTATAAATATGGTCGTAGTCTACAGCGTGGCAAAGAAACTGAATCCGCGATTATTGCTTACAATCGTCTTGTTCAGCAATTTCCTCAAAGTCCTCAAGCTCCTCGCGCTCTGATTCGGATTGCACAGATAGATTCTCCTGAAGCCGCGATCGCTGCTACTGATCGGATTGTGGCTAGCTATCCTGATACCGCAGGCGAAGCTCTGGCGATCAAATCAAAGATCCTGCAAGACAAACTTAACAGTCCTAAAGCAGCAAGTGATGCGCGAAATTTATTATTAGAGCGTTATGGAAATAGCGCGGCGGCTGGTGAATTGCGTTGGCGCATTGCCAAAGGTCAGGGACGCGGCGGACAGATTCCTACGGCGATCGCTACAGTTGACGCACTGATTGCTAATAGCCCTAATAGTGACTTTGCCCCAGAGGCAAGCTTCTGGGCTGGTAAATGGGCTAATCAAATTGGAGACAAAGTTAAAGCCAAGAAGTTTTTTGAATTCACGATTCGTCAACATCCCAATTCCTATTTTGCATGGCGATCAGCAACTTCACTCGGTTGGCAAGTTGGCACTTTTACAACTGCTCGTTATACTACACCCGCGATCGCTTTACCCACTTCTAGAGCAGCTTTACCCGCTGGCTCTGCGAAATTTCAAGAGTTATACATTCTCGGTTTAGACCAAGATGCACGATCTCAATGGCAAGTAGAAATGGGTGGCAAACGGAACCTTGAACCAAGTGAAATATTTACTGATGGAGTGTTGCGTGTTGCTATCCAAGACAATTTAGTAGGGATTAAAACTCTCGAAAGCTTGGATTTGATTGATGTTCCCACCGCTCAAAAAGCAGAGATTGCCAAAATCAAACAGCATCCTGCTTATATGCAGTCGCTCTATCCGTTTCATTATTGGAACTTGGTCTCAAGCTGGTCAAGCGATCGTAAGCTTTCTCCTGCGTTGGTGATTGGTCTGATGCGTCAAGAGTCCCGCTTTGAAGCTCAAATTCGGTCTCGCTCTGGAGCAATTGGGCTGATGCAAATCATGCCAGATACAGGCACATGGATTGCTAATAAAAGGGGCGTAAATAACTACAATCTTGACAATCCCGCAGACAATATCAATTTTGGAACTTGGTATCTGGACTACACACACAGTCGCTATGCAGATAATTCTATGCTTGCAGTCGCTAGTTATAATGCTGGTCCTAACCGAGTTGCCCAATGGGTGCAAGAGCGAAGTATTAACGATCCAGACGAGTTTGTAAATAGCATTCCCTATGACGAAACCAGAGATTATGTGTCTAAGGTTTTAGGTAACTATTGGAACTATCTGCGGTTGTACTCTCCATCAGTACAACAACAAATCGCGACTTTGAACCAGTCCAATAATGTTAATGCTTCGTCTAAATTCTAAGATTCTCTTACTGCCTAATCTTTTTTAGTAAGTAAGCAAGCATAATAAAAACCAGAACCCAAAAAGCTGTGGCGCACGCTACGCGTGCGCCACAGCTTTTTGGGTTTTAAGGTTTCTTTTGCTTAGCTACTTAACCATGTGATCGTGATCATCAAGCTCGCACAAAACTAGAATGGCTGTGAGATTGTCATATCCATTGATGTTATTTCCAAGCTCAATGAGATTATCTAACCCAGTTTGCAGATCGATTTCTTTATTTAAAATTGGTAATAAATGCGATCGCCAGTTTTGCTCGATCGCATCGTTATCACACAAGCCATCAGAGCATAACAAAAATAGAGTTGGCTCAGTCAGCGAAAAAATTTGGATAGCTGGTGATAGAAGATTGCTAGGATTTGGTCCTAGGGCTTGGGTTAATTGATGAGCATCAGGTCTCGCTTGAGCAGACTCAAGATCAACACCAAGATCAATCAATTGATTTAAAACTTCATGATCGCGAGTTATTTGTTCTAATTTTGGTAAATTCACTTCTGTAGTGTCTTCTGCGGGAAGATCTGGACTATTCGTAACTTTATAAATTCGGCTATCACCAACATGAGCGATCGCTACCTCAAGATCATGAATTGTCAACATAACTAAAGTAGTTCCCATTCTGCCAAGAGATTGCCTTTGTTCACCCTCATTTTTGATGAAAATAGCTTGATTTGCGTTACTAATAATTTCCTCAAGTTTTTGTGAGCCTGGTAAAGTATCAATCCAAAATTGTCGAAACTGCTCAATAATTGAGTTAACGGCGATCGCACTTGCTTCTGCACCACCCTCATGTCCTCCCATACCATCACAAAGAACAAATAAACCACGATAGCTGCGATCGCTGATTTGACTTTTGCCATTAATGGTGCGAGTTTGGAAGATCGCCGCAAAATCGTCCTCATTGCGATCGCGTTGTTTACCAACCTCAGTTTTGCCAGCATAGGTTATATTTTGCAGGCATAACGGTGAAGTTAAAATAACTGGCAATTTTGAACTTGGCTCTGGAATTACTTCTAGATTCGTTTCTATGGGCAATTCTTGTGATAACTCTTCTGGTAATTCTTCATTAGTCACTAGTTGAGCAAGTTGAGAAGGTTCAAAGACTTCTGACTGAGTATCTATCTCTTCTATTAAGCCTTCAAGATTTAGAGGTTGTGTTTCTTCACTAGTAGATTCATTGGTGGATTCATTATCAGAAATGGCTATAAGTGAATTCACAGCAATTTTAGTACCGCAAAATTGACAAAATTGATAGCTAGCAAGATTTTCGGCTTGGCAACTAGGACAGATACTCATGATTATTCCTGTGTTGACACAATACTATAATGAAAGCGAAGAACTAAGGTGTTAGCGCTCATGACCGATTCTACCAGACTCAATCCCGCCGATGAGATCGTCCTTGGACGTGACTTTATGACGCTTTCTCAGCATGTGCTTTCACAAGTTGGCACATTTTCTCCTGAAGCTTATGACCTGAGTGCATTAATGGGTCGAATTGGTTTAGCAGGCAAAACGATCGCTAGACATCTTAGCCGCGCTGGCTTAGTAGAAAATGTCCTTGGTGTCACAGGCGAAGTAAATGTCCAAGGCGAAGCTGTCAAAAACATGGATCGGTATGCTAACCGTGTATTTTTGCGTGCTTTCGAGCAAAGTGGCTTAGTTTGTCGCCTAGCCTCTGAAGAAATGGAAAAACCCTATTACATCCCTGAAAATTGTCCCATTGGTCGCTATACATTGCTATACGATCCAATTGACGGCTCTAGCAATATTGATGTGAATTTAGCGATCGGTTCCATCTTTTCGATCCGTCAACAGGAAGGGAATGATGAATCTGGAGAAGCTCTAGATTTATTACAATCAGGACGTAAACAAATTGGTGCAGGTTATATTCTCTACGGCACAAGCACGATGTTTGTATATTCTCTGGGCAAGGGCGTTCATGCTTTCACGCTCGATCCCAGTATTGGTGAATTCATTCTATCTCAACAGAATATTCATATTCCTAGCAAAGGTTCTATCTATAGCATTAATGAAGGTAATTATTGCCAATGGGAAGAACCAATGCGCGAATATATAAAATATATTCATCTTCAGGAGGGTTATAGCGCCCGCTATTCTGGTGCGCTTATTGCCGACATCCATCGCATCCTCTTTCAGGGTGGCGTATTTCTCTATCCAGGTACTGTTAGTCATCCCGATGGAAAGTTACGCTTACTTTATGAGTCGGCTCCTTTAGCATTTCTAGTCGAGCAGGCGGGTGGTCGTGCTTCGACTGGAAATCAAGAGATTCTTGATGTTATTCCCGACAAGCTGCATATGCGTACACCTTTGATCATCGGCAGTTTGGAAAATGTAAAAGAAGTAGAATCGTTTTTATAGATTAATACTCCTTTCCCACTAAATAATTAGCGTTGCGGCGCGAAGCGCCGCAACGCTAATTATTTAGTTTTAATATCTAATCTTTCACTAGGAATGTAGTATCAAAAAGGATAGGTAATTTATGCTGCTTATCCTTTTTGATGTTTGAATACTCTATCAAGCTATAATTTTACTTACATAACTAGTAGCAATCAACATCTACATAAGGACAGCATAATTATGGGAATGACACTCACCGAAAAGATTTTGGCAAAAGCGTCAGGCAAAAGCCACGTTAGTCCAGGCGAAAATATTTGGGTGAATGCAGACCTGCTGATGACTCATGATGTTTGTGGTCCGGGCACAATTGGTGTATTCAAGCGCGAATTTGGAGATGACGCTAAGGTTTGGGACAAAGAAAAGATTGTCTTGATCCCCGATCACTACATTTTTACTAAAGATGCAAGGGCTAACCGCAATATCGACATTTTAAGAGATTTTGCTAAAGAGCAAGATATCAAATATTTTTACGACATCACTGATCTTTCCGATTTTAAAGCTAATCCTGATTACAAAGGTGTTTGCCATATTGCGCTTGCCCAAGAAGGACATACAAGACCTGGTGAGGTACTGTTTGGGACTGATTCGCACACTTGTAATGCTGGTGCGTTTGGACAATTTGCTACAGGGATCGGCAATACTGATGCGGCGTTTGTAATGGGTACTGGCAAGCTTTTGCTAAAAGTACCTGCTTCAATGCGCTTTGTGTTTGATGGGGAAATGCCGCCTTACTTGTTAGCAAAAGATCTGATTTTGCAAGTGATTGGCGATATTAGTGTCAGTGGCGCTAACTATCGCTCTTTGCAACTAGGTGGTGAGGCGATCGCCAAAATGACGATGGAAGAGCGCATGACTCTCTGCAATATGGCGATCGAGGCGGGCGGCAAAAATGCGGTGATTGCGCCTGACCAAACCACCTATGACTATGTGCGATCGCGAACTGACAAGCCCTTTGAGTCGCTCTATGCCGATGATGATGCTGAGTATTATTACGTCAAGCATTACGATGTTTCAAAGCTTGAACCTGTAGTCGCTAAACCCCATTCTCCTGATAATCGCGCCCTTGTTCGCGAAGTTCAAGATGTTAAAATTGATCGTGTTTATATTGGCTCATGCACTGGTGGCAAAACTGAAGACTTCTATCACGCTGCCGAATTGCTTAAAGGTCAACAGGTCAAGGTTCCAACTTATCTTGTCCCCGCTACGCAGAAGGTTTACAACGACCTATTTAGCTACAAAATTGATGGCTTGACACTTTCAGAGATATTCTTGCAATCAGGATGCATTGAGCCAGCTTCGCCTTCTTGTGCTGGTTGTTTGGGTGGTCCTCAAGATACTTTTGGGCGCATCAATGAAGCTGAGGTTTGTGTCTCGACGACAAACCGTAACTTTCCAGGACGGATGGGTAATAAGCAAGCTCAAATTTATCTAGCTTCTCCTTTTACGGCTGCTGCTTCAGCTTTAACAGGACATATTACTGATCCTCGTGATTTTATGTAAGTAAGTTCGAAGCATAAGCTTAAAATCAGAAGTAAACAGTGTGAATCTGGATTATGTCTGATTGCATACTCCCTTCCCAGTGAAAGATTAGACATTAAAACCAAATAATTAGCGTTGCGGCGCGAAGCGCCGCAACGCTAATTATTTGTGGGGAAAGGAGTAACATTTTCAACATTATCCAAGTATTAATTAGGTTGTATTAATCGGGTGCTCAAAAAGAAAGTTGCTGAATGTTATAGCTCACAAGGATATGAGGTTATTTATCAACCTTCTATCCATCAAATGCCTTTTGATTTGAATCAATATTTACCAACCCTCTTAGTGAAGAAATCCTCAAGTCAAGGATTTATTGTCGAAATTGAAGATGTGGCGGCGAATTTATCAATCGAACGCTATAGGGAAATTGCTAAAACTATCTCTGTACATAGCGGCTGGCGATTTTTGTTAATTACGGGAGAAGATGCTACACCGATCGCTGAAGAAGATATTGCCGATATTCGATTAACGCGATCGCAAATCCTGCATCGTAAAGAGCGAATTGCCAAGTTAATATCAATTGCGGAACATGAGGCAGCTTTTCTATCGCTTTGGATATTTGCTGAGATCCTAATGCGAAGACATGCAAGGCAAGCTTTAATTCCCATTGATCGCCTGCCGACTATTTTGATGATTCATCACTTGCATTCTCAGTCCGAAATTTCGCTCGACCAATTTGAGAGAGTGTGTGCGCTCAATGAGATTAGAAATCGCGTAGCTCATGGATTTCCTGTCAAAGCTCTAAATCTCAATCAAGCGATCGAGAACCTCTTAAATTTGGTTGATGAATTTATCACTATGGAAAAGTAACTAACGGTAAGAGCAATTCATAAATTACCCTTACCGATATACTTACAGCAATTTGCTTTCAAACCTACCACAAACAATAATATAAAACCCTTTGCAGGGCTTCGCCCTGCGACCCTCGTTGTTGTGATTTTGATTGACAACTGTGCTGTAAAGGCTAATCATGAGCTAACCCTTGCTGACGTGCAACTGCATGAACTGCGGCGGCAACAGCTTGGGAAACTCGAGGATCAAAAACAGAGGGGATGATGAAATCGGGAGCCAGATCGCTGCTGCTAACAAGAGAAGCGATCGCTTGAGCCGCACCTAAATTCATTTGAGTTGTGATTTTGGTAACTCTGGCATCAAGTGCACCTCGGAATATACCTGGGAAGGCAAGCACATTATTAATTTGGTTAGGATAGTCACTGCGACCTGTGGCAATCACAGCGACATCGTTTTCCACTAATTCAGGTTGAATCTCAGGATTCGGATTTGCCATTGCGAAGACAATTGGCGCGGGAGCCATACTTCTTACCATTTCAGGGGTGAGTGCTCCCTTTACGCTCAGACCGATAAACATATCGGCTCCTTTGATCACATCTGCCAATGAGCCAGATTTATCACTGGCAAATTCTAATTTTTCGGGACTGAGGTCAGGGCGATCTTTACTAATGCAGCCCTTAGAGTCACACATCATGATTCGCTTTACACCTGCCTCGCGTAAAAGTCTAGCAACCGCGATCCCTGAAGCTCCAGCACCATTCATGACGATACGGACTGTATCCATAGGTTTACTGACCACTTTTAGAGCGTTGATTGTAGCCGCAACAACGACAATCGC
>JBBRMK010000023.1:0-51511 GCA_038230875.1 Pseudanabaenales cyanobacterium
ATATCTTGGCAATCTCTGCCGTGTATTCTTCAATTCTTTTCTTGTCTTCTGGTGTCATTTTCTTGTCCCAGTTACGTTTTTTCTATTATCTCATACTTATATCCTAAGCATTTATACTTAGTGCGTAACTGAGATGCTCCCTTTTAAATCTTTTATTCCTAACAAAGGATTCTCAACACCATTTGTTTATTATGCCATCAAAAATTCTATGCAATCTATTATTCAATATGCTTCAGGTTCAACATTTAAAGAGATTTCCTTAACATCGATAAAAAGCATACAAGTTTGCTTGCCAGATAATAATGTTGTCGATCTCTATACTAAAAAAGTGAACCCAATATTTAGACGGCAAGATATTTTAGAGCAAGAAAATCAACAACTAACCCAACTCCGTGATTGGCTGCTACCGATGCTCATGAACGGACAAATTAGCATTAAGTAAACTTATAATCGAGGTAAACATCATGTTACAACTAGAAATCAAATCCGATGCCCCCGATCTCGAAATTGTGCAGAATCTAGTTAGATCTGCAATTAATTCTGAAATCAAAAACTTAAAGCGCTCTATTGATAAAACCAACAAACTCTTACAAGAATTTGAAACAAAATATCAGGTTTCATCTGACTTATTTTTATCTAATTGGACAGCCCAAGACCTAGAAGGCAAAGACGATGAATATGTAAACTGGGCAGGCGAAATCAAAATCAAACAAAGACTAGAGAGTGCTTTGCAAAAACTAGAAGAGATAGAATATGTTACTCAATACTTACCAAAATAACATCATTGCTGTTATTCAGAAATATGTTGATAATGGATATATTTTATCGTTCAACTTGTCAGTAGATGCTAGATCTAACTATATCGGATTTATTCAAGGTAGTTTAGAATTTTTACAAGGTTCACGACTGTTTTTTAGAGAATATGTTGATCTACAAGAAGCAATAGAAAAATTATCCTACTCATTCCATTATCAAGATCAAGGTAATAACCTAATATTTCGCTATGATAACGCCCAACATAAGCCAGACTTAGGATACTTAGAGCATAAGCACATTAAAGATAAAATTATTTCATCTGAGATTCCAGATATTGACCAAGTAATTTTAGAAATTATCAATGAATACCTAAATGTTTAATTTTATAGAAAATCAACAACTAACCTAAATTGGCGATTGGTTGCTACCGATGCTCATGAATGGACAAGTCAGCATTAAATATAAATATGAAAAAAAGCAAAGAAAACAAATGAATGACGACCCATTTCTAGATAAAAAACGATGATTCTGCTGTTTATCGAAAAAATGATGAATACCTAATTGTACGCATCGATTCAGAAATTGAAAAAATCGTTACCTACGGAGTAAATTAAAATGTCTAACACTATAACCCTTAACCCCATCGAACAGACCACAAGAAAAATCATTAATTTGCTAGATCAGTTAAACCATGACTATCATCAAATACAGCAAAGTGAGTCTCAATCTCTCATAGAAGTATTTCCTCTCAATGAGCAAGAATTTTCAATCATGGAAGAAATAGACCTAATGACGACCGATTTATGCGGTTATGCCAGTCAAGTCAAAATTTCTGATCATATTCAAAATCCAGAGCAAGCATTAAAATATCTGCGTCAAACCCTCATATTAAGTAATCCTCTGATTGCCGATCTATACTTTTCTCAAGGAGAGAAATTTCCCCTTACCCATCAGTATTTGCAAAAACTGGATTACCTGAAATTCTTATTAATAGATGCTCTCACAAATAATAGCGATCGCTAAAATCAACAACTAATCTAAATCAGCGATCGCTTGCTCCCGATGCTCATAAACGGATAAATTAGCATTAAGTAAATAGTTTTTCAAATGGAGAAAAAATATGACAGTTACATTAACTAATCAGACTTATACGTTTGATGAATATTTGGGAATGGAAGAGCTAGCCACCGAAAAACATGAATATAAAAATGGAGAAATTGTTAACATGACAGGCGGCACAACAGACCATAACAAAATCGCCTTGAACTTTGCCTCAAATTTAAAATTTGCGCTCAAAAAACAAAATTACAATATATTCATCGGTGACGTTAAGCTCTGGATTCCTGATTACTCAGAGGCAACTTATCCCGATATCATGGTGATTGAAGGTGAACCAACCTATTATGGCACTAGCAAAACAACCATCACAAATCCTTCTTTGATTGTTGAAGTTCTATCTAAATCGACTCAAAATTACGATCAAGGAGAAAAATTTTATTATTATCGATCAATTCCTGAATTCAAAGAATATATTTTAATTAGCCAATATCGATATTATGTAATGCAATTCAATAAAACCAATCAAGGTAAATGGGTGTTATCTGAATATCGAAATGATAACGCAGCATTATCTTTACAAGCAGTAAAATTTGATATTTCTTTTGAAGATATTTATGAAAACGTCAACCTTGGCTAACTTTATAGATTGCTATAGAATCGCCGATCAAACGAACAGATAGTAGCGATCGCTAAGATCAACAATCAACCCAACTCGGCGATCACACTCTGATGATAGCGAGCAAAAAAATAAAAAAAGCTGCACTTAATGCAGCTTTTTTTAAGAGAGAGTACAAAAATTGTGCTCTTTATTTTTAAAACTAACCGAGAACCTTACGAGCGGTGGCAACCACTTTATCAACGGTGAAGCCAAACTTCTCATAAACAGTCGAACCTGGAGCCGAAGCACCGAAGCTATCCATACCGATGACTTCTCCTTCAGAACCGACATACTTGTGCCAGCCAAAAGTGCTACCAGCTTCAACACTGACGCGCTTTTTGACAGCCACTGGAAGTACGGATTCTTTGTATGCGTCAGATTGTTCGTTGTAAAGTTCCATTGAGGGCATTGATACAACCCGAACAGCCTTTCCTTCAGCAGCTAAAACTTCAGCAGCTTGAACAGCAAGAGCTAGTTCTGAACCAGTTGCAATGAGAATTAATTCAGGATTTGGTGCATCAACAACAATGTAACCGCCTTTTTTGGTTCCTTCGATAGAAGTACCAGCTAAGTTCTTCACGTTTTGACGAGTGAAAGCCATTAGAGAAGGACGCTTACGATTTGCGATCGCGACTTGATAAGTACCAACAGTTTCTTTAGCATCAGCAGGACGTAATACTAACAAATTAGGAATTACGCGCAAAGAAGCGAGGGTCTCGACTGGTTGGTGCGTAGGACCATCTTCACCCAACATGACAGAGTCATGGGTCATGATGTAGAGCACACCAACTTCCGACAATGCCGACAAGCGGATGGCGCCGCGCATATAGTCAGCAAATACAAGGAAAGTTGCACCGTAAGGAATTGTACCGCCATGCAAGATCATGCCGTTCATGATTGCGCCCATCGCATGTTCACGAACACCAAAGCGGAAGTTACGACCTTCGTAAGAACCGTACTGGAAGTCAGGCAAACCTTTAATGTAAGTCATGTTGGAGTGAGCCAAGTCAGCCGAACCGCCCAAAAATTCGGGAAGTACAGGTGATAATGCATTCAAGCAAGCTTCTGAAAGTAAACGGGTCGATGTCTCTTTTTCGGCTACAGGCTCAAGTGCTTTTTCCCAACCTTCTGGTAATTCACCAACCATAATCCGCTTATATTCAGCCGCTTCGGTAGGATAGGCTTTTTCATAAGCTGCAAAACGATCATTCCATTCAGATTCAGCCTTTGCGCCCTTGTCGATCGCTTGACGAAAACGGCTAAGTGCGTCAGCAGGAACTTCAAAAGGTGCGTATTCCCAACCAAGGTTAGCGCGGGTTGCGGTAACTTCATCAGCACCGAGAGCCGCACCGTGAACACCAGCAGTACCAGCTTTCTTCGGTGAACCGAAACCAATCGTGGTTGTCACAATGATCAAGCTAGGCTTGTCTTTAACTGCTTTTGATTCTGCAATCGCTTTAGCGATCGCTTCTAAGTCTTCGTTACCATCAGCAACATAAGTGACATGCCAGCCGTATGCTTCGTAGCGCATACCAACATTTTCAGTAAAGGCAAGATCAGTGCTGCCATCGATAGAAATGCTGTTACTGTCATACATCATGATCAGTTTACCCAGCTTGAGATGACCGCTCAAGGAAGCAGCTTCAGAAGCAATGCCTTCCATGTTGCAGCCATCACCGAGGATCACATAAGTATAATGATCGACAATTTCATGCCCTGGTTTGTTGAAACGCGCCGCCAAGTGAGCTTCGGCGATCGCTAAGCCAACGCCATTACCAACACCTTGACCAAGTGGTCCTGTGGTGACTTCAATACCTGCGGTCTCAAAGTTTTCGGGATGACCAGGGGTAGCACTGCCCAACTGACGGAATTGCTTAATTTGGTCTAAAGGTACGCTGTCATAACCTGTGAGGTGTAGCAATGAATATTGCAACATGCAGCCGTGCCCTGCCGACAATACAAAGCGATCGCGATCAAACCACTTAGGATTTTTAGGATTGAATTTCAAAAACTGATCGAATAGCACAAAAGCCATTGGTGCTGCGCCCATCGGCAGCCCGGGGTGACCAGATTTTGCTTTTTCGACCGCATCGATCGATAAGAAACGAATGGAGTTAATGCAGAGTGTCTCAAGGGTTTGAGGTTTGGAGGGTGCAGCGACCATAGTTACAATTGCTTTAAAGATTTGTACTCAATTAGATATATTTTCCCCCAAAACTGTCCCATACAATAACAAATTTTAAGTTTTGGTATCATCCGACTCAATTTACCGATTTTATGTAGGCATCTATTTCTAGCAAAAGAGACGTGAAGCGCTACTCTCTCTAAATCTGTGTCGAATCGCAAATAATTGTTGCGCTACCTTAAAATCAGTGAACCCTGACATATCTAAGTATTAGTATATGAATAGGAAGGAAGATGATCCTTACTCAAGTTCTCTAGATATTCCTTTTATGGTGATAGTTATGAACGGTTTAACCCAAAAATTTGTAAATACAGTGGAATATTTAAGCGATGCGATCGCGAGAATTTTCACTCCCCACAAAGATGATTTTCCTGCCACTGGCGCCCAACCCTACAAAGGCGATCCTGCTTCCGAAAAAAATCAAAGATAACAATCGCAAAGCGTCTCCTATTTTTTGTTTGATGCATTTTTCTATTTGATGCATAATCTAGAGGCGATATGTTAATCATGTCGTCCCTAGATCATTTGTTGATAATTTTATAATGCCTGCCATGACGCAAACTTCGGCTACGCTGCCGCCCCACGTATCGCAAAGTCCTTGGCAATGGGCAAAAAAGAATCTATTTAGCAGTTGGTTTAATAGCTTACTTACGATTGTTTGCATTTACTTGATCTATCAACTTGTAAGTGGCGTATGGATTTGGACAACCACTAAAGCGCAGTGGGAAGTCGTAAGTAGCAATTTACGATTGTTTTTAGTTGGGCTTTATCCTGTTGAGGAGTTTTGGCGCTTGTGGTGCAATTTAGCGATCGTAGGTACTCTCGCAGGCATATCTTGGGGACTATGGGGACGATTTAGTCGCTTTGTGGCAATCGCCATTAGCTCATTATCTATAGCTCTGGCGATTTTGTTGCCTACTGATATTGATATCGTCTCGAGAGTTCTCACCTTATTAATTAGCGGTGCGATCGCGATTGGGTTTGTGATTGGTCAGCAATGCAAGCGATTTGAACAGAGTTCTCTAGTTTTATCAATTGCATGGTTAGCATCTTTGCCGATTTCTCTTTGGCTAATTGGTGGCAATTTGGGGCTAACTCCTGTTGATGTAAATGTCTGGAATGGATTGGTTTTGACATTGATCGTCGCGATTTCAGGAATCGTATTTTCTTTCCCATTAGGAGTTTTGCTAGCATTAGGAAGGCAGAGTACTTTACCTTTAATCAAATGGTTTTGTATTTTCTATATTGAAGTTGTGCGGGGATTGCCATTGATTGGCATTCTGTTTATGGCGCAGGTGATGTTGCCGTTGTTTTTACCTGCAGGTTTGGAAATTGATCGCGTTTTAAGAGCGATCGCTGCTTTTGTTCTCTTTAGTGCTGCTTATCTTGCTGAAAATGTACGTGGTGGTTTGCAGTCACTTCCTAAAGGACAAGCCGAAGCTGCTAGAGCATTGGGGTTAAGTACGCCATTGGCGATCGCTTTAATCGTTTTGCCTCAAGCCCTCAAAGCTTCGATCCCTGCGATCGTCGGTCAATTTATTGGCTTATTTAAAGACACTTCTTTAGTGGCGATCGTCGGACTAGTTGATCTGATGGGTGTATCGAGGACTGTATTATCGCAGCCAGAGTTTATCGGTCGCTATGCCGAAGTTTATCTATTTGTTGCCTTAATCTATTGGATGTTTTGTTTCTCAATGTCTCAAGCTAGTCAGAAATTAGAGAAGAAACTCCAAAATTGATTTACAGAAATTTACTTTCAAATCTGTCACAAGTAGCAATATAAAACCCATTGCGGGGCTTCGCCCTGCGACCCTTGTCGTGGTGGGTTTGATCAATAACTGCTGTAGTGGGATTTGTTTATCACTCGCTACATTAGGGTTCATGGTGTTTGTGCCAATGATGGGCGATATCAACACGACGACAGAGCCAGACTTGCTCATGGCTTTGCACATAGTCAAGAAATTTTGCCAAAGCTGCTGCCCTGCCTGGACGACCGACTAACCGACAATGCAAACCAATGCTCATCATCTTGGGCGTTGTTTCACCTTCAGCGTAGAGAACGTCAAAAGAATCTCGTAAATAAGCAAAGAACTGATCGCCTGAATTAAATCCTTGAGGGGTGGCGAAGCGCATGTCGTTATTATCAAGGGTATAAGGAATAATCAGATGGGGTTTGCCATACTCATAATTCCAATAGGGAAGGTCGTCGGCATAGCTATCGGAATCATAAAGGAAGCCGCCTTCTTCAACTACGAGTTTGCGGGTATGTTCACTGGTACGTCCTGTATACCAGCCAAGGGGACGTTCACCTGTAACTTGAGTATGTATGGCGATCGCTTTTTTGAGATGTTCGCGTTCTTGGTCGGCTGAAAAGTATTTATAATCAATCCAGCGATAGCCATGACTAGCGATTTCCCAATCCGCTTCGAGCATCGCCGCAACGGCTTCAGGATTGCGTCCAAGAGCCATCGCTATGCCATAGATGGTGACGGGGATATGGCGATCTGTGAACATTTTATATAAGCGCCAAAATCCTGCTCGACTGCCATATTCATAACAAGATTCCATATTCATATGACGCAATCCATGAATAGGAACAGCGCCCACAATTTCGGATAAAAAAGTTTCCGATGCACTGTCACCATGCAGAATACAAGTTTCCCCACCTTCTTCGTAATTAATCACAAACTGAACAGCAATTTGAGCTTTATCTTTCCATTTAGGATCGGGAGCACTTCTCCCGTAACCAATCATGTCTCTAGGGTATGTCATCGATTTTTACAGTAATTTGCTTTCAAACCTACTACAAACAATAATATAAAACCCTTTGCGGGGCTTCGCCCTGCGACCCTTGTTGTGGCGGGTTTGATCAATCACTGCTGTAACTATGGATTTCAATTATTTTCCACTACAAATTGATTTGCTCGATTTAATCGATTTATGAAAGGCGCATTTTTGAATGTACTTTTCACAGCTAATCGCTAACAGCGAGAACTAAACGCCATCTAGCAATTTCGACAATCTCATTGATCGCCTCTTGTTTTTCTACTTCTGGAGTATTTTTAAGTCTGTCTTCAAAGGCAGCAAGAATACTATCTTTAGTATGATTTCGCACTGAGATGATGAAAGGAAAGGAAAAATTTTCTTTGTAAGTCTGATTAAGTTTTTGAAATTGATGATATTCGATCGCCGAAAGCTGATCTAAACCGACTGTAGATTGCTCCTGCACCGAAGCTTCAGCCATTTTAAACTTACTGCCTAGATCGGGATGAGCGCAAATCAATTTTAATTTGTCAGACTCACTCATCTTGTTCACGATCGCTGCCATCACTTGATGAAGTTTCTGAACATTAGCAAAAGGACGTTCTAGCCAAGCCTGAATAGCTATTTCAGGCGTATGTTCAAAAATAGCTCCCAGCACTTTCGTAAATTCTGGCTGACTCATTTGATTGAGCGTAGCGATCGGATAACTCAATGTAAAGGACCTCCGCTAATAATTTTGGCGATCGCAGTAGTTACATCTAATGGACTTTCTGTGTCCAGTTGGTCGTACCATTTTTGGGTTGCTTGATCATCTTTGCCATGAATTACTTCAGCACGATTGCGCGCCTTGACAACGATTTCTGTTGTCCTCACCTTACGCTCTTTTTCATACCGTGTCAGGGCATCAGCCACGCTCAAATTAGTAGATACAAGATAATTGGTTAGTACCAAACCATCTTCCATAGCCTGACATCCACCCTGACCGAGATCGGGACAGGTCGCATGAGCCGCATCACCAATCAAAGCAACTCTGCCTTTCACCATTCGCGATATTGGACCAACATCATGGATTTCTACACGAGCAACGGTCTCAGGATCGAGTCGTTCAATCAGCAATTGTACAGGTTTTGCCCAGCCTTCAAAGTGTTTTTTTAGTTCTGCTTGATAATTGGCGCGATCGCAAGTTGTGCCTTTAAGCAATGGCACATCAAAAAAGAAATAGAAGCGATCGCCTGCCACAGGCATCAACGAAGCGCGTTTGTTTTCTCCTACATAGATAGCCCACATATCCGCAGGGGCGAGGTCATCACTGACTGCGACTAATCCATTCCAATTTACATACCCGCCATACTTCGGTTCAACTTTTTCGCCGAGAACATATTCACGCAAAATGGAATTAACCCCATCTGAGGCTACTAACACTTCACCTGTAGCAGTACTCCCATCTTCAAATTTTGCGGTAATATCGCGATCTCTTTCGACGACACCTATACATTTTGCACCAAGGGTCAACTTGCCACCCGATGCTTCAAATGCTTCTAAAAGCATATTCTGGAGATCTCGACGCGCTACAGGATAAGGGCGTTGTCCGACTTCGGCAATTAGGGGAGACAAAGAAATTTCATTCAGCAAAGTTCCAGACAAATGGCGATATTCCATCCGATCCATTTGTCCTCCAATCGCCGCCATTTTATCGCCTAGTCCGAGGCGATTTAAAACTTTTATGCCATTTGACCATAGCGAAATTCCAGCACCGACTGGGCGCAGATCACGTACTCGATCATAAATCTCTACTTCATAGCCAGCTTGTCGCAAGGCAATTCCCGCAGTCAGCCCACCAATGCCCGCACCGATTACTATTGCTTTTAAGCCGTACATTGCAACAAATCCATGCTATTTGTATACTGTATACACAATTATTTTTACTCGCTGTATATCAAGTTACACAATTAGTCATTACTCTTTCTATACCTTGTCCATGCTGAAAACTATTGAGGTTTTCGACATGGATAAATAAAAAAACCAAAGCGGGGCTTCGCCCTGCGATCCTCCCTAAAAACTATGATTTTCATCCTAGACGCGGTGTATATAACTATCTTTAGGACTTTCCAAAGGAAAAGGGCGCAAAGCGCCCTTTTCCTTTTTAGGTGTTGATTTGAATTGAGAGAATGTGCGATCGCTAATCCTTTTGTCTAACTTTCGCGTAATTGTTCTAATTCAGAACGTAAGCTTGCTAACTGTTGGGTGAGTTCTTGAATTTCATCGCGCATACTAGATTTCACAGGTTGAGCAGATTTATCAGTTAAATTATCGGGTACGCTCTCATCAACTGTGCTAGCCGTAGTCGTTACCGTGGTTAAACCTGTCGATGTTGAATTAGTCGTTGATGTACCACTTACCTGCTGTGAAATAAAACTATCAACATAACTACGCGCTTCTGCTTCAGTCATTACACCCTTTTCGGCAAGCTCTTGAGTAACTTCATCAAAGCTGCGCCCCAGCATTCTGAGATTTTCTTCGCGTTTGATCGGGTCTTGGATCACTTCAAGTAATGATGATGTTGCACCCAAAGTGACGTAATAGCCTCTTTGCATAATCTTGCCTAGATCGATGGTATCCATAAAACTCCTGCAAATGTGTAGTTTTGTAATATATTCTAGCCGATCGCCTTTTGCCAAAATTTTTGCGTGAAAATTTATAGCTACCAAGCCTTACTTCATAAGACTTTAAAAATCTCTGCACATTTAATCTGCACATTTAATCTACATATTTAACAAATATCATGAAAGTCACTGAACAATTAACTAACCAACTAGAAGAAAAAGTTATTTTAGTAGATCAAAGCGATCGCCAAATTGGAGTTGCTGAAAAATTGCAAGCACATCATGAAGGTTTGCTGCATCGAGCTTTTTCGATTTTTGTAATTAATGAACAGGGACAACTTTTATTGCAAAAACGCGCAAAACATAAATATCATTCAGGTGGACTTTGGACTAATACCTGTTGTAGTCATCCCCGCCCCGATGAACCAACTTTACTCGCGGCCCATCGCCGCTTACAAGAAGAAATGGGCTTTGATTGCGAATTGCAAGAAATGTTTAGTTTTGTATATCGTGCCGATCTAGATAACAATTTAATCGAGCATGAATTTGATCGCATCTTTGTGGGCTATAGCGATCGCGAACCAATTCTGAATCCTGAAGAAGCAGAGGATTGGAAATGGATAGATTTAAAAGTTTTGCAAGCTGATATTCAAAAAAATCCTAAGTCT
The DNA here is from genome assembly GCA_038230875.1 of Pseudanabaenales cyanobacterium. Classification (GTDB taxonomy): domain Bacteria; phylum Cyanobacteriota; class Cyanobacteriia; order Pseudanabaenales; family Pseudanabaenaceae; genus Pseudanabaena. The sequence continues at coordinate 10,693 of JBBRMK010000023.1, forward strand.
TATACCTATTGGCTACGCGATTGCTGCGATCGCTTCATTACTGAACTAGGAGCCGAACTAGGATAAGTAGGAGATCCTCACCTCAATACCCTTCCGCAGGAGATGGAGCAAGAGTTAAACTGATGGTTCACCTTAAGTAAGGGAAAAAATGGATACTTACTCAGAAGAACAGGTTGATCAGATTCTCCGCCATGCCCTTGCGAAGAAAACAAATGGTCAATCTTTAACTAGACAGCAAATATATGAGATTGCTTCAGATATGGGCGTAAGTGAAGCCGATTTTGTAGCATCTGTGCAGGAATGGCAATCTAAGCAAAGTGTTAGTAAAGAGCAAATAGAGTTTGATAAATATAAAAAGAAGTCATTTAAATCTAACTTACTAAAATTTGCGATCGTTAATGCTTTTTTTATTGCACTTAATGTTTTTACCTTTAATAGTATTGGATGGGTAATCTATCCTCTAGCATTTTGGGGATTGGGTGTAGCTCTAGATGCATGGGTTACTTATCAACCTGAAAGTGACGAATACGAAAAACAATTTCAACAATGGCTGCGTAAACAAAAGCGCAATAAACTTACTGCTCAAATCACTGGCAAGTTAACCACTAGCCTTGAAGAATGGCTCAAGTAAATTTGCGGCAATGTTTTACAGTAATTTGCTTTCAAACCTACTACAAACAATAATATAAAACCCTTTGCGGGGCTTCGCCCTGCGACCCTTATCGTGGTGAATTTGATCAACAACTGCTATATATTTCAGATTAAGCTATCGGGTTTTCGAGTCAGCATATGCTGATTACCTTCTAGTCAAAATAGAGAAATCAATCTAGATCTCATTAATCAATTGGAGCAAGGCATCGGTTGTTACCTTGCCACTCATATCTGTACCTTCTAGTAAGCTATCCGCAAGATCGCGCTTTTGATTGTGCAGATCGACAATCTTTTCTTCGATTGTTCCCTTTGCCACTAGGCGATAGATTGTCACAGGTCGCTTTTGTCCGATGCGATGGGCGCGATCGCTTGCTTGATCTTCCACAGCAGGATTCCACCAAGGGTCCATGTGGATTACATAATCGGCGGCAGTGAGATTTAGCCCCGTACCACCAGCTTTGAGACTGATTAGGAAGACATCACCTTCACCTGCTTGGAAAGCATCCACTCGTTTTTTGCGATCCTTGGCAGGAGTACTGCCATCAAGATACTGATAGCTAATTTTGTGCGAGTCTAGATAATCGCGAATAATATGTAAGTGATCGACAAATTGGCTGAATACCAGCGCTTTGTGTTTGTTGTCGAGTAGTTCATTAACAACTTCGCCAAAGAGCTGAAGTTTAGAACTTGGTAAAGGAATATCAGGTCTGACGAGTTTGGTATTGCAGCAAGCGCGGCGCAATTTCATAATTTCTGCTAATACTTGCAGATGTTTCTGTCCTGCATTGCCTTCATTATTAGTTAGTTTCGCGATCGCCTCACGTCTGAGTGCTTCATAAAATGCAAGTTCTTCTTTACTGAGTTCTACTTGTAGGGTTACTTCGGTACGCGAAGGCAGTTCTTGGAGAACTTGATTTTTGGTGCGACGGAGGATGAAAGGCTGAATTAACTTTTTTAATTGATCACGGGCAACTTTATCTTGTGATCGCTCAATTGGATTAGCATAATTAATATTAAAGTGGTCAAGAGAACCAAGTAGCCCTGGATTGATAAAACGGAATAGATTCCAAAGCTCACCTAAATGGTTTTCAATTGGTGTGCCTGTCGTAATTAATTTGAAACCGCTTTGAAGATTCATTGCTGCTTGCGATCGCTTAGTCGCCGTATTTTTAATTGCTTGAGCTTCATCAAGCACAACGGTTTGCCATTGGACTTTGGCTAACATTTCTCCAACTTCTTCTTGTTGTAACAATCCATAGCTGCAAATCACCATATCAAAGGGTTGAAGGTTATCTAACACCTTCTGGCGATCGCCTGAACCAAACACAATCACATTCAGCGTTGGCGCAAATTTGGCAGTTTCACCAATCCAATTCATACAAACTGAAGTTGGCGCGACGATTAAGGTTGCTCCATGAGGGGCGCGGGTTAGCATCAAGGCAAGGGACTGTAAAGTTTTACCTAAGCCCATGTCATCAGCCAAGCACGCGCCAACGCCCCAGTGAGCTAGACGTGCTAACCATTCAAACCCTTCGATTTGATAATCGCGCAGTTCTGCTTGCAAGGTCGATGGCAATTGCGGCACAAAGTTACGCATTTCTTTAATCTTTTTAACATGGGCTTTCCAATGCTTATCGGCTTTAAGGTCGTCGATTTCGTCCACAAAATCTTCTAAAGCGAGTGCCGCTAAAGGATGAAATTTTGTGCCTTTGCCATGCTTCTCAGATAGACGGCGGAACTCGTCTAAACGGTTGCGAAACTGTTGAGTTAAAGCGATAAATTGTCCGTCACCAAGCGGAATAAAACGGCTCGGAGTTTTGTCAAGAAGTTCTAATAAATGCTGCATATCGATCACCTGATCGTCGCCCAATCGTAATTCGCCTTCGGTAGCGAACCAATCACGACTCTGATTGATTGACATTCTAAAGTTGCCAAAATCAGCACGATGACTAATCTTCATCTTCTCGCCTTCTGGCCACTCCAAGACAATGCGATCGCCTAGAGCTTGCAGTTCTAGCAATAGTTCCAAACAAAACTCTGGATCGTCAATTGTCCATTCATTCTCGTGATCTTCATAGTTACCAAATGTTGGACAAGCTGCGATCGTGGCACTAGCAAGTGCTTTCTCTTCCTTGAGATTACGAGTCGCTTGCAAGCGTTTGCCATCAATTTCGGCTAACACCGTTGCGCCGCCTGTGCCTGGACGATAGTAAGCACCAGCATTAGCAAAAGGACGTGCTAATACGGCAACTTTCAGCCCATTTCCCGCAGGTAAAATATGGACATGGGGTTTGCTATCCGATGGAACTTCTTCAGCGTCACTAACACCGCCACCGATATCAGAATGCACAGTGACAATCGAAGATATAGAATGAATAGCCGCGAGAACCTTTTCTTTTGCTTCTATAGGGATTTCTAAACGATTTTTTCTGCCAATAATTTCGGTGATGCGGCGATGAGAATCATTAACCTGTGTGACTTTTAGACGGGTCGGGCTTTCTTTGGTGACGACAAAGTTTTGTCCATCTTTTAACTGTGGTGAGAACTCTAAAAATAGGCGATCGCTTTTCCCTGCTTTGACAAGTAACTCTGGTTCTCCTTTAACGATATCTACCCGAGTTGTTGGTGAATCTTCCCAAAAGACCAATGGATGTCCAATTAAGGCACAGATAGTATCTTCATCAAACTCAAACTGACTCTGTCCATAATATGCGTGATAAGAATAAGCTTGAATATGCGAACAAACAATCACGTCTTGCGAAGTTATATAAGGAAACTCATGGATACTTTCCTTCAATCGTTTTACAGCGATATTACGTCCAGCACTCCATACACCCTTAGCATTAATCTTTTGTTCTCTTGGTTGCAATGTGCATACACTCTTCGCAAAAGTAACAAACCAGACTAAACGCTGTGGTGAACTAGTTCCAGATTTTGCTTGTTCTTGTGGCGATTTGCTAAGATTTAATAAAGCATTGAGACTAAGTTCCCAAGTTTCTTGAGGACGGATTAGATTGATAATAGTCGGGATTTGATTTCCTTGCCGTAACTTTTTGGCGTGTTTTTTATGAATGGAGTTCGGAGCAATATCTCCTAGGAGTTCGGCAGTTTCCATTGATAACCAGTGATATCCAGCATTGACTGATTGTTTGAGCAATGGTTCAAGAAGTCTTGACAAATCTATTCTCGCTTTTTCGGGGTTTATCCAATAAAGACAGAGCGCACTAAAAAATGCTTCAAGACTATGATTTTGGGTGTGATCATGAATATATTCACTACTGAGTAGATTCTTTTGCGGTATATCACCCAGTTGAAACTTCAAAACTTTTTGCAGTCGGTTGTAGGTAACTTGCAACCAATGATTAGTTTGCTTAGTCATGATCGCGGTATAGCCTTCCGCTTCACGCATACTCTCCACAGATCCTTCTTGAATCAGCGCCAATATAAAATATAGTCCTGATTCACCACTAAAGAATACGTTACGTTTACCTGTGACTTTTTTGATCACTTTGAGCGATTGTCGAAATTGCGCGATCGCCAACTCGCGATCGCCTTTGATAAAATGCAGCCATGCCAACAAGCTACCACCTGCATCCTTGTAATCGCTGGACAAGCGATCGTAAGCAGATAGGGCAACTTCTAAATCGCCACGCAAGATGCTTTGCTCTATCAAAACCATGAGCAATGAATCTGTGCAGCGACTTCCTTGATTTGGAGATTCTTCTTGAAATGACTTTTGGAGGAGAGCGAAGGCTTCATCCGTTGGATTCAGCTTTAGCATTCCATTGGTCAAAATAGTTACTAAAGCAATCTCATAAAACTCTACATTTAGGGTCTGAAACCATTCAGCATCAAAGGGATTATTACATACTTGATATAAAATTGTTTCTAAGGTGATTTTCTGTTGGGAATAGCCATATCGATAGAAGTCATCAAATTGTTTCCCCACAAATTCAATATCTTGACGATAAATACCAATTCTGACTTCGCGGACAAACTGCGATTCACTCGTAAAACTGCGCGAGTTAGCCCTATAGGATGGTACTGGAATTTTGGCTTCAATCGCACTGACAATCTGCTCAAAGTTTCCTGACTGCACAGCATCACGCACCGCAATCTCGATTAAAAGAGAAGTACATTGTGGTCCTTGAGAGCGTTCTTGGGTTAGCAAGTTTGCTTGTAAAAACCAATCAACATGCCCCTTCACACTAGCGCTAGTAAAATGCTTATTTCCTTTATCTTTAAGTCCAAGCTGAAGTAAACAATCAAAAAACAAGCTGCGACTAATTGGTTCATATGCGATCGCAAACACTTGGATCATCTGTCGTTCTAACAATGACAATTTGCGATAGCTCGCTGTCAAATTTTCATAGAGTTTGGCAGAATCAGCTTGAAAATCAGGCATATCAGGGTTGGATTATAATTATAAAAAATTTGCGATCTACTTGGTGATCTGAATTTATTGATGATCTGATAGATATATTAATCAATTATCGTTATGTAATTATCGTTAATTGCGTCTAATCCTCAAAAAGTCAAGATTTAGTGGTACATAGCAGCATATATCTCAATTCTAAATCTTATCATCTATAGCACTAATTACTCTTTAATGCGTACAATATTAGGTCTATTATTTAACCAAGCATTACAAGATTTCGACTCATGGAAGATAAGTTGATGTTAATGATCCCAGGACCGACACCTGTGCCTGAGCAGGCTTTGTTGGCGCTGGCAAAAGCTCCCATCGGACACCGTAGCGGTGATTTTAGCAAGATCATGGCAGATGTGACCGCCAAGCTCAAATGGCTACACCAAACTACTAATGATGTGTTAATCCTTACCGTCAGTGGAACGGGTGCGATGGAAGCAGGTATCATTAATTTTCTCAGCAAAGGCGATCGCGTCCTCGTTGGCGACAATGGCAAGTTTGGCGAACGTTGGGTCGAGGTCTGCCAAGCCTATGGCATAAATGCTGAAGTAATTAAAGCTGAATGGGGAAAAGCGCTCGATCCTGAAGATTTTCGCATCAAGCTAGAAGCTGATACTAACAAAGAAATCAAAGCGGTAATCATTACTCATAGTGAAACTTCAACAGGTGTTCTCAATGATTTAGTCACGATTAATCGCCATGTCAAAGCTCACGAAAAAGCTCTGATCATCGTTGATGCAGTTACCAGTTTGGGCGCGATGAATGTTCCGATGGATGAGCTAGGCTTAGATGTAGTCGGTTCTGGTTCACAGAAAGGCTACATGATTCCGCCTGGTTTAGGATTTGTGGCAGTTAGTCCTAAGGCTTGGGAAGCTTATAAAGTTGCAGATCTACCAAGGTTCTATCTCGATTTGGGCAAAGCTCGCAAAGATGCTGCTAAAAACTCAACTCCTTTCACTACTTCAGTGAATATGGTAATCGCTTTGCAGGCTTCTCTGGATATGATGCAACGCGAAGGTTTAGAGAATATCTTCGCCCGTCACTTACGTCATCGTGAAGCGACTCGCGCCGCAATGAAAGCTCTCAATCTAGGTTTATTAGCTCCTGATGAGGCAGCTAGTGCGTCAATTACATCGGTAGTTCCTCCTGAAGGATTGGATGCTGAAAAGATTCGCGCCACAATTAAAAAGAAATTTGATATTGTCATGGCTGGTGGTCAAGATCACCTAAATGGCAAAATCTTCCGCATCGGACATCTAGGCTTTGTCAGCGATCGCGATATTCTCACGGCTATCAGTGCTCTCGAAGCATCAATCTCGTCACTTGGCTACACAAACTTTACATTTGGCGCTGGTGTCAAAGCAGCGATCGAGGCTTTTAACTAATTTTTTGAAATTTTAAAGCTCTTTCTAGCTTTTTAGATCTTTTTTAGCTTTAACAACTGGTATTAGGTAGAAGTTACTAAGACCCTCACCCCTAGCTCCTCTCCCGCAGGAGAGGGGAACAAGAAAAACCTCTTTCTCCCCTTCTCCTGCGGGAGAAGGGGCTGGGGGATGAGGGCAGATCTTCGCTCTGCGTAACATCAGTGCTTAACTTAAACTGGATTTTCGAGTCATAAGATCACCTATTCCAATCCCCACCCCTGCTGCGAGTAATGTGATTGAGGTTAGCAAGATCACATTCGACATTGAGAGTACAGCCGATTTGGGAACTAAATAGCCAAAAATTGCGATCGATCCTGATAGCCCGCCAAAAAAAGTTCCAACCGTCAAACCGCCTAGTGGTTTGGGAACCATTGTCAATGCAAAAGCAACCATGCCATTGTTAACCCCGCTGACACAGGTGAGCATAAACAAAATAATCGTAATTGAAGCGATCGCGCCATAACCCAAGGATAGCAAACCTAACCCAGCGGTAATTCCACCCAAGCTAATCATCATCAGACGTCTGTTATCGATCAATTTGGAAATTGCGCCTGTAGCTAAAGCTAAAAATGCTTGAGAAATCAATGCTGATCCCATTAATATTTCAAACGGTAATCCTGTAAATCCTATAATTTCAGCTCTTAGTGTACGTGGCAAAACATCACCCATCAACAATCGCATTCCTAAACCGATCGCTGCGCCGACGAACATTACGATTGCTAAATTGCTCAAAAAAGCTTTAATCGGTAATGCTTCGCCTTTTTCTAGTTCTGGGCTGAGATTTTTAGGAATATGAATCATAGCCGTTCGCAAGCTTGCTACAGCCAATAGCAAAGTGATCGAGGCGATCGCAAAGGTCGCAGGTGCGCCTAGTCCCAAAATAAAGTTAGTCGCTAACGGTCTAATCGAACCAACCATGCCGCCGACCAAAGTTAAAACGCTACCTGCAAGTGGTAGCTGCGTTGCCCCTGCAAAAATACCTAAAAGGCACAAGACTGGACTGCGAAAAGTTGCCATTACGATTGCCCACAAAATCGCTAAGCTAGGCAACAGCACGCGCGTGACTTCATTTGCACCGCCAAAAATGAACACACATGGCAATCCAATAAATATCGCAGTTGAAGCAATTACCGCCGCTATAATTAGGGGCATTCGCGAGCTAAACCATCGCTGCCAATGATCGGATAAACCTCCAAATAATGGCTCAATGATCACCGCGATCGCACTTTCGATCACCAATAACAACGCCGCAAATTGTTGGGCTTGAGTAGTTGGATATCCAAAAACTTGTTCAATAAACTTCGGTAAGTAAATGTTATAAGCAATCCAAGTTAGGGAAATTGCTCCTTGTACTGAGGCAAGACTCCACACTTGTAGCCAACGCACTTGATTAGATGGGGCGATCGCCATAAAGCTTTCCTTGTTTTATAGCGCTTTTCGCTATACCTAAAATCAAATAACTTACTCCCTTCCCACCAAATAATTAGCGTTGCGGCGCTTCGCGCCGCAACGCTAATTATTTGGTTTTAATGTCTAATCTTTAACTGGGAAGGGAGTAGGAAGAATCACTTAGCAATTCTCCCCAAGATGTTTACCACAATGTTTATTTCTGCACCATACATCCTTGCATTGAAGTCTTGCCATCGGGCATCGTGGCACGGCAAAGATTAGCTTGGCTGAGATTAACATTAGTCATGATCGCATTGGTAAGGTCAGCGCGATAAAGATCAGCACCACTGAGATTTGCACCAGTTAAATCAGCACCATAGAGGCTAGCATTACGCAAAGATGAATTGCTGAGATTAGCGCGGTTGAGCTTGGCATAGACCAACTCAATATCGATCAGATTGGCGTTTTGCAAATTTGCCTCGGTTAAATCAATGTATTTCCAGCGACTATTTCTTGCATTTGTCCCAGACAGATTTGCTTGAATCAAATCGCTATTAATCAAGAAAGTATTCCGCAGATCGGTATTGCTAAGATCGGCGCCCCGAAAATCAGCATAATACATGGTGCTAAAAGCCAATGTTGCACCAGATAAAGCACTCTGACGCAAGTCAGCCACATCCAGAAATGACTCGCGCAAATTTGCACCCTTTGCTTGAATCCCGCTTAGTTCACAGCGTTGACAAGTACGATTTTCCAATAGCAACTTGAGATGTTCGGCATTTTGCGCTTGAACGCTCGATGTCATACCAATTGTCATGATGCTAGCCATTAAGGAACTAGCGATCGCAGTAGTAAAGGCTATTGACTTCATAAGAAAGTACCTGAATTTAACAATTCCTTACTAATTGTTATCACAACAACTCCCTTAGCAACACAGCAAAATGTACAAACCCAAGAAAGTATTTAGAAGTGCTTACCTCTGCTAATACTTTCTCGCTAATACTTTCTCGCTAATACTTTCTCGCTGATAGCCTGATGTTTTTGTATAATGGTGATGCTTTGTTGATTTTTGTGATGGATCTCCCTGAATGTTCGAGCAGTTTATAGATACGAATTTTTCCTCCTTTCGGGTCGAAGTTATCCCAATTTTGGTGGTATTGATTCTGCTAGAGGCGATTCTGTCTGCTGATAATGCGATCGCTCTTGCCGCGATCGTGCGTAGTTTGCCAGATCCTAAGGAAGAACAATGGGCACTACGTTATGGCTTGATTGGAGCATTTGTATTGCGTGTGGGACTAATTTTCACTGCGACATGGGTAATAAAATATTGGCAATTTGAGTTAGCTGGCTCGCTTTATCTCTTGTGGTTATCAGGCAAGTTTTTCTTAGAAAAGTATCAGAATAAACAGAATATAGACCGTCCAGTCCGCACTGCAAGTAAACTTTGGCAAGTGGTGGCTTTAGTATCGCTTACTGATCTTGCATTTTCGCTCGATAGTGTGACAGCAGCAGTGGCAGTGGCGCAAGAAACTTGGCTAGTCCTGATCGGTGGTGTAGTAGGGATTATTACGTTGGGGTTTTTGGCAGGACTTTTTATCAAATGGTTGGAAGAATTTACAAACCTTGAATCAGCTGGTTATCTAATTGTGCTTTTGGTGGGTTTACGCCTATTTATCAAAGTATTTTCCGATAGTTTAGTTCCGCCTGAATGGTTAATGCTTTCTTGCATCGGGCTAGTTTTTCTATGGGGATTTTCTAAACGTGAACCATTAGAAATATTAGATAAAGTTGAGGCGATCGCTGACCAAATCAAATAATTACCGAAATTCATCAACAGTGGGGACAAAACGCCCCAAAATTAAAAGGCAGTAAAAAGAAAGAAATTAGCGAAATGTTTGACTATCCTGAAGACTTAAAATATACCAACTCCCACGAATATATTCGGCTTAAAGACGACATTGCTACTGTTGGCATTACCGCTTTTGCGATCGATCAGTTAGGCGATATTGTGTTTCTAGATTTGCCAGAGATAGGAACCCGAGTCGAAAAAGGTCAAACTTTCGGCACAATCGAGTCAGTCAAAGCTGTTGAAGATATTTACTCACCTGTGACGGGAACTGTGATCGAAGCAAATACAACTTTAGTTGATGAACCAGAAAATATTACTCAAGATCCTTACGGTGTATCGTGGTTACTCAAGGTTAGTCTTGAAAATATCAGCGAACTCAGCGATACCATGTCTGCCAGTGAATACCGCGATAAAGTGGAAGGTAATTAGGTAGTGTTTCAAACTTGTTGGAAAGCAAATAAAAATTGTAAGGTAGAAAAAATTGCTAGTTTGGTTTTGCAGTTTTTATCAAATTCCCTTATTCAACAAGTTTGAAACGCTACCAAACTATCCTTAATCGAAAAGCGATCGCCTCTCCACAAAAAGAATAGCGATCGCCTCAAAAACGACTTTTGCCTGAAAAAGTAAATGTATTATAAAATGTATGAAGTTCATACGTAGGAAAATACTATGGCTGTGCAACGTTGGAATGATGAAATGGTTGATGAACTGGCTTCAACTGTAACTGAGTTGAGGGAAAGTGTAACTGAGTTGCGGGAAAGTGTAACTGAGTTGCGGGAAAGTGTGACTGAGTTGCGGGAAAGTGTAACTGAGGTAAGGGAAAGTGTAACTGAGGTAAGGGAAAGTGTAACTGAGTTGCGGGAAAGTGTAACTGAGTTGCGGGAAAGTGTAACTGAGGTAAAGGATGGTATAGATGGTTTGAGAATAACTGCTCAGGCTTTGTTGCAATTAGCCGCTCAGAGTCAGCGAGATATGGAATTAATTAAAGAAAGACAAGCTGAAAGCGATCAAAGATTTAATGTTTTACTTGAAGAGGTTCGTTTCTTAATTCACGGCAATCAGGCAAATTAAAGATTTGTTCGCGATCGCTACTCCACTAAAAACACTGATCGCCTCCAACATCATCCCAATCAAATAAGCGATCGCACATCCTCAAAGAACAACGATCACCCCTTAATCTATTCTCAATCAAAAGCGATCGCCACTTCACAAAAGAAGGCACTGGTTTTGTCGAAGAACCAAATCTTACAACTATGGAACTAATTTCCCAAGTTGAAGAAAGAATGCGTTGGATTTTCGCACTAAAGATCTGAAAACATTATTGAGTAATCCGTAAAGTTTCAAGACGTTTTGATACAACTCATACAACTCAAATACAACTTATGCATCACTTCAAACATTCTCATGTCATGTTCATTTATACAGCGCTTTGCGATGAAACCAAACCCAGATTTTTTGTAAAAGCCCCGCTTCGCGGGGCTTTTACAAAAAATCTAGTGGTGGGTTTGTTCTCAATTTGCTGTAAGTAAAAAAGTAGTATCTAGATAGAATTTGTAACTAATAACCAGATAGCCAAAAGTATCAAATTAAGCTAGAGATTCATTATGAAAAATTTGTAATTGAATCTATGTACTAACAAAGAAAGCAACTAAGGTGATATCTAACAATAAAAGTACCCAATTTATTAAAATCAAAATGTGGGTGTGCCGCGCGAAGCGCGGCACACCCACGGTAAAATCTTTTCAAGAAATCGCCTAAATAGATTAAAAGCACTATAGCTCTTTTCTAATCGCAAAATTTAAAGTCAGTTCTACTAACAGGAAGTTACTATGCAAAATGCAGAACAAAATATAGAAACACAGTCACTTGAGCCAAAAATTGCAAAAATCGGTAATGTTTTACGTTTAACTAGTTGGATTGGACTCATTGCCCAAATTGGCTTTGGAGCTATTTCCTTGCTAATGATTGTGTTTGCGATCGTTGGGCGCACATTTAGTCAAGCTGTAGGAGTTCCCTATGGACTAAATCCCAATGTTAACCCTAATCTCAATCAAGGAACAAATACAGACATTGGGATTGGAATTTTTTGGGCAGTTTGTGGGCTTTTAGCGCTGATGATTGGAATCTATCTTGCCATTCGTCAAACGCGGCTTTCAAAACGCTTGCGACATACAGATACCATGCAACATCCGACGAAATCACAGATTATCAATGTTCTACGCATAAGCGTGATTGTGGGATTAGTCGGCATACTTCTAACGATTATAGGAGGAGGAGCAACACTAGGGGTGCTGTTCTCAAAAACGATTGTTCCACCCCAAGGGATTAACATTTACGACCCCAGTCGTTTCATTCGGTCGGTCGATATTATGGTCGCCATAGCAAATATGAGTGGAATTGCCGCACACTTTGTTGGCATTGTGGCTTCTCTCACTATATTTGAATGGCTGCATCGCTAATTCATTTTCGGATTCAGCTTTTCTAATAAATTCGCTTTTTACGTCTGCTATACAGTGCTGATCAAACGAGGTGGCAACTCAACTGTAAAAGTAGAACCCTTGCCAACCTCACTTTCCAAATAAATTGTGCCCCCCATTAGTAGTACGAGTTGTTCTGTAATTGCTAAACCTAGCCCTGTGCCGCCATGCTTGCGAGTGGTGGATTGATCGACTTGACGGAATTGTTCAAAAATTGTGCGTTGAAATTCAGGCTCAATGCCAATTCCTGTATCTCGAACTGATATGAGAATATTGGATGTCGCAAAAGGAGATAGAGGCGGTTCTACTTTAGATAAACTATTTGTATCTGAAACTACTTCTGATAAAGAGGTTGTTGATTCTACAGCTGGGGCTTCAGATGCATATTTCAAATCGATGCAGACTTCTCCAGTATCAGTGAATTTAATCGCATTAGAAACTAAATTCGTAATGATCTGTTTGAGCCGAATCGAGTCATGATAGATTGCACAACTACCAATATGATTTTGGAAAACAAAAGCTAAAGACTTGATGCTAGCTAGAGGTTGCAAACTCTCGCAAGTATGGTGAATTAGTTCATCAAGATTAAATAATTCGGGATGAGCTTCCATTTTGCCAGCTTCGATTTTAGATAGGTCGAGAATATCATTAATCAAGTCCAGCAGATTTTTACCATTGCGAAGGATTCGCTCTACCATATCAACTTGACTAGTCGAGAGCGCATCACGACGTTGGCGCAATAGTACTTGAGAGAAGCCAATAATTGCATTCATGGGGGTTCGCAGTTCGTGGCTCATATTTGCAAGGAATTGACTCTTAAGTTGAGTAGCCTCTAATAATTGAGCATTTTGAGATTCGATTTGGTTGATTAGTTGAGCATTACCGATCGCGATCGCCGCTTGTACGCCAAAGGAAGCAAGAAGATTTAAATCTTCCCGTGAACTGGCTTTTTCTAAATGAAAATGCCCGATCGCTAAAACGCCTAAACGACCAGAGCGGCTAGATTCGATTGGTACACACAAAGCACTTTTAACAGGTAGAGACTCCACTAGTCTTGATTCACCTGCTTTGATTTCAATGGGAATACCTTCTTTAAATACCTGTGCAATTAGGTTTGGCGCATCTAAATCGAAAGATTCTTGAAGTGGAAAATCTTTAGGTAATCCTTTCGCTGCCGACAGAATAAGTTGGTTTTCTTTAGGATTGTAGAGTGCAAGCACACAAACCTCTGCCCACATAATCGCGTCACAAGCCGCCTCAACCACTGATTCCAATAAAACATCGAGATCTTGCAACTGTTGGTTAATCAAGTTAGTGAGGCGCTGCAAAATACCCATCCGCTTTTGCTGCTCAATCATGATCCGATTGGTCTCTTGCATCATCTTGTCGCGATAACGCTGTTCGGTGACATCGCGCAAAATCATCACACTACCGATCAGTTCTGATTCAGAGCCTACTAGAGGAGCTGCTTTAGTACTAAGAATGATTTCATTTCCCTCAGGTGGTCTCAACACTACTTGATCTTCCACAACTTCGCCTGTGGACATGGCGCGAAAAACAACAAGATTTGCTAAATCTACAGGAGCGCCATCCTGATGTCTGATATCAAATTGTTTGACAATCTCTTCCATTGATTTAGCAATTACGGGCGACGCTGAGACTCCATTCGCTGAGTTCAAAGCATTAAAACTAAGAATCTTGCGTCCTGCGGAATTTATTTTGAGAATGCGTCCTGCGGGATCGCTGAGTAATACCCCATCAGCAAGTTGCTCGAATACGGTAGTTAGTTCTTCTCGCTGACGGGCGATTGTTTCGATACTCTGAGCATTACTAATCGCTGTAGCAAGACGACGACCGATCGATTGTAAAATGTTTTGCCCGCGTTCAGAAAGAGGGGTAAGACTACCTAAAAACAGAACTCCGACAAGGCTGCGCCTAAGCATAAGTGGATATGCAGAAAGACTCTGGGGCAACAGATCGCCAACAGGAGTACGATAAACAAGGGTTTGTCCTTTGAGGCGATCGCCTTCCCAAACGATCGCTTCTTCTAACTGCCCTGCTTGACCGATGATGCCTTCCCCCAGCGTAATTTCCGTTAGTGCTTGACTGGTTTTATAACCCCACTCGGCAGCTAATACAAGACATCCTTCAGGGCGTGAATTGGGATTTTCCCAAAGATAAATACTACCTAATTGAGCGCCTGTCAGTTTACAAATTTCTTCGAGACTTGCCTTAATCAATTTGTATTGATCGGTAGTGTTTACTAAAACGCGATCAAGAGATTGGAGCGCAAACTGAATATCACGAGCTTCGAGGGTAGCGGTCTTGACTTCGAGATGCGCTGCCATACGATTAAATACTTTGGCAAATTCACCGATTTCATCAGCACGATTTAAGTGCGATCGCGCTGATAAATTACCTGTAGATAGTTCTTCGGCAGTTTCAGCAAGTTCCGTAAGTGGTGGTTGAATGCTGCGAATAATTGAAATTGCTACAAATAAGCTAGAACCTAAACCTGCTGAGAGAATGACGATCGCTAGCCATGTGGTGAATGCTTCTAATTCTGGTGTACCTTGCTGTACATGCAGCAACAAGATCAGCGTGGCGGTTGCTAAGAGAGCGGTGCTAGTAGTCAGCCCAAAAATCAAGCGATTGACTAAACTTTCACGGCGAGGCAGATTGGCATTTGTCATGAGAATTTAGTTTTGACTTGTACTAATCGCATAGCTATCAGTTTAACAAACCTATCAAGACAAAGACGGCTTAAATCGCTGCTTTTGTACTCATGATTCAAGAAATACACCCATCTTACGGAATTTTTGGTAACGTAGCTCTTGTAAATCCTCAACTCCCAATTTACTCAATCGCTCTAGGTTCTCAACTAGTGCCGCTTTAAGATTTTCCGCAGCTTTTAATGGCAATCTGTGCGCTCCACCAAGAGGCTCATCAATTACATAATCAACAATGCCTAAACGTTTTAAGTCTGGAGCCGTAATTTTTAAAGCTTCTGCGGCTTTACCTGCTTTTGCCGAGTCACGCCAAAGGATTGCGGCACAGGCTTCAGGCGTAGCGACGGTATAGACAGAGTTTTCAAACATCATGATATGATCCCCAATGCCAATCCCCAATGCCCCACCTGAGCCACCCTCACCAATCACAGTGCAAATAATTGGCACACCTAAGCCAAACATCTGACGCAAATTAGCAGCGATCGCTTCACCTTGTCCCTGCTCTTCTGCTGATACCCCAGGATATGCCCCAGGCGTGTCAATCAAGGTAATAATTGGCAGCTTAAAACGATTAGCATGATCCATAAGTCTAGCCGCTTTGCGATAGCCTCCAGGCGATGCCATACCAAAATTACGGGTCATGTTGTCTTTAGTATCGCGACCCTTTTGATGCCCCAAAATTACTACAGGACGATCATTAATTCTGGCAATACCACCAACCAATGCAGAATCGTCATTACCACGGCGATCGCCATGCAATTCCATCCATTCATCAGTAATTGCTTGTACATAGTCAAGCGTACTAGGACGACGCGGGTGCCTAGCGATCTGCATTCTTTGCATTGCCCCTAGTCCCGAAAAAATCTCACGCCGTAAAAGCTCAGCTCGTTGCTCTAAAAGGTTAATCTGCTCAACCATATCGACATCGTTTTCATTCGCTAGTTCGCGAATTTGGGCGATACGGGTTTCTAGTTCAACGATAGGCTTTTCAAAGTCAAGCAGGATTTGGCGATCGGCCATGATACATTTTGTGTAGTAGATACTAATTCTCAGATTAGCAGACAAAGCGATAGTTCGCAGTGTTTCGCTTTGTAAAGGCTATAAAAGTAAGTCTTCATTAAAAATAATTAACCTAAACATCAATTAGCCTAAATGAAATGTTGAGAGACTGTCTTCACTTAACGTATTATTGCTATGTGAAAAAGAAACCAAGTTAACCAGCCAATTTGGTGGATTGTCACAATTAGCCAAAACGCAACTTGATAAGAACTTTTACGAGTTTTATGACGCAGTTTTTGCTGAGCTATAAATCCTCCTAACCATCCACCCATTAGCTCAAATAAATGGAGTGTCGCCTCAGAAGTTCTCCATTTACCATGCTCCGCCCGATACTTGTCGTCAGCATACAAGATAAATGTGATCCAACTTGTTCCAGCATAGAGAATAAATGGAAGTAAGTTAAAGAGTGGCATTAGGGGGGCTATTCTCAAAGCAAAATGAATAGAGCCAGCCAAAGGTAAAATTGATATTAGCAGCATTCCCATAATTGGAAATGAGGATGAAGATGCGGAACTAGATAGAGCTTTTTGGGACTGGGCTAATGAGTTTGCCTTGTTGCTTGCACCTAAAATAAAAGCATTACTAGCACAAACTTTGCCATCTTTATTGACAACATAATAATAAATTGTGTCTCCTACTTGCGGACGGCGAGTTGAGGCTTTGATTTCAGAAATATGCAGGAAAACATTTTGACTTCCACCTACAGGCTGAATGAAACCAAATCCCCGATCATCTTTCCATCTTATGAGTTGCCCATTCTGCAAACCAGATTTCATTCAGCAATACTACGCTTATCTGAAAATTATAATTTACCATATTAAGGTTAAGGTAAGTTTTAGAAAAAATATACAGCCAAATACTTAGAATGCAATAGGTTTTAAAACTGTATAGTAAATAGAGATTTTGACTAAGA
Source organism: Pseudanabaenales cyanobacterium (assembly GCA_038230875.1). Taxonomy (GTDB): domain Bacteria; phylum Cyanobacteriota; class Cyanobacteriia; order Pseudanabaenales; family Pseudanabaenaceae; genus Pseudanabaena. The sequence continues at coordinate 27,613 of JBBRMK010000023.1, forward strand.
AATGTAATGGCGCAAACACTCGATGCAGATGTAATTGTAATTGGCTCAGGAATTGGCGGATTAGTCACGGCAACACAATTGGCGGCAAAAGGGGCAAGTGTAATTGTTCTAGAGCGCTATTTGATTGCGGGGGGTAGTGGTGGCTATTTTGAGCGTAATGGCTATCGCTTTGATGTAGGCGCATCGATGATTTTTGGTTTTGGCGATCGCGGTACAACCAATCTCCTCACCCGTGCGTTAGCGGCGGTAAATATGAAAATGGAGACGATCGCCGATCCTGTGCAGATCCATTACCATTTGCCAAATAATTTGGAGATCGAGGTACACCGAGACTATGAAGAGTTTTTAAAAGAATTAAGCGATCGCTTTCCCCATGAGCGTGAGGGTATTCGCAAGTTTTACGATGAATGTTGGAAGATTTTTAATTGCTTAAATGCGATCGAATTGCTGTCCCTCGAAGAATGGCGCTACTTAATGCGCGTATTTTTCCAGAATCCTTTAGCTTGTCTAGGTTTAGCTGCTTATTTGCCCCAAAATGCGGGTGATATTGCTAAGAAATATATTCGCGATCCTGAGCTACTGCAATTCATCGATATGGAATGCTATTGCTGGTCGGTGGTTCCTGCCGATCGCACTCCTGCAATTAATGCGGGTATGGTCTTTAGCGATCGCCACTATGGAGGCATCAACTATCCTAAAGGCGGCGTAGGCAAAATTGCTGAGAAACTTGCGGAAGGGTTAGATAAATTTGGGAGCGAGATTCGTTATGGGGCGAGAGTTACCCAGATTATTCCTAAATCTAAATCTGGCAAAGAGGCGATCGGGGTGAAACTTGCCAATGGAGAGATTCTCTATGCTAAGAAAGTAGTTTCTAATGCCACGCGCTGGGATACCTTTGGGAATTTGCTTAAGGATGAACCTTTGCCTAGTGGTGAAAAAGGCTGGCAAGAACGCTATCAAAAATCGCCTAGCTTCTTAAGCTTGCATCTCGGTGTTGCAGCTTCTGCAATCCCTGATCATGCAGCCTGTCATCATATTTTGCTCGAAGATTGGGAAGACATGCAAAAGGAACAAGGTACTATTTTTGTATCGATTCCCACCTTGCTTGATCGATCGCTTGCACCTGATGGTTATCATATTGTCCATGCTTTTACACCGAGTTGGATGAGTGAATGGGAAGGTTTAACTGCTTCTGAATATGAACAAAAGAAAACAGTAGCAGCTGATCGATTGTGCGATCGTTTATTAGCAATTTTCCCAAAACTAGAAGACTACCTTGATTACGAAGAAATCGGCACACCACGAAGTCATCGCCGCTTTCTCGGTCGTATGGATGGAACCTATGGACCAATTCCTAAAGATAAGCCTTGGGGACTTTTGGGAATGCCTTTTAATAAAACTTCCATTCCTGATCTCTATTGTGTGGGTGATAGTACTTTTCCTGGTCAGGGCTTAAATGCAGTAGCATTTTCAGGATTTGCCTGTGGGCATTTGGTTGCTTCCACTTTAGGACTGGTATAGCATTTTCTATTGTGAATATATAAAAGGTTCATCTTTTTATGGAATATTAAGTAAAATTAAAATATATTGATATAGGTCTAGAGATATGAGTGCTGTAAAAGAACTTATTTTAGGTAAGCTAGAGCAATTAGAAATTTTATCTGAACCTATTTTACAAGAGGTTTTAGATTTTGTTAGCTTTTTGGAATGGCGGCTAGACAACAATCAACAATCAATTCTAAATTCTAATCTAATCCCTCAGAAAGATTTGGAAGTAAAAGAAGATACAAGTTCCTTTTTGCTAGGGCTTGCTTCATCTTTTGCTGATGGTTTGTCTAATGAAAATCTGGAATGTTTGCCGACTGATGGTGCAGAAAATCATGATCACTATCTCTACCATTAAGTATGACTGAGATGATTTTTGCCGATACTTTTTATTGGGTGGCATTACTCAGTCCTCGAGATGCTTTTCACAGTCAAGCGATCGCCATCACAGCAAAACTTGATAAGACGAAAATTATTACAACTGATGAAGTACTTAGTGAAGTTCTCAATTTTTTGTCTGATAGTGGTGTGAGATTGAGAGAACGAACAGTAAATACAGTTCGACAGCTACTCAGTGCAGATTCGGAGAAGGTAACGGTATTAGCTCAATCTCATACAACGTTTTTAGGTGGATTGGAGCTATATGAACAACGGCTAGATAAGGGTTATAGTCTCACGGATTGTATTTCAATGGTATCGATGAAGCAAATAGGTGTTAATCAAATATTGACTCACGATCATCATTTTACTCAAGAGGGTTTTACAATTCTTTTTTCTAGCGATCGCCCCTTACAAAATTGAGAAGATGATTTTTGAGGCGATCGCTCTCTAAAGCACATCAACTCATTTGAGAATACTTGTAGTTGGGTGAAATAGCGATCGCATCCTATGGTAATCTCTCGCCAATTTTACGACTGAGACCACCGAGGCGATCACATAGAAATCACGACTCCCATTACTAGCGATCGCCTAACTCCTCAAATCGCTAATATAACCGCCTATTTGCTTGAGTCCTTGCAAAACTTGAATACGCTCGGTTGTATTTTCGATTAGTTGATAAGTAGGCGATCGCGTATATTGAGGCGGACTTTGATGGCGATTCGCAATTTGTATAGCTGATTTGTTTCTGTTGCTGTGAAATGGCTATAGCTCATAGGGATATCCTTATTTTTGTGATAAATATCAGAATATCTTTATGAGTCCCTTACTACATGGATCTCTAAGTATTTCACTTCAGATTTGAATTGGCGCTGTATAAGTTTCTGGGGAACAATCTGAACTAAATCTATCTATAACAATTAATGCAAAGGCTTGCAAAGCAAGTATTTATACTAATTAATATTAATTATTCTCAAAGCATTTATGTATATTAACGCTACCCCTTATCCTTACCCATACAATGGCGATCTGAGACCAGACAATACAGCCCTAATAATCATCGATATGCAGACTGATTTCTGCGGTATTGGGGGCTATGTAGACAAGATGGGTTATGACTTATCGCTGACCCGAGCGCCAATTGAGCCAATCAAAAAAGTTCTGACCCTATTTCGCGAAAAAGGCTTTCTGATTATTCACACTCGTGAGGGACATCGCCCAGATTTATCAGATTTACCCGAAAACAAGCGCTGGCGATCGCAAAGGCTCGGCGCAGGAATTGGTGATGTTGGTCCCTGCGGTAAAATTTTAGTTCGTGGTGAAAAGGGCTGGGACATCATTCCAGAGCTTTATCCATTGCCTAATGAACCAATTATCGATAAACCAGGTAAAGGCTCGTTTTATGCCACCGATCTCAACCTGATTTTGAAGCGCAAAGGCATTCAAAATATTATCCTGTCAGGTATTACCACCGATGTCTGCGTGCATACGACCATGCGCGATGCAAACGATCGTGGCTATGAATGTCTGCTGTTGTCGGATTGTACAGGCGCAACTGATTATGGCAATCATCTAGCTGCATTAAAAATGATTGAAATGCAAGGCGGAGTATTTGGTACAGTTACTGATTCTGAATCATTGGCTACAGCAATCAAGCAAAATTTTTAGTTAAATCATAAAAGTGTGTTAGGTGTAAGCTGCTATGGAAAAACCAATTCCTGACGATCTTGAAAGCGATCTTGCTGATAATCTAGTTAAAGAAGAATCTATGAAAGAGTCGATACCACCTTTGACTATTCCATCAAGTGTTTCTGCTAATACCCTGCGATCGCATCTGCCACCTGAATTAGAACTGGTAAACATATCTAAGAAATTTGGCTCTTTCACCGCAGTCGATAATGTATCCCTCAAGCTTGCTCCTGGGACTTTTCACGCCCTCCTCGGTGAAAATGGTGCAGGTAAAAGTACTTTAGTTAAATGCATAATGGGTTTTCATGCGGCATCCCATGGCGATATTTTAATTAATAAGCAATCCCGTGACATTAACAGTCCTCGTGATGCTTGTTTATATGGCATCGGTATGGTTTATCAACATTTTACGGTTGTCCCAGCGATGACTGTCGCCGAGAATCTGCTGCTTGTACGTCCTGACACCCCAAACGTGATTAATTGGAAAGATGAATATGAAAAGCTAGATGCATTTATGGCATCGGCTCCTTTCAAGATCGATCTACATACACCGATTTCGCAACTGGCGGCTGGTCAAAAACAGAAATTGGAAATCCTTAAGCAGCTTTATCTCAAAAGTCGGATTCTCATTCTTGATGAACCAACTTCGGTATTAACACCTCAAGAAGCTGATGAAGTGCTGGGTCTATTGCGCGAAGAAGTTACTGCAGGGCGCTTGAGTGTTTTAATGATTAGTCACAAATTCCGCGAGATTACAGCTTTTGCGGATGATGTAACAGTGCTGCGTAAAGGCAAGTTTGCAGGCACTGGCTCGACTAAAGAGCTATCAGTTTCGGATATGGCAGCAATGATGTTAGGAGAAGCTAAAGAGGCGCGTCAAGTTGTCAAAACTGAAGTTGTGTCTGAGAATATAGTTCTCGATGCGCGTAATCTTCATGCCGATAGAGATAATGGATTAGAAGCTGTCGCTGGTATTAATTTAAAAATCAAAAGCGGTGAAATAGTTGGTATTGCTGGCGTATCAGGTAATGGACAAAGAGAATTAGTAGAAGTTCTATCTGGACAAAGAATTGCTACAGCTGGTGAGGTTTTTGTCAATGGCGATCGCTATTATGCAACTCGTCCAGAAATGTATAGCCACCAGGTATTTTCACTTCCTGAAGAACCTCTGCGAAATGCCTGTGTTCCGCACATGAGTGTTGCTGAAAATCTAGCTTTACGAACTTTTGATCGCCCACCCCAATCTCAAGGGAGAACTTTACTTCTATTCAAAGCAATTCGCGAAACTGCTAAAAATCTAATCAAAGTTTTCTCGATCAAAACACCTTCTCCTGAAACTCCAGTTGGGAATCTTTCTGGTGGCAACGTGCAGCGTACTGTCCTTGCTAGAGAACTTTCAGCAGAGCAAATCAAATTGCTGATTGTCGCCAATCCTGTATTTGGCTTAGACTTTGCGGCGGTTGAGTATATTCACAATCAAATTGTGGAAGCTCGCAATCGCGGTGTTGCTGTGCTTTTAGTAAGCGAAGATCTTGATGAGATTTTGACACTCAGCGATCGCATTCTCGTGATCAGCGATGGCAAATTTGTTTATGAAAGTTCTAGTGCTAATGCTGATCTCGCTGCGATCGGGCAAAAGATGGCAGGGCATTAAATTTAAGACTTGGCAGTTTTGAATTTGCCATTAGTAAACTCAAAACAGCTATACATATAGCTGTCGCCATTTGTATTAATACAAAAACAAACCTAAGAAAGCGGGAGGCGGCGCTTCGCGCCGCCTCCCGCTTTCGGGTTTTATGTCCTGATACACTTGGCGACAGCTATAAAATGAAAACGATGATTATCAATCAACAAGTTCGTGTTTTTCCTGAATTGCTCACTCGCTCAACTTATGACGATTTATCTTGGCAGCCATTTCGTCAAGGTGTAGAAATCTATTATTTGTATAAAGATGATATGGGCGCAAGTGCAGCAATGCTGCGTTACGAGGCAGGAGCTAAAGTTCCTCATCATTCTCATTCAGGTTACGAACATATTTTCGTGCTGTCGGGTTCACAATCTGATGCTAATGGAACATATGCCAAAGGCTCTGTAATTATCAATCCGCCAGATACTAGCCATCAAGTTTCTAGCGAAGAAGGCTGTGTAGTCCTAATTGTTTGGCAAAAGCCTGTCATTATTGCTAACGAGTAATTACTATCATTATTTAGGAGAAATTTATGTCTGCGATCGCTGCTCAGCCCTATGCTTACGAATTACCAACTAATAGCAAGTTAGCTCTCGTAATTATTGATATGCAACGAGATTTTTTAGAATATGGTGGTTTTGGTGACGCATTAGGTAATGATGTAACCCAACTCCAAAGCATTGTGCCAACTGTCAAACGACTACTCCAAACTTTTCGATCGCTAAACTTCCCAGTAATTCATACGATTGAAGCTCATTCTGCCGATCTCTCAGACTGTCCTCCCTCCAAGCTTAATCGTGGCAAAGGGAATCTTAAAATTGGCGATAAAGGCTCAATGGGTAGAATTCTCATTGCTGGCGAAGAAGGGAATAATATTATTCCTGAGCTTACACCGTTAGAAAGTGAAATCGTGATAATTAAGCCAGGCAAGGGAGCATTTTGTCGTACTGACTTAGAAAAGATTTTGCAAAAGGAAGGTATTACCCATCTTTTAATTACAGGTGTAACTACAGAAGTCTGCGTACAGACAACTATGCGCGAAGCTAATGATCGCGGCTATGAATGTTTATTAGTAGAAGATGGAACTGCAAGCTATTTCCCCGAATTTAAATCATCAACAATTGAGATGCTTCGCGCTCAGGGTGGGATTATTGGCTGGACGGCTAACGCTGATGCAGTGATTTCTGCACTCGTTCCTCAATCAGCAATGGCGATGTCTTCTTAACCAGAGCGAAAATCTGCCCTCATCCCCCATTCTTCATCAATACGCGTACTGGCGTTTTGGGATGGCGAGATACGCGGTACTAAGCACATGATTTATAGCGCGACTAATCCTCACGCATTAATGGCTGTAACTCGTCTAGACGCCGTGCCAGAAAGCGGCTTTCATTGTCATTGGCAACTAGTGCGATGGCGAGTTTATAACTTTTAGCAGATTCTCTAACATTTCCGATGCGACGGAGCAAATCAGCTCGAGCGGCGTGAAATAAATGGTAGCTATCGAGTTCAGACGCGATCGCATCCAACAGCAAAAGTGCGGCTTCGGCTCCATCGATCATGGCGATCGCTACGGCCCGATTTAGAGAAACTATTGGCGATGGCTGAACTCGCTCTAGCAAATCGTAAAGTCGCACGATCTGCTGCCAGTCAGTCTCTTCTGCGCGTGGAGCTTGACAGTGGAGAGCGGCGATCGCCGCTTGTAATGAAAAGGAATTGGGAACGCCAGCACGCAAGGCTTCTTCTACCAAGGGGAGGGCTTCGGCAATTTGAGCATGGTTCCAAAGACGGCGATCTTGATTTTCCAGGAGAATCAGATCCCCTGCTGCATCGAGACGAGCGTCTCGACGCGAGTCGTGCAGTAGCATGAGTGCTAAAAGCGCGATCGTTTCTGCGGGTGGATTTGGTTCCATTAATACTTTCACCAATCTTGCCAATCGAATCGCTTCGGCGCAAAGATCGTCTCTGACAATGGTTTCGCCTCGGGTCGCGGCATAGCCTTCGTTAAAAATGAGATAGATCGTCGTCATTACAGCATCCACTCGCGCGGGTAGATCGGATATGTCAGGGACTCTGTATGGAATCCCTGCATCGCGAATCTTGCGTTTGGCTCGCACAAGTCGTTGTGCCATCGTCGCTGTAGGGACGAGAAATGCGCGGGCGATCGCATCGGTTTCCAATCCGCCCAACATTCGCAACGTCAGCGCCACCTGCGCGTCGATCGCCAGTGCGGGATGACAGCAAGTAAAAATCAGACGCAACCGCTCATCGGGAATTTCGCCAGAAATTTCACTCAATATTTCACAAGTATTGCGATCCGATTCCTCGTTCAAATCTGACGCAAAGATTTCAAGTTTCTCAGCCAGCTTGGTCTTGCGTCGGAGGCGATCAATCGCTTTATGTCGAGCCGTCTGGATAATCCAAGCGCGAGGTGAATTGGGGATGCCTTCAGATTGCCATTGTTTTACGGCAGAGGTAAATGCTTCCTGAGCCGACTCTTCGGCAAGGTCAAAATCCCCTACGATCCGAATCAGCGTGGCGACGATCATGCCCCAGTCTGATCGATAAACGGATGCGATCGCTTCGTTAATATCTAGTTTTAGGTGGGGCTTCATAACCTAATCATAAATTTTATTTGGTAATGTGTCGATTTTAGCGATCGCCGTTCGACTTAGTTATATAGACGTTATATAGATAAGTAAAGAAGGCAAGTCATGATCGTAACCCAAGTGAAATTCTTTTTGGCAAGTTGTCGATTTGAGTAAGTGCTGTTCGACTTATTAATACAGAAACGTATGAGACAAAAACGGAGGCAAATCTATGAAATATATGATGCTGATTTACATGGAAGAAAGTGCCATGAATGAAGCTGAGCGGCATGAATGCTACCAGAAATCCACAAAGTTAGTGGAAGAACTTCATGCAAAGGCACAACATATAGCGAGCGCCCCGCTCCATCCAGTAGCAACGGCGACTAGCCTCCGCGTACGAAATGGCAAGGCGATCGTGACCGATGGCCCTTTTGCTGAAACTCGCGAACAACTCGGTGGTTACTACTTAATTGAAGCGAAGGATCTTGACGAAGCGATCGCGATCGCTAGCAGAATCCCCCCAGCTACCGTCGGCACAGTCGAAATTAGACCTGTTGTCGATCTCACGAGTTTGCTAGGTAATTAGTTTGGCGATCGCGATCAAATTTTGAAAGTGTAACTGTAAATTTTTATAAATGGAGAAAAACTATGTCCTACATTGATGGTTTCGTTATAGCCGTTCCTACTGCAAACAAAGAAAAATATAAGACTCATGCCGAAGCTAGTGGCGCTATATTTAAAGAGTATGGTGCGCTTAAGTTGATGGAATGCTGGGGCGACGACGTTCCCGATGGTGTTGTGACTTCTTTCCCAATGGCAGTCAAGTGCGAACCTCATGAAACGGTTTGTTTCTCATGGATTGTCTGGCCTTCTCGTATGGTAAGAGATGAGAATTGGGCAAAGGTAATGGAAGATCCTCGCATGAAATCAGGCGGAGAACTTGACATGTCTCAAATATTTGATGGCAAACGGATGATTTATGGTGGATTTGAAGTAATCGTCGATGTTTGATAGTGTTAGGACTTACGCAAAAACACCGGAAAGCCATGATTTTTCGTAGTGGCAATTCATGAATTGCCACTACATTTCATAGCTAATGCGTAAGTCCTAAGTCTGAAAGATAAATAAGGAGAATTAAATGTATGCGGCTATATGAATTTGCGCCAACGCGATCGCTCAGAGTACGGTGGACGCTCCAAGAACTTGGAGTGGATTTTGAGGCTGTAACTGTCAACCTTCAGGCAGGCGAAGCTCGTCAACCAGAGTTTCTCAAGCTCAATCCCGCAGGCAAGGTTCCAGTGCTCGTTGATGGTGACTTCGTACTCACCGAGTCGGTTGCGATTGTGCTCTATCTAGCAGAGAAGTATGCTGACAAAGGATTGCTTCCCACCGACCTTAAACAGCGATCGCAAGTCAATCGATGGCTTTTATTCGCTGCGACCGAATTAGAGCAACCGTTATGGCGGATCGCACGTCACACGATGCTGTATCCAGAACATCTACGTATTCCTGCTGATATATCCCTAGCTCGCAAGGATTTTACGAACATGGCGGCAGTAATGGAAGAGCATATGCAAGAGAGAGAGTTCATCGTTGGCGATACTTTAACAGTTGCCGATATTGTGAGTGCTTATACCCTCGATTGGGCAAACCAAATTCAGTTGCTTGACGATTTCCCTCAACTGCTCGCATACATGAAACGAATGTATGCCCGACCGAATGCGCCGCTCCGTATTGCCGAGGCGATCGCGAGTATAAGCTAGCGACATAATATTACACTGACCGATTTTCAATCATTAATTCACCTTACGCAGAAGTTTCTAAGACCCTCACCCCTAGCCCCTCTCCCGCAGGTTACCATGTACACACAAGTCCAAATCATCATCAAAGCCATGCAATAAATTGCGGGCTAAAAGCTAAAACCCGTTTCAACGGGTTAAAAGATTCTCAAAAACAATATTTTATTCAGCCAGTTTCAACTGACTTTAGCTTTGAGCCAAGAACTTTAGTTCTTGGTAACTTGTGTGAACACGGTAGCTCCCGCAGGCGAGGGAACAAGAAAATAAATTGGTTTTGCTCCCCTTCTCCTGAAGGAGAAGGGGCTGCGGGATGAGAGCAGATCTTCTCTCTGCATAACATCATTAGGATGCGATGGTTACAAATGCTTAATGCGATCGAACAGAACTTTGTCTACATTGTCAAACAAATTTAATTGAATCCCTAGGAGTAAAACATCATGCAAAAAATCACACCATGCCTCTGGTTTAACTTTAATGCCGAAGAAGCTGTAAATTACTATCTGAGTATTTTCAAGAACGGCAAGATTTTGGAGGTTTCGTACTACGGCGATGCCGTGCATCAGCACAAAGGCAAAGTGCTGATCATGCGCTTTGAAATTGAAGGGCAGCAGTTTCAGGCACTCAACGCTGGACCTCAAGCTCCATTCACTGAAGCCATTTCCCTCAGTGTGGACTGCGAAACACAGGAAGAAGTTGACGCACTATGGAGCGCTTTGTCCGCAGGTGGAAGTGAAAGTCAGTGCGGTTGGCTGAAAGATAAGTTCGGACTATCTTGGCAAATCGTACCGCGATTAATGGCAGAAGTGCTTAGGGACAAGGATGCTGACAAGGTGACGCGCGTGATGCAAGCCATGTTTGGGATGAAAAAACTTGACATTGCGCTTTTGCAGCAAGCCTACGACCAGAAATAGTCCACGAACCAACTACAATTTGATTTCCAATAAAACCACCAAAAGGAGAACTTCATGACTACTCAAATTTTCGTCAATCTACCCGTAAAAGACCTTAATCGTTCCAAAGATTTTTTTACGAAACTCGGCTACAGTTTCAACGCTCAATTTACCGATGAGAATGCGGCAAGCATGGTTATCAGTGAGTCCATCTATGTCATGCTCTTGACCCGCGAATTTTTCAAATCGTTTATCCCAAACGAAATTTGCGATGCCACCAAAAGTACGGAAGTTCTAGTATGTTTATCCTTTGAGAGTCGTGCCGAAGTTGATGAGATCGTTGCCAAGGCGATCGCAGCAGGCGGAACTACCTACAAAGAACCTCAAGACCACGGCTTTATGTACGGACATGGATTTCAAGATTTAGACGGTCATATTTGGGAAGTTATTTTTATGGAGCCGAGTGCGATCGCCGAATAATCTCGATGAAAACAGGTAACTTAAACAAGCGATCGCATAAATAATCATCTTCTCAAATTTGTAAGATGCGATCGCTTTTTACGTTTGCAACCAATTGATTAGACTTTTTCTTATCTGGCTCAGTCGAGATAGAGAGATACTACCCAAACGAGCATTAATTACAGATGATTCAACGCTTGTTAATCTTCCTAGACGAATTACAGAAGCAGTTTTGAGACCTGTGGTTATGTAATCTGGATCTGATGGACTTATGATTTTATCAAAATTTGGAGTGGCTTGATGTAGTTGTGAAGAAATTAAAGCAAGTAATAAATCTGGATGACGACTTGGTGAAATGGCAACAACTAGAGCAGGACGAAGTTTTCCTTGTTTGAGGTCTGCTTGAGGAAAACGGATCAGAACGATATCACCTACATTCATTGCCGATAAACTTCTTGAGCATCTTCCAATGTGTACGCAACTTCATCTTCATCACGGAAAAATTGTTGTAGTGAAAACTCTTGCCAGTCCTTGCTTTTCCAGTTAGCATATTCTGGAATATTGTTTTGCTCGGTTGCAACTAATTGGATAAAGTTAGCAATTTGGTCAACAACGCGATCGGGTAGCTGGTCAATTTGTTTATGAAGTTGTTCACGGATAGTCGCAGACATAAGCAAAGTTCCCTTTTCAATGGATAAAGTTGATTGTGATGATTATAGCTCAGTTTGTTATGGGTTATAGGCGATCGCATAAACAATCATCTTCTTAAGTTTGTAAGTGGCGATCATTATCTCACCCAACAACAAATATTCTCATATGATGTGATGTTTTGGAAGGCGATCTCTCCTCAAATTCTCCAAAATTATGACCTTGATTATGTTCAAGTTTGGTATTCAATAGAGCAATCACCATATTAATTTAGATTTACATACGCCAAGGTAATTTATCTCTAATTAACTTAGCTAAAGGAACAATTGCCAAAGCCGCAATATAAGCAATAGGTAGCATTATCAACCATGTTAAAAACCAACGAGAAAAAGTTTCATCTGTGAATCCTCCACTGCGAACTACTCCTACAAATGACATCAAAGCACTAAATGGAGCAGATACAAAAAATGTCAAAATAAAACGATAGTATTTTTTATTCATCAGCTTGCATCATTGGCAATAAGATCCTTTCAGTCCAGTTCTTTAAGGTGGTTGGGGTTGTAGCATCATCAGTGCGCGGTTCAGCTTGGTAGATTCCTTCAGCTACTTCAGCAAACATATCTATTAAACTTTGAGAAAAGGCTGAACTACACCCATTTCTCAGCATTAACTCATAGTAAGCTTGAACAGGAATTGATTGAAATCTTACAGGTTTATTGAGAACTTCGCTAAAAATTGTAGCTACTTGATCGAGGGTGAGATCTTCAAAGCCATGAACCCCAATGTGGCTTTGTCCCGACCAGCTAGGATCAATCAACCATTTAGCCGCTTCAGAACCAATATCTTGAACGGCAACCATTGGCATCGGATAATCAGCAGGAAATGGATAGAAAAATATCCCTTTATTCTTAATCGGCTGCACTTGCCAAAGAAAATTTTCCATGAAATTTCCACAGCGCAAATGTTTTGTATCAATACCCGTTTTATCAAGCATATCTTCCATGGCGTGAAGAGCGGAAATCGCTCCTGAATTTTTAGCTAATCCCTTGCCACCACTCGATATTGACACTAATCGCTTTAATCTGCTTTGTTTTATAGCTTTAGTGATCGCTCTGGTGAAGTGCAGATAATATTCCAATACATTGTCTTGGGTATGACTAGCGGGTACGCACCAAAAGAGAGAATCTACTCCATCTATTGCTTCTGCCAGAATAGAAACATCATCAAGGGAGCCTGTGATTATATCTACTCGTTCTGAAATATCAGCATCCAACTTGTCAGGATTACGGGAAATTACTCGTACAGATTGACCAGAATCAACTAGCGATCGCACCACATGACGACCGATATTTCCAGATGGTGTTGTAACTAAAATTGGCTTTCCCATGAATAATTACCAATTTACTTCCTAATAAAATTAAATATCCTGTCGATTTGTAGAATATCTTGTAGGATTAGAGACGTAAATGCCTAAAAGTCTTCAATTCATAACCAATCGTCCAAACCATAATGCTTGTACCTGATGCTTTAACCGGTGTACTTCAAACTGTACGTTTAATGAATACCCATTCTGGCAACTTTCAATTTAGTTCACCGTGGGGTGTGAATTTTCCTAATGATAACGATCAAGAAGTGGCATATCACATCGTAATGAAAGGGAAATGCTGGCTTTTGATTGAAGATAAACCAATTCCCTTAGAATGTGGCGATCTGGTAATTATGCTTAAGCGGATTGAACATATCATTTGCGATCGTCTATCTAGTCCCGTAGTTGATCTTTTTGATGTGCTGAAGATTGAACCAAATCAAGGTTACAAGAGGATTTGCTATGGTGGCAATGAAGAGAATGGAACTACAACCGAACTAATATCTGGATGTTTTGAGTTTTTTGGAAATCGTTCTCATAATCCTCTACTATTATCTCTACCGCCTCTTCTCCATATCAAAAATGACCAAGCCCAATTAGTACCTTGGCTAGAGAAAACATTGGAATTTATTGCAACTGAAATTGCAATCGGAGAACTTGGCTGTCAAACTATTGTCGCTCGTCTGATGGATGTACTCTTCATTCAAGCTGTCCGAGCTTATGTAAGCAGCTTAAATGAAGAAAAGGGAAATTGGTTATCAGCATTAATTGATACTCAAATTGGCATCGCTATGTCCCTAATTCATAGCTATCCCGAACAGCCTTGGACAGTTGCATCTCTCGCCGAAAAGATCCCTATGTCTCGATCTGCTTTTTCAGCAAGGTTTACACAACTAGTTGGAGAGCCACCTCTGCAATATCTAACAACTTGGCGGATGGTCAAAGCCGCAGATTTATTGAGAGAGAGTCAGCTAGGAATTCGAGAAGTTGCGATTCAAGTTGGCTATGAGTCAGAAATATCTTTTAGTAAGGCTTTCAAGCGATGGAATGGTGTCGCTCCCGGTATCTATCGCCGCAACTTTTTTTGCAGTTGGACTTGAAGCTTAGGTTGCTCATCAATCATCTTCTCAAGTTTGTGATTAAGCGATCGCAATATCATCCAATAAAAAATACTCTCAAATGATTTGATGTGTTTTAGATTGCGATCGCCTCAACAATTATCTTCTCAAGTTTGTAAGTGGCGATCGCAGTATCGTATCTTCATTTTGAAGATCTACCAAGGCAAATCGATCGCGCCGCCAAACTTCCGCATTTCTGCGAAGAAATGACCCTGCGCTCCACCTTCGGGCAATATAGCCAAATAAACGGCTGTTTCGGCTCCTTCTTCAGCAGTAAAAGGCGCACTCTCTCCACCCATATCGGTTTTCATCCAACCAGGAGAATAGGCATTGACGAGAATATTCGTTCCTTGAAGTTCCTTTGCCAAGAGCGCAGTCAATCCATTTAGTCCAACTTTAGAGAGGCGATAGGAAGGAGCTAATGGATAATAATCGCTAGGCATGGAATTTAGAGAAGCCATTTCTGTAGAAACATTGACGATGCGACCGTAGTTTTGAGCTTGCATCATCGGCAAAACTGCTTGCGTAATTCTCGCAACTGCTAACACATTGGTTGAAAATGTCGAGAGCATTACTTCCATTTGTACAGTTAATAAACTCGACTCTTCGGGCTGCATGGTGGGGTTAACGCCTGCATTATTGACCAAAATATCTACTCTGCCATAGGTTTTCTGCAACCACTCCATAAATTGCTGAACGCTTTCGTCACTGGTGACATCTAGAGGATGATAATCTGTTTGGACTCCTTCATTTTTTAGACGGGCTTGAGCCGCTAGTCCATCATTGGGATTGCGACTAGTGATTACAACTTGAATATCTTCTGTTTGCGCTAATTTCTTAGCGATCGCATAACCGAGTCCCTTATGACTTCCCGTAACAACTGCAATTTTCGCGTTCATGATTTAGCCTTTAATTCAACTTCTATATGAGGAAGCATAATCGTTTAGAAAGTATCGAGCAAGTCGATGTTTGAGATAGCTAATATCGATAAAATCAATAATAAGAAATGCGATCGCTCTAATAATTAGAGGTTTTTGGATACAACCACCAAGCGAATAACTTAGTTAGACGGGGCATGATGATATATGTCATCAGCGAACTCATGATTAAAGTAACCAGAAGTGTTGCCAAGAATTTCGGCACAAATTCTCCTACCAACATAACTACTAAATTTGGAATCAAGTTAATCAATACATAGATTGCCAAACTCGAAATAATTACCATTTTGTAGCGTGGTGGCGGTATGATCGCGCCTTGACTGGAGAGAGTAAACCAAGTCTCTAATCCAGAGATAACTTGCAATTTACCTTCTCCAATCGTAAATCTCTTGGCTTTCTCAACTAGAACCTTTCGCACATCAGAATTTTCCCATTGCCTCAGATTGCTCAAGTGATCGAATTTATAAACAATCCGATATTCTGAACTGTTACGATCCAACGTCCGAAAAACATTGGAGCCTAAATGTCCTTCATAGGATTCTGCTGCGTTAATGATATCGGTCAATATCAATTCAAAGGCATCTTCCGAGCCAGGCTTGACTTTATGGATGATATCGATAGTGACTGGCGGATCGCGATCGGGTAAGTTCATGAAAATCTATAATAGTGGAAGACCTTGCACACCAACATCTAAACGCACGACTTTGGCAACTTCAACCCCACTAGATGGAGGTAATGACATCCCTCCATTTGTGGTGACATATACTGAGAAATGTGATTCTTCAGTCTTGCCGAAAGCTAGCGCTGTAGAGCCTGTCATTCCTTGTTCTGCTTGCGCGATCGTTGTGATGTTTCCGCTAAGATCGATTTTTACTACGCTATTAAAAACATGCGTAGTTGCATAAAGATTTCCTGCGATGTCAAAGGCAAAGTCATCCAGATTTACGTTTTCAATGAAGATTTCAGGAGCGCTGGATTGATAGTTTTTTAGTAGGGGAACTCTAATGATTTGAGCATTTTGAGTATTGGATGCATAAAGTTGATTGCCAAATATTTTTAGCCCGTTGACCGCAGGTGTTCCATTTTCAAGATTATTTCGAGCAAGTAGAGGATGTTCCAGCCAAACTCGCACTTGCTTCTGCTCGACATCTAGTTCCCAAATTGCGCCCTTATAAGAGTCGGCAATTAGATACCGGCGATCGCTAAGATGGGTAAGTCCGTTCAAAAAGATCGCATCAGGAATATTGACTAGAACTTCAACAGTGCCATCGCTAGATATCTCCCAGACTACAGGAATATTTTCGAGATTCCAACCAGAAAGAAGGAGACTTCCATTAGGCGTAAAAGCAAGCCCTGTGGCTTTACCATCAACTTCCGCATGAATTACAGGAATGTCATCATCCCCAATCCGATATATTTTGCCATCCAAATGACTTGTAATATATAGGGTATTATTTGAATCGATCGCGATACTTTCCAAAAAAGTATTAATTGGAAACTCAGCAATGGTCTTTGCAGGTACTAAAGAGAGCTTTGAATCACTAAACAATGTCGATCTAGTCATGGGATTGAGATACCAGCTAAAGTTATTTACATACTATCGAACTTTTTGCAAAAATCGTTCAAAAACTTCGATATTTTAGATAGCAATATTTCAGGAATTAGCGAAATATTTTTGCTGATAGAATTTTATAACTGTTTAAGACTATTGAGCAAGTCGATATTGAGAATAATATATATCAATGAAATCAATAAACTTGTCAGCTATCGACCTAAATTTATTAGTAGCGTTTGAAGCGTTATTAGAGCAGCAAAGCGTAACCAAAGCTGCTGAATCTATGCGTATCGGACAACCTGCGATGAGTTCGGCTCTCAGTCGTTTGCGGTTTTTATTTGAAGATGAGTTGTTTGTCCGTTTTGGGCGGCAAATGCACCCAACTTTGAAAGCTCAGGCGATCGCACCGAGCATTTTGTCAGCATTACACCAAATTCGCCAAGCAGTTGAGTTGAGTCAAACTTTTGACCCACTCATCAGCGATCGCGATTTTGCGATTGGCAGTTCCGACTATACGAGCTTAGTTTTATTGCCATCTCTATTAGCGTTTAGTGACAAAAATGCTCCTAACATTAATTATCGGATGATTGGATTTGAGAAGGATGGGGTCGGAGAATTATTAGAAAAAGGAGCGATCAATGTCGCTTTGGGAGTTTTCTCCGATCCACCTAGACAGACTTTGTCGGAGCCATTATTTACTGAGCATTTTGTCGGCATTGCCCGTCAAGATCATCCAGCTTTAGCGCGAGGAACAATGGATTTAAAGTCTTTTGCAAAGTTTCCCCATGCTTTATTTACGCTGCGGCGTGATGCGATCGGCGAGGTCGATCGCGTTTTGGCAGAGAATAATCTACAACGCAGAATTGCTTTGACGACCCCGCATCTTCTCGTCTTGCCATCAGCGATCGCCAAAAGCAACCTAGTGGCAACAGTTCCCTATCGCATCGCGTTACATCTTGCTAGTTTTTGTAATCTCAGCATTTTTGAACTTCCAATTAAGACTAAGCCTTGGATGGTTTCGATGCTATGGAGTACACTCAGCGATCGCGATGAAGCAAGTTGCTGGCTCCGTCAATCTATCAAAACAATCTGCCAACAGATAAATTAATCGCCTCAATAATTATCTTTTTAAGTTTGTTATTAGGCGATCGCATATAGGGTGTTATCTATTGAGGCATCCAACCAGCGAATTGCTTTTCAACTGCTTTTAAAGGATCGGCGATCGCTGAAAATACACTTTGAGAAACTGGATCGGGATAAACGTCTTCAATCCCATTCTCAACTGCTTGCAAACTTGCCTTAGCCACTTCAATCGGGGCAATTTTATCCATAGGAACGCCTTCAGCCATCGCCGTATCCACTGGTCCGGGAAATACTCCAACAACTTGCGTTCCCTGAAGAGCCAGTTCGGCGCGAATGCCTTGAGTCAAGGAATTGAGCGCTGCCTTAGAAGCACTGTAGGAACTAAATACGGGGGCATTGGCAATGGATACCACTGACAGCACATTGACGATCGTGCCACCACAATTTGACTTTAAGATTGGCGCAAAAGCCCGAACCATCGAGAGAGTTCCAAAATAATTGGTATTCATCTCCCACTGAGCCGTCTCAATGCTATTGGCGATAAATAGACCGCCAGCACCCATTACACCTGCATTGTTAATCAAAATCGATACATCTTGGGCAATCTGAGCCGCAGCATTAACCTGTTCGGAGTTGGTTATATCTAAGGCGATGGGAACGATGATCGATGGGGCGATCGCTACGACATCTTTGAGAGAGTCAATTGATCTTGCCGCAGCATAAACTCGTTTTGCACCCGCTTGCACTAAGGCTTCCACATAGGCTTTACCGATACCACGATTAGCGCCTGATACAAATGCGATCGTTCCTTGAATATTCATATAATCACCTAATTTTTTTACTTGGCAGTTGGCTTACTTAGCGAAAAGCCCGAACAATTTAGAAAGTTGTTGGATGGCTTTTCTGTTCTCTATATTTCAATAATCACTTATTCTTGCACGCATGAGAAGACAGTAAAATGGAATATGATTTATACCAATTTAGAATAAATAAGTCTATGGATCGTCTTGATTGTATGCAAAGTTTTGTACGGGTAGCAGAGACTGGAAGCTTTTCAGCAGTTGCACGGGAATATAATACAAATCAGCCCACGATCAGCAAACAAATCGCGGCTTTAGAAGAATATTTAGACGTACAGCTTTTTACCCGCTCAACTCGAAAGCTCCAGTTGAC
Source organism: Pseudanabaenales cyanobacterium (assembly GCA_038230875.1). GTDB lineage: Bacteria > Cyanobacteriota > Cyanobacteriia > Pseudanabaenales > Pseudanabaenaceae > Pseudanabaena. The sequence goes on from JBBRMK010000023.1 coordinate 46,529, forward strand.
AAAAGAGGGAGAGATTTTCTTCGAGCGTTGTCAGCTTTTATTGGATACTGCTGCTGAAGCGATCGCTAGTGTCGGTCAACGCCAAAACCCTGTGGGAACCTTGCGCGTAAATTGTCCTGTCGCTTTTGGACAATATCAAATTCTTCCCTATCTCAGCGGATTTCTAAATCTCTATCCTGATCTCAAATTAGATATGACTATGAGCGATCGCTTTGTGGACTTAGTGGAGGAAGGGATCGACCTATCGATTCGGATTGGTGAGGTGCAAGATTCATCTTTGATCGTGCATCGTCTGGGCGTGACTCGTCGAGTGACAGTCGGTTCTACGGATTACTTCCGCGATCGCGATGTCCCTAAAACACCCGAAGATTTAGTCAATCATAATTGCATTGTCTACTCGCGGTTGACTACTGGGAATGATTGGTTCTTTCAATTACCGACTGGTGAGACAACGAAAGTAACCGTCAAAGGGAATATCCAAATTGATAGCTCTACGGCGATTCGAGAGTCTGTTTTGTTGGGTTTGGGTATTGCGGTATGTCCTGTTTGGTTACTAGGCGATCTCATTCATTCTGAAAATATAAAAGTAATTCTTAAAGAATATCAACCGCGATCGCTACCGATTTATGCTGTCTATCGACGCGGAAGATTTATTCCTGCGAAAGTGCGATGTTTCATAGATTATTTCACAAATGAATTTAAGCTAAATCCTTGGGTTTCAGACTAAAAGTTTGTCTTCTCAAGTTTGTGATTAGGCGATCGCAATATCATCCAATAAAAAATACTCTCAAATGATTTGATGTGTTTTAGATTGCGATCGCCTCAACAATCATCTTTTCAAGTTTGTAAGTGGCGATCAATATTCCAAAAAATAAGTAAATAGGCATATGTATTAGACAAAAGAAACCTGTAGATGGACATACCTCAGGTTTTCTCTTAGCTAGCAAACTTTATCCGTAGCAAGCAGACAAAAAGTCGGAAATTTTAACTTCTCTCTTATTCCCATCTACTTATCATTCAATTCCTTCCAGCTTCCGCATATGCTCGATAAATGCCGAACTACAAGCCAGTTTTTTTGCCACACTTGATTCTGGTTCGATCGCCCGCCAAAAAGGAGTGACTTGTTCGGGATCTTTGCCAGCTTGGATTTCTTCCCATGCTGCTTCTGCCACAATGCGAGCAGCAGTAGAAGTGGTAAGTGGGCAACTACCATCACCATTATGGATTTGGGCGATTTGCTGACGCATTTGTGCAAACGTAACCGAGTTACCCTGTGGAATTTGGTCTATAAACTGCTTCACTAACTGCGGTGTTGGCACAAGCAAAATGCCACCAACAGGAATACCCGCCATCGACTTCTCCAAAACCTGTAGTTTAGGCTGATTTTTTGAGTTAAGTTTCTCTTGCCAAGTCTTTGCCATCTTAATTTCTCCTTTTTATCTAATGTGCAAATTTATAAGACAGTCAAAAAGTATAAGTAGAGAAAGTTACATTTGAGGTATCTTTTCGTTACAAATAGTTGAACGAACGACCTCTTTAATGCGCTTCTCCCGCGTGACAGCAGTTTTTGCTAATTTAATCCATCGCAAAACGTTCCGCCTGTATGATGGTGCAGAAGCTTCAAAATTTTCGACAGATCCGAGATGCTCGTTTAATGCCGTTACTAAATCTTCAGGTGTCACTAACGCATCAACATCTTCTAAGTAATCCCAAAGCCCACGCCGCTTGGATTCAGCGATCGCTTCTAGCCCAGATGGATGAATTTGATTCTCTTTTTCAAGCCTCGCCGCTCGCTCTTTGTAGCTTTTCGACCAATGGTAAACGCGACGGGGTCCAATGAGTTGCATAGTGCGATCGTCATCTAGCTTGCGCCGTATGCCATCGATCCAACCGAAGCACAATAGCTGATCGAGGATTTCATCCACTGATACATACTTTTCTGCCGAGTGTTTTTTATAGGTAACAAGCCAAATACTCTCTTGTTGAGTATGATTCGTTTCCAACCAAGCTCTCAATTGACGCATTGAGGTAATTTCCACTTTTTCAAAATTTTCTGTATCGATCATAAAATCTCTGATTTGGATGTCATAATGACGAAATTCTGGCTTGTGATCGCATTTCGCCTTTTAATCTATAACCAAGACCATTTGTTGATAGGAGCGCAAAACAAAATTGGGAACAGCCGAGATCAATTGATCTGGCTCAAGGCGCAAACTGGGATAGGATTGTGAAAGTTCCTCAAGAACGACTCGCAACTCTAACTTAGCTAAAGCTGCACCCACGCAGAAGTGAATTCCATGCCCGAAACTGAGATGATTAGATGCATTCTGGCGATCTAAGCGAAGTTCATTGGGATTAGGAAACTGTTCGGGATCGTGGTTACCCGCCAGATAAGCAATCCATACGGTAGAGTCCTTAGGAATAGTCACCTCACCCAAAACTACATCACGGCTGGTAAGGCGGTAAAGCCCTACAGCAGAACCTCCATGACGAACAAACTCATCGACGGCAAGAACGGAATGCTCAGGATTTTGGCAGATGTATTCCCATAACCTAGGTTGACTCATGACGCTATACAAAGTGTTTCCAATCAAAGCTGCCGTGGTCTCATGTCCTGCTAAAACCAGATTAAATGTTAGCCCCGTAATCTCTTCATATGTGAGCGGTTCGCGATCACTCTGGCAAGTTTGAATCATTGCACTGATCAAATTTTCGGCTGGGTTATCAGCGTAGTGTTTGACAAGCTCCAGCATATACTCGTAGTAATCAAGAATGCTCTGCCCGATCTCGCGTTGTTGCTCAATGCTCCAACCTGGAATCTGGGCGCGAATTGAATCTGTACTCCAGCGTTTAATGCTTGGTGCATCTACATCTGGTATACCCATCAGGCGGCAGATCGTGAGTAATGGCAACTGGTCGCAAAAGCTGTTAATAAACTCAGCCCGTTTGTTCTCTCTTAACTCGGCTAGTAGCTGGTGAGTTAGATCGCGGATTTGCGGCTCTAAAATTGAAACTTGACGGGATGTGAATACACGCTGAAAGCTATTGCGAAACCGCGTATGCACTGGTGGATCGACATTAACTAAGGAATATGCAAAAACAGGATGATTCAATCCCCCAAGCATTTTAAGTGCCTCAGGAGAGGCTAAGGAAGCCGATGAGAAAGCCCCGCCAGATGTGAAGGTTTCGGCATCTTTCATAACCGTCTTCAAGTCTTCGTAGCGAGTTACCACCCATAGATTCATGGATGGGCTAAAAAATACGGGTTGCTCCTCCCTTGCCGACATAAATGCCGAGTGAGGGTCTTGAATAAAATCAGGAGAAAAAGGGTTGAATTTCTCAGGAGATCGCAGATGCTCGACAGGACATTTCAAGGTTTCGATGTTCTCGGCAGACATAGCAGACTCCATATGCTAAATTGGTATTCATTCAAACGATTGACTTAAATATTAAAACGTACGTTTGAATATATTGCAAGGGACTAGTCAAATTTATTTATAGCTATAGCCAAGCAGATTAAGACATAACTGGCTATAGCTATAAAAGGTAGGCTTAGTCCGATTGCCCTTTCTTCATGGATAGATATTGTTAAAATTAGATTTTCGCTAATGTAGGAAACCGTGACCCCTTCAAATACTGATACCAAAGAACAAATCATCAATGTTGCTGAGCGCCTTTTTGCCGAGCGAGGTTTTGCTGGGACGACTTTGCGTAATGTCGTAAGTGAGGCAGGAGTTAATTTAGCTGCTGTTCACTACCACTTTGGTTCTAAGGAAGAACTATTTAAAGCGGTAGTTGCTAGGTTTGCGCGCCCAATTGTTGAACAAGAATTAATTCTACTTGAACAACTTAAGCAAAGAAATGTAGCTCCCTCTGTTGAAGAAATCTTGGCAGCTATGCTCAAACCCAACCTAGAGCTGTTGGTTCGAGATCCAGATATTTTACTAATTCGCGCTCAATTTATGGGTCGTTGTCGTACTGAGCCAGAGCCAATCCAAAGTATCGCGTCTCAGGAATTTGCCCCAGCTATTGGAGCTTTTTTGGATGCTTTACAGATCGCTCTCCCTGACCATTCACGATCGCAACTTTTTTGGAAGTTAGACTTAGTGATTGCAGTTTTAGTAAGAGTACAAACTGAGTCTGGAGGAGACTTCGCGCTGCTTAGAGGTAACACACCAGAAGATATTCAAAACGCTGTAGAGCAATTGGTTGGGTTTCTATCGCTAGGGATGCGATCGTGATATAAAACAATATTTGAGACAGAGATTATGACAAGAGATGAATTCAACAACTTTTGCAGCAGTTTGCCAGCCGCCAATCACGTTGTGCAATGGCACGACTCCGATGTTTGGAAAGTTGGCGATAAGGTTTTTGCCATTTGTGGGGGGAGTGAAGGCGCGGTTCCTAGTATTACCTTCAAGACTTCTATAGCTGACTATGAAGCTTTGCGAGAGATGACTGGACTTCGCCCAGCGCCATATTTCGCCTCACGGGGCATGAAATGGATTCAACGATACGATTGCTGTGGACTGAGTGATGACGATCTCCGTTGCTGTATTACTGAATCTCATAGCATTGTTGCGTCGGGATTCTCTCGCCGAAAGTTTTCTGAACTTGGGTTAAATGAATAGGCTTTTTTGTTTGCTCTCATTTCTACTCACCTCCTCAAGTTTGTAAGATGCGATCGCAATCTCACTCAACAACAAATATTCTCAAATGATTCGATGTGTTTTAGAGTGCGATCGCAGGTAACCTCTGTGAACCGATCGACGAAGCTAACCATTTTCGCTTGCCTAATCTTTGCTACAGAAAGACAAATAGAACAGACGTATCGGTTCGGTCTAACGGTAAAGTTGAGCCGCCGCCGATAAACTTTAACTTTTGAAGATCGCTTTTGCGGGGTCGGCTCCAACGCAGTGTTAGACCGTCTGCGCTACACTGTCCAATCTTCGATTATTAAGTTCGGAACCTTGCTGAAATCGC
>JBBRMK010000024.1:0-51017 GCA_038230875.1 Pseudanabaenales cyanobacterium
TCATTGATAACTGTGTCCCAAACGACATCTTCATCTACATTCAAGTAATCATGAACTATTTTGCTTCGCATTCCTACGATGCCTTGCCAGTCAATTTGGGGATAAATAGCACGAAACTCTGGGGCAGTTCGTCTTGCTGATTCTCCTATTGTTTGGATTAGGTGAGTTAAAGATAGGCGCAACTGTTCATCGGAGTCAAAGTCTTCTCTGCTCAGACCTTCAACAAATGATCTAGCTTTCTTCGCAAGATCGATCATGTGTCCAACATAGACTAAGTTATCTTTCTGCATAATATACCTCTGCTTCGGCTAAGATGCGATCGCGAAGGCGATGGTTGATTGACTTTAGGGTAACAATATCGATCTCTCTACCGTTAAATATTTTTGATAGTTCTTGTTCAAGCTGATGTAGTTTTAAAAATCCGATGGTTTTACCTATTTGAAATTCAATGAGTATGTCTATGTCGCTAGTGGGTGTGAAGTCATCACGAAGTACTGAGCCAAATAATGAGAGCTTTTGGATGTTCCATTTTTGGCAGATTAGCGCAATTTCTTGTTTAGGTATTGGTATATTTTGAGTTTTCATAATTCTTTGTTCAATTACATTTCCAATAGCCAAGCATTGATTTTAGTGATGAGTCCTTGGGTGGTTTGTCCTCCTGTAAATAGGCGTGTTTGGATGAGTGCTAGGGTTTGGCAAAGTTGCGCGATCGCTTCATTTGCACTATTGCCGTAAAGGGCGATCGCTAGACTACTGAGTATTTGAAGACAACCTCTTTACAGGAACCTGAAAATGTGGAATTTTTAACTCTTCTGAATGGATCGAGTTTTCAAACTCTTCAGAAAAGAATGGTAGTTGCTCTGAATACTTCTTAAATGCTGTATTGTAGAAATTTCTCAGTAAAAAAGAGATAAAACAGTAAGGTGTCAAAGGAGCAGCTATAGGTATTCTACAATTTTTGTACTGCCCTAAAGTCAAATGGGATTTAGGATGATCTACTGGGACAAAAACATCTTCTCGACAGTCAAAATCAAAACGAATCGGAAATGGCACAATATTTCGGGCAATCACATCAGCATACACAATATCTTCTAAATATATATCAGGGGAATTCTGAAACTCTTCTAGGTTAGGTGATGGATAAAAGCCAAGAGAATGACGCTCTAAGCCTTTAGCATTGTACAAGTAACGCATCGTAACTAAGGCTCCATCTGGCAGCTTTGTCATATAAGCCCTTTCAGAGGCAAGATTTTCATAAATTTCTGCATAACTATAATTTTTTAGAGCGATTGATAAATACTCCGATTTAGGAAAAGTAACTTCTACTATATTATTGTTTCCCTTTCTCACAAAGGGATAGTTTTGATCACTTGATAAACCAATTTCAACCAAGTAGCCAAGTAACTGCTTAATATGTTTACAAATCTCTTGAGGGCTAAGCATTAATCGCTATTCCCGAAGATTCTCTGAGGGCAGCTTCAATGGCAGCAATATTTTCTTTATCTAGTTCTCCTGATTTGATGGCTTCAATGACTTCTGCAACTTTCTTACCCTTACTATTCCGTTGACTACGTTCTGCGGGGGATATATCACGATGAACAATACTCATCTGCTCTCGTTCTGCTTGTGTTGGATATCGAAAATGCAATTCATAATTTTTGCTTTGCAGAGCCTTATATTCATCTATTAAACTCTGCATACCTGCACCGATCCCAAGAACCCTAACCCATGCTTTGCTACGTGTAATCGCCGTAAACAGTCGATTCCGAAGAGTTGCAAGATTTGCTGAGGTTGAATGACAGTCTTGAGCATTGATAATATAGACCATCCCTGCTTCATTACCCTTCGCACGATAGATTCCTGTAAATGTAATCGATGATGTATCAGACTTGAAGAATATATCTGGATCGGTATCTACTCCAGCTAGATGTGAATTTATGTCACTTTCCAACAATTTTTTGCGAATTGATCCGACTTTTTCTCTAGTTGTTAATGGATCGGGATTAATAACGACAATATCATCGTAAGAAAGTTCTTCTTGCTGTAAATTTTTCTTTATTTCATTGACAACCCAATTACTCTGTTCTTCTTCATTTTTAAAAATAATAAACTGAATTAAGTCATCAGTTTGAAATTGCTTTTCCAAAAATTCTGGACTTGCCGCATGCGTTCTCTGGAGAATTACGTTAGCTCCGTCCTGCAATTCGCCTTCTTTAACCTCATATCCAATTTCTCGCCAGAGTTCAGATTCCCCAAACATTTGCACCAGTCCTGTTTCTCGATTCGTAGGTGGCTGACGATAAATTCCGAAGCCTAATGAATGAGCAGTAACCAATACAGGACGAGAGTTTCGATAGCATATGTCAAGAATAATATCGCTTCTCGGTTTATCAGGTGTTGGGGCAGGAAAGGTAACGCGAGGTGTTCCATCAGGGTTTCTCCCAAATATTTCCTCAGGAGTCTCGACTGAAGTTCCCGAGAGATTCTGTAACTCGTCATAGGCATAGACAAGCCTTTTGGGATCGTCAAGAATCTCATAACATAGACGCAAGAATGAAGGTGGGAAATCTTGAGCCTCATCAACAAGAATTACATCATATAATTTCTTGGCTTTATGAGAGTGTGTTAGAGCGTTTTTACATACAGCATCAAATACATTTTCGCTTTTAAAATTCCTTTTAGCAGAAGGGAAATCAAAATATGGAGAATCGACAGAACGACAAAATTGATGATAAATTCCGTCACGTTCTCCACCACCAGGCGCTCCCCAAGCATTTAAAACTTTTATTTGTTCCCAATCAGGCTCTCTGCCAGTTTGGAGTAAAAACGTATCAATTAGCCTTTTAAGCTGCCCTTTCAAAGCCCTTGTATTGAAAGTAACTGCTATTTGCCATTCTGGATGTTGAGAGTGAAGATATGCTGCTTTTAAGGCAAGTACAATTGTTTTACCTGAACCTGCAAGCCCTCTTATACGTTGAACACCTTCAACAGTTTCAATAACTGCTTTATTTTGTAAATTGTCTAGTGTCGAGATCGAATCCTCTAGATTTTTTAACTTAGCACCACGTGAATCTGACTTCGTGATAGATCGGCGAGCTTTACTTCTGCGAATCGTCGATATATTCTGCAATGCAGAAAGTGTTGATCTGTAGTATATAAGATTACCTTTATCCCAACTAAATTCGTTTAATGCAGTAGGTAAAGAATCTAAATTCACAAGAACATATTCAGATTCAGCTAAGTAATCTGTTGTAGCCAATCTTGGAGCAAAAGAAATTGTGTGAATCTCTACCACAAGATCTCGCCGATTCATTAATTCTTTGTAATTTTTGAGGCGAGATTCAAGTTTATTAGCCAAATCATCTTGACGCTCCTCAAAGCCTGAAATATCTGGACTTTCAATTAGGTCGAAAATAACTATTCCTTTGCTAGGGGACACCCATACGGCATCAATAGGGAAACTACCCTCAGGACTGGCAATAATAGGAGAACCAATCCATAGTTCTCCATCTCCAGTTTTTAGAGAAGAGAAGAACTTTACTAGTTCTCGGCTTGAGACTGGCTTGCTATTGGTTCCCTGAACAATCGATGTTGAAGATGCCATTTACCTAATTTCCCAGATTTTTATTCTATATAGTTTTGATCGGAACAAAAAATGATCGTGTCTCTGCTTGACATCTCTTCATACAGGGCGGCGAATGCTCTTAAAAGAAACTACATCGCTATTTTCAAAATCTTGCAAAGCCTCTTGAAAATCTTCCTTAAAATTAGGAATACTCAATAACTCCTCAGTTGCATCATTGCTTTCTCTTTCATCGAGATAAGCCAAAAAATCCGCCGCCACTCGCAACCTCTTAGGCGAAAGCCTTTGCAGAATCGCTTCAATTTTTTGCACAGTATAGAGATTTTCAGCAACAGCTTCCATGTAAATCACCCGAAAAATATACTGCAAACATTTTACAAGAAATTTAGCTAACTCGGTTTAACTGTCACTGTCAGCTTTAATCCCAAACTATCTAACCACTGAGCCAACTCATACACCGATTGACTCTTATCCTTCGCACTAAAATCTTTCACCCATTGGCGATCGCTTGCAGACCCCAACGCCGCCGCCACATGACCTAAACATAAAGGCAACAACTCAGGCTCAGGATCAACCTCCTCCAAAACTGCCGCAAGATAAACCGCCGCCTCTTCAGGATCTTTTAGAGAATCAATCAAAAAATCCTCATGACTTTTAGTAACCTGTACGCTTTGCATAGTCCCTCCAATAAGACTTAGCCGTTTGAATATCTCGATTTTGAGAGCTTTTATCGCCACCGCACAACAACAGTATAACCCTAGTCCCCACCTGCCCAAAATAGATACGATAGCCGCCGCCATAATCGATCCTGAGTTCATATACCCCATCCCCCACAAACTTAGAATCGCCAAAATTACCCAACGACAAGCGAGCTAATCTAATTTGGATTTTACCTCTAGCACTGCGATCACGCAGTTTCGCCAGCCAATCCTCAAAAGGATGACTGCCCTTTGCATCTTGATAGGGTTGAACATCTCTAGGCTGTGGCTCCATACATCAGGACAGTTAACGACATTTAAGACAATTATTATCTTCCCTCAAATGTCCTTCACTTTCACAGTTTAAACCGATAAGTTGAAGGCATCGAAATTTTACAGATTATGAACACACACAAACAGATTCAACAAATCGCCGCCAGCGACGATCGCCTAGATCCCGAAAGCAACCTCACACCCATCCGCAAAACCAAAGACCTCAACCATCTCCAACGCCGCCAACAACAACGCGCCATCAGCAACGACATGATCCGCGTCGCGATCGCCTACGGACAACAACGATTTGATCGTCATGGCGCGATCGTTTATACCCTTAGAGATCGCAACCTCAAACGCAGCCCCTACGCCAAATTTACCGATACCCTTAGAGGCTTACAAGTCATCTGTTCGCAAGACTTAACCACCCTGCAAATCCTCACAACCTACTGGAACTTTGACCACAAACGCAGTGTGAGAAATTAAAACTATGCAAAACCCTATCCACAATTACAAGGACATCCGCGCCGTCTCCCAACTCCTCAAACAAGCCCAAACTATGATCGACAAATACGATCTACCAGCCCAGCCATTCCTTGAGAAACTAGGCTTTCTCGAAACCCAACTCGAAACCGAAATCATCTTTGAGAGATCAGGCGGACGCTTACATCTTTTCAAAACCCTCGAAGAAGCCAAAGAACGCATCGTCATCAAATGTCCTTGGGCAAGCAATCACAGCATCGACAACGACCTCATGCTACGGCTAAACTATGCCCTTGACCAAGGCGTACAAATCGATCTCGGTTGGGGCTATCAATACGACATCGGAACCGTCATCAAACAAGATCATCTCGGCAACTTCACCTTCATCCCCGAAGGACAATCTCGCTATAGCGCCATGCCCAAACTCTTCCAACTCCAAAAACGCTACAGCGATCGCTTCCATCTCAAACTCACAGGCGGACATAGCAAATTTTTCGTATGCGATCGCAAATTCGCCTATGTCGGCAGTCACAACGTCCTCAGTTCCACCATTCCCAACCTCAAAATCGCCTATCCCGACCTCCAAGGCGACGAAACAGGCACAATTCACCGAGGTATAGGAAGCTATTCAAAAATTGATTGCGCGATACGACCAATCCACAGATCTAACAAGTTCTATGAGATTGTCTGCATGAAATATTTCATTTAGGTATTATGGATTATTGGGGAAAATCTTAGAAAGCTCGATCGCTAGATTATCAAAACTTGGCAAGGCGATCGCCTGATGCGATAAAACATACTTTCTTTGAGCATAGTTCCCTTTCCCTTGAGCATCACAATAGGGTTCGCTATAAGCCTCCAATCGATTGTCTAGCAAATTAAAAATCCAATAATGCTCGATTCCAGCCTCCGCATAAAGCGCTCCCTTAACATCGCGATCGTAATTTAGCGAAGAATCCGAAATCTCAATTACCAACAGAATATCGTCAGGCGTAGGATGTCCCGTCAAGTAATTGTCATCGCGATCGCGCACAATCGCAAAATCTGGTTCAGGCTCACTATTAGGCGGCAAAAAAATCGGATCTTGGCATTGCAATATGGCACATCCCCGAATCAGCGTTGCTAATTTACTTAATAAATTACTACTACAAACTGTATGCCTTGTCCCCTTAGCCGACTTTGATACGATTTCCCCTCTAACTAACTCCATGCGATCGCCGTTAAAAAACTCCATCTCTTCTAGGTAATGATATTCAGCGATCGTAAACCGTTTAGCTTGAACTAGCATTTTGTACACCTCAATTGATCGATCTAATTAACCCCAAAGCCTTTCAAACCATCTTAACCGATAGATTATAGGGCTAAAAAATGGAAATAGACTAAATCACTAAACCAGCGATCGCTTTATCGCAATTACCCGTAATAGATCGTAGCTAATGAATGTCATAACCAAATAAATTTGGATCGGCTCCATCCAGCTTAAGATCTGCTAAACCATACTCAGCCCAACGGCGCGTTACCATCTCGGCAACATCAGGATCGCTCTCTAATGGGTCGCCCCAATCGCGATCAGTTTCAGGATAAATTTTGCTAGTCGCATCAATTCCCATGCGTCCACCCAAACCTTCCTTCTCACAGGCAAAATCAAGAGAGTCAAAGGGATTATCTGGCAAGATAAACACATCACGAGTAGGGTCAACTTTAGAACTGAGCGCCCAAACTACCAAACGCGGATCGCGAATATTGATTGTATGGTCAACGACAATCACAAATTTTGTATAAGTAAACTGTGGTAAAGCGCTCCAAAAAGCTAACGCGGCTCTTCTTGCTTGTCCCGGATAAGCCTTCTTAATGGAAATAATCGCAGCCTTATAGGAAAGTGCTTCCATTGGTAAGAAGAAGTCAGTAATTTCCGAAACTTGCTGACGCAGGATCGGAGTATAAATTCGATTTAAGGCGATCGCCATCATGGCTTCTTCTTTAGGAGGTAAGCCGCTAAAGGTGGTCAGATAAATCGGATCTTTGCGATGGGTCATGCAATGAAATCTCAGCAAAGGCGCTTGCTCATTGATGCCACCGTAATAACCCATATGATCGCCAAATGGACCATCAGTACCAACTTCATGAGGCGTAATCGTTCCTTCTAAAATATATTCTGCACAAGCAGGAACTTCTAAATCTAGGGTTTTACATTTAGTAAGCTTTACTCCTTCGTTACCATAAAGCCCTGCAAAAATCCATTCTGAAAGATCGACAGGAATGGGAGTCGCCGCTGCCATGATTAGCACTGGATCAACACCGATCGCGATCGCAACTTCTAATTTTTTACCCGCTTCTGTCGCCTTGCGTAAATGACGAGCCCCGCCGCGTACAGATAGCCATTGCACAGTCATTGTATTTTTGGACTGCTGCTGCAAACGGTAAACACCCACATTGGGAATGCCATTCTCGACATCTTTAGTAATTACTAGAGCTAAAGTTACCGCACGTCCGCCATCTTTGGGGTAAGGGCGCAAAATGGGAATCTGATCGAGATCGACATCATCACCTTGCAAAACTATTTCTTGACAGGGTGCATTACCAAATAGAACTTTTTGAGGACGTGACTTCACCACATCAAAGAGAATCTTGCCGAACTCGATCGCTTGAGAGATTTTTTTAGGTGGTTTCGGGCTTTGCAATTTCCCTAATTTTTCCCCAAGAATTTCTAATTCAGATTGCTCTTTCATTCCCATCGCCCAACAGACCCGCTCCACTGTACCCAGCAAATTTACGGCGACAGGTGTTTTATAACCCTTAACATTTTCAAATAGCAGCGCAGGTCCTGCTGATTGCAAAAGGCGATTGCTGATCTCAGCAATTTCTAATTCAGGATCGACAACGGCTTTGACACGATGGAGTTGTTTGCGCTCTTCGAGCAGCTTCAGAAATGATCGCAGGTCACGGGTCATAGGAATTTGTTAGCGCTAAGGCAATTGGTCATTAACCTATTGTAACTAAATGTTACGATTATGTTCTGCCAATCAATTTAATCAATAAATACAAGCATCTAAAATACTCAAAACTTCATCAAGTAGAGTATCCGAGGCTGTTTCTATCAATTTCACTTTTCTCGATTTATAGTTAATCGATTTGACTTGTTCCACCATCACATAGCCTGTTAAAGTTTCGCTTTCAGATATTGCTACATGAAATGGGAAATCACGATTGATGTTGGTAATTGGGCAAACAATAGCCAATCCAGTATGTTGATTAAAAACGCTGTTGCTCACCACTAAAGCAGGTTGCCTACCTTTCTGTTCATGTCCTGATTGTGGATCGAAAGTGATGATCACGAAATCACCTTTTTTAGGAATGTAGTTAGACATTTACCAAACTTCCAGACCTACAGGTATACCTCAATCCAACTCTTCAGTCTGATAGTCGTGAGGCAGTTTCGCAACCAAATCTTCGATTCTGTACTTTCCACGAATTTTACGAGCTGGTTTAATGACGATTTGATCCTGTGTAGTCAAGATTTCTAGCTCATCCCCAACCAAAATGTTTGCTTGAGCCAGTATCTTCTTGCTCAATCTAATCCCTTGGCTGTTGCCCCACTTTTGCACTTTAACAAGCATAATTGTTTATAGGATTGTATAGCCAAAGTATAGCCTAAAGCTTTGCCTCAAATTTACGATATTTAATTACAGTAATTTGCTTTCAAACCTACTACAAACAATAATATAAAACCCTTTGCGGGGCTTTGCCCTGCGACCCTTGACGTGGTGGTTTTGATCAACAACTGCTGTAACTATGAATTTAAACTTTTGGCATATTCACAGTCAGCATTTGCCCCTTCCGTGTCACCGAGTTTTGCCTTTGCCAAACCACGATTGAAATAGGCAGGTGCAGCATCGGGAGAGAGTTCAATAACTTTGTTATAGTCGGCGATCGCCCCAGCAAAGTCCTCAATTTCGGAGCGATCGTAGGCGCGATTGTAATAGGCTTCTGCATAGTCTGGATCAATCGCGATCGCGGCGGTATAGTCAGCGATCGCACCTTCAAAATCTTCATTTTCAGCACGTTCCATGCCGCGCTCATTATAGGCTTCTGCCGAATCTAGTTTATCGGTCATCGATTTAAAAATTGTTTAGAGTAATTAGTGACTGTGCTTTTCTTCTAAGATATAGCAATAAATCCAGAAATTAGAAGAGTTCGCTTCCTGTGTCCTGCTAATTTCTAGCTATAGATTGATTTTCGCTCTATGAATGACAAGCTAAAACTGCCAATTCCTCAATTTTTGCAAGCATGGTGGCATAGCAGCCAAACTAAATTTTTTCAATTAATTAGCCCATTGCAGGCTTGGCGTGAAGGTAGTCGCTTAGTGACTGCAAGATTTTTGGGATGTTTGTTAGTTGTACTGATCGCAACTTTACCTTTTCTAGAAAATGCTCAGACTGGCGTGATTGCTGGAGCAGTAGCGATCGCATGGTTGATGCTGTGGCTGAGTGATCGCCGTGACGAGCAGGAGCAAACATCTCCAATCTGGACACCAATCCATACTCCTCTGATCACCTATTGGGCGATCGCCTTAATCGCGACTTTATTATCACCTGTGCGCGTGGCCGCAATGGATGGCATGGTGAAGCTAACTATTTATATGCTTGCCTTTGTCTCGCTAAATCGATTGATGCGCTTAGGTTGGCGATCGCTGCTGGTAGGGACATATCTGGTCACTGCCCTAGTAGTTTGTGCATATGCAGTGCAGCAATGGTATCTCGGCGCGCCTGAGCTAGCGACATGGACTGATGTCACCTCCGAAACCGCAGGGATTACTCGCGTTTATAGTTTTCTTGGCAATCCTAATTTGTTAGCAGGATACCTCATGCCTGCCCTACCACTTGGAGCGATCGCCGCTATCTATTGGCGCAATTGGAGTATGAAAATACTGAGTGCGATCGTGGCAATTTTAGGCGCGTTCTGCATTACTCAAACTCAAAGTCGCGGTGGACTATTAGGATTGGCAGCCGCAAGTTTTACTTTAATAATGTTACTGGTCTACTGGTGGGGCAAGCGATTGCCAACTTGGACTTTGCCTACTGCCTTTGGGGGAACGGCTGGGGCGATCGCCTTAGGGACAATTCTTATCCCCACACTTCGCAAGCGCGTTAGCAGTATTTTTGGTGAAGATAGTAGCAATGCTTTTCGAGTTAATGTCTGGAAGTCCGTATTTGAAATGATCAGAGCTAAACCACTTTTAGGGATTGGTCCTGGCAATAAAGCTTTTAACCTAATCTATCCTCGTTATCAGCGATCAGGCTATAGCGCTTTAGGTACTTATTCTGTTCCATTAGAGATTACCGTTGAGACAGGGATTATCGGCGCAATTTGCTACGGTTGGTTAGTTTTTACGATTTTTCGCCAAGCATGGATTGCGCTTAATCGATTGAGAAGCGATCGCGATCCTAGTGGCTTATGGATCATCGCTGCGATCGCATCTATAGTCGGGATGATCGTTCACGGGCTAGTCGATACTGTGTGGTATCGTCCGCAAGTGCAATTACTTTGGTGGCTAGCGATCGCCCTGATCAGCAGCTTTTACATCGCTCCTATCAAAATCACTACAGATCCAGAAAGTCCAGAAAGTTAAAAGAAACGCGAAGTACTTTTTCTAACTTTCTAAATTTTATAACTGGTGTTACGTGGAACCTGCCCTCATCCCCCAGCCCCTTCTCCCGCAGGAGAAGGGGAGAAAGAGTGTTTTCTTATTCCCCTCTCCTGCGGGAGAGGGGCTAGGGGTGAGGGTTTTAGTAACTTTGTTTTTTAAGCGTACAAACCTTGCAAAGTGGGAATAAACGACGGGTAAGAAATAGCGGCTGACTCGGCGCGATTGATCGAAGTTTTGCCTTTAGCGACTAACGCCGCGATCGCTAAACTCATCGCAATCCGATGATCGTCATAGCTCTCTAATTCAGTACCATTTAGAGCTTTACCACCGACGATCTCCATGCCATCAGGACGCTCTGTAATATTCGCACCTAATTTAGTAAGCTCTTTTACCATGGCAACGATCCGATCGCTTTCTTTAACGCGCAACTCTTCCGCATCTTCAATCACCGTTGTTCCTTCAGCACAGGTAGCCGCGATCGCTAAAATCGGAATCTCATCAATTAGTCTTGGAATTACCGAACCGCCAATCTTACAAGCTTTGAGAGAAGCCGAACGGACACGTAAATCAGCAACTGGCTCACCTGTAACTTCGCGCCTGTTCTCATAAGTAATATCTGCACCCATTTCTGTAAGAACTTCTAAAATGCCAGTACGGGTGGGATTAATCCCGACATTCTCAATTACGAGATCAGAATTAGGAACAATGGAAGCAGCCACTAACCAAAAAGCCGCCGAACTAATATCTCCTGGCACAGTAACTTCTTGCCCGATAAGTTTTGCTCCGCCTTTAATCGAAACTGTGTTGGTATCGATATCGACGCTTACTTTTGCGCCAAAGGCCGACAACATTCTTTCACTATGATCACGCGATCGCTCTGGCTCTGTAATAATCGTTTCGCCATCAGCCATCAAACCTGCCAACATAATGCAGGACTTAACTTGAGCCGAAGCCACAGGTGATTGATAATGAATCGCTTTGAGGTTTTGTCCCGAAATTGCTAGCGGCGCTCTTGCCCCATTCTCTCTACCCCAGATATTTGCTCCCATTTGGCGCAAAGGATTGACTACGCGAGACATCGGACGCGATCGCAACGAGCTATCACCTGTCAAAGTAAAAAAGCGATCAGGATGACTCGCCAAAACCCCTAACATCAAGCGTAAAGTTGTCCCCGAATTACCTGCATTCAAAACATCTATAGGCTCTTTAAGATTTCCTAGCCCAATGCCTCTGACGGTTACTAGTTCCGAGTTAAGTTCTGAGATCCCTGCCCCCATCGCCGCAAAACAAGCCGCTGTACTACGCGGATCTTCTCCAAGTAATAAACCGCGAATTTTTGTTTCCCCCTCCGCAAGTGAGCCAAGCATCAAAGCACGGTGTGAAATAGACTTGTCTCCAGGAACATTAATCTTCCCGCGTAAGCCCTGTGGTAATTGACTTATATCAATATTTAGGAGGTGATGGGTTTGAGTAGTGTCAAGGTCAATCATGTTAGAGTCAGTTAGCAATTAGTATTAGATTAAGATAAAATCACGGCAAGTTTAGACTTATATCAACTTCATCATTTTCATCATTAGCTTTTATGAATCCCACCGAGCCAAATTCTGCTGATTCAAATGCGATCGCTATAGACAGCGAACTCTTAGTCAAGCCGCCACAAAATCTAGGTACGTTCTTTGATCGCCTTTATGGGACATTGTTTTTGCCGCAAGCGACCTTTGCACAACTCAAGGCTAATCCTGCACTTGTTCAAGCAGCCATTGTGATTGCTCTAGTAAATGTTCTTGAAACCTTGCGCCTCGATCAATTTTCGATCTTGAGAATTATTTGGTCAGTAATTAGTAGCGTTATTGGCTGGTTGTTTTTCACATTCTTACTTAAGCAATTAGCTACGGTTTTTCAAAAAAATGTCAAGCTTGACGAGTTGCTAACTCTCACAGGTTTTGCTAGTCTGCCTTGGCTATTTATGGCTCCAGCCCTCAGCTTGCCGTCACAGTTTCGCACTCTGATCGCGATCGCGGTGATCATTTGGTTTATTGTCTGGCAAATATGGAGCACAGCAATCGCTTTAGAAATCAGAAGTTGGAAAGCTTTAGCGATCGTGCCTTTGGCTATTTCTGGAGGCGTTGTTGCGCTGATTTGGCTAGGCAATACTTTTAAATTGTTACTAAGTATTACTTTCTAAGTGGTTTTGATTTTTAGCTTGGGACAGTTTTGTACAGCCTATTAATACTTTAAGCAGTACAGAGAAATTTTTGAAAGTGCCGCTTTGCAGCACTTTCAAAAATTTCTCTAGGTTTTATGACAGCGCAAAGCGCTGTAAGTACTTAAAACGACTTGCAACTACATCCTTATGACATCGTTAAGGCTGGCTTACAAGCCTCAATCGTTTGTTCGTAATAGTTCTGCAATTGTCTAGTTGCTGCATCCCATCCCCATTTTTCGGCTTCCAGACGCGCTTCAATGCACATATATTGATTGCGATTTTGCAAAAGATTTTGGGTTGCTAAGGTCAAACCATTGATTTGACTCGGCTCAAACATATACCCATTGATGCCATTGTTGACAATATCAGGAATGCCGCCTGAATTTGCTGCAACGACTGGACAGCCTGCTGCCATAGCTTCAAGTAGGACTAAACCGAGGGTCTCAGTGCGCGATGGAAACAGAAAGGCATCGCTCGAAGCAAAGGCTGATGCGAGATCATCACCGTGTAGATATCCGACAAAATTGGTATTTGTATCGGCAAAAATTTTCTCTAATTCTTGTCGATAGGGCCCATTTCCTACTAGCGCCAGACGACTATTAGGAATAGCTTGTAGCACTGGCAAAATATGCTGAATTTCTTTTTCAGCCGACAATCTACCTACATACAGAAACAAAATATCTTCGGGATGTCCTTGAGTTAGACGCGATCGCATTTCGTCACTTTTAAAACGCGGATGAAACTGGACTGTATCCACGCCGCGCTGCCATAGATCGAGACGCTCGACACCATGCGATCGCAGTTCATCAATCATCACTGACGAAGTACAAAGATTTAAAGCTGCTTGATTGTGGGTATTTTTGACCAATTCCCACATCACACCCTCAAGGAAACCAAGTCCATAATGCTGCAGATATTGAGGCAAATGCGTGTGATAAGAAGCCATCAGTGGATAATTCATCGATTTTGCATAATATAGCCCTGCCATCCCCAAAATCGCAGGATTTACAATATGCACAATATCTGGCTTGAATTGTTCTAAAGCATGTCCGATCGAAGGACGCGGTAGAGCAACTTTTAGCTCAGGATATAGTGGAAAATCAAATGCTGATACTCCATAAATTTCAGCGCCACAATATTCCTTAAGTCCACCATCAGGCGAAAAAACTAATACTTGATTACCGAGTTTGACCAGATACTCAACGGTATATTTTAGCCGCGTAACAATGCCATCAATTTTTGGTAAAAATGTCTCGGTAAATATGGCTATACGCATAGTGTGTGGCTGCACGCGATCATTAATTTAGAGCATCATACTATTATTAGTTAATATACTTATTAGTCTTTCGTTTTAATACAGATGATTAAAAGTCTTGGACTCGCATTAGTTATAGGATGTATATCAATTAGCTGTCTTCCCAGTTGGGCAATTGCACAGACTAATTTAGAGTTGCCAAAATCCAAAACTGTAATTAACGAAGATATCGATAACAATGGAAAACCTGATCGCATTGTTGCCAGCTATTTTATTCGTCCAGTTTTAGTTCCTAAATATAATTCAAAGACTTGTCAGACATTATCAGGGAAATTTGTGAGATACACCTTGTATGCTAATGGAGAGAAAACTGGTAAGGTTATCTTGGAACAATCTTATGGAACTAGTCTAGCTAGTTACTGGGTTCATCGATTAACATTGGATAAAGATATTGATGGTGATGGACGCAAAGAACTATTTTTTTATATGGGAGATGATACTACTGAAGAGAGTATTTATCTTTTCCTCAAACCAGATGCAATAAAAAAAGTTTATCTTGGAGTTTCAGATTTGCCTGGAGCAAAACTCAACGAAAATTTTGATTTACAGTTTTTTCGAGGCAAAGTTTTTGCGAAATGGAATCGATCAGAACAGTTATGGAAGAGTCAAGATAACCGCTACATATGGACATTAGGTGATTGTGTAGAAATTCGAGAACGTCCAGATGCTCGATCAAAGATTGTCAGTATGATATCGAAGAATGAGATTCTCACTGTTTTTCAGTCTCAGCCAGATAGTGGTTGGATTGGCGTAGAGTTTCTGTATGGACAGAAAGGATGGATCAAAATTAAAAATATTAGTTTTACCTCGCCCGTAAGTATGATTCGCTTTGCCAAACCATAGAATTCTTAATGCAAAGCAATTTTATAGATCACAGTTTTTACTATCAATCTATTTGTGAGAACGATGCCCGAACCTATAAGTTTTATAAACCTTGCTTTTTTGCAAAGCTACTCCCTTCCCAGTAGAAAAATAGACATTAAAACCCAAGAATTAGCGAGCGGCGCGGAGCGCCGCACCGTCTAATCTTTCACTAGGAAGGGAGTATTAAAATTTATAGGGTTGGGTAAAGTGCGATCGCTATGAGATCTAAAGATTAGATAAAGCGCCTCGCGCTCCATCGCGGTTAATTTTGAGATATTCCGTATTAACGCCCGATTCGCGGGTAAGCGAAACCTTGCCAGTACGGGCAATTTCACGAATGCCAAACTTGTTTAACATCTTCAAAATGGCAACCATCTTCCCAGGGTCGCCCACCACCTCAATAGTCAAGAAATCATCAGCCACATCGACAATCCGGGCACGGAAAATTTGCGATATTTCGATAATTTCTGAGCGCACATTCGGCGCAGCATTCACCTTAACTAGCATTAACTCGCGCTCAACACAAGGAATATCGGTAAAGTCGAGGATCGTGATCACATTGATAAGTTTATGCAACTGCTTAGTGATTTGCTCAATCGTATGATCGTCGCCAGAGACAACCATCGTGATCCGTGTAAACCCATCTTGCTCAGCAGTCCCGACCGCAAGGCTCTCGATATTAAAACCTCGGCGGGCGAACAAGCTAGCAATGCGGGTCAGCACGCCTGCTTCATCTTGGACGACAACGGAGAGAGTATGTTTCATGATGACAAAGTCGGAAAATAAACAGCACAGTAGACTATATTAATGACTTTGGTTACTTTATTGCGACTATCAAGCTACATATTGATAACAGCTAAGGTGCATTGCTTTTTTTTCGCCCCTCAAATTTATGACTGCTCAGTTTCATCATGTTCCCGTACTTGCTGACCCCGCGATCGCAGGTTTAGAAATTATTTCAGGGGGTATATATCTTGATTGCACTGTTGGCGGTGGTGGACATAGCTCGTTAATTTTGCAAGCTGCCGAAAATGTGCGCTTAGTAGCGATTGATCGCGATCAAATGGCGATCGCGGCAGCAACCGATAAACTTGCAGATTATGCAAATCAAGTCACATTTTGGCGCGGTAACTTTTGCGATTATAATCCTCCATCTAGCTTACTCTTTGATGGAATCCTTGCTGATTTAGGCGTAAGTTCTACACAGCTAGATGTTGCCGATCGCGGATTTAGCTTTAGAGAATCAGGTGATCTCGATATGCGCATGGATAATCGCCAGACTTTCACTGCTGCCGAAATCATCAATCACTATAAAGAAGTGGAACTCGCTAATATTATTTTTAAATTTGGAGAAGAGAGACTCTCGCGAAGAATAGCCAGTCAAATTGTCGAGAAGCGTCCTTTTAAAACAACATTAGAACTTGCTAATGCGATCGCCGCCTGTGTTCCATCCAGTTATCGTCATGGCAGAATCCATCCCGCCACACGCACCTTTCAAGCCTTGCGAATCGCTGTCAATCGCGAATTAGAGAGCCTCGAAAAATGGTTAGCTATTGCTCCAAATTGGCTAAACGCTGGTGGCAAAATTGCGGTGATTACGTTCCATAGCCTCGAAGATCGTATCGTCAAACATACATTTCGCGAAGATGATCGCTTACAAGTTCTTACCAAAAAAGTCATCATCGCCACTGATGAAGAAACTAAGACAAACCCTAGAGCGAGATCGGCAAAGTTACGCATTGCTCAGAAGATTGAATTATAGGCGATCGCTTACTTTCATTCTGGTAAAAAATCAGGATTTAAAGTCTCTTCTTGATTAAAAGGTGATTGGATTTGAAAAGTAGCGATCGCCAAACCAGTTTCAATGGAAGCTTTTCTTCTACCTTCTTGATAACAGTCATCAAAAACTTGTTTTAAGTAAGGTTTGAGGCTAGGGCTTACTTTTAGGGATTTAAGAATGCGACTGCGATGTTCATCAATGGTATATCGCCAACTCGGAGAACGTTTATTGACTTGATATTGATATTTCAGTAAATGCATCAATAAAATTTCTAAGTTACTTTCTAAAGCAACTTTTTCTTTTCTTGCCATTGCTTCAATTTCTTCTAAAAGATTCTCAATATCTATATTTTCTAATTGTCTCGTGCGGAGTTGTTCGGCTGTCATCTCTAACCACAGCGAGTAATCTTCTTCGTAGATTGTCTTGAGTTTGGTAGTTTGAAATGTCATCGGCGCTTCTCCATTAACTATGTTTATATTTTACGGCGATCGCTTAGTTCTTGCATCGTTTGCTGTAGTTGTGGATGCTTCCTGATTGTTTGCTAAAGTAGCGATCGCAAAATCAGCAATCTTCAAGCTAAGGCAAATTCTGTATACTGGCGTAAGTCAGGTGGTTGATAGGCTAAAAGAATATTCTCTTTGAGAATGCCGCGCTCCACTAACAAATTAGCAATACCGACTTCAGTTCCATCATTTTGAATGCAGATTTTGTCGCCTTTGAGATCGATATGGATGAGAGAGCCATAAATGCGGCGTTTTTGACTCCAGCCTGTACAGACAAGTTGATAGCGATCGCGTTCTCGATCAAATATTAATTCCATGTCTATATCACCATAGGCGGGTTGATGGGTGCTGTATTCCCGCAGGATTTCTTGTACGATGTCTCGATAGCTTTCTATGGATACCATTGGACAATTCTCTCCTCTGATACGTCAAAAATAATCAGATTTATTTGATATTCGGCTATGGCTAGTTTAGCAAATTCGCGCCGAAAAAAGGTATTCCAAATCGTTTCTGGGATGGCTAGATATAGGATACGTTGTGTATCTTCTAACTTTAAGGCTAGGCGATAGTTGAGGCATTGACCAAGTACTGTATGAAATTCAGAAATAGCGGATGGGTTTAGAAGTATTTTCACTTCAACTGCTATCTTATTTTTATCTTTCTCTGCAACAAATACTTGCTCTGCATCAATATTGTTAGGCAATTATTAGGTAGAGCAATTAACATCCTGAAATTTTCTTGTATAATACTTCATCTGTTACATTAGTGTTTATCACTATTGCGTAAGTGATACTATGGTTTTAGCGTTATACTCCAATAACACATTTAGGATATCTTATAGTAATGATTCTACAAGAAGAAATTGATAAAACAAGGCAAGAAATTCGGACGGATGGCTATTCAATGTCGATTGGTGAGTGGATAAGTCTTTATGAAAAAGATGAAATCGATATTCACCCTGATTTTCAAAGATTTTTTCGTTGGTCAGATCATCAAAAGTCTACTTTTATAGAATCAATTCTTTTAGGTATACCAATCCCACCTATTTTTGTTAGTCAAAGAGATGATGGTATTTGGGATGTTATCGATGGTTTACAGAGATTGTCAACTATATATGAATTTGTAGGTATTTTTAAACCAAGTAACCTAAATGATAATATATCCTTAAAAACTTTACAAGAAACCACATACTTACCTTCTCTAAAAGGGAAGAAATGGGATGATCCAGATGACAAACAAAACTCTTTAACTCAAGCACAAAGGCTAATTATAAAACGCGCAAAAATAGCAGTTCATATCATTCAAAAAGAAAGTGATGAAATGATTAAATATGAATTGTTTCAGCGTCTAAATACTGGAGGATCAATTGCTACCCCGCAGGAGGTAAGAAATTGTATTCTTTTGATGTTGAATAAAGATCTATTCAACTTAGTACGTTCCCTTGCTGATCGTGAGTCTTTTAAAAGTTGTATAGCTTTAAGTGATAGACTATATGAAGAACAGTATGATATGGAATTAGTGTTGCGCTTTATTCTTTTATTTGATCAGGATAATGTAAGTCTTCAAAAGCTTGGTGGAGATGTTAGTGTCTTCTTAACAGATAGAATGCGTGAAATGGCTCTAAAAGAAGATTTAAATAGTGATTATATAGAGCAAGCATTCAACACGACATTTGACTTTCTTAATGAAACTACAAGAGACGATAGTTTTAGGCGCTATAAACATGAGAGTAGTAAATTTCTTGGAGGCTTTATATTATCTGCATACGAAGTAATTGCACTAGGCATTGGATATAATTACCAAAATCTACCTCCAACAGATGGAGTAGTGGATCTTATAAAAAGTGTTTGGACTGATCCAATTTACCAGCAATGGTCGGGTGCAGGAGTGAACGCAGCGAGACGATTGCCTTATCTTATTCCTCTAGGCAGAGAAAAATTTTCTCCACTATGAAAATCCGAAGTACTGAACAATTAACTGATAAATTAGCTGAGGATCTCGCTTGGAGGAAAAAGGAGCTTTCAGAAATAAAATCTTTGATAGAACTGAGAAGTTATTCTAAACAGAGGCACAATGCATTACTTCGGAGTGGAGTGTGTATTCTCTACTCTCATTGGGAAGGATTCGTTAAATTAGCCGCAAGCTCTTATTTGGAATACGTTAGGGCGAAAAGACTTAATTACAGTCAAATTTCTAGTAATTTTTTAGCTTTAGCAATGAAATCAAAGCTTA
Source organism: Pseudanabaenales cyanobacterium (assembly GCA_038230875.1). Classification (GTDB taxonomy): domain Bacteria; phylum Cyanobacteriota; class Cyanobacteriia; order Pseudanabaenales; family Pseudanabaenaceae; genus Pseudanabaena. The sequence continues at coordinate 19,585 of JBBRMK010000024.1, forward strand.
GAGAGGCAAATGAGACAAATAAATCCTCATTATACATACCCGTTTGTAATTTCTTTCTTTCAGAATTAAATCAAAGATGCATTCTACCTGAAGCCAACGATGCTATATCAACTGCATCAAATCTCTCTTCTGAAATTTTAAAAGAAATAACTTGCATTCTTGGAATAGATTTTTCAATCTACTCTACTAAAACTGCATTAATCGATATTAAGCTTTTAAAGAAGAGGAATGAAATCGCCCATGGTAATTATTTGGAACTTGATAGAGATGAATATATCGATTTACAGGAAGAAGTTATAGGAATGCTAGAAATATTTCGCACCCAAATAGAAAATGCTGCTATAGAGAAAAAATTTATGCGGAATTAAAATAAAAATATTCTCGATTACTTTGTTGAGCATACTTCCAACACCAACTCAGAGGAATTACCTTATTTAGTTTAAAGAAGAAATAAGTTTTTCTGGAATATGCCCGATCGCATTGGCAACCGCATCAAGATAAGCATCAAACTCCATTCCATGCGCCTTAGCAAACAACCTCAACGTATCCGCCTTTGTACTACCCTCACCCTTCTCAATCCTACTGACTTGGCGCTCTGACAAACCGATAATATCGGACTGACGCAGTTTATATTTTTTGCGTAAGGTAGCGATCGCTTTGCCAAATACTTGATTATGAGTTGACCTGAGAACATCAAACTTGTGCTTCCATTCGGGATCGGTTACATAACGGAAAGCGTCAAGATCGAGATGGATATCTGCACTTTCCCAATAAAGATAACTACCATTATTAGTGATCGCAAAATTGCTCCGTTCATTGATGAGAATACGCTTTAAAGCTGGTAATAAAGAAAAAGGCAAGCAATTAGGCGAGAATGGGTCTGGCTTAATTGCTTACCTTTTTATCAAGGCTTCTAACTCTTGAAAGGCTCTGCTTGTATGCTTTTCTTGCTTTTTCAGCAATCCCTAATTAGCGATCGCCAAATCAAAAAGAGAGACTAATCATGTCTGATTAGTCTCTCTTTGGATTTAAAAAATACAAGCACTAACTGATAGCTTGTAGAGATTGCTGTGCAATTGGAATTTCTATGATAAATTCTGTACCTTTCCCTAATTCAGAGTGACATCTTAAGCTGCCGTTGTGTATTTCAGTAATAACTTGAAAACTAATTGATAAACCCATCCCTGTACCTTTACCGATAGGCTTAGTAGTAAAGAACGGATCAAACAGCCTTTTCTGCACCTCTGGAGACATACCTTTGGCATTGTCAGCAATAATGATTTTGATATAGCCGTTTTTTTCAACTTGTGTTTGAATTTTAATTTTGCCAGGATTATGAGCAATTTCTGCACGTGAGAGATTGAGATAACTTTCCTCGATCGCATCAATTGCATTAGAAATAATATTCATGAAAACTTGATTGAGTTGTCCTGCATAGCATTCTACTGCGGGCAGATTGCCGTATTCCTTAACCACTTGAAGCTCTGGATATTCTGCTTTCGCTTTGAAACGGCTTTGCAAAATCATTAATGTGCTATCAATCCCATCATGGATATCCACAGGTTTTAAATTTGCTTCATCCATACGCGAGAAATTACGCAACGACAAGACAATCTTTTGAATCCTTTCTGCGCCTACTTTCATTGACGAGAGAATACTTGGCAAATCTTCGATGAGAAACTCTAGATCGATCTCTTCTATTTCAGTTTGAATTTCTAATTCAGGGCGAGAATAATATTTTCTATAAAGGCTTATCAAATTCAGTAAATCTTGAATATATTTACTTGCATGGGAAAGATTGCCATAGATAAAATTTACAGGATTATTAATTTCGTGAGCAACTCCCGCAACTAGTTGTCCTAGACTGGACATCTTTTCGGTTTGAATAAGTTGTACCTGTGTTTGCTTAAGTTTATTGATTGCTTCCGATAGTTCCTTTGTGCGATCTGTGACGCGATGTTCTAGTTCTAATGAGATAAGTTGCAATTCATCTTCTACTCGAAGGCGTTCATCAATTTCCTGCTGAAGTTGAAGATTTTGCCGATCTAGCTCTGCTTCAGCCAATTCGCGACTTTCTTCACTCAAAACTAACAACCAAGTACCCACACCAATTAATACTGATAACGGCGCATAAAGTTCTAGCAAAACACCTAAAAATGTGGAAATAGAGCTTGTTGATAAAGTAGGCGATCGCAAGATTCCCTGATAATAAACCAGTCCAAAAACCGCCGCCATGATTCCTGACAGCAATAGGAAGAGACCGACAAACTTTATCAGTTTCATCCCAAGCTGTGGTGAAAACTTTTCAGGAAAAATAGTGCGTGCTAGTTTCACAGTCAGACTATCAGAATCTTGATCGGAAGTTTTGCAACTGTCATGACAACGTGCGTCAAGGCTACAACAGAGGGAACAAATTGCGCCATCATATACAGGACAATAGGCAGTATCGGCTGGCTCATATTCCTGCTCGCAAATACTACAAGCAATCAGCGATTGCGGATCTACTTTTTGGGAACGATAGACGTTTTCGCGAGCAATGTAGTATTTGCCTTTGGTTGCGATCGCAATGATTGGTGAAAGAATAAAAGCAATACCCAAAGCGAGAAATGGAGCATATGCTTGAGCGTAAACTCCAAATGCACCGACGAAGGCAATAATCGAAATAATCGAAGCGATTACCATGGAGCCGAAGCCAACAGGGTTAAAGTTATAAAGATAAGCGCGTTTGAACTCTATATAGGATGGACTAATTCCCAATGGTTTATTGATTACCAGATCTGCCACGACAGCGCCCATCCATGCGATCGCCACATTAGAATACAAACCCAACACCGCTTCTAAGGTTTCAAATACACCAAGTTCCATTAGCAGTAAAGAGATCGATACATTAAAGATCAACCACACTACACGCCCAGGATGACTATGGGTAAGTCTAGAAAAGAAGTTTGACCAAGCAAGCGATCCTGCATAAGCATTCGTTACATTAATTTTAATTTGCGAGACAATTACAAATATTGTGGCAACTAATAAAACGATCTTAGGATCGGCGAAAACGTCAGCAAATCCAGCCATATACATTTGGATTGGCTGTTTGGCGCGAACAAAATCTGTGCCGTGATTAATTGCTAAAGATGTAAGAAATGCACCTCCTAATTGCTTGATCATACCGAAGAAAATCCATCCAGGACCTGCCAATACCACAGCAAGCCACCATTGAACGCGATTATGTTCTTGCTTTTCAGGTAAAAACCTCAGATAGTCTACCTGTTCTCCCAATTGAGCAATTAGAGAAAAGCACACAGTTGCGGCTGATCCAAATAGCAGTGGATGAAATCCTGCTCCACTGGAAGATTTACCTGCAAAATTTACCCAATTAGCGATCGCATCTGGTTCTTTATAGATAACAAAAATAAAAGGCAGGATCATCAAGCTTAACCAGATTGGTTGCGACCAGAGTTGCAACTGATTAATCAGCGTAACTCCATAAAACACTACAGGAATGACGATTAGAGAGCAGAGAATATAGCCAAGCCATAAAGGCAAATGGAAGTATAACTGTAAGGCTTGCGCCATAATTGCGGCTTCGATCGCAAAGAAGATAAATGTAAAGGAAGCATAAATAAGCGAGGTAATCGTCGAACCGATATAACCAAAACCTGCCCCACGTGTCAGCAAATCAATATCAATGTTGTACTTAGCCGCATAATAGGCGATCGGCAAACCTGTCAGAAAAATAATGCCCCCCACAACGAGAATTGCCCAAAAAGAGTTAGTAAATCCATAACTAATCAGTATAGATCCCCCGATCGCTTCTAGCGCTAAAAACGAAATGCCACCTAGAGCGGTATTTGCAACTAGAAATTCTGACCATTTCCTAAATGATTTAGGAGCATAACGAAGCGAATAATCTTCTAAAGTTTCATTCGCTACCCATGTGTTGTATTCTCTACGTTCTTTAACAACTTTGCTAGTTGATTTATTATGCATGAATATCCTTATAAAGAATCTATAGCAAAGTATAACCGTAAGCTCGATGGGCGATTGAGAGGTGTATAAATAATTACTAAAATTTAAAGTCATTAAAATTTAAAGTTACTCCTCTCCCAGTAGAAAAATAGACATTAAAACCTAAGAATTAGCGGTGCGCCGCACCGTCTAATCTTTGACTGGAAAGTAAGTATTGGGGTTTCAGTAAATACTCTGCAATAAATTGTCTAGCTCAAACCTCAATAGAACTTAGTATTCACGTGAATGTGGATCTGAGACTGATTTTAGTGTTTTTCTAAAGCTAACTCTATCAAGCGATCGCATAGCTCTACAAACGGAATGCCAGAGTAATCCCACAATTTGGGATACATGCTCAGCGATGTAAAACCAGGGAAAGTATTAATTTCATTAATTAAAACTGTGCCCGTCGCTTCAACATAAAAGAAATCGACTCTGGCTAAGCCTGAACCTGCTACAGTTTGGAATGCTTTTACAGCCATTGACTGCACCGCTTTAGTCACATTTTCCGATAACTGACTAGGAATAATTAAATCAGCTTTACCTGCGGTATATTTGGTTTCGTAATCATAGAAGTCGCTATTAAAAGTGATTTCACCGATCGCTGAAGCTTGGGGTTGTTCATTACCGAGTACAGCACATTCGATTTCGCGAGCAATGACACCCTGCTCGATGATAATGCGCGGATCATAGCTAGTGGCGCTAGCGATTGCTTCTTGTAACTGTTGGCGATCGCGTACTTTAGAAATACCAACTGATGAGCCAAGATTTGATGGCTTTACAAAACAGGGATAGCCAAGAGTTGCTTCTATGTGTTCACTCCAAGCTTGCTCGTCCTGTTTCCATTGCCACAGATTGAGAGCTACATATTTGACTTGAGGCAAGCCAGCATTCGCAAAAATCGCTTTCATTGCGATCTTGTCCATTCCCACCGATGACGCAAGTACTCCATTACCAACATAAGGTTTATGCATCAATTGTAATAATCCTTGAACCGTCCCATCTTCGCCATTTGGTCCATGCAGCACTGGAAACCAGAGATCGATTTGTTGGACTTCTTTAGGCAAGAAAAAGGCAGCATTGATGAGCATTTCTGCTTCTTTTAAACTTTCACCAGAGGTTAAAACCTGTTGCGACACATCAGGACTACGCCATGTGCCGTTGCGTTGAATGTAAAAGGGTTGAATGTGATAGCGAGGATTTTGACTAAGGGCTGAGGCGATCGCTTTAGCAGATGTAATAGACACATCATGTTCCCCCGATTGCCCACCAAATAACAAACCGACATAAAGAGGAGACTTTGCCGCCAAATCTATCGACACACTTGTCATTAGTAAACACCCTCGTCAAACTGACGTTAAAATTTAAGTATTGATTACTTTACCTTATAGTCATATAAAAATATTTAAAATCGCGATAGTAGCTTTGATGAAAGGAGATCAGAATTATCATGATTTCACTCATACATACTCCCTTCTCAGTAAAAAAATAGACATTAAAACCCAAGAATTAGCGGTGCGCCGCACCGTCTAATCTTTTACTAGGAAGGGAGTAAGCTTCTACTCCTTATTTCTTTACTTGTTATGAGCTAAAGATTCCTTAAATATACGATTTTGCTCTATGAATATCCAAGTTTGGAGAACTTCTGCAACAGTCCAAGCTTGAGCGATGCATCCGCGCGATCGCATTGGGGCATCGGCATCAAAGATTTCGCTCAGAGTCCCTATACATCCAGACTGCAAATGATGGGAAATTGGTTGCAGAAGGGCAAGAGCCTGTTCGGGATTTTGATAGACGCGCAGGTGACTGCGTATATATGCACCCAAGAGCCAGCCCCAAACAGTGCCTTGATGATAGGCACTGTCGCGTTTGTATTGATCACCGCCGTAATGCCCACAATAATTTGGATGTTCGGGGTCTAGAGAACGCAATCCATAGGAGGTTAACAGCGATCGCCCGCCCGCATCTACGATCCCTTTTTGCTGAACTGTGTTTAGTAATGGAGTTAAAGGAAGTGAAACTGCAAATATTTGATTGGGGCGAAGGGTATCGTCGCGAACTTCTTTGTTGCCATTTACATCAAGAACGTCGTAGCAATAGCCTGTTGACTCATTCCAAAATTTTTGAAAGCCAGTTCTTGCTTGCGCTGCAAGTTCGGCATAGACAGCGTATGGCTGATCGATTTGTCTTGCGATCGCAGTCATCGTTTCGAGAGCGCAATACCAGAGGGCGTTAATTTCTATTGGTTTACCGATTCGAGGCGTTACAACCCAGTCGCCAATCTTGGCATCCATCCAAGTTAATTGCACGCCTGACTCCCCTGCGTAGAGCAATCCATCACTATCTCGATGAATGTTATATCTTGTCCCTCGACAATGCCAGTCGATAATTTCTGCCAAGGCTGGAAATAGTTCCACTAGCAAGCTGTCGTCATTCGTAGCTGCGTGATAGGCGCGGATTGCCTCAAAGTACCAGAGGGTCGCATCGACAGTGTTATATTCTGGCTCTTCTCCAACATCGGGAAAACGATTGGGAAGCATACCTTGATCGAGATATTTAGCAAACGTTAATAAAATCGAACGCGCGATGTCAAGACGACCCGTTGCCAAGGTCAGTCCCTGCAAGCTAATCATCGTATCTCTGCCCCAATCTGAAAACCAATGATATCCAGCTATAATCGTTTTCCCATTAGCGAGTTGTGGGCGATCGACAATAAACTGGTCGGCAGCCAAAACTAGTTGAGCGATCCAATCTGGAGCCGATCGCGTTTGGACTTGGCAAGAATAGTTTAAATAATGGTATGAATGCCAAGTATCTAGGAGTACAGCTTCGCGATCGCGCTCCATTTTTAAGGCTAATTTGCCATCAATTGGGGCGATGGGTTCTGTACTAGCAATAATTGTTAGCGTATCGCCGACATTCAGTTCAACTTCAAAAGTAGCAATGTGAAGGCAATCTTCGCGATCGCCTAAACCACGCTCTCTTTCCATCTCTAGATCAAATCCCTTATACCAATCATGAGAAGCCGTAAAATTGCCGCGATCTATATGAAGATAGAATGGAACTGCCTCTGCGAACGCCTTAATACGTATACTGCGATCGTCTTTTTCTACCTGCATTTCCCAATTTCCAGCCGTTGTGGTGTGATGGTAGTCGCGATAGTTAACTAATGCTTTTATCGAAAGGGATACTGGAGCGCTACTGCGTTCTAAAACATATTGAATGTAGGTAGTATTTTGCCCATGCTGCATCCATACTCGCTTTTGGAGGAGCGCGTCAGCACAAGCAAAATTCCATTTAGGTACGAGTCCTTCTAGCTCGAAGCTTTCAATATTTAAATAACCCGATGGTTCAACAGTTCCACTTGCCCAACGATTGGTATAAAGAGGATATTTTTTATCTTGATAATGCAAGGTTTCGTCTAATTTGGAGAGCAGCAAAAATCTCTCTAAAGGTGGTTTGAGAGCAGCAACTAACAATCCGTGATAGCAACGGGTAAGCTTTCCTGATATGGTTCCAGAGGCATAACCGCCAATTCCATTTGTCACCAACCATTCATATTCAGTTGATTTGACGCGATCGCCGCAGATTTCTCTTCCGAAATTAATGTTCATAATTTAATACCTATAACTGATATTACGTAGAAAGAAAAATACACCTCATCCCCCAACCCCTTCTCCTTGCAAAGGAGAAGGGGAGCCAGAGCCTTTCTCTTGTTGCTCTCTCCTTCGCAAGGAGAAGAAGGGGCAGAGTTTTCTCTTGTTCCCCTCTCCTTTCCAAGGAGAAGAAGAGGCAGAGTTTTCTCTTGTTCCTCTCTCTTTTCCAAGGAGAAGAAGGGGCAGGGTTTTCTCTTGTTCCCCTCTCCTTTCCAAGGAGAAGAAGAGGCAGAGTTTTCTCTTGTTCCTCTCTCCTTCGCAAGGAGCAGAAGGGGCAGGGTTTTCTCTTGTTCCCCTCTCCTTTCCAAGGAGAGGGGCTAGGGGTGAGGTGTATTTTCTTTCCACGTAACATGACCTTAGATTTTAGCGATCGCTATTTTTATTGACATATTCGCTAGACTGTTGGATTAATTTTGCTACAAGTCCAGTCCATCCAGTTTGATGACTAGCACCGATTCCCGAACCATTGTCTCCGTGAAAGTACTCATAGAAAAGTACTAAATCCTGCCAATTGGGATCGGTGTCGAACTTTAACTTTTCACCTGCTTGCAGATTGTTAACTGGGCGATCGCCATCTTTGTCTTTGACAAAAATATTAATTAGACGCTGAGATAGCTCGACGGAAACATCCCACAAATTCATGAATTTGCCTGAACCAGTAGGACACTCAATCATAAAGCTATCACCAAAGTAGTGATGGAACTTCTGTAAAGACTCGATAATTAGATAATTCACGGGCATCCAAATCGGTCCGCGCCAATTTGAGTTGCCGCCAAACAGACCGCTTGACGATTCGGCGGGTTCGTAATCGACTCTATATTCGCTTCCATTAGCACTCCAGATATAGGGATGATCTTGATGAAATTTAGAAATAGCGCGAATTCCATATTCTGATAGAAATTCATTTTCATCTAGCATTTTGGCTAAAATGCGACGGAGTTTGTCTTCGTAGCAAATGGCAAGCATCCGTCTGGCATCCAAACCACAGGTTTCCATACAGGCAACGTTGTGCGTCAATTCGGGGTGATGTGTGATAAACCATTGCATTCTATTTGTGAATTCGGGAAGCTGCGCCAATAAATCTGGATCTAAAGTTTGGATAGCAAAGAGAGGGATCAGACCAACTAGCGATCGCACTTTTAGCTTAAACTGATCACCATTAGGCAGATTGAGAACATCGTAATAAAACCCATCAGCATCATCCCACAGTTCCGTATGTTCATCTCCGACCTTATTCATGGCATCAGCTATATAGAGAAAATGCTCGAAAAACTTGGTAGCGATATCTTGATATACGGGATTCTCTTTAGCTAGTTCGAGAGCAATGGTCAATAAATTTAGACAATACATTCCCATCCAGCTTGTACCATCAGCTTGCTCGATATAGCCGCCTGTAGGGAGTTCGGCACTGCGATCAAATACACCAATGTTATCCAATCCCAAAAAGCCACCTTCAAAAACGTTCTTACCATCTCGATCTTTGCGATTTACCCACCAAGTGAAATTCATCAGCAACTTTTGGAAGACACGCTCCAAAAATTTGCGATCGCCCTTTCCGTACATTTTCTGCTCGATCTTATAAACGCGATAGGTCGCCCATGCATGAACAGGAGGGTTAACATCGCCAAAAGCCCACTCATAGGCGGGAATCTGACCATTGGGATGCATAAACCACTCGCGGGTAATTAAATCAAGTTGTCGCTTGGCAAAATCGGGGTCGATAGTTGCGATCGGAATAGTATGAAAAGCTAAGTCCCAAGCGGCAAACCAAGGGTATTCCCACTTGTCAGGCATTGAGAGGATTTCTTCGGATTCCAAATGGAACCAGTGACGATTTCGTCCTTTAAGGCGATCTCTTGGCGGTGTGGGAGTTGCCTTATCGCCTTCCAACCAAGGCTTGATGGAATAGTTGTAGTACTGCTTACTCCATAACATTCCTGCAAAAGCCTGTCTCTGCACGTTTCGCGCATCGTCATTCATCGCAAACGGAGTAATTTGCTTGTAAAACTCATCAGCTTCCTGCAATCGCTTCGCGATAATTTTTGATTCCGTTCCCAATTTCATCGATGCAGGTGCAATATCGCTCAAGCGCAATTTGACAACTTTAGTCTCACCAGAAGCGATCTCTAGCACGTAGCGGGCTGACGACTTTGTTCCGTGTTGTTGGGGATTTATTGATGCTTCGCCATTGGCAATGTAATTGTTGATGCCATCTTTAACATATTTGGAGCCATTGCGAGTTCCAAAAAGTCTGTGGTAGTTAGTTTCATTTTCAGTAAATAACAATTCTTGGCTTTCAGGGCAGTAAAGCCAAAGCTCGCCTAAGTCTGGGTGAGTTGCCGAAATAATATCCGATGAATGTGCTTTAAGTTCTGGCTTATTCGTAATTCCATCCCAAGCCCAAGTATTTCTGAACCAAAGTGAAGGGAGTAAATCGATTGTTTGTGCATCTGGTGCGTGATTGGTTATGCTGATTTGAATTGCAATATCCTGAAAAGAGTCTTTCGCATATTCCACAAGCACGTCAAAATAGCGATCACCATCAAATACTCCCGTATCCAGAAGTTCAAATTCTCTTTCTTGGCGACCGCGATGCTGATTTGTTTTTACTAATTGCTCGTATGGAAAAGCCGCTTGCGGATACTTATAGAGGTACTTCATATAAGAATGTGTGGGCGTATTATCTAGATAAAAATAATATTCCTTGACATCTTCTCCATGATTACCTTCATTGCCTGTGAGACCAAATAATCTCTCTTTGATAATCGGATCGGCCCCATTCCACAGAGCGATCGCAAAACATAGTAATTGGCGATCGTCGGAGATACCCGCAATGCCATCCTCTCCCCACCGATAAGCACGCGATCGCGCTTGATCGTGACCAAAATAGTCCCAAGCAGTACCGTTTGAACTATAATCCTCTCGAACAGTTCCCCACTGTCGCTCGCTTAAATAACAGCCCCATTTTCGCCAAGGTTTGCCTTCACTTGCTTCTGTTAATCTAATCTCTTCTGGATTCATTGCATTTCTCAATTAAGTATTACTTCCGTACAGAACTTAATAAACCTTAAAACCCAAAAAGCTGTATCGCGAGCTGTGCGTGCGCCGCAGCTTTTTGGGTTTACACATGCTCAATTCGCTTCTATAGGTTAAGTTTAGCGTGCCGCCAGTGAAAGAGTGTATAACTGGAGCTTCACCGAGGAAATGTAGGAATCATTTTTTAGAAAAGCAGCAGGTAGTCTGTTGGAATCAACTGCAGCTTTTACAATTTGAGCAGCCGTGATCGTGCCTTCATTGAACCCTTTCATTAGATCGCTAGAATCTGGAATCCCCTGATCTGCAAAATATCCTTGGTGTGCGAGATAAGCGAGATTGAAAGGAGTTAGAGTGATTTTCATTCTTACTTCCACAGAAGGCATTTGCATCGCATCGCTGCTTTGAGCTTTAGCGGCTGGCACAATAGCAGTAGTAGAAAGTAAGAGTGCTGGCAAGATGGCTAGAAGTAATTTTTTCATGGTTTTGTATGTTAGTAAAAAATTAGATTTTTTAGAAACTAATTTATGAATTGACTTATTTTTGAACTGATTTAAGTATTACCTCTAAGCCTTAAACCTTCCTGATATGAAAATAAGTAAACGCTTAATTCTTCGTGAGTATTAATTCTGTAAATTAACTACGTAAATTAATGACTCACCTTACGCAGAGCGAAGATCTGCCCTCATCCCCCAACTCCTTCTCCCGCAGGAGAAGGGAGCAAAACCCAGTTATTTTCTTTTCCCCTCTCCTGCGGGAGAGGGGCTAGGGGTGAGGGTCTTAGCAACTTCTGCGTAAGGTGAGTTAATGAAACAAAAACCCAAAAAAGCTAAGGCGCACGCTGCGCGTGCGCCTTAGCTTTTTTGGGTTTTTCCTACCTATTTAAGGCGCTCAAGCAGCAAATCGCCTACGCGCAAAGCATTGGCAATAATCGTTAAGGTGGGATTTACGGCAGCACTTGATGGGAAAAAGGAACCGTCAACGACATAGAGATTATCGACATCGTGGGTGCGACAATTAATATCTAAAACGGAATCTTGAGGATCTTCACCAAAACGACAGGTTCCATTTTGATGAGCTACTGCCGCAATGTCCAATTTCTTGCGAAAATAGAGCGATACGGGCAGAATGCGATCGCCGCAGTTAATGGATTTCAAAACCTTGACCCATCGATCCATTAAGCGATCGAAAGCTTGGGTGTTGTTCTCGGTATAGCTGAGATGTACGCTGCCATTTTTGTAAGTCACGCGATTATTCCGATCGGGCAAGTCCTCGGCGGTAACAAACCAATCAACTGAATGCTGGGCAACTTGGTCGAGAGCCATTCCAGGTGCGAAGGCGGGAGCGTCGAGGGCAATCATATCCTTATTGACTTTACCCAACAATTGAATCAGACCCATTGGATAATTGAAGCCTTCTTCGCCCCAATAGTAATCAAGAATTGCAAGAGTCTTCTGAAATTCGCTCGGATTTAGCTTGGGAGTAATACCCACGATCGCGCCATGTTGATGCTTCATAAAGTTCCTGCCCACTTGGTCAGAGCTATTTGCCAATCCATTGGGATGACTGTCATTAGCCGATCGCAGTAGCAGCGCCGCCGAATTAATCGCACCACAGGAGACGACGACAATATCACTGGAGAAGTGAACAATTTGGTCATCTAATTTCACTTCTACGCTCGTGACTTCTCGTCCTGAAGCGCTCGTATGAAGTCGTAATACCTCAGCTTCGGTCAGTAAAGTGACATTATCAAATGCGATCGCAGGTCGCACGCAGTTAATGTCAGAATCGCCTTTCCCATTCACCAAACAAGGAAATCCATCGCAGGTATTGCAACGAATACAGGCTCCCAAGCGCCGATTGACTTCGTTCAGCTTAATCGCCAAGGGTAAATGGATAGGATTTAAACCCTGTTTTCTTAAATCGTTATGAATTTCTTGGATTCGCGGCTCGTGAGAGACTGGAGGGAAAGGAAAAGGAGCGCTGGCATGAGGTTCGGTCGGATCTTCACCGCGCTCTCCATGCACATCATAGAGCTTTTCTGCTTCGGTGTAATAAGGCTCAAAGTCTTGATATTTTAAGATCCATTCTGGCGAAATACCGCCTTTATGTTCTACGCGATCGAAATCACGTTCTCTCAATCGAAACAATGCACCGCCGTAGACTTTAGTATTGCCACCCACCCAATAACCAGTGCCAGGATGAACCTGACCGCCATTGCGATCGTCGATCCAAGTTTCTGAGGTGTGATAGCGGTCTTTTTTATACACTTCGACTGTATCCCAGTTCGCTTTCTCTTGAGGCAAAAACGCGCCTCTTTCTAGAATTAGAATCTTTTTGCCACTGGATGCAAGTCTATAGGCAAGCGTTCCACCGCCAGCACCCGTGCCGATAATAATGATGTCGTAATGTTCAGTAGACATAGTTTTTTTTGGTTTTAGGGGATAAGAATTACAAATTACGAATTACGAATTAAATGAAAGATTGGTTTAATTAAGTGGGCAAAAGAAAACTGTGAGCGCTCAGATCCCCGACTTTTTTTGTGCTTGATACAGGTAGTCTTCGCTGTTAAAGAAAAAGTCGGGGATCTTAACTTTTTTTCTGCCTTCAAGCTTAATCACAGATTTCCTTCTAACTTTTCAGCCAAAATTTTTGAAAAAATGACATGATTTTCTTTGGGGCGGGAATGGACTCTTCAGCGATTTCAACTTCAGGAGGAGTTCCATTCATCTCGACTATTTCAAAGACTCTAAATTCTGATTTACCCAATCGCAAGTTACCATTGCGATTCACGATCGCTTTGTCCTTAATCTGATCGTAAACGGAATCCGATACAAGCAATTCACTTCCCAACTCTTGATTGGCAGCTTCAATCCGACCGACCGAGTTAGCTATATTTCCTAGTGGTGTAAAGACGTTAGGTTTAGTGGGATCAATGGTAACGAGAACTGCCTTACCATAATGAATGCCAATACTCAATTGCAATGGAAGATAAGATAATTGCTTCAAAAAGACATTCAGTTCTTTGATTGACTCTAGAGCTTCCAGCGCCGCCCATACTGCTCTCTCGGCTGCAAGACTGCTGTTTTTTTCAGCGCCAAATACTGCCATGACCCTTAATCCCATGACATTAGGAACGATCCCGCCATATTTTTTAACAGTTTTCTGGATTCGATGGAAGTAACGACTCATGATATAAACAATATCGTAATGGAAGTTTACTTCATCAAAATTGGAAGAACCACGAATCGCAAACGAAACTAGCGCCACATTGCGATCGCTATTTATATTGCCAGTTGTAAGCTGACCTTCTAAAATATCGATATCTTCATTATCAATAACCATGCGGCGGATCGAAACATCGCCAGAAACCTTGGTTTGGCAAGCGAGTCGAACGTGAAATGGGAAATCTAACTTTTTGGCTAAAGCTCGCTCGGCAGCAGTTGGATCGCTACAATTTTGCTGTCCATCTAAAATCATGATGCGACAAGTAGAGCAGTAAGCATTTCCGCCGCAAACGTGAGTATGCTCAATACCGCTAGCTAGTAAGGATTCTAAAACCGTATCAGTTGGTTTAGCATCAACAGAACGGCGATCGGGAAGACAATTAATTTTTGACATAATTTTGAACCTATCCTTGCTTTAAGAAAGTAATTTTCAACTAATCGTTTGGAGTAATTTTTTGCAGTCCGCGATCGCATGTAAGTAGATAAGTATGAGTAAGCCCAAAAAGCTGTAGTGCATGCTGTGCGTGCGCTGCAGCTTTTTGGGTTTTAAGGTTCCTTTTGCCCCACTCCTACTATTTCCTATTGTTCTTGATAGTTCCAAAGTAAGCCACCATCAACAACGATTGTCGAACCCGTAATATAGCGAGCATCATCTGATGCTAAAAATGCGACGACAGAAGCGACATCTTCAGGCTGTCCCAAACGTCCGAGGGGAATATTTTTAAGTAGCGGTTCCAGTTTGGAAGGATCATTTAACAAAGCTTTGTTGATCGGCGTTTCGATCGCACCAGGGGCGACATTATTAATCGTGATGCCTAACGATCCAAGCTCTACAGAAAGATTGCGCGTCATCATCTTTAATGCGCCTTTGCTGGCACAGTAAGCGGTAAAATGCGGAAAAGGTAATTCTTCATGCACGGAGCTAATGTTAATAATCCGTCCGTTGGACTTACCTGAAGCTATTTGATGTTTGACGAAGGCTTGAGTAGCAAAAAAGATCCCTTTGAAATTGATGTTCATTACCGCTTCAAAATCTTTTTCCGTGACATCCCAGAAGTCAGCGTGCTTTTCAATTCCAGCGTTATTGACCAAAATATCCAGAGTTCCAAAATGGGCGATACTCTCATCGATCAAACGCTTTACGTCATCGACCATACCAAGATCTGCACCGATGCTATAACCGCGATCGTTATCGCAAAACCCCTCTGCCTTCATGCATTCACCACCAGCCGCTTCAATCGCTTTAAGAGTTTCTTCTGCTCCTTGAGGATTGGAACGATAGTTAACGACTACTTTTGCTCCTTCCTTCGCCAAGCGAATCGCAATGCCCTGACCGATACCACCACTACTACCTGTGACGAGAGCAACCTTTCCTTCGAGTTTCATAAATTTCTATTGGTAAAGTTTATAGTTTCTGGTGATTAACAATGCACGAAATTAGACTACATTCTGTCAATAAATTTCACCATTAGCGTTAGGGAACTCTAAATAGTTAATTGAATTTCGCTGTTATTTTAAGAATATTTTTTAAGCGATCGCTCAGCAAACTCTCATTTTCAGATCGCACATTGCAAAGCCCTCACCCCTAGCCCCTCTCCCGTAGGAGAGGGGAACAAGAAAAACTCTTTCTCCCCTTCTCCTGCGGGAGAAGGGGTTGGGGGATGAGGGCAGATCTTCGCGCCGCACTAACAGATCTTGGGTTTTATAATTTGCACATTTGGCAACAAATAGGACTAATACATTTAGTCGAACTATTCGGACAAAGCTTACAGCATAATTCCGACTTTTTCTTCTTCTTACCGCTACGCAAATAGACTTCTGCCGCCAAAAGCATTCCCATCGGTGGAGCGACGCAATAAATCCAAAACCCCTGCCAGACCTGAGCAGGAACTGCCGAACCTAGCGATCGCGCAGGATTTATACTCATACCAGATATGGGAGCTTCGACGGTAATAAAAATCGCCACCAAAATCCCCGAAAATATGCCTGTCAAATGAGCAAATTTTACTTGATTGGAAATATTTAATACTAAAGTCATCAGAATGAACGCAAGTAGACACTCTGCTAAAAAAGCGATCGCTTCACCATAGGTTCCGGGAATGGTGACTATATAGTTAATCGCAGGATCAGCGATCGCATTTCCGAGTAAAATTTTCGCAACCTGTATTCCTGCGATCGCGCCGACAGCCTGCGACAAAATATAAAATAGAGCGTCAATCGCCCTGATTTTACCAAGTCGCCAAAAGGTGAGCGTCACCGCAGGGTTGATATGCGCTCCCGATCGCTTGCCCCAAGGCGAATAAATGATGCAGATCGCGATTAATCCCATCATCATGCCAATGATCGCTCTGCGTAACATGGGATCAGCGATCGCTTGATGAACTGGAGAAGTTGGTAGTTGGAACAAGGCAACAGTCAGGGTCGCTAAAGCGACAAATACTCCCAAGCCAAAAGCTTCAATCGCATATTCGATGGCGTTCATAATTATTCCTGTGTTACGCAGAACAAAGAACTGCCCTCACCCCCCAGCCCCCTCTCCCTTAGGGAGAGGGGGAGCAAGATGTGAATATTTCCTCTTGTTCCCCTCTCCCCTTGGGAGAGGGGCTAGGGGTGAGGGTCTTTAAATATCTAAAACAACTTTAGCTGTCTTCGGTTTGGAAATACAAATGAGAACAGAACCGTTATCGATGGAAGCAGATGGAGAGTCCTCATATTCGATTTCACCTTCAGAAATCTTACACATGCAAGTTCCGCAAACGCCAACTCTACAGCTATGATCGGGGAAAATATTATTTGCTTCTGCAAACTCTAAAATCGTGCCATCGTTAGGAGTCCAATTCAGTGTTTTCCCAGACTTACTAAAATGGATTTCCATAGAAATGAAATTCTGATCTTGAGGTGCTACCTGAGCTACTTCAAATTTCTTTGGCTTGATAAAAGATTCAAATAGAACTTGACGATCAGGAACGCCCCATTCTTTTAGCTCACTCATGAGAGAGTCCATAAATGATGGCGACCCGCAGAGAAAATATTCCGCATCGGTCGAATCGCAATGTCTTTGCATTTCGGGGGCAACGACTTCTTTGATTAATGCGACATCTACATATCCCTTACGATGATAATTGCCCTTGTCGGATGCTGTAGGGCGACTATAGCAATAAATAATATGCAAATTTGGATGCGCGATCGCATTTACCTCATCGCGAAAGGAATGGAGGCTTCCATCTCTAGCACCATGCAAAAACCAAACATGACGATGTGGATTCGACAGCGCAACTGCCTTTGCCATGCTAATCATCGGCGTAATGCCAACACCGTTACTAATCAAAACCGCAGGACGCGCATTCTTTACATCCAAAACAAATTTACCTGCGGGTGGCTTGGCAAGTATGACGGAGCCTTCTTCAATGTGATCGTGCATAAAATTAGACGCGACTCCGTAAGGCGCATCAGTCTCAGGTGGTGCAGGTTCTCGCTTGATCGATAGGCGATAATATGTAGTTGATTCGGGATAATCAGAAAGAGAATAGGTACGAATTACAGGTTTATTCTGTTCGGGAATATCTAGTTGAATTGTGAGGAATTGTCCAGGAATAAAATTAGGAATTGATTCTTTATCTTCAGGTTCGAGATAAAACGAGGTAATACTGTCACTTTCTTTGACTTTTCGACGGACTATAAATCTGCGCCAATCTTTCCATATTTGGCGATCGCGCGTTACATCAGATTTTTTATCGCTAATATTTTTAACGCCGCCAGCAAAAAGTCCTCCAAGCGAACCAGCAACAACACCTCCCAATGAAGCATATAAAATATACCGATAGGATGATTCACTTTTGGGCGCTGCGGTTTGGAGGATTGCTGCCGTAGGAATCGTTACCAAAGCTCCTACAAAAATTCCAGAACTAATTGATCTCAATAAAGGATTAGAAATATTTCTGATGCTTTCTAGCATGAAATTACCACTTAAAGTTAATTTGTTGTCATATCCATAAAATTGTCAACAAAAAATTTCTGACAAAATTTAGAATCCTTTTACTTTTTAAACCACAAAAATAAATCTCTAGTTCCTGTAAATGCTTGACCCAAAAACAACAATGTTGCAAAACTGTTTAGCAAAATATGCGCTAAACGCCAGCGATTTTTGCGATCTTGATAGATATCCTGCACGATCGCCACAGAAAATATCATTAATAGGGCTGCGCCAACTCCATAATAATAATGGGAGTACATCCACTCATTATCGCGGCGATAGATTTCAGGCTGACTTCCTAAAAGAATTAAAGCCATTCCAGATAGAGTCGCGAATACACCACGCCATAATTTGCTTGTAGCCTGATAAAGAAATACCATCGAAGCGATGCAAGCAGCGAACAAGATCGCAACTACCACGACTCGAAAAGGTTCCTTGCTTAGACTGTCATGAGCGATCATTTTTGAAATGATCGGGAAAGCCATACCGATTAGAGCTACTCCTACGACAGAAGCACATAACCATTTGCCGATCGCTAAATGTTCTGAACCGACATTAGCTGCAATTTTGCTTTTTTCACCACTTTGTAGTGTCAGTCTTCGTTGACGAGTTTGTATCGAAAAATTAATGGCAATCCCTATCAATGGAAATACAAATGCGATTGCGATCACAGGATGTAACAAAGTGAAAGTCTCTTTCAGATCCATATAATTGCCAAATAAAAACAATAGTAGAGAGAAAAACTTCAATTTCCATGGGCATTCATTTTGGATTTGCTCATAGCAAATCCAAAATAGCTTGAGCGATTACTTTACTTCATTCGCAGGGAATTTAGCGACTTTACCTTTTCTGACCGCTACAACTACATCATAAGTAGCGCAATAAGAGAAGGTCACATCGTTAGCTTTGTTGTACAAGCTGACAACCATGCCAGCACCACCTGGTTGAACTCCTAATGGCATGAGGTCGCCAAAGAAGAATCGGCGTAATTGATCCCCACCACCAATCTGACCTTTGTTTTTGGTAATAGTCTCAATATGCTTTTCGGCTTCTGTTTTGCCGGGCATTTCAGTTTGTGCGATCGCGGCGATTTGGTTCTGAGGAGCGAATGAACGAACAGCTACATCACCAACACTGATGACACTTGCTAGAGCGATACTGGTAAGAATAGGGCTAAGGGATTTGATATTCATTTTGATACTCCGAGTATTGATTCGATTACTGATTGGCTTCGACATCCAGAGATTTGTTTAAATCCCAACTGCCTTGTATTTATCTTCAATGATTGTGATGATGTAAGGCTGAAATCAAATTATTAGTTGTCTAAATTTAAAATAAGAAGTAGTGAGGCTAAAACTCAGCGTTCCCTCATTTAGCAATTACTTAACAAGACGGAGAACGTAGCCAATCCCGCGAACTGTTTGAATAATTCGGCTAGCGTTATCAATTTCTAATTTCTGCCGCAAAGTACGTACATAGACCTCAATCACGTTAGAGTCACCACCAAAGTCATAGCCCCAGACCTTCTCTAGGATCAAATCGCGAGTCATGACCTGCTGTGGGTGCAGCATTAAATATTCCAATAATTCAAACTCACGTACTGTAAGTTCGATCGCTTTACCTGATCGCAATATTTCACGAGTGCGAAGGTTTAAACTTAAATCCTCAAATTGCAAAATGTCACTGTTTTCTTCTTTTGTGCGGCGCAAATTACTACGAATTCTCGCAAGCAATTCTTCAATACTAAAGGGCTTAATCACATAATCATCAGCACCTGCATCTAACCCCGCCACGCGATCGCTAATCTCATCTCTAGCCGTCACTAAAATAATGGGAACTTTATTTCCAGTCGAGCGCAGCCGCCGACAAATCTCTATGCCAGTCAAAACTGGGATCATCCAGTCCAAAATAATTAGATCATAAGGATTTTGCCGAGCCTGTGTTAACCCATCTAAGCCATCATGCGCCATACTTACTTGATAACCTTCGCAAGTAAGTTCCATTTCAACAAATTGCGCTAGTTTTATATCATCTTCAATTAATAAAATTTTGATTGTCATAAAATTAAAGTAATCATCTAGTTGAAGGTTATTAAGAGGGCGAGCATAAAAGACTTACAGTATAATCTGAAAAATACTTCCTTCACCTAATTGAGAATACACATTCAGTATTCCACCCATTTTTTCTACTAATCTTTTGGAAAATGCCAGCCCTAGCCCTGATCCTCCAGTATTGCGACTTCGTGATTTATCGACACGATAGAAAGGATTAAAAATATGAGGTAGATCTTCAATGGGGATACCATAGCCCAGATCGCAGATACTTATAGCTACAGATTCGTTCAACTTTTCTAATCTAATCGTAATTACATCATCAGAATACCTAATCGCATTATCAATTAGTTTAAGCAAAACTCGCTTAAGATGTTCTGGATCGATTAAAGCTATAATATTTAACTCTTCACCCTCAATTACAATTTTGCGTCCTTTTGCATTTTGAGAAACTGTGATTGCTTCTGATACTAATTTATTTAATGACACTAGCTCCTGAAGTAAAAACATCGAATTCATATCTAATCTGGCTAATTCAAGTGATTCTTGCACTAATTGAATGGTACATTCCATTTCAAAGATGGCAACCTCAAGAGCATTTTTCTGAAGGGTCGTAAGGTTTTCACTGCGGCGCTGGATACTTTGCATATAGCCATACGCCACTGTTAGGGGAGTGCGTAGTTCGTGAGAAAAGTTGTTGATTAATTGTCTTTGCATTGCCTGAGATTCAGAAAGATTGAGTCTGAGGTTTCTTTCTGAGTCATCTTGGGATATTGTTGCAGTAAATTCACTCATGTCAGTATTCGATAACAAGAACAATTTGAGATATCTATAATCTTAGAGAATCCTAGAGCGGTTGTATTAACGAAACCTAAGTTGAGAAAGATTACAGATTGCGATCGCAGAATTTATATTGATAATATTTAAAACGATAAAAATTAACATAATTAATTATTGCCTATCTAGCCAAATACAATATGATTTACTTTTAAGTAATTAATTAGCATCAACTGAGTTGTCGCTGAGTAAGTTTTTATGAATCTCTCAAAAAGTCTTTATTTATTTATCCTAAAATCATTCACAGCGACTGTCAGGTTCGTTAAGCGCAGCATATTCAAGCGATCGCCCTTACGCAAAGTGGGGCTAGGCGAAGTAAGTCTAAAAAAGCAGCGCACCTTAGAAATTTTATCTTCTCTCAGTTATCGTACAGGCGAACTAAAGGATTATCTACAACTAGTCGCAGTCAATGTTAGCGAATTGTTAGACTTGGATTGGGTAGTAGTTACTCTATGTCGTGATGGCTACGAAAGAGTCTTAGCTAGCTCAATAGATATGGGCTATAAAGAAGATTACCAAGCCAAACTTCATGGAACTCTCACTGAAACAGTAATTAAAAATGGTCGATGTTTATTTGTGGAAGATACTTCCATTAACAAAGAACATGGCGAACCACCTGAAGGATATTTAGCATATTTAGGCGCTCCCTTAAGGCTGCCAGATGGCGAAATTATTGGCACAATCTGTTCATTTCATCGTCAGCCCCGCCAATTCTCACTCAATGATATGAGATTAGTCGAAATCTTTGCTGAACGGTCTGCTACTGCGATAGACAACTACAATCTCTATCAAAAGCAACAAGAAATAAATCAAGTCTTACAAGCTGAGATAGAAGAACGTCGCATAGCGGAGCAATTATTAAAAAAAAGCGAAGAGCAGTTAAGACAGATTGCAGATAATCTCGAACCATTGTTATGGCTGTATTCTGATGAAGCTAAGCCGATATACATGAGTCCGATGTTTGAGAAGGTTTGGGGAATTCCTATAGAGCAATGGTATGCCAATGGTTCGGTCTGTTTAAATTCAGTTCATCCAGAAGATCGAGAGCACGTATCAACTTCATTTAAGCAAGTATTTATAGACAAGAATAGTTATAACCTCGAATATCGGATCATTCACCCTGATGGTCGGATCAAAATAATTCGCGATCGCGCATTTCCGATTATCGATCAATCTGGACAGATCTATCGAGTTGCTGGAATTAGCGAAGATATTACCGAGCGGCGGCAAGAAGAACAGAAAGCTATTAAGGTAATGGAAAGACTTTCAGAAATTGGAGAGTTAGCCACAACAATTGTTCATGAAGTCCGCAATCCCCTAACTACAGTCTTAATGGGCTTAAACTTTTTCCAAAAAATGGATTTGCCAGACAACGCTCGAAAGCGGTTGATGTTGGCATTAGACGAGGCCGAGAGGCTTAAGAAGCTTTTAAATGAAATTTTACTCTATGCAAAGCATGAAATTATTAAGCCTCAACCAATAGATCTGAATGGATTAATTATTGACTGTATTGCAAATATTCAACTTACTCCCTCGGCAATTGGGAAAAACATCTATTATGAACCAATATCCGAGCCGATCGCTATCTTAGGAGATAGAGATAAGTTAAAGCAGGTTGCGATCAATTTATTGCAAAATGCTTGTGAAGCTATATCAGAAGGTGAAGAAATTACTGTGTGTTTTTCATTTTTAACTGCTTGCCGCAACACAATATGGTTCCAAGTGAAAAATGGTGGACAAGCGATCGCTCCCGAGATTCTACCTCAATTAACCAAAGCTTTTTTTACAACCAAACCTTCTGGCCATGGCTTGGGCTTGGCGATTGTTAAGAAAATTGTGGAAGCTCATGGCGGTGAATTAAAGATTGAATCTTCGGAGATATCAGGCACGGTCGTTAGTGTAATTTTGCCAATCGCAATCTAATTTTTTGGGTGCTTATACGCCTCGAAAGCCTACTACTATTTCCATTGTCTGACGAGGATCGAGTTGCTGTGAGGATCGATCAATTTTTGCTTGATGAAGATTACCAACTTAGAGTAGTGAAGATCAAAGCAGGTGCGATCGCACCCGATTATAAATATCCAACCTAACCCACTAACTTGCTTTACAAAACTTATCGTGACTTTTTGGTTGAAATGCCTGTAAATGCGGCATTTTCTGATGAGATAGAGTTATATATTTAAGTTGGAAAACCCTATACTGGGTAGATATTATTTCGACTTTTTACATACCCTTTAAAAGATTATAAGGCAGACACATGAGCGTAACAGCGTCAAGTGGTGCAGTAAATGCCCGCCCTCGTTTATATCAGACCGCTATAACTTCCACAATTTCTCAGATAGAGCAACAAGATCGCTTTGCTACTCGTAGCGAATTAGATGATTTATCCACATATTTTCAATCTGGACAAAAGCGAATCGAAATTGCTGGAATTCTGACTGTGAATTCAGAAAACATCGTTTCCAAAGCGGCTAGTCGTATTTTTACGGGTGGGTCAGCGAGCGCATTTTTGGAAAGAACCAAGGGTAGCGAGACACTAGAGATTGGACGAGATGGACGCTTGATTGATGTCAAGCGTGGCATGGAACTTGGTACAACCAGTTATAGCGAAGGAAATGAAGGTGGTTTTTTAGGAACAATTAAAAGTTTCTTCAGTAATGTCGGAGTTACTGGCGTTGTTGACGTTGTTCCAGCTAATTTTCGTCCTATCAACATTTCTCGTTATGGCGCAGACCGCATGAAAAAGTCGTTGCGTGACTTGTCATGGTTTTTGCGTTATGCCACCTATGCGATCGTGGCTGGCGATCCAAATATCCTTGCTCAGAACGTGCGTGGATTGCGTGAAATCATCGAAGCTGCTTGCTCGACTGACGCCACAATTGTTGCTCTCCAAACCATGAAGCAAGCAGCAGCAGGTTATTTTCTTAATGATCCTGACGCGATCGAGATTGTCAGACAGTATATGGATGTGGCGATCGCTGAGTTTAAAGCCGCAACTCCATCACCCAAAGTCCGTCAGCGTAATTCGCCTGATTTACAAGGGCTAGCACTGCCTCAGATCTATTTCAATACTGCTGAACGCCGTCAAAAGTTTGTAATGAAGAATGGCATGTCGGCAAGTGAGAAAAATGATGTAGTTAAAGCTACCTATCGTCAAGTTTTTGAGCGCGATATCACTCGGGCTTATAGCCAAAGTGTCTCTGACCTAGACTCAAAAGTAAAGAATGGCGAAATCTCTGTACGTGAATTTGTCCGCCGCCTAGGCACATCACCTTTATATCGCGATCAATTTTTCTTACCTTTTATTAACTCTCGTGCTGTCGAATTAGCATTTAAGCATTTCCTTGGTCGCTCTCCTGAAAGCCGTGAAGAAGTGGCTGCTTACTTTGCGATCGTCTCTAAAGGTGGTCTAGCCGCACTTGTAAATGCACTAGTTAATTCCAGAGAATACAGCGACTACTTCGGCGAAGAAACCGTACCTTATTTGCGCGGGCTTGGACAAGAAGCTCAAACTGCACGTAACTGGGGCGCACAGTTTGACCTGTTTAACTACTCCGCACCTTTCCGCAAGGTTCCCCAATTTATTACCTTGTTTGCTGCTTATCAGCATCCATTGCCCGATCAGCACGTTTATGGCGCTGGTCATGATCCGTTAGAAATTACTTTTGGTGCGATTTTCCCTAAAGAAACCCGCAACCCCAGCGCATCTCCTGCTCCTTTCGGTAAAGATACTCGTCGTATTCTGATCCGCAATGGTGCTGGTATTACCAATCAACTTGGCAATCCTGCGGCAACTGGCTCCATCGATCCGATGAGTCCTAGAGTATTCAAGCTTGATCAAACTCTGCGTAATAACGTCAAGATTAGTAAGGGTGGCAAAAAAGCATCAGTTAAAGGTACAAGCGTAACCTATTCTGAAAGCTCCACTCAAGCCGTAATTCGCGCGATTTATCTGCAACTTATTGGCTTTATGCCTTATTCTGGTCAGCGCCTCACAGTTGGGGAAATCAAACTAGAAAATGGTGATATCTCCGTACGTGAGTTTGTCAGGATGTTAGCTAAGTCGCCGATTTTCCGCGATCGCTATTGGACAAAGCTCTATGTCTGTAAAGCGATCGAATTTACGCATCGCCGTCTCTTAGGTCGTCCTACCTATGGTCGCCAAGAAATGAATGCTTACTTTGATCTTGCTTCAAAGAAAGGCTTCTATGCAGTAGTTGATGCGATCCTTGAAACTAAGGAATATGAACAAGCCTTTGGTGAAGATACCGTTCCTTATGAGCGCTATCTGACACCAGCAGGTGTATCGCTTCGTAACAATCGCAACAGCACAATAGGTGAAGAGAAAGGCACTAAAGTTGTCGTCGAACCTACACCTAAGTTTGTCGAACTTGGTCAAGTTACTGAAAATCGCTCTGAAGTGTCAATCCGCGATCGCGTTAATCAAGGGGTTGATAAGAAGCGCGAACAACGCAAGATTTTCAAGCTGACTACTACCGATCCTGTGCAAACAGGCGCTTTGGTACGTGCTGCTTACCGTCAAGTGTTTGAGCGCGACATGGATGCCTATGTTGCTAGCTCACAGTTCAGCCAATATACTTCCAAGCTTCTCAATGAAGAAATCACAGTCAAAGAATTTGTCTTGGCGATCGGTACATCTGAGCTTTACACCAAGGAATTCTACGCACCATTCCCGAATACCAAGGTGATTGAGTTGGGTACAAAGCACTTTCTCGGACGTGCACCCCTTGATCAAGCTGAAATCCGTAAATACAACTTGATTTTGGCAACTAAGGGTATTAAAGCAATGGTTACAGAAATGGTCAACAGCGTTGAATTTCTCGATAACTTTGGGGAAGACGTTGTACCTTACAACCGCTTTGAGACCTTCCCTGCGGCTAACTATCCTAATACTCAAGAGCTATATGATCGCCTAACTAAACAGGATAAATCGATTGTTGTCCCTAGCTTTGCAGCAGTTAAATCTAAAATCCCGACTACTGTTTAGATTAGAAATCTAAATTTAGTCTGTAGCAAATTAAAATCTTTAAAAGTAGAGACGGACATTGCGCCCTCTCTACTTTTTTATTGGCGATCGCTATAGAAAATCAAAAAAGTTTTGCGGGAAGAGAGAATAAATTGGGTACGGTTTTCGGTATCATTAGCATCAGATTAAAGTTAAAAAATTAAATTTTAAATAAAGGGCGATAAGCAGTGACTATCAGGGTAGCGATTAATGGATTTGGACGCATCGGACGTAACTTTCTTAGATGCTGGGCAGGTCGTACAGAGACAAACATCGAAGTAGTTGGTCTTAACGATACTTCTGATCCTAAGACTAACGCGCACTTGTTAAAGTATGACTCCATGCTGGGCAAATTTGACGGCGAAGTCACCGCCGATGACGATACGATCACAGTTAATGGTCACAAGCTGAAAACAGTATCTGATCGTAACCCTGACAACTTACCTTGGAAAGATTGGGGTATTGATCTAGTTATCGAATCTACAGGTGTATTCATCGATAAAGTTGGCGCTAGCAGACATATTGGCGCAGGCGCTAAGAAAGTTTTAATCACTGCTCCTGGAAAAAATGAAGATGGTACGTTTGTCGTTGGCGTAAATGACGAAAAATATGACCATGATATTCACCACATCATTAGCAACGCTAGTTGCACCACCAATTGTCTAGCACCTGTCGCTAAAGTCATTCTCGAAAACTTTGGCATTGTCAAGGGCATGATGACTACTACTCATAGTTACACTGGTGACCAACGCTTGCTTGATGCTAGCCACCGTGATTTGCGTCGTGCTAGAGCTGCGGCTTTAAGCATTGTGCCAACATCAACTGGAGCCGCTAAGGCAGTTGCTCTTGTATTGCCTCAACTAGCAGGTAAACTAAATGGGATTGCTTTGCGAGTCCCAACTCCTAACGTCTCAGTTGTTGATTTTGTAGTAGAAGTCGAAAAGCATACGATCTCTCAGGAAGTTAACGAAGCTTTTCGGGTTGCGGCTGAAGGCAAAATGAAAGGGATTCTGGAATATAACGAGTTGCCTCTAGTATCAATTGATTATCGAGGCGTTGACGCATCTTCCATCGTTGACTCTTCTTTAACAATGGTAATGGGCGGCAATTTGGTTAAGGTTATTGCTTGGTATGACAACGAGTGGGGTTATAGCCAACGTGTTGTAGATCTGGCTGAAATTGTTGCCAAAAATTGGAAATAACCTCTCAAAAAAAATAGAGGCGGCGCGAAGCGCCGCCTCTATTTTTTTTGAGTTCAAGCTATTTAACTGATGGATGAGAATAGATTGATGCAGTTAGACTTGAATCTAGAGCAATGCTTTCTCTTCGGCAATTGAAATGAAATTTCCTCTTTCTTTAATTAACATTGGTAGTTTTTGTAAACGTAATCAGCAGCAGCTAGTTGCGGGATTGATTACTTTATCAGTGTCCTTGGGGGTGTTGGGATTAAGAGAAAACGGCGCTTTTAAACAAGTTGAGCTTTGGACTTATGACAGTTTAATGCGATCGCAACTCAATGAACCAAGCGATCGCCGTATTGTGATTGTCGAGATTTCGGAAGCAGATATTCAAAAATTGCGTTGGCCGTTTAGCGATCGCTTATTTGCCAAACTGATTAATCAAATTGCGATCGCTAAACCTGCAGCGATCGGCATTGATAAATATTTAGATATACCTGTACTCGAGGGACGTAATGAGTTAGTTACGGCAGTTAAAAATGCGGGTAATGTAATTAATGCAAATTTTGTGGCGACTGTAGTAGGTAGGAGTGGTGTCGAGCCTGCCAGCGATTTAGAAAAAATTAGCCGTTATGGATTTGTCAATCTTTATACTGACAAAGGAGCGATCGTCCGTCGGGCAGCTGTGGTGGGTGATACAGGATCGTTTGCCTTTGAAATTGCAAGTTTATATTTGCAAAATATACATAACAAGAAAATTGAGTTTAATCCAACTGCGATTCAGTTTACGGCTGGAAAACAAATTATTCCTAGACTGACTCCGAATTATGGCGCATATCGTAAGGAGGATGATAGTGGTTATCAAATGATGATTCGCTATCGTGGTAATCCCCGATCATTTCAGCATATTCGGGTTAGCGATGTGCTCGATGGACGGGTTGCACCTGATCAATTACGCGATCGCGCCGTACTGATTGGGGTAACTGCTGAGAGTCTCAAAGATAGCTATCCCACCCCTGTCACAGTTGACGGAGAGTTGATGTATGGGGTGGAAATTCATGCCAATATTGTCAGTCAGTTAATCAGTGCCACTTTAGACAATCAGCGATTCATTCAAGTTTGGTCATTTGACCTTGAAAATCTCTGGATTGCAGTTTGGGCGATCGTTGGTGGCGGGCTTGCGACATTTATTCCCAATGCGTTTAAAAGTATTGGTTTGTTAAGTGTCTTAGCAGTTGGTTTAGTGGGAGTTGCTTATTTTGCTTTTGGTCAAGCCTTATGGATACCATTATTTCCTTCTCTATTAGGATTGATAGCTGCCAATGTACTGGTTACCGCTTACCAATTAGCAATTCAGCAGTCAGAAAGAAAAGTGCTGATGGGATTGTTTTCGCGTCATGTCTCCAAAGAGTTAGTCGATATTATTTGGACAAATCGCGAGCAATTTATGCAAGAAGGGCGCATCACTGGTCAAGAGGTATACGTCACCGTCTTGTTTACCGATATGCGAAATTTTAGTACAGCAGCTGAAGCCCAAGCCCCAGGAGAAACGCTAAATTGGTTGAATAATTATTTAGGTGCGATCGCTAACGAAGTTCTTGCTCATGGAGGCATGGTCGATAAGTATATCGGTGATGCGGTAATGGCAGTTTTTGGTGTTCCAGTTCCGCATGGTAATGAGGTCGAGCGTACTCGTGATGCTCAATCTGCGGTTGATGCAGCTTTGGCTATCGCCCATAAATTAGCAAAAATGAATGCAGTATGGGTTGCCGAAGGTCTACCGCCAGTCACAACTGGAATAGGCATTAACTCTGGCATTGTGATTGCAGGAAGTCTGGGCAGTGCTGAGCGTTTGGAATACTCAGTTTTGGGTGATACGGTGAATATTGCGGCGCGTCTAGAAAGCTTTAATAAAGAAGTCGATGGGGGACCACATCACATTTTGATTAGCGAAGAGACGCAGCAGCGATTAGATAATAATTTTCAAACTGAGTTTGTAGGCAAATATGCGCTCAAAGGAAAAAAACAGGAAACTGGAATTTATCGTGTTCTTGATATCCAAAAGAAAACTAGTCAACTTAGCCCAGTCAGCTCATCTGAAAATGTTCATATAAAATAGAAGTTCCTACAAAATAGAGAGATGCGCTTGTGTCTATAACAATCCTAAATGAGTTGTGGAAGCATACAGCCTATTGAGGAGTGATACAGATAATTTTTTGAAAGTGCCGCTTCGCGGCACTTTCAAAAAATTATCTAGGTTTTATGGCAACGCAAGGCGCTGTAAGGCTTATAACAAGGGGCTTAAGCCCCTTGTTTCTCCACAAATGATTTAGGATTGCTATATCTTTTTTTAACATTAAATAAAGACAGTGTTTAACTGCCTTTTTTAATGTCTATTTTTCGGATTTAGTTAGTACTTTAATTGGCGTGGGTGTGGTTGTAGATAAATCAATTAATTCTGGAAGACTGTCTATAGGTTTGGGTGCAATTGTGGTTTCTTTAGAATTTTCTTCAAGATTGTTAGCTTTTACCTCTGGTTTTTCTATAGGCTTGATTACTTCAGGCTTGATTACTTCAGGCTTAATTGGAGCAGCTTTGCGAGAACTAGAACCGTAATTTTTTAAGTATTCTCTGCGAGACTTTAGATCGATCGCTTCAGGTTCTTTCTTAAAAACAGTATTTGGGATTGGTTCAGCTTTTGGCGCGATCGCTTTTGGCACAGATTTAATTGGTGCAACAGGAATCGGAATTACAGACGTCGGCGCAGCTTTGTCTGTAGGCTTGGCTTCTTCCTGAGACTCAGTTGTAGGACTAGGAATAAAAGTTTTAGGTGTCTCTATTGCCTTTAGGTCAGGATTTGTCGTAGTAGTAGTTGCAGGGTCAACTAAATCAACAGGAGCAGGGATGACTTCAGAAGCGGGTGGTACATAGTCTGGATTGACGATCGCTTCGATATTGGCAATCTGTTCACCACGGACTAAACGCGCTAGCGTATCTGTACCATCGGGTTGAAAGTCGATTAGATGAGCAGAGCTATTGAATACATTGGCGATCGCATCACCATCATCTTCGATTAGTTCTAGCTTTACCCAGTTTTTGCCTTGCTTAAAGCCTTTGAGATAGATTGGCTCCCAGCGATCAAAAGTAAAACTTTGATCATTGACTGTGGCGCGAATTTGCCAATCATTGATCGTGTCATCTTCCTTAGCAAGCAAATGTAAAGGTGCATTTTGCAGATAAAAATCGAGCAAAATTGGTTCAGCCCCATAGGTTCCCACAGGACGACTATAGGTAAGCAAAGGCGTTTTTGCTTCGGGACTATTTTCATTAGTCTTAGTCAAAACATTAAAAGTAACTTGTGCATATGCGCCTTGATTTTTAAAGCTTTCATGCCAAGGACGTGAGGCAAAAGCACGAACTGTGTGAGTTCCGACGCTAAGGTTCTCAAATGTCGCGGTTTGGCTGAGATCATATAGAGCTTTATATTCTTGATTATCTAAGGTCACATGAATATGTGGACCTAAGCCAAAATCAGCATTTTTGAAAATTGGTAAATTTTTAACATCAAATTTCACGGCAACTTTAGTATCGTTTAGCACCTCTTCAGCTTTAGGACTAACGATACTGACTTGCGGTTCGTAGCGATCAAGCAGACTGTTCAGCCGTTGAATTTCAGTAGGTGATGAAACTTCAATGATGTTAGTAGTTTCAAGTTTTTTGGCGGCGGCTTTAATAGCTGTTTTGCTGTCGCCGCAAGCTGTGAGATAAAAGCACAGGGCGATCGCCAATGTCAAACTAAAGAACTTTTGCCAATGGATATTGTGCCAATAAGATTTAACTCGCGAAGTTTTTGGCTTGTCTTCGGGTTGGTTAGAGTTTGCGATCGCGCTCATAAAAACTATGCTCAACTCACATTACAAAGGCAAATATACCGAAAAATGACCGCATTACATCTAAAGAAAGTCCATAATTTATAAATTAATTCATAAAAAAATCTTCTAAGGCTACTTTTTAGTAATGCTTTTGGTAAACGGCTTTATGTTAAAACTTGTGTACTTCACAACAGGAAATTTTTTTGTCAATGCAAGTACGCCGTCAATCTAAAAGTGCTAGCAGTAAAGGCTACGCGATCGCCGCACCGACTGATACGCC
Source organism: Pseudanabaenales cyanobacterium (assembly GCA_038230875.1). Lineage (GTDB taxonomy): Bacteria > Cyanobacteriota > Cyanobacteriia > Pseudanabaenales > Pseudanabaenaceae > Pseudanabaena. The sequence goes on from JBBRMK010000024.1 coordinate 50,723, forward strand.
CCTAAATATTTTAGAAAAAATTGTTTGGCATAAGGAGCAAGAAGTTGCTGAGATGTATGCCAATGAGCCAATTGAGTCAGTCAAAGCTAAATTAGCAATTGCTAGTCCGCCGCGAGATTTTTATGGCAGCTTGCAAAATTTCAGCACTGCACCTGCCCTAATTGCCGAAATCAAAAAAGCATCCCCTAGCAAAGGCGTATTTCGTGAAGATTTCGATCCTGTAGCGATCGCCCAAGCATATGAACAAGGGGGTGCAAGCTGTCTCTCAGTATTAACTGACGTAAAGTTCTTTCAA
>JBBRMK010000025.1:0-50631 GCA_038230875.1 Pseudanabaenales cyanobacterium
AAATCAAGAATGTAGATGATCCGCAAAGCATCTCTTCTACTTCTGTAAAACTAATATTCCCATCATCCCATTAGCGATCGCATAATGTTTTGACTGATTAAAGCCTGCGTCTTTTGCTAATTTTACTTGCTCACAGCCAATCGGGAATCTTGCTAAACTTGGTGCGATATAGGCATATTCCTCGGTCATTGCAAACCGATCAGCTAATGGCACGACTACGCGATCTAAATAGAAATCTTGAAAAGCTTGCATCAAGCGATCGCTAGGGCGATGAAAATCTAAAATAGCCACCTTCGCGCCATCTTTCAAGACCCGATACAATTCGGCTAAGCATTGGGGAATATTTGACACATTTCGCAATCCATAGGCTAAAGTCGCCCCATCAAAGTTATTGTCGGCAAAAGGTAGACTTAATACGTTAGCTTCTTGCCATGTAATACTTTTTTGAATCTTCGATAAGTAGCTATTTGCTTTATCAGCCGCGATCGCCAATAGTTCTTTAGAAAAATCAACGCCAATCACTTCACCAGTTGGAGCAACCCGCTGTGCTAACAAAGCCGTCATATCACCAGAGCCACAACAGAGATCCAACCATTTTTCGCCCTGCTTAGGCTCACAATAACGCAGGGCTATCTTCTTCCAGATCCGATGCTGACCTAAACTCAGCAGATCATTAAAGCGATCGTAGACTGGGGCAATCCGATCAAAAATCTGTTGGATATCAGTTTCCGAAGGTTGAGACATTAATACACCTAAAGTTTATAGTTCTCATCATAAACCTAGAAAATAAAAGCTTTGCACCCCTTCTTTTTCTAGATTCAGCACAATCGCTGAATGAATAAATAGGCGTGGGTTTTGTCGTCATGCGACAATAGTTAATGATCGGTTCAGTGTCGGCAGCAAAATTTTGCCTAACTATGCAAAAACTTTGGTTTAAAAGCAAGCGATCTAAATCATCGCCTCCAGAAGAAGAGCAAAATCTGCCTTCTCTCGTCATAGAGAACGTAGATGAGGACAAAGATCAGGAAGTCGTCATACCTGAAGAAGGTTATAAAAAGGGGGGGGTGAAATATTTCCCAAAATCTCTTCGCAAACCTTTTGCATCGAAAAATTTTCCTTCATGGTTGTTTCTGGTAGTGGGAGTAGGTGGAGTTGTAGCAGCGACGATATTCGGATTGCAGTACCTAGCTGCGCCCGAATCAACTCAAGACAGCAACCTCTCCTGTAAGTCAAAAATTAGCGGAGATTGGCAAACACCTTTTGGCAAAGTGACCTTGCGAGAAGAGAGTGATAATCTGGTCGCAGGGAAATATGAATACGTCAATTTTGAACGCGGCAAAATTGTAGGTGAGTTGACAGGTAAGTTAAGTAACAAGGTGGTGATTTTTGATTGGCAGGAAACTTCTAATCAGCAACTCAAACAACAAGGAAAAGGGATTTTAATTTTTGGTCAAGGCTGCAAGGAATTTTCTGGCAGTTACGGAACAAGCGACAGTACTAATAATTTTGGTGATTGGCAAGGTTCACGCATGCCAAAATAACATTAAAAAATGTAAGATTGTATGGATCGTAGCTAATACAGTCCCAACAATTTAAGCAGTTCTAGGGAAAAACTGGTTTACCGAAATTATCGAAAATATTTATTAAATATTTTTAAATATTCATTGATCCCAGTCAACTAAGAAAACTTGAGAAATAGATTCCCTCCTAAACATTTACAAAAAGATATTGTTGACAAATAGGGACGCCAACTATGGACTTTGAACTTATCGAAAAGCTAAATGAGATCGGTATAGCGCTCTCAGCAGAAAAGAATACCCCAAAATTGTTAGAGATGATTTTAAGTGGGGCGAAAACTATTTTAAATGCTGATGCGGGAACGTTGTATCTAGCAAGCGAGAATAAAAAGTATCTTCAGTTTGAAATCATCATGAACGATTCGCTTGGCACAATGATGAGCGCAAAGCTAGAGCCAATTACTTTTGAATCTTTACCTCTCTATGATGAATTGGGCAATCCCAACAATACGATGGTGGCAGCCCATGCTGCTTTACACAAAAAAACGATTAATATTCCCGATGCATATGTAGCCGAAGGTTTTGATTTTGCGGGGACTAGAGCTTTTGACACCAACACAGGTTATCGATCGCAGTCTTTTTTAACTCTACCAATGCTTAATCACGAGAATGAATTAATCGGCGTTTTGCAGTTAATTAACGCTAAAGATCCTCGTACTAATCAGATTATCGAGTTTTCTAAAATATCTCAACGTATCGCCGAATCTTTAGCTTCACAAGCAGCGATCGCTTTGACTAATAACAAACTTATTGGTCAGTTTCGTGGACTATTTGAGTCATTTATTAATCTCATGTCTGAGGCGATCGACAAAAAATCTCCATACAACGGCGCTCACTGTCGCCGCGTACCGACGCTAACGATGATGATTGCGGATGCGGCTTGCAAAGCAGATTATGGAATTTTTAAAGATTTTAGTTTGGATGAGGAAGAGCGATACGAACTAAAGATTGCAGGACTGCTTCACGATTGCGGCAAAGTAACCACACCTGTACATGTAATTGACAAAGCCACAAAACTAGAAACTATTTTTGATCGAATTCATATAGTAAATACTCGCTTTGAAATACTAAAACGCGATGCCGAAATCAGTTTTCTTAACCAAAAAATTGCCGCGATCGAATCTGGTAATCTCAGCACTATCCCTGAGCTTGAATCGGCGCTGCAGCAAAAAATCGCAGAGTATTGCAGTGATCAGCAATTTTTACGCATCTGCAACATCGGCGGCGAATTTATGAGCGATGAATATCAAGAGCGTTTGAAACTAATTGCTAAATATCGTTGGATTGATCCCCAAGGTGTAGAAACAAATGTCTTAACTGATAACGAACTATATAATCTGAATATTTCTAGAGGAACCCTTACCACTGAAGAGCGCAAGATTATTAATGATCATATTGTTGTGACAATTGAAATGCTTGAACAATTGCCGTATCCTCGCAATCTCCGCCGCGTGCCTGAATATGCTGGTGGTCACCACGAACGCATGGATGGCAAAGGCTATCCTAAGGGATTAACTCGCGAGCAGATGTCTTTGCCTGCGCGAATGATGGGAATTGCTGATATATTTGAAGCCCTCAGTGCTAAAGATCGCCCCTATAAACGAGGTAAGACTTTAACTGAATGCCTGCAAATACTCGGTAAAATGAAATTAGGAAATCACATTGATCCAGATTTATTTGATTTATTTGTTAGCGAAAAGATTTATATGCGCTATGCGAATGAATATCTTGATTCAGATCAGATTGATGAAGTTGATGAAAACAAGATTCCAGGGTATACTCCACCATTTTCCATCCTTTCCTAAAAAGTAAAAGCAAGGGCTTCGCGATCACAAAAAATTGATTTTGTACTTACTTATGTTTGCCCAGTTTCGCTCTCAATATCCACAAGGACGCATCCAAACGGAGATGCTCTCAAAAATTGATGGTCTTCATGCTTTTAGGGCGATCGTGTCTGAAGGAGATGCGATCATGGGTACAGCAACGGCTGTTGACAGTGATCTAGAAATAGCTGAAGATCGCGCGATCAAACGCGCGCTAGCGATCGCTGGCATCGCTTTTGATAATGCCTTTGATAATAACTATGGTGGATATGGTGGGCGATCGCCAATTTTGACGCAAGTTTCCCGCGAACCCATAAACTCATTGTCATCGGCAAACGTGACGCATACCACACATACAATTCAGTCCGAACCAGCGCTCAACTATGCCAGTGAATATGGAACCACTGAATATGTACCTGAAGAAAGCTTTCACTATTCGCCTCATAATTCGCCCAATCATAATCCGCCCAATCCTAGCCCTGATCCAGAGCTAGCATCAGCGCCCATTAAGTCCTCAGCGTCACAAATTGAAATTGCCCCTGAGCCAGTCGATTTATCAGATGCGATCTCTAAAATTGATGTAGAAATGGATCGTCTAAGCTGGACAAAAACACAGGGACGCGATTATTTGGTGCGTACTTTTGATAAAAAAGCGCGATCACAATTATCTAATGATGAATTATTGCAATTTCTCAGTCATTTAAAATCTTTATCAACACCACAAAGACAATCCGCAGGTGATGATTTCTTCTAATACAGCAGTGTCGATCAAAACCACCACAACGAGGGTCGCAGGGCAAAGCCCCGCAAAGGGTTTTATATTATTGTTTATGGTAGGTTTAAAAGCAAATTGCTGTATTACAAAAACTCGCAAAGCATGTTTTTCTATATCTCAAGACATTATCCAAGACATTGTTTAGCATTTTGCAATAATGAAACCTCTTAATTTCCAAGAAGAACTGAGTTTATTGATTCGTGCAAAATGCCCGATTATTTATGTTGTGACATGGGAAGAAGAACGCGCAGAAAAGGTGATCGCTCAAGTTGCTAAGGAATGTGGCCCGCCGCGTCAAATGCTCTATTACGATTTAGTGCGTGGTTTTGAGCATAATCAGGAAGGCAAAAATAATTTATTACAAGCTCTGCAAGTGGTCGAAAATAGCGATCGCCAAACAGCGACTATTTATGTATTTCGCGATCTCCATCGACGCTTAGCATCACAACGTCTAGATGAGATATTGGTGCGTCAACTTCGCAATCTCTATCGCAGTTTTCGTAATTCTCGCAAAACGTTGATTTTGCTGAGTCCGTTGCTAGAGATGCCATCTGAACTTGAAGAACAAGTTGCTGTACTCTATTTCCCATTACCTGAAACTAGGGAAATTCGCAATATTATCGAACAGATGATTCCATCAGAGCAGTTACGAATGGAAGGAAACAGCCTTGAACAATTGATCAAAGCTTGTATGGGCATGACTCGCGATCGCATTTGTCATACGCTTTCCCAATCGATTGTCCAGAAACAATATATTAATGAATCCGATATTGATCGCGTATTGATTGAAAAGCAAAAGCGGATTCGTCAAACTGAGTTTTTAGAATTTTTTACACCTAATGAAACTTTAGACAGCATTGGTGGTTTAGATAATTTCAAACTCTGGCTAGTCCAGCGCCAGCTTGCCTTTTCCGATGAAGCAAGAGCATTTGGGCTGCCAAATCCACGCGGGGTTCTATTATTAGGCATTCAAGGAACGGGCAAAAGTTTATGTGCTAAGGCGATCGCCAATCTTTGGCGCTTACCTCTTTTACGATTGGATGTCGGTCGCTTATTTGGCAGCTTAGTCGGACAGTCTGAGAGCCGTACCCGTCAAACGATTCAGCTAGCTGAAGCGCTTTCTCCTTGCATCCTCTGGATAGATGAAATTGATAAGGCTTTTGGGGGAATTTCTAATAGTACGGGGGATTCGGGAACCAGTCAGCGCGTATTGGCAACGCTGTTAACGTGGATGCAGGAGAAGTCCAGCCCTGTATTTGTGGTAGCAACAGCAAATAATATCCATGCACTACCGCCTGAACTGTTGCGAAAAGGACGATTTGATGAATTATTCTTTATCAATTTGCCAACTTACGAAGAGCGTAAAGAAATCTTTCGGCTTCATCTCAAGCGCTTTCGTCCAATGGAGTTACGCAATTTTGATATTGATCAGATGTCATCAATTTCTAAAGAATTTAGCGGCGCCGAGATAGAACAAGCGATCGTCGAAGGCATGTATCGAGCTTTTCATCAACAACGCGATGTTAGTACCGACGATATTTTAGATGCTATTAACGAAACCTATCCACTAGCCAGTACAGCTAGAGAACAGATTAGTTTTATGCAAGCGTGGGCTAACCAAGGGAGAGCCCGTAGTGCTTCGCGAGGAGAATCAAGCGATAATTTAGAGGATATGAGTGTCATTGAAAAAGCAACTAAAGCAACGATCAATCAGTCAAAGAGCAAACAGCGTCCTTTACCACTGCCACCCTTACCCCAAATTAAATCTAATTTAGACTCATGATTACTCATTCGGCAACTTCCTTTGATAATCCAGATTTGCCGCAATTGCAGGCCATCAAGGCGCATTTAGATTTAGTGCTGCTTGCTTTGGAAGCTTTAACGAAACTTGGCTCTGATGAAATGCTTGCAGTTGCGGAAAAATTGGGCTTAGAGGAGATTTTGAGCGATCGCATTACGCTTTGGCGCTTACGACAGGCTAGCCCATTACGTAAGGGCAAGGGGAGAAAAAAGCTAGATGTTGATGAAGCTAGAGCAATGACCCTAATTAGCTGCACCTTAGCCGCACAACAACAATTTGCAATTCGTAATGCTGTCGCTCAGTTAGAGAAATGTACAGCCTTAAAACGCCTACCTTACCACGAACCAATTTTAGGTGACTATCTTGATCGCTTTAACACGCTTTATCAAGAGCGGATGGCGGAAGAAGATCAAGCTCAACCTGACATAATCCAGAGATTAGCATTAAAATTATTAATAGACTTATTGTTTTATAGTTCACAAATCGGATCGCGTCGTCTTTGGGTTGCCTTGTTCGAGCGTAGTCTATAGATCGAGTAGATCGAGCGAAGCTAATCAACATTTTTAACTTGAGCTTCGTACAAGTTAAAAACATAAAAAAACTATGCATTACTCGTCATCGGTAGAATCAAATACTTTAAGCCGTCGCTATGAATTGCCAACCTGTTTGCTAGAGGTCTGGACAGAGCGATCGCCTTTATCAGATTGGCACTCGCAAATTGTCACCCAAAATTTGCGCTTTCGGCTACGATTAGCTCAAGGTCAGCGAGTGATCAAAGGTAACCAGCAGCAAATTACTAATTTGATCGAAGCTGTCACCACCTATTGCGATCACTGGTTAGCTCAAGATAATTTTGATTCGCTCGATCATGCGATCTCGGTTCCCAAATTATCGAAACTAAAACTCTCGACATTACAATTGTTTGATCTTTATGAAAGTCTCGAACTCTGTGCCAATGAGTTTGTGATTTTGCCCAACGTTGTACTTGAAGTAAGACGACTTAATCCCAACTGGCTAAAGATTATGGCTGGGGCGATCGCGATCATTGGTATTAGCATCGGCACAATTCGTCTAATTTCTCGCGAACAACCCAATTACCAACTTGCTTCTTCTCCTACTACCTCATCTCCTGAAAGAGCATACATATCCCGCTCTCCCAATTCCGAAAGCAAAACCGAAAGCAACTCAAACATTGCTGCTTCGCCTGTGCCTGAAACTGTTCCTAAAAATAAGCCTGAGCAGCAAATCTCTTCTACTCCCTCTCAATCTGCTCCAAGCATAAATCAAGCAAGAACAGATAAAATCGCGATCGCCCCTGAACCTAATTCTATTTCTAGTGATAATTTAAATAGCGATCGCCAACGCGTAACTAACAACCCTCCTGCTGTCTCGGATGGAATGACCGCAGATAGAAATTCATCCAGCAATTCATCTCAGCCATCAAGACGTTTAGAAACTTCTAGAAAAGACGTTTCTGAATCTGCACCGAGCATCGCCGAATTATCTAAGCCATCACCCATCTCACCACCTACCTCAGCATCTGCCCAAATTGCAAGGCCCTCTACAGCTTTGCGTACTCCTAATGCTGATATTGCAACAAATCCTAATATTAAAGTCTTACAGATTCAATCTGAGTTGCCAACTGATATAACTACATCCTTAGTCCTTTACATTCAAACCCAGCGCCTTACTACATCTGTAAAAGGAACAATTGCTTTGAACGTGGAGATTTCAGATGACCGCGTTCTCAGCATATCCACTGATACGCAAAGTTCAACATTAAAAGATAACAAAGTGATCGCGGAACTTGAAAGTCTAATTCTAAAGTGGCGATCGCCCAATTCTGTAACAGGACAAATTCGTCTTGTGGTGCAATTATAGCGATCACCCGAAAAGAGAAGAATCACTTTGCGACTCTCCTCTTTTTTGGAGACTAAGGTGATATCTAACAATAAAAGTACCCAATTTATTAAAACCAAAACGTGGGTGTGCCGCGCGAAGCGCGGCACACCCACGGTAAAATCTTTTCAAGAAATCGCCTAAGAGCTAAGTTGAAAGACAAAGCTAACTTTGTCACCTTTGCCTAACGAAATGCGATCGCCTGCCCTAAGCTTGTGACGGTTACCTGCAGATAGAGGCAAGTTGTTAACGTAAGTACCATTCGAGCTACCTGTATCTTCAAAATAAAAAGATCCTCCCTCTGCTCGAATATCAGCATGAATGCGCGAAACAATATCTGAATCTGGGAACCCAGATACATCAATATCAGGAGGAATTACCGTATTCGGTTTACCAATATGAACAACAGGTAAATGAGAAGGGATTTCGATGGCAAGATTGGTCTGCACATGAAGTAGGGATGCAGAAAATTGTTGCAGCTGGGTTTTGACATTACTTGATATAGGTGTATTCACAGCTACAGGTATCTTAATCGGCTCCGTTTCACGCACCTCTGCTATCTCGGAAGCATTAGAAATAGTTGAGATTTCAGAGATGACCTCTGCCGAGTTTGCTCCAGTATTTCCTTCAGTCGTTTCATCAGGTAAAGAATTTGACATAGCAATTGCAATGGGTAGTTCAGGGAAAGTTTCAGTTGACGGAGCGATTGACGAATTGACCTCACCACTTTCGACATTAATTTCTGGGTGAGGGGCGGCCGTCGCCACACTAAGGTTAAATCCACAATGCCCACAAAACTTAGCATCTGATAACACAGTTGCATTGCAACTAGGGCATTGAATACTTTTGACTATCGGTAACGGTGTAAAACAGGCTTCGCAGTTTACGGCTCCGTCAGGATTGAGATGCGCGCAATTAGGACAAGTAAGCATAAGAGCAACTTAGGGGGGGAATTTAAGAATTTCAAGATAGGAGACTCATAACACCGCCCATCCTAGTATTAGGGACTTGGAGGCATTTGCAGGATAGTTTTGGAAACGATCCGTGTTTTTTTGCGATCAGCTTCGCTTAGGTCAGTGCCTGCTTGCAGACGTGTTGCGTTATTTTGCAATATTGTTGAAGCATTATGATCACCCATCTGCAAAGCAGTTTTTGCAGCAGATTGTAACATTGTCGCAGCCCCAGTGCGATCGCCTTGTTGCAGCTTTTGTTCAGCCAGCTGAGTTTGGCGATACTTAGCTAAAGCTAATAAATAATTTTGTACTTGCGGATCGACCTGTGGTGCATAGTCTTGGACTAACTCAGCCGCGATCGCAATTGCTTCCGACAGCGAATTAATTTGAGCAAGTGAGGGAATGTCATAACGCACTTGGGCTGTCAAAATGGGGATTTCGCCGTTCGCTGAATGATTAGCAATATAACTAGTTGGATTGATATAGAGATTAAATAGCACTACTCTCTCCACATCGGTCATCAGATCGCCAAGTCGGACAATAATTGCGTCACCTTCAGTTTGATAAGGCAATTCGATCGTATCAGGCGCAACTTGAGCGATTGGTTTTAATTCCGCAAGCCTTACATGGGGAGCAAGCTGTAAAATTAAATGAGCATTGGTCAGACTAATCGCTTGGACTCGCTTTAATAACTTCTGAAATTCTTCACCCGCTGCGGCTGGTGAAGGGATATAAGCCATAGCACCACCTCCAGCATCAGCAATACGTTCTAGAACATCCTGATTCCAACTATCACCAAAGCCTAAGCTATGCAATGTCATGTTGTACTCAGTTGCTAGTCGCGAAAACTGAAAACAGCGCTCATTATCTCCGTGTTCATTTTCTCCATCAGTCAGCACAAAAAGCTGACTAACTGTGCCATCTTTGCCTTTACTAGCTTCTTGTAAACCGAGTTTGATGCCATCGTCAATACAAGTACCGCCTGATGCTCTCAGTGATTGGATCTTTTCTTTAATCGATTCGAGGCGATCAACATGTTGATTTTCGACTACGACTTTAGCTTTATGATCAAAGCCAATTACACTAATTCGATCTTGCGGATACATCCGATCAATCAGATCACGAGCCGCTCGTTTAACGGTATCAAGTGGTTGCCCTCCCATAGAGCCGCTATGATCTAAAACCAGACATAGATTAAGAGGAGTATTACTACCATCCATAGAAGCACTAGCCGACACAGCGATCGCTAATTGGCGTTGACTACTGCCTTGGCTGCTATCAAGATGGCGATCGCTTAACTTACAAGTCAGGTTTACGCTCATTTAAGCTTTTATTCCTAAAATTTCATAAGATTTTTCTAAAATTTCATCAGGATCAAAAGGTTTAGTCATGTAAATATCTGCACCCATGTCTTTACCACGACTCCGATCAAATTCTTGACCTTTAGCAGTCAGCATAATGATATATACATCAGTCATGCCAAGCTCACCTTTGACCTTTTGACATACATCATAGCCGTTCATCTTGGGCATCATTACGTCTAAAAACACTAAGTTAGGTTTTTCACTCTGAATCATCTCAAGCGCTTCTAACCCATTGGTTGCAGTGAATATCTCTACGTCGTGATCTTCCAACTCTTCCAAGGTTTGCTCCAATAGCAAACGAATATGTGGCTCATCATCAACAATTAATAGCTTTTTGGTCATCTTCGAGCCTTTGAGGTTCCTCAAAACTAATGTATCATTTACAGCGCTTTGCGCTTAGATAAAATTTACAGCGCAAAGCGCTCAGATAAACCTTAGATATTTTTGACGTGCTTATAGTAAAGAGGCTGCTTTGCGCTCACATTCCTTTTTAATTTTTTAAGATGTTACAGCGCCTTGCGCTGCCATAAAACCCAGATCATTTTTGAAAGTGCCGCTTCGCGGCACTTTCAAAAATGATCTGGGTTTTATGGCAGTTGTTGATCAAATCCACCACGACAAGGGTCGCAGGGCGAAGCCCCGCAAAGGGTTTTATATTATTGTTTGTAGTCGGTTTGAAAGCAAATTGCTGTAAACCCTCAATAGGCTCTAGCTATATCAAATGCCTTACTTTTTGCTAATCCTCATAGATCACCTCAAAAACTTCAACGAGCTTCTTCTTACCCTTTACAGGCAAAGTTCCAAATTCTCTAAATTGAAAATTAGTTTGGGTTGCTTCGTATACGCTGCGAGTTACTAAAATTTGTCCACCCTTTGCCAAGCCTTGCAACCGCGAAGCAATGTTCATCTCATCACCGATCGCAGTGTAGTCCATATGCTGAGGTGAGCCAATATTGCCAACAATCACATCTCCTGAACTGATACCAATACCAGTAATAAAGTTGTCGCGAATCCAGTCAGTTGGCAGACTTTTGATACGCTTTTGCATATTGATCGCCGCTGCGATCGCCCAATATTCCCGATCAGCGATCGATGAAGGTGCGCCAAACATCGCCACAATCATATCGCCCACAAATTTGTTAACAGTTCCCTGATGACTGAAAATCACTTCCACCATTTGCGTAAAATACTCATTTAGATAATCTACAAGTTGTTCGGGTTCAAGTTCTTCACATTTGGTTGTGAAATTACGAATATCTGAAAATAACATCGCAATTTTCCGTTTACTTGTAGTTAGAGATACTTCTTCTTTTTCATTAATTACAGCCTGAGCTACTTGTGGTGATAGATATCTTTCTAAATTATTTTTGATTCTCTCTTCTCGTAATTTATTTTCATGAAGAAGAGCATTTTCGATCGCGCCAGAAGCTTGAGTCACTAAGGCAGTAAATAACTTAAGATCTTGAGAAGTATAGTTAACAATCTGCGAATTGCTAATATTAACAACGCCCAAAATTCTATCTTTAGTTAGGATTGGTACACAAATGAGTGCGTAAGATTCGGTTTCATTGATTATATAGCGAGGATCTTGAGTTACATTATTTACCAGTTCAGGTTTGCCTGACACATATACATGCCCTGCTATTCCTTTATTTGCAGAAATTTTTAAGTTTTTTATCCGCTCGGCTGTTCCTTTGGCGGAGATTATCTCAAGATAGTTACTTTTTTCATTGTGCAACATCACTGATGCGCTAGTGGATTTAATCAGCCGACTAGCTTCTTCGATTACAAGTGTTCCAATTTCTTTGACATCGAGACAGGTAGACATTTTACTAGCGATCGTATAAAGCAGATTAATCTCTCGGTATTTATCCAAAGCTTCAGCCGCCAAAGTTTTCCTTTCAAATTCACGACTTGCTAAATAGCTCAAAAAATTAGCAACTTGTTCAACTTTCTCTATCCCGATTACCCAGCCCAGTATTTCATCATTGAGTAGGACAGGAATTTTCTTTATGTTTTCTACTAAAATTGCTTCTTGTGTACCTGCTCTCTTTCTATCTATTGATTCCGTTCCCAGATCCGCAACCAAAATCTTTCCTTCTAAATCTTGAATCGCTATTTGAGAGATGAGTGTCGGAACTAATCCTCTCAATAAAGACAATACTTCTCCTTTAAGAAGTATTTTTTTGAGGCTGACAGACATCATAAAATTAAGAAATTGTATAAAAAGATGTTATAGCAGTAGTGCTTTAGGATGAAGAACGTCAAGTGTTACTCATCCTAACATCATAATAACTAACAGCCTTGAAGCAAACGCCATAATGCTTAAAAACATGACAAGTCGTGAAGCTGCTTATCTTTTTCTCAATTTATATAAGCATTTATATAAGCATTTATATAAGCATTTATATAAGCATCGGACAAGTTAAATACTGGTGTTATAGCAAATTGTGAACAAACGAATCACAATATTTTTGTAAAAGCCCCGCGAAGCGGGGCTTTTACAAAAAATCTGGGTTTGGTTTCATCGCAAAGCGCTGTAAGTATAAAGTCTTTAAAGTCTTCATTCAGTCCTCTCCTTTAGCAAGAAATGTAGGGTGAGTCAGTTAAATAGCTGAATTTTGATCAGGTAACTTCTTATTGTGCCTACGTTTGCTAGACTGAGATTAACTTTCGAGACATATAACGTAAGGAATCGGGTAAGTTTAATATGCCTTATTCAGCAGAAATCAGTCGTCGCCAACCAAGTTGCTTTCTATTTCTCATTGATCAATCAGGATCGATGGCAGATACCTTTTCTAGCGAAAGTGCTACTAAAGGCACAGCCAAAGGAGCAAATGAAAGTCTACACAAGACTAGCGAGCCTATTCAAAAAGCACAGGCAGTTGCCGATGCTGTCAATCGTTTGCTTGATTCACTTGGACAACGATGCGTTAAAGGTAATGAAATTTACGATTATTTTGATGTTGGCGTGATCGGTTACAACAGTGAGGTTGCCTCAGCACTCAATGGGCTTGCAGGTGATCACGCGATCGCGCCGATTGGCAAGATTTATGAAAATCCAGCAGAATTGGAAAAACGCGCTCAAAAATTGCCTGACGGAATGGGTGGACTAGTCGAAGTCTACAATGACTTTCCAATTTGGTTTAAATCTGTAGCAAGCGGTGGCACAGCCATGTGCAGCGTATTTGCACTGGCGCGTATCCTTTTAGAAGAATGGATCGAAAAACATCCTAATAGCTATCCGCCAACGATTATCAATATTACTGATGGAGAGTCTACCGATGGCGATCCTACCGAAGAGGCGATTAATCTCAAAAAGCTGAGTACCTCTGATGGTTCGGTACTACTTTACAATATCCACCTTTCTGCCGAATATACTCAACCTGTTTCTTTCCCAAACACTGCGGATATACTGAGCGATCCCTATGCTCGTTTAATGTTTGAGCTGTCTAGTTCTCTACCTTATGCCGCTCAAAAAGCTGCTGAGAAAGAAGGTTATAAAATTGCACCTGATGCAAAAGCCTTTATGTTTAATGCTGATCCTGTCAAGTTGATTCAGTTTCTTGATATTGGCACTCGCACTGAAAACTTACGTTAAAGTTTAAATATAGCTATTTACAGCAGCTGTTGATCAAAACCACTACGTCAAGGGTCGCAGGGCGCAGCCCCGCAAAGGATTTTATATTATTGTTTGTAATAGGTTTGAAAGCAAATTGCTGTAAGTCACATTTAAACTTTAACGCAAGATATTTTCACGAGATTGGACTAGTATTGTTGCGGTAATTGGCACAACACCAACTTCGTCACTATTAAGCGCGATCGCCGCTGCGTGAGATAAATCAAGATTGCGATCGCCAAAATAAGGACCGCGATCATTGATTCTTACTACTACTGACTTACCATTTTGCTGATTGGTTACATTGAGGTAGGTATCAAAAGGCAGACTAGGATGAGCCGCCGTAAAATCTTGCTGTTCAAATTGCTCGCCTGAAGCTGTCTGTCTACCCTGAAAATAAGGTCCATACCAAGAAGCAATGCCATTAATTTGTTCATTAGTATTAGCTAATTGATACATTTGCTTTTGGGCTTCTACTAAGGTCAGAGGCTCTGCTCCAGATGCAACTCGTAGATTATTAATCCATTGGGTCAAATTGAGCGAAGGATTAAGAACTGCTGATTTAGGAATTTTAAATAAAATAGCATCTTTATATTTGCCAATGTATTCGCCGTTAATTACGATTGGTTCAAGAAGATTAAGATCAAAATCTGGGGTATTCATAATCATTGCTAGTTTAGCTGTAGCGATCGCTGCCTCTGGTAAATTTTTAACCCAAAATATAGGTTGTTGATTTACCATAATCATCCATTGGTTAACTGACTTCTTATGAACCTCAATTGCATAGCGAGGTTGCTTAGATGTTAATGGACTATTACTAGTAGAATATTTTTCTTCTAAAATTAACTGAGGATCATTGCTGTTTTGGGCATTAACAAATTCAGTTAAAAGTATGGGTGAGGACGCGCCAAAAGCTAGCGAACTCAAGGAGATCGCCCATAGCGCAGATATTGTAGACATATGTTTTAGATGTTGAGCAACAAAGATGTTTGTTAGGCGATAAATCGAAACAAAATTTATTTGAAAAATAAAAATAATTAAGATCCTAAATCAGGAAATTTTAAATTTATTTAGATTTATATAAATCCAATAACGTTTAAAATTTCTTGGCATTTTTTAAACTACGATATTAGTGGGGATCATAAATCATCCCTGAGAAAGAGATAAAGTTGTAATCATTTAACCAAACCAAAAACTTTAGTTAAAAGTTTTGAAATATTTAACTCTTCGTTATAGCTGAGTGGTCTCTAATTAGTTCTGCGATCGCTAGTTAAAAGCTATACCTATTAATTGTTTAAGGCATCTTGTATTTTTAACTTGAGCTTACGCTCCTAAGCTTAGAAACCTCCAATGTTAAGTAAATCTTAAATTTTAATAGTTTTAATATAAATCAAGCAATTTTGCTGATGTTTACTTAATTTTTTATCGTTAATCTATTGAAATGTCTCGGATAATTCCTCTATAGCGTGGATTGCTAACTAAAACTTAGCGATGCCCGCTATTTTTGTTTTTGGCTTTTATTAAAGTTGGCTTTTACAAAGAAGGTGGCGCAAAGCGCCATCTTTCGTAAATATTTGCTTAGCGTAGTCTGCCTAATGTCGTGATGTATAAAACCGCCTCTTCACTAGGAATACCAAGCACCTCATTGACTAGATCATCAAAAAAACCAGCAATCCCACTTACGCCGACACCTAAACCGATCGCGGCAAGGTTCAGACGTTGCCCTAAATGTCCAGCATCCATATGTAAATAGCGATAAACGCGATCGCCATATTTTTCGATTGCTTTTTGGAGATCAGCAGTGTGGAAAATTACAGCGCCAGCATCGCGACCTAGTTCTTGACCTAGGCAGAGGTAATGCAACTCGTCGCGGAAATTTTTAAAGCGAATTTGGCGTAACTCTTGAGATTTGGGAGCATAGTAATAACATCCTTCTTCTAAATTTTCTACGCCTGTAACTGCAACAAAAGTCTCGATCAAACTAAGATCAAAATAATCAGGATTGCCGTCAAGTCCTTGATCGGTATAATGTTGCGGCTGATAAGTAAAATCGAGAATGGCTTTGAGTTCAGCTAATTCTAACTTCACACCACTATATTCACGAGTTGATCTCCTTTGTAAGATTGTATTCTCCAATAGTTCTAGATCATCGCCCCAGTGAATGCTTTCAGTTACTGTACTAACTTTTGTACAGAATGGGAAATTGTACTTGTCGAGATCTGGATCGCTAACTTGGTTCGCATCGCCTTGCCGATCTACCTGCGCCAAAAGCATCTTAATATTTGGCTTTTCAATGATCTGGGTAGCTTCGTGTAAATATTCTAATAGCTCACCATCGGGTAGCTTAGGATAGTTAATCGCAGTTAGCGACGGTAAGGCTGTCATTAGCCCCCTAGAAATATTTTGCGATCGCTGCAAAGGTTCTCGCGATTCCTGACTTCTACCAGTGCGTTCTTCATCTTGCAAATCAAGAACTGGCAAAATTGCGATCGCCCCTTCTACTTGTTTATCTAAGAATAAAAGTTCATTCACTGACTCATCAGCAAACCCACCAATCAGAGATATTTGATAATCCTCAATTGCACTTGCTAGATCAATATTTCCTAACAAATGCCCAGTATCCAGAAAGATGCGGCGATAAGCACGATCTTGATAGCGCCATGCAGATCGATGAAATACAGCCGTAATCGCGATCGCCATGCGGGTATTTTGTAAAGCAGGGTGAGCAAAGCAAGCCTGCTCTAACCCTGACCACACATTATTATCTTGCCAAAAATGAATCAAGCTATGGGTTCGCACTTGATAGTTGTAGATTCCTGCTGACAAAAGCGGTGTGCCAGCCGAAATCAAATATAGTTCCGCAGGATATAAACCTCCTGCTGATGGTGCAGCGCGTAAATAAAAAGTATCCCCCGTTACGGTCGGTACTCGGGCTGTCAAACCATAACTGCAAAATAACAACCGCGAAAGCCGCCGCCAACGACTCGCCAATAATCCATCACGATCAGACTGAATATTTTCCGTGAGATAGGGTTTGAGATCATAAACTGTGCCAATTTTATAGTCCTTGTAAGGCGATGGCTGTGTATTCCAATCTAAGCCCTGACTCTTACTAGCAATGGTTGCAGGCGCATACTTGGTACGTTCATGATAATGTTCGGCAAAGGAAAATCTGGCTTCGGGCATAGCTTTGCAAATAGGCGGCTAAACTAATCTTAAACCCAGAAAGGAGAGTTTACTAAAAATTGCGATCGCAACATCCATGATTTCGCTTATGATAGGAAGGTTGTCAAAAATTTTCTAATTAGAAAATTATCACATTTAATATAGGGATTAGGTCATGGCAGTACCCAAGAAGAAAACTTCTAAATCTAAGCGAGATATGCGTAAAGCAGTATGGAAGCACAAAGCAGCAGTTCATGCTCAAAAAGCGATCTCGCTCGGTAAATCAATCCTATCAGGCAAAAATGATGGTTTTGTCTATCCAATGGCTGAAGAGTCGGCAGAAGACGGCGAAGAATAACTTAAAACCAACTCAAATAAAAAAGACGAGCAATGCGCGTCTTTTTTATTCAACAAAATTTATTCAACTAAATTTTGTTGCTACTAATTGCCATATTTGCCAGCCAGCCACTAGCCCCAACAAACAAGGGAGGGTGAGTATAATAATCGTCACCAGAAATTTACGGTTTTGCTTAATTAGAAATTCACCAGCTATGGCGATCGCAGTAATACCAAGCCCTGCTATGAATGCCAAAAACACGAACTGAAGTGGAACCTTGGCTACAAAAATTAATCCGCCCACAATCAAAAAACTACTTATTAAATATCCCCACTTTACTAGAGCATAGTCAGCAAAAGCAGTAATAGTGGGCAAAAGTGCAACGATTATAAAACCTGCGATCGCGAGATTTTTTCGTGCTGGTATAGTTAGCAAAACTGACAAAAAATAGCCAATAAATATATAACTAATAAAAATAGTTATCAGCCAGAACCACAAAAACTCACCTCTTTGATCAGATACATTGACAGTACCTGATCTAAACTTTGGTAAGCCAATCCTTGGTAAACGCCAATTTGGATTAAGCTTCTTAAACCTTGGAAACCTTAATCTTCTTGATGAGTTAGGTGTTGACGAATCGTAAATGTCTTGGTTGCGATCCGCCGTAAGTCTTTGATTATCGGAAGTGTCAAAATCATCATCCATAATTTCATACTACAGCGATCGCTATAGTGCTTCGATCAAAGCACATTAAAAGAGTGATCGGCTAGCGATCACTCTTTTCTATAAATAATTCTCTGACGCAACGATCATTGAGCCAACGCCGCTATTGGTAAAGATTTCAAGCAGTAGTGAATGTGGTACTCGACCATCCACAATATGCGCCGCCTTTACACCTTGAGCTAGCGATCGTACACAACACTGCACCTTAGGAATCATGCCACCACTAACAACTCCTTGGGCAACCAGCTCTCTAGCTTTTTGGATCGTTAGACTGCGGTAAAGAGTACTAGGGTCTTTATAGTTGTGCAAAATTCCCGCAATATCAGTAAGCAAAATCATTTTTTCGGCTCCGAGCGCTGCTGCAAGTTCCCCTGCGACTGTATCGGCATTAATGTTATACGACTGCCCTGTTTCGTCGCTTGCTACACTCGACACTACTGGGATATGTCCAGCTTCGAGCAAAGTCGAGAGCAGATTAATATTGATGTGGTTCACTTCTCCCACAAAGCCGATCGCATCATTTCCTTGAGGACGAGCGCGGATCAGGTTGCCATCTTTACCACATAGTCCAACAGCAGAGCCACCTGCAAGGTTGATCATTTCTACGATTTGCTTATTGACTCGCCCAACTAAGACCATTTCCACAACTTCCATAGTGGCGGCATCAGTGACCCGCAAACCATCAATAAATTGTGGCTTGATGTTCAGCTTAGTAAGCCATGTATTAATTTCAGGGCCGCCGCCATGCACGAGTACTGGTCGCAATCCCATAAATGACATCGTAACGACATCGCGAATCACATCCTGTCGCAGGCTTTCTTCTTTCATCGCTGCACCACCGTATTTGACGACAATGGTGCGCCCTGCAAATTGCTGCATATAGGGCAAAGCTTCACTTAGAACCTGAACGCGATCGCTGTCTGTTAGCATTTAACGCCTTAATTAATTTTAAATATTTTAGCAAGATACTTTAGCAGGATATTCTAGCAAGAGACAACGCAAAGATTGGCTCTAACTTGCTCTTATGCGGAAACTAGCTGGAATGACGGGCTAAATATCACCTAAATATCAGTGATCGCTATTTCAAAAGCTTCACAAACTGAGGGAATAGAAAATTTAGTTTTAGCCTGTGCGTAAGCAGTTTCTACCATTTTTTGAGTAGCTGCTTGATCGCTAAAAATTTGTTGCATTGCCTTAGCAAGTAATTGCGAATCGTTGGGTGGGATCAATAAGCCAGTAACTCCATCTTGGATAATTTCGTTAGTACCACCACCGATAGTAGCGATCGCAGGACGCTTTGCTAATTGCGCCTCAACAATCACTCTCCCAAAAGGTTCTGGAGCAGTCGAACAGTGAGCGATCGCATCACAAGCTTTCATTAATTCGGGAATATCTTGACGAAAGCCCAACCAATGCACGCGCCCTTGCAAAGAGGGTTGAGCGGCGATATTTTTTAGCTTTTCTGTATATTCTGCTTCGCCAAATAGAGCATCACCAACTAGCAAAACCTGCACATCGGGCAGTTTACTGGCGGCTTCTAAGAGAATATGTTGACCTTTCCAATAAGATAGACGACTAAACATGCCAATCAAAGGGCAATCGCTAGGAAAACCCAATTCAGAGCGAAGAGATTGAGCGCGATCGCTGTCAATCCGATCAAATACTTCTCCATCGAATCCGTTATAAACGATGCGTAATAGTTCTTGCTTACCGCCTGCGGCGACAAATGCTTCACCAGTCGCTTGGGAATTAACGATTACCCGTGTAGCGAACCAATTTGCCAAAGTAACCGCAATACGGCGATTAGTTGGACTAAAGATATCAGCGGTCAAAATATCGTGCAAATGCCAAACTACAGGCGCACCACCAAATAATTTTGCGATCGCCGATACGACAAATCCTTTTTGATTATTAGCATGAATCAAATCAAAATCTTTACTTGTTTGAGCAATTTGCTTACCAAGTCGCCATAGATCGCCGATTGACTTGAGAGAGGCTAATCCACTCGACACTTTTACATTCGCAAGCGATCGCGATGCTTGAGCTACTTCAACTTTTACCCCTAAATCTTCAAGCCGCTTTTTCAAAATGCCATCAGTTAATAGCAGTACTTGACTAGTTTCACGATAAGCATGGGCAAAATCCAGCAAACAAAGCTCCCCACCACCCAAAACTGCAGTATAGCTAACAAATAAAATTCTTTTTTTATTCATATTTCTTGTAAATAAATTTTTATTTCTTTAGCTTCTTCAGCGATTTAAAGTTAATTCTTTCTTATTACCTAAAATCCCCTGTGGGCGCCATACCATTATCAAGATCAAAGTCAAACCAATCAGCATTAATTGAATTGCTTCAAACCTGCCGCCATCGACGCGAAATTGTTCTGGTAAAAATCGTGGCAAGGCATTGTATAACTGAAAAACTGCTGCACCAAGAAGTACGCCCAAATTATTTCCTGCACCACCGATCGCAATAATTGTCCATGCTTGAAAAGTGATCAAGGTAGTAAAGTTAGTCGGATAGACTGTGGTCAATTGCCAAGCAAAAAATGATCCCGCCATGCCGCCTATTGCACCGCCAATTGCAAAAGCTTGCAATTTGTACCAAAACACATTCTTGCCAAGAGCCTTAACCACTTCTTCATCTTCACGAATTGCTTTTAGCACACGCCCCCAAGGCGATCGCACTAGCCACTCTAAACGCCAATAAACAACAGCAATGACCACTAGTAAAAGCAGGGCTAATACAAATGAATAATTCTGACGAGCCACTAGGTTAACTAAAGGAAGTGGAAAATCCTGTACGCCTCTTGTTCCTTTGGTGAGCCATTCTTCATTATTCACAAATAGACGAATCATTTCCGATACGCCAATTGTGACAATACCAAGGTAATCTTCACGCAATTTTAAAGCGGTGCTCCCAATGACTAGACCGAGCAAACCTGCGATCGCCGCCGCAATTAGAAAAGCTAAGAACCAAGGCACACCATTGACAGTCAGTAATACAGTTGTATATGCCCCAACGGTCATAAACGCAACGTGTCCAAAGTTAACCAAGCCTGCAAAGCCCCATTGCAGATTTAGTCCCAAACTAAACAGTGCAAAAATGGCCGCATTAATGAAGAGGGTGGTGATGTATTCAATCATGATTCCAATAATAAAGGTAAGGGCGTGAAGCGCATCTTCGCCTTGGTAGGGGTACTATAAATTTGACTTTGTATAGATATAGTTTGTAGAGATATAGTAAGTCTAGACTGACACGCTTTAAAACACCATGCATCAACACTTATGCGTCAACACTCATGCGTCTATGTATTAACCCTGCTTGTACAAAGCCCGACCATGCCGAAAATGACAATTATCTAACTTGTCGAGGATGCGGCTCGGAATTGTTGATTGATGAGTGCTATACCGTAACCAAGTTACTAAGTGATACGGGGGGATTTGGAATTGTATATGAGGTACATAATCCTACAGGTCAAGCAAAAATCCTGAAAATCCTCAAGCAAGATTTAAATGAAGATAGTAAAGCTGTCTCGCTTTTTCAGCAAGAGGCATTTGTCTTAGGGCAGATATCGCACGCGGGGATACCAAAAATTGAGACTTATGTGCATCACACTCTCGCAAACGGCAAAATGTTGCACGGGATCGTGATGCAAAAAATTGAGGGATTGAACCTCGAACAATGGATTTATCAACGCCAAAAACAGCCAATTGCCCAAAAACGAGCGATCGTATGGCTGCGTCAATTGGTAGAAATTTTAGCGCTCGTACATAGTAAAGGCTATTTGCATCGTGATATTAAACCAGCAAATATCATGTTGCCTCCTTCGGGTCAACTAGTTCTCATTGATTTTGGCACTGCACGTGAAGCAACTCATACTTATCTCGCTAAAATTGGCAGTGTGCAAGGGGTTACTAGTATTTGCTCAGTTGGCTACACTGCTCCTGAACAAGAAAAAGGTTTTGCAGTCCCACAATCCGATTTTTATGCGCTCGGTTGCACAATGATCCATTTGGTAACTGGTAAATATCCCCTCGATACTTATAATCCCGATCGCGATATTTTTGAGTGGCGATCGCACGCTCCTGAAATCTCCGAAGAGTTAGCTGATCTGATCGATGTTCTCATCGCTCGTAAACCTAGCGATCGTCCGATCAATTGCGAAACAATTTTAAAAATCCTCCAAGAGATTGAAAAGATCGATAAACTCTTGCCCAGTAGCCCGACTAAAGCTAAGCGTAAATCAATCAAGAAAGCGATCAAAGATTCAACTCGCAAGCCAACTTCGCCAATCTTATTGACGTTATCAGTAATAATTGCTGCTTTTATGGGGCTAGGCATCGGCACTGTGATTAAAGTGTCAACAATTGGCTTTGACCTTGAAGAAATCCAACTACCTGTTTTTCGGCAAAAACGACTGACTCCTACGAGATTTTTGCAAACACATACAGACACTGTTCAGAGTGTGGCGGTCAGTCCAGACGGCAAAACGATCGCTAGTGCTAGTGATGATGGAACTGTCAAATTATGGGAATTGGAGGGAAGTAATCCTAATCCAATTCGTGAAATTAAAGATCAGGGGGGATGGGTAAAAGCTGTGGTATTTCTATCTAATCGTCAGATCGTCACCGCAGGGCAAGATAAAAATATCAAAATCATCGATATTGGCTCAGGGAAAGTAGTCAAAACTTTAAGCGGTCATACTAACCTGATCAATAGTTTAGCGATCGCCCCGAGTAGCGATCTTTTAGCCAGTGGTAGCAATGACAATACTGTAAACCTTTGGCGAATCTCTACAGGCAAGTTAGAACGATCTCTAGTAGGACATAAGGACAAAATTTGGGGTGTTGCGATTTCGCCCGATGGTAAGCAGATCGTTAGCGCCAGTCGTGACAAAACATTAATGATTTGGGATGCGGAAACAGGTGCAAACTTGAGAACGTTAAAAGGTCATGGGGAAGGGGTTACTTGTGTATTGGTAACTCCAGATGGCAAACAAGTGATCAGTGGCAGCAATGATAAAACAATTCGCGGATGGGACATCGCTTCAGGCAAGTTAGTATTTACACTTAATAAGCAGGAAGATGTGATCGGCGCACTTGTGATTACTCGTGATGGTAATTATCTTTTTAGTGGTAGTAAAGAAAGTCCTAATTCCATTCGCTTATGGAATCTCAAAACTAGAGATCTAGTTTGGAATCTGATCGGTCATTTAGATCTCGTCACATCTTTGGCACTAGCTCCCGACAATCTCAAGCTAGTTAGTAGTAGTCAAGACAAAAGTGTTGATATTTGGGAAGTTCCCAAGCTTTAATAAACCTTATGAAGATCTATACCTACTCCCTTCCCAGCGAAAGATTAGACGTTGCGGCGCTCCGCGCCGCAACGCTAATTCTTGGTTTTTAATGTCTATTTTTATACTGGGAAGGGAGTATTCTCAACACTCTGTTCTATTCGATAGCAAGCCATTGTTGAATAGTTTCTTCGGAAACACTCACAAAAGCATTGTCAGTCAATAACTTAGTTAATTCCTGATTGTTTTTTGCACTGACAGCCTCAAGCAATCTCAATCTAAAAGCTGGATCGACTTTCGCCTGATAAGTGATTTCTAATCTTAAAAGTGTTTGGCGATCGCTTACTGAAGCATCAGCATAGCGCTGAAAATGTTGTTCAATTAAATGCTCAAAGATCTCATGTAATTCTTCGATGACAACTCGTTCTTGAAGAATATCTGATCCTCGATTTTCTAATTCTAGCCCTGCGTTATCCCTGCTTACCAATTTTATAAAATCGCCTTGAGCAAAAGTAGCCTTGGGATTAAAAGGACGGCGATCGCAATATTTCCTGAGAATATAATCAGGCAAGCTGCGGAGGATATGCTTCAAATAAATAGATTTACAATTAACTTCGTCAAATCTTGTTTCAGAATCAATTATCCATGCTTCGATACAGGCTTCAGTGAGATCTGCGGAACTAAAGTTAGTGTTCAGAGCTTTAACTCGAAATAAATCTGCTCCATGAAGATTTGCGTTAGATAGATTGGCTTTGCTCAAGTTGACAGCAAAAAGTTTTGCACCACTCAGATTTGCTCCACTCAGATTTGCATCACTCAGATCGGCAAAATCAAGATTCGCTTCACTCAGATTCGCTCCACTCAGATTTGCTTCTCTAAGATTAGTTTGACGAATCGCCATAAATGGCACAATACGTCCGCTCACAATAGACTGAATATTTTTAGATTTAATAAATTCAGGGATGCCAAGACTAAGATTGGCTCTATGTAAATCCGCATTAGTCAAATCTGCACCCGTAAGAATTGCTTCACAAAGAATCGCCTCGGTTAAAATAGTGCCTTGAAGCGTTGCTCCCTGAAGTTCCGATCCACTCAGGGCGGAATTACTCAGATTCGCTCCATTTATATTCGCTCCAATTAGTTTCGCTCCAAATAAAGTTGCTTCACTAAGATTTGCTTCACTAAGATTTGCTCCACTAAAATTTGCTCCACTAAGGTTGGCTTTACTCAGATTAGCTCCATTTAAATCTGCTTTTTCAAAGCTCTCCCCAGCCGCACTAAATCGGTGCCCTTCCTCTCCATGGCTGTCCAACCATAGCTTATGTTTATCTAGGTTTTCTTTCAAAGATGTTCTAAAAAGCGACATAGCAAACCTCTTGAAATCAACTTATTAAATCAACTTAAAATCAACTTATAGCCTGTTGAGGCTTTGAGTAGTACAGAAAACTTTTTAAAAGTGCCGCTTCGCGGCACTTTTAAAAAGTTTTTTGGGTTTTATAACAGCGCAAAGCGCTGTAAAATCAATTAGAACTTGTAGCACAAAGCATTGAACATTTTTAGATTGTTTTTAAGTAAGATGTCGAAAGACGGTAAAAGGAATTCCAGTACGCTTTTTTATATCCATAATCGATTTGAATGCTCCACGTCGTTGTCGTTCTTGTTCGATCGCTTCAGCAACTTTAGGCTCAAGCCCTAAATCGATCATTTCATCGACAGTCATAGAGTTGAGCCGCTTCCATGAATAACCTGACTCTTGGCGATAGTCGTAGCTAAATATAACTAGAGGAGCGATTTTTGCGAGAGTTTCGTTAGAAATTTCGAGAACGTCATGGAGTTCCTCAAGGCTAGTGAAAATATGCCCTTCAGAACGTAAAGAATCCAAATCGTTAGCATAAACGATTGGCAAACCTAAAATATTTACTAAATCATTTTTAGAACAACTATTAATCTCAATCTTGGGACGAGTCGGAGCGATCGCGGCAAATAGTTTTGGATCTTCTGGTAAAGGAAGATTTTTAGGATAAGTCTTAACCAAATATTCACGTTTGAGAGCAAAGGCTGTGCCAATTTGAGCAAACCAAATAAGTCCTCCAAAGCCAGAAATAATTGATATTGAAGGTACGATGATTGTTGCCGCGACAAAGCCTGCACCTATACCAATCCAAATTTTAGAGCCAATCCTTGTGCCAGCATAGGCGATCGCGCCACCACCAACGAATGGTATACAAGCTAGCCAGACCCATTGAGGTGTTTGATCAAACCATAAAGGTTGAGACATAGTAATTTAAATAGTAATTTAAAGTGATACTAGTTATAGATTATTAGCACTTATCTATTGAATTAGGTATTAACAAATTAGCAATAGCAACTACAGCAATCCTAAGTCATTTGTCGAGAAACAGGTGGCTTAAATCCCTTGTTATAAGCTTTATACTTCCACAACTCATTTAGGATTGCTATGCTAATTTGTTAATATCTATCGCTAATCGCTAAATATTTTTGAGCAGCTTTTTGCGTTTTTCTTCATACTCCTCAGCTGTAAGAACGCCATCATCATAAAGTTTTTTGAGATGACTAAGGGCTGTCGTAGAGTCTGTGAAAGAAGCTGTAGATTGAGATGAACCCCCATTAAACTTACGGTTAAATTCTTCTTCAGACATTAAGAGAAACATAATGAACTCGACAAATGCCGCAATTGATGGAATTCCAGTCCAGGAAAATATTAGATAAAGCGCCCCCCATCCAGTTTGTCCAAGATAGAATTTATGCGCTCCAAATGCTCCTAAAAAGAAACACCAAAGAATTGTATTAGTTCTAATCTTCATAACCATTTTTTTAATTTTTTTAATTTTACAATTGAGCGATATTTAGAAGCTAGGATTAAGTTGCAGACTTGTATAAGTATTTTGTATAAGTGTCTTGTATAAGTACTAGGAGTACCCATTATTTAAGCGTAAAGCGTTACAAATTACACTTGGCTAAAATACTTGGTTAAAACACTCGGTTAGAATACTTGGCTAAAATGCATGGAGGCAAATACCATTATGTTGAACGCTTCTCTTTATTAAGCTTTCCCAGATTTTTGTTCAATAGATACATAAAGACAATTCCAAGCTTGGCTTCAAGTAAGGTTATATAAACTTGTAGGTAAGGGTAACTGTCGAGATTGGCATTGACTACAAATACTGCGATTCCGACGATCGCATAGGAGAGAAAACTAAGTTTCTTGGCTACTTGTTTGTTACTAAAAAGCGCAACTTTTTCAAACATTTGGCTTACCTCTGTCACGCTATAAATATTTATCCAACATGATTCACTACATCGTATGGCGATCACTGTATTTTATAACGCTTTTTTAAATTATTTGTAATTTGGGATGAGCATCGTTTGGCACTGCTCGGATCAATCAAAGCCCTGCCAAGTTGCAAGTAGCTATAGAATAAGGAATAGCTGAGCAAGAGTTATTTTTTTGCAGGAGTTTTTTTGCAGGAGTTGATTTTGATTTCTTCGGCAACTTTTTCTAATAATTTTTCAAATACTTTAGAGCGTGATCGCGAACCAGATTTATTCACACATCGATCTTATTTTCCTGCTTTAAGGATCGAAAATCGCACTTACTTTAACTACGGTGGTCAAGGGGTAATATGTGATGCAGCTTTAGACGCGATCGCTAAAAATTTCCACCATATTGAAACGCTTGGGTGCTTTTCTAATGCTGCAGGCGATTGGATGATCGCCGAATACAACGCGACTAAGGCTGTGATCGCCAAAGAATTTCAAGTAAGCCCAAACGCGATTACGCTTACTGAAAATACGACTGTGGGGTGCAATATCGCACTATGGGCGCTGGATTGGCAGCAAGGTGATCGCTTGTTACTCTCAGACTGCGAACATCCAGGGATCATTGCTAGCGCAATCCAAATCCAAAAACGCTTTGGCATTGAAATAGATTATTTCCCTTTAACTAATACTCGTAATACCAATGTTATCGATAGCGAGTCAGTTGTAGAGTTGCTAGTGCAGCACTTGCAGCCCAGAACTCGCCTCGTAATGCTCAGCCATATCTGCTGGAATACAGGACAGGTTTTACCTTTAAAAGCGATCGCTACTGCTTGTCATGAGCGCAATGTATTAGTTGCCGTTGATGCTGCTCAATCAGTGGGAGTTTTACCGCTAAATCTTGCTGATATCGCTGCGGATTTTTATGCGTTTACAACCCATAAGTGGTGGTGCGCACCGCTCGGATTAGGAGCTTTGTATATTCGCCCCGAAATTTTTGATCAAATTGAGCCTGTATTTGTGGGATGGCGAGGACTGACTGGTAAAACACCAATTCCCCAATGGCGAGAAGACGGCGCTAAATTTGAAGTGGCAAGCTCTACTTACGCTCTTTATGAAGCGATGCGAATTGCGATCGCCATTGCCAATACTTGGGGGACACAACAGCAGCGATATGAACGAATCTGCCAATTAAGTCGATTACTGTGGGAAAATCTAAATGCTTTGCCACATATTGAGTGTATTCGGCAAGTTACGCCAGAGTCGGGGTTAGTTTCATTTAAGATTGTAAAAAAATTATCTAAAAGTGCGAGCGCTCAAAATTCACATGCTTTCATCGCTAAACAATTAGAATCTGAACATCAAATTTTTATCCGTGCGCTTGCCGATCCAGATTGCTTAAGGGCTTCTATCCACTATCTCACCACCATTTCTGATATTGAGCGCCTCGTTTCCATGATCGAAAGTATGGCTTAAAGATTCTTTCTCAATTATCTTCTAAACTTCCAATTTACTATCTTACTATTCTTTCGCTATGTCTCTATTTTCACAAGCTCCTAAACAAATTCCTGACAAAGAAAGCAATTCTTTATCGCGATCACAAGTTTTAATTGCGATGGCAGTTACGGCGATCATCTTTTTGGTGATTTCCAAAGGTTGGGTTTACCTGACAGGTATCCAAATGATTTCGCTTTACTGGCAACTAGAACATGCAGCGATCGGGGTAGGGATTGGTGTGGGCGTAGCTTTACTAAGTAGTTTGATTTATGAAGTGTGGGAAAGCTATCGCATTGCTGCCCAAGAATATTTAGAAATGGTACTCAAACCATTAAAGCCAGTCGATCTGATTTGGTTGGGTTTATTGCCAGGGCTGAGCGAAGAAATGCTATTTCGTGGCGTTGCTTTACCTGCTCTCGGTATGAATGGAATTGCTTTAATCATCTCCAGTGTCGTATTTGGGGCGCTACACATGGCAAGTGCTAAGCATTTGTCCTATACAGTTTGGGCGATCGCAGTTGGCATGATGCTCGGCGCAGTCACTATGTATACAGGCAATCTTTTGTCAGCGATCGTCGCTCACGTTCTCACAAATTCTCTTTCAGGCGTCATCTGGAAATGGAAACAGTCTAAAGCTGTCTAATCTACAGCAATTTGCTTTCAAACCTACAGCGCTTTGCGCTGTTATAAAACCCAGAAAATCTTTTGAAAGTGCCGCGAAGCGGCACTTTCAAAAGATTTTCTGTATTACTCAACGCCTCAACAGGCTGTACCACAAACAATAATATAAAAGTTTTGCGGGGCTTCGCCCTGCGACCGTTTGCGTTGTGGGTTTGATCAACAACTGCTGTAAAACTAATAGGACTTACCCAAAACGACTTACACAGAAACGACTTGAAAGCCTTATGTTACAGTAGGGGCAATTCATAAATTGCCCCTACATTTCGTTCTTTTGCGTAATTCCTATCTTAAATAAATTCTAAACTAACGCAACTTCTGGCACTTCTTTATTTAGTAGCGGCTTAGTTAGTAGCGATCGCTTAGGAGTTGGCAATCCTACCATTTCGGCATTACTAGCTCCAGGTGGAACCATCGGATAACAGTTTTCATCACGCTTGACGCGAAAATCAGCAAACACGGGACCATCATAAGCCAAGATTTCCGCAACCGCAGATTTGAGATCGCTTGGGTCAATCACTTTTAGCCCCTTGATGCCATAGGCTTCGGCAAGCTTTACAAAGTCTGGCATTCCCGCTTCCATATTAGAAGAGGAATAGCGCTCATCATAGAAGCTTTCTTGCCACTGGCGAACCATACCCTGCCAACCATTATTAACAATGATTACTTTGACATTGATGCCATACTGCGCCAATGTTCCCAGCTCTTGAATATTCATCTGAATACTAGCGTCTCCGCTAATGCAGATAACTTGCTCGTTTGGCAATCCCACCTTCGCACCCATCGCCGCAGGCATTCCATAACCCATCGTGCCAAGTCCAGCACTAGAAATCCATTTTCTAGGACCAGTTTTGATTAATTGGGCTGACCACATTTGATGTTGACCTACATCTGTAGCGAAATAAGCTTCAGGCGCTTGTTTACCAAATTCATAAATTACTTGCTGCGGCGAAAGTACATTGTCATAGGTAGGCACATCAAGTGGATAGTCTTCTTTCCACTCATCAATCTGAGCCAACCAAGCTTTTGTTTGAATGTCTTCTTCGTAGCTAGTAGCTTCAAGAATGGCTTGCAAAACTTCTTTAACGTCCCCAATGATTGGCACTTCAGGCTTGCGATTTTTACCAACTTCCGCAGGATCGATGTCAATGTGAATAACTTGAGCCGTCGGCGCAAACTTATCAAGACGCCCCGTGACGCGATCATCAAATCTTGCACCAACAGCAATCAACAAATCACAACTTTGCACAGCAAAATTGGCATAAGCGGTGCCATGCATTCCCAACATGCCAAGAGCAAGGTAATTATTCTCGTCGTAAGCACCTTTACCCATTAGGGTAGTAGTCACAGGCAATTGAAACCGCTTTGATAATGCGGCAATTTCAGGATGTGCATCAGCAAGTACCGCACCGCCACCAGCATATAGTAATGGTCTTTTCGCCTGACGAATTAGGGCGATCGCCGCCGCAATTTGATGCAAATGTCCTTTGATCTTAGGTTGATAACCAGGAAGATCAATCCGCACATCAGGATTATAGTCAAACTCTTGCTGCCCAATATCTTTAGGAATATCAACTAACACTGGTCCTGGGCGACCTGTACCCGCAATATAAAAAGCCTCAGCGACAATCCTGGCAATATCTTCAGGCTTACGAATCACATAAGAATGTTTAACAATCGGTAGAGTAATTCCCCAAATATCTGTCTCTTGGAACGCATCAGTACCGATCGCATAAGAAGGTACTTGTCCCGTAATAATCACCATCGGAATCGAGTCCATTTGGGCTGTGGCGATACCAGTCACTAGATTAGTTGCGCCTGGGCCAGAAGTTGCCACACATACTCCCACTTGTCCAGTTGCGCGGGCATACCCATCGGCAGCATGGACGGCTCCCTGCTCATGACGCACGAGATAATGCTTAATCTCGCCTCTTGACTCTGCCTGATAGATCTCGTCATACACTGGCAGAATCGCTCCACCTGGGTAGCCGAAAATATGTTTTACACCCTGTCGTCTCACACTGTCGATGAGAGCAAATGCACCCGTTGTTCGCAAAGTAGCCTCCTCTGGACTCGTAACTAAATTATGTTCGCGATTCAATATCAAACCTAATTTTCGAATTTTTAAATCCTAAAAGCTCAAAAATTGATTTCATCATGAGAACTTCTGTAGCAAGATACTTTTTACTTGCCTCACTACAAACGATTGGTTTGTAGCAAGTACTTAAAGTTTTACAATTTGTATCGATAATAACATAGACAAGCTAACGCAAAGCTGCTATATGCTTGCTATGGACTCCAATGATCATTAACTAAGTTAAGACCGAAAAACCAGAATAAAAGGAGCAGTGCTATGCACAGACTATTATTCCTGAATTTAATATATTTCGCGATCGCTATACTTAATGAAGAGTTAATATTTGCTAATCAAAGAGATCTTTACGCTACAGAATGCTGACAAGTCACATTTGAAAATATAATAAATTTGTGTTCTCTTGTCATATATCATCTCATGAGCAAAGATTCAGAAAAAGATATTCCAGTAAATATCTATCGCCCAGCTACTCCGTTTACCGCAAAATGTATTTCTAATGAGGTGCTAGTTAGACCGGGAGCTGCTGGAGATACTCGTCATATAAAGATTGACATTTCGGGAGGTAGCCTTCGTTATTTAGAAGGTCAAAGTATTGGTGTTGTTCCCCCCGGCGAAGACAAAAATGGTAAGCCAAATAAGCTTCGTCTTTATTCGATCGCTTCAACCCGCCTTGGTGACGATCTCGATAGCAAGACCTTATCTCTAAGCATTAAACGTCTAGAGTATCAAAACGAAGCAAATGAAACTGTCAAAGGCGTATGTTCCAACTTTTTGACCGATCTCAACCCTGGAGATGAAGTGAAGTTGACAGGTCCTGTTGGCAAGGAAATGTTACTACCAGACGATCCTAATGCAACGGTGATTATGATTGCAACTGGCACTGGTATTGCCCCTTTCCGTGCATTTCTATGGCGGATGTTTAAAGAACAGCATGAAGATTATAAATTTAATGGTTTAGCTTGGCTCTTTTTTGGTGTGCCAACCGATACGACCGTGCTTTACAAACCTGATCTAGAATGGCTGGCGTATAAGCACCCACGCAACTTCCGCTACGATGTAGCAATCAGCCGCGAGCAAAAAAATGCTGAAGGTGAGAAGATGTACATCCAAAACCGTATGGCTGAATACGCTGACGAGTTGTGGGAAGTACTGCAAAAGCCTACTACTCATACCTATATGTGTGGGCTACGTGGGATGGAAGACGGTATTGCTGGATTTATGACCAAAACGGCTGAAAAGAATGGTGCTGTTTGGAAAGACTTCGAGAAGCAAATGAAGCGTGACGGTCGTTGGCACATCGAGACTTACTAAATCTATTAGAACTGATTAAAACTGATTAGATTTGATAAATGTAAGCGCTATATGCGCCATGTCTTCTGAATAGAGGCGGTACTTTGTGCCGCCTTTGTTGTGTTATATAATTGAACGATTAAACCTGTTGCAGAGGGCATAAAGGTGGAATTGCTCTGGCTGCTTGTGGGAATTGGCATTGGCGCGATTGCCACCAGTGCTTGCTGGTTTAGCTGGAATTATGCTAAACATCGCCGCAATCGTAAATTTCACAAGCGATCGCAACATGTATTTAGAGCCAGATCGCTGCATAGTTTAAAATCTTGGGCGCAAAATATTCAACAAAATTATCGCGAGCAACTTGAAGTAAATGGAGAAATAGACCACATAGTTGAGCGTCAGTTGTGGGAAAAAATTGTCGAATCAGCTCCTATCGGTTATATCCAAGTTGATCGAGATAATCGTTTATCTATATGTAATCAACGCGCGGCAACTATGATGGGTATTGTCAACCACCAGCAAGGATTACTTCGCAAACCATTTTTGCTGCAACTAATTC
The DNA here is from genome assembly GCA_038230875.1 of Pseudanabaenales cyanobacterium. Classification (GTDB taxonomy): domain Bacteria; phylum Cyanobacteriota; class Cyanobacteriia; order Pseudanabaenales; family Pseudanabaenaceae; genus Pseudanabaena. The sequence continues at coordinate 32,731 of JBBRMK010000025.1, forward strand.
GCTCCTATGAACTTGATCATTTAGTCGAAAAAACCCGCTCAGATAATATCGGATCTAAAATTGATTGGGTATTTCATCCTGCTATTTCGGACCCTGTTAATCCAGTGCCACAACAAAGCCGACCGATCCGCGCTCACAGTATCTATCTTGACAACGATCAAGTTGGGATCTTTTTAGAGGATCGTCAAGAAGCGATCGCGATCGTCCAACAACGTGATCGCTGGACATCAGATGTCGCTCATGAGTTAAAAACACCGCTAACGGCGATCCGTCTAGTTGCCGAAACTCTCGAATCGCGTGTCGATCCATCGGCGCAAATTTGGATCGAACGTCTACTCAGCGAAATAGATCGGATTACCAATCTTGTCAAAGACTTGCTCGATCTAGGGCAAATGGATCTAGGAATTGAGCCAGTTTTGAATTTAAGCAATGTAAATATAGCGACGTTGGTGCGATCAGTGTGGACAACTCTGGAACCACTTGCTAATCGCAAAAAAGTTAGCCTTAATTATATTGGTGACCCCCAATTAACTTTGCAGATTGATGAGTCTCGCATTTACCGACTTTTACTAAATTTATTAGACAACAGTATCAAGCACAGTCCCGCGCTTCAGTCGATTACCATCAAAAGCAGTGTCGTAAATTCTAGCCTCCAAATAGAAACAATTGATGCAGGAGAAGGATTTCCTGAAGAGTCTTTACCGCATATTTTTGATCGCTTTTATCAAATAGATCCATCGCGCACTAAGTCGGGACTAGACCGAGGTGGCAGTGGACTTGGACTCGCGATCGCATATCAGATCGTCTTGTTACATAAAGGCGCGATCGCTGCCAAAAACCATCCTGAAACTGGAGGAGCATGGATTACAATCGCGCTACCATATCAAAATCATGCAATCGAAAACTCGCAAGTCTCTGAACTTACCCGTACATAAATCATGAGTACAGAAAAACTTCTCAAAGACTATGCTTCGGGGCGGCGCGACTTTGCCAGCATAAGTTTAGCCAATGCCAATCTATTTAATAGTGATTTGATCGGCATTAACTTAACTAAAGCTGATCTCAGACGCACCAATCTAGTCTTTGCTTACTTAAACAAAGTCACTTTTAATAACGCCAACATGACAGGTGCAAAGTTAGGTGGAGCAATTCTGAATCAAGCGATCATGATGAATGTCAACCTGACCGAAGCTGATCTGCATGGAGCCATGTTGCAACGGGCTAACTTATTTGGAGCAAATCTGTCACTTGCTAACTTAATGGATGCCAACCTTAGTGAAGCAGATCTACGCAGTGTCAATCTACGCGGCGCAAATTTACGGTGTGCGATCTTAAGTGCGGCGCTAATGCGCGAAGAGCGTGGCTATCCCCCTACAACCATGAGTGGTGCAAATTTACGAAAAGCGGACTTGCGAGGAGCCAACCTAAGTGGTGCCGATCTAACTGGGGTAGACTTATCGGGCGCAAATCTTAGCGAAGCGACTCTCTCAAGAGTCAATTTACAAGGAGCAAATCTTAGTGGCGCGATCGCAATCGGGGCAATTTTTACGGAATCAAATCTCAGCAATGTCAACCTTACAGAAGCCAATTTTAAAGGAGCCAATTTAAGTAGGGCCGAACTCAAAAATGCTAATCTACGTCAAGCTAACTTATTTGGAGCCAATTTAACTAAAGCCAATGTTAGTATGGCAACTTTGAGTAGTGCAGGATTGATTCAGGCGACGCTAACAGGCTGTGACCTTTCGCGATCGCTATTAGACAAAGCAAATCTTAGTCAAGCAAGTCTAGTTGATGCCTATTTAGTAAGATCCAATCTAGATGGAGCTGATCTTAGTGATGCTGTTTTGACCAGAGCCGAACTTAGTGGAGCCAGCACCATTGGTACCATTTTTAAGGGTGCAACTATGCCCGATGGCAAAACTTATTCATAGTAAGGGCAATTCATGAATTGTCTCTACTATGATTGAAAAAGAAATGATATACCACATCCATACTGAAAACTTCGGTTTTCAATATGGACACAGAAGAAACCCGAAGCGGGGCTTTGCCCTGTGACCCTCTAAAATAACTATGGGTTTCATCCTAGATGCTGGATAAAGAAAATAATATGAAAATATTTCTTCTTACTATCCTTGACGCAGATAGCCTTTATCCACCAATATGACAACTGAGCATCAAATTAGGATGTAAATTAGTATGTGCGGTACGAAACGTTGTGCATCCAAAATCTAAAATCCTGCTATTTTTAGCAATATCAAAAAAAGTTTATGGAAGATTCAAATCTTCTTGAGGAAGTTATCGATAGTTTGGAGCAAGACAGCAATGTACTTCGCATCAAACGACTTATCCTCTTTACTTGTCACGAAACTTGGTCAAATGATGTCAACGAAGTTAAATCGTTGCATATACGTCAGCTTGTCAGCGAAATGATGATCATGTTTCCTGATTTAAATAAGCTCAAACACAAGTTAAATAGTCAAGTTAAACAACTTAGCAAACAATCAGACTATCTGTTAGCGGCTGACAATATTATTGATAGTATTGGATTCCTTTATACTTTGCGCGATGAAGGCAAGCTGCCAAATAGTTTTTTAAACCCACAGCCTTCTACCGCGATCATTTCAAAAAATGGATTTCTTTTTTCTAACCATAATTTACCTGAGAAAAATGAACATGACACTATTCCGCATCGACATAACCTGCAATATTTAACTAATTTATTTGATTTGCGAACCGCTATTTCTCGAAATGTCAGCCCTCTCCATGCCAAAATCCTATTGTTTTCTAGCTTAAATTATCGGTTTAGCCCTCAAGAGCGAGATTGGTCAGCTCTCTGTACCTATGATCTTGATGATTTGATGCAGCTTATATTTGAAAACTATGAGACATTTGATGCTCTAGAAAAACAGTTAACTCAAGTAAGCCTAACTCTAGATCAACCAGAAGATGCTAAACGCGCTTCAGCCGTAATTTTACAATCACTAAAACCTTTTTATTAAAAACGCTATATAGAATGCAATGGCAGTTACTTCTTCTCGGCAACCGAAAATTATTGTTCTTGATGACGATCCGACAGGTTCACAAACTGTGCATAGCTGCCTATTGTTGACTCAATGGGATGAACAAACCTTGCGGCTCGGACTTGTCGATGCTTCGCCGATTATGTTTGTATTGACGAATACGCGATCGCTTACGCCTGAAGCTGCCGCACAAGTAACTCGCGAAGTTTGTCGCAATCTGAAGATGGCAATTAAAGCCGAGAACGTTCAAGAATTTATGATCGTTAGTCGCTCAGACTCGACCCTGCGTGGTCATTATCCAATCGAGACTGATGCGATCGCTGAAGAGTTAGGTGATTTTGACGCACATTTTTTAGTGCCAGCATTTTTTGAAGGCGGTCGCTTTACTAAATCAAGTGTGCATTATTTAGTTGTCAACGGTGTACCAACGCCTGTACATGAAACCGAATTTGCTAAGGATTCTGTGTTTGGATATCAGCATAGTTACTTACCTGATTATGTCGAAGAAAAAACTAAGGGCAAAATCCCTGCGGCAAAGGTAGAGCGATTTTTGTTGGGTGATATTCGGGCAGGAAGCAGACAGCGGTTAGGAAGGTTGCATAACAATCAATGTGTTGTCGTCGATGCCGAAAACCAAGCCGATCTCAATCAATTTGCGGCTGATATTTTAGCGATCGCTGCCACTGGTAAACGCTTCTTATTCCGTAGTGCGGCGAGTTTGCTGACAGCCCTTGCCAAACTACCTGCTCAGCCTATTCCTGCCGAAGAAATGTCGAAATATATGCGATCGCCTAAAGCTGGTGTGGCGATCGTTGGCTCTCATGTCAAAAAAACTACTGAGCAACTAGAAAACTTACTGAAAGCGCCCAATACGGTTCCTGTCGAGATCGATGTCTCTCGTCTATTGAAAGATCCCATTACTCAGTCAGAAATTCTTAAACAAGAAGCATTAGCCCAAGTTCAGCAAGCCCATGACGCACGCAAAACTGCGGTGGTGTTTACCAGTCGCAAAGAGTTGGAATTCGCTGATATTGCCAGTCGTCTAGCCTTTGGGCAATCAGTTTCAGCGCTATTAATGGCGATCGTGCAAGGATTACCCGCCGATATTGGATTTTTAATTAGTAAAGGTGGAATTACATCTAACGATGTTTTAAGCACTGGGCTAAATTTACCAACTGCGAGGCTGTTAGGTCAGATTCTGGCGGGTTGTTCAGTAGTACGTACTCCTGAAGACCATCCCCGTTTTCCTGATTTACCCGTGGTCTTGTTTCCTGGCAATGTTGGTGATGCGAATGCCTTGGTCACGGTTTACACAAGACTAGCGATCGGAATTGAATAAATTTGTATTATCCAAGTTTGTACTATCCAAATTTGTACTATCCAAATTTGCATCAGTGAAATTCGCATTTTTGAGATTTGTGTAACGTAGATCGCAATCGGAGCAATTTGCTCCTGTTAAATCAGCCCCTTGCAGATCAGCAAATTCAAGATGGACATTGCTTAGATTTGCACCGCGTAAATTAACATTTTGTAAATTTGCACCTTTCAAAATTGCCCCACTCAAATCAGCCCCTCCCAGATTAGACCCTTTTAAATTTGCATTACTCAAATCAGCGTTAGTTAAATTTGTGAACACTAGGCTAGAACGCTCTAAATTTACACCTCGTAAGTCAGCCCCACTTAGATCGGTCAGGTCAAGATCAGCATCTTGCAGATCAGAGTTTGTTAAATTAATTTTTGGCAGCTTGCAGCAAGATAATTTCAGTCCAGAAAAATCTTCTGAGTCAAAATCCGTTCTCCCCATTTCATACATTTTTTTAATTGCCATGCCCATTGCCAGAGCATTGATTGCTGGAATATGTGCTTCAGGATTTTGTGTGGACATCATAGCGATCGCTCTCTAGCTGAGACATTTAGCTGTCTATAGATATTTCAATAAATATAAAGCGATCGCTCTAAATTACACTTCACCCTATCGGATTGCATAGCAAGAGAGAGCTTTCCTAAGCTTCAAGATTATTGTTAAAATGATTATAGTAAGTGGCGTAAAGTGCCGCTTATGCCAAGATTTATTTGCAATGGAGCTAAACTAATGTCAAAAGAACAAAAGGGCAATAAAGAAACTAAGAAGCCTAAGAAAGACCCCTCTGAAAAGAAGGAAAAGAAAGATCCTAAAAGATACGATTAATTGATAGAGATCAGCAATTAAAACCTTAAAAAGAGAGGTGACGCTAAGCGTTGCCTCTTCTTCTTGAGTATACGCATTATGATAATTGTTATAGATTATTGAAAAACCGTAATGTCAACCGAAGCTCTGCACCAAAAAACCAACCAAGATTTTGCAGAATATGAACCGCAAGTATTACAACGAGCAGAAAGAGCTTTACGTTGTGCATCTTTTACGGTGAAGTTGTTTGCTGACATGGCAGTCCAAGGCATAAACTTACGGGCGATCGCTGGTAATGATGGCTTTAAAAATCAATATTCAACTACTCCAACTAATCTTGTAATTACGGAAAATTCTTTGCTATGGTTGATCCAAGTGGGGGTATTGCGCCGCGAGGTTGATGGTCAAGGTATTACCGATAGTTTCCGTCTTACGCCGATGGGACATTTGTTATTGGATAAATGGCGATCGCAATCAAGATTTTCTACAGCGAGTATGTGTGATCGCTTGCAAAATTTCTGGGCGCAAATTCAAATATCACGGTTTCTCTAGAACACAAAAAATAAAGGTGCTAGTAAACGCCGCCTTGATTTTTTTAAATTCAAAACAACAAAGCTGTATAAGGGTGGCTTTGTTGTTTAATTTCTGAATAAAGGAACAAAAAACGAATTAAATCGTCTTAATTAACGAGACTTTTTACTTATATCTCGGCGCCTTGGGCGCCCACATAGTCACGTGTCAACTTAAATAATTACTTAAATAATTAAATAAGTTGCCTCTAGCAAATCACGAATTACCTCAAGCTGGGAATAAATCAAGATGAATATTTTTCGTAAAAATCTCCATACTTTTCACAGAACTTCCTTATCTATTTTGGCAGCGACTTTAACTGCTGCACCTTTTCTGCCCACTTTAGAAGCGATCGCTAGCCCATCTATTCCCCAAATAGTTGCTCAAGTTCCACAAGACTGGCAAACAGGAGTCAAGCTTTTACGTCTGCTCGACAATTCTGGGAACCTGTCTAGTATTGGCATTTTGTTTGACGTAGTTAACAAGCCAGCTACAACCTATGCCAATGTGGTCTATCAGCTCTATGTCAGACGTTCTGGCGAATGGCGCGAAGTTTATAGTAACTCTGGCGCACGTTTGCTTTCCAAAAATGCGGGTAGATATTTTACTCCTGTTGAAGTAATCTCACTCAATAGTTTAAGTGAGAAAATTTCCTTAGATGATATTTATAATGGCGATCTCAAGGCGATTACTAGTGTGCGGTACGATTTACCGAATGGAGTGAAAGATGCTAGATTTGAGATTGAAGAAGTAAGATCGTTTACTTCTATTGTGACGGCTAGTTCCTCTGAAGTAACTTCTGGTCGTATTCCCTCTGTATATACCAGTAATACCAATACTTCTAGTAACTCTTCTAATAATTCAGATCTTTCTGATCGTGATTTGGGGATTTCGAATAGTTCTCAAACCACTTCTCAAACTGCGGTTATCCAAACTACAAATGTACAAACTACAAATGTACAAACTACAAATGTGCAGACCGTCACGCCGATGAAGCCAATCATCGTTTCTAAAAAAGATTATGACGACGAAGATGATGACTACGATGATCGTAGTTCAGAGCGTAAGGACCGTAAAGAGCGTGAAGGCGTTGAGCTATCAAATAAGAATCCCCATCGTGGACATTTCAGCCTCGCAGTTTTGCAGTCTCAACCCCGTTTATCCCAAGTAATTGCTCGTATATCAATCAAATCTAAGAGCAAGAAAAAATTTATTAAAGAACGCTATGTAGGTGATTATCGCTTTGCGATTAACCAACGGGCTACTTTTATTCGTGGACTCAACCCAGGCGATCGCTTAGTCGTGCGCTTGTTCGATTTGCAAAACCGTCCCTTGGGCTACAGTGAAGTACAGTTGCTCAAAGACTTCTCCACAATTAGCTTGATTTTGCCAAGCAATCCATCTGCTTATGGCATATTGCGCACTGTCTCAGGTATTGATTCCCAGCGAATTGGGCAGATTGATCGCAATGTCAAAGTCTATGACTATTTCACTCAGATTCAGACTACAACTGTCATCTCACAAACTGTAGCTCGATTCCTGCCAACATCGCAGGGTATTCCTGTAAATCTATTTAATGTTGCAGGGCTACCTCAAGTTCCCAATCAATCTACTTACACCAATGCTTTTTTCAAAGGTGAGCAATCGTTAGTTGATCGCGCTATAAGTGTATTTACAAGAGATCTGCCTCCTGTAATGCAAGTTTTGCCAGGACAGCTAACTTCACTGATTCCTATTGATAACAATCAGCCTACATTTGATGTAGTTCGCAAGATTCTAGATTACAAAGACCTGCGTTCAAATAATATTCCTAACTTGTTTTAAAAAAGAAATCTGGAGTGATTCTCAATCATTCCTTCTTTGTTAAGCTAAAAATCAAAAAACTAGAGTGAGCAATCCATGTCCACTCTAGTTTTTTGGTTTTTAATTTGTCCTACAGCAAATACCGAACATACCCACCATTATAGTTTTTTGTAAAAGCCCCGCAAAGCGGGGCTTTTACAAAAAATCTGGGTTTGGTTTGTTCTCAATCTACTGTAAGCATTATAGTAATTGTTATATAGCAATCCTAAATCATTTGTGGACAAACAAGGGGCTTAAGCCCCTTGTTATACGCCTTATATTTTCACGACTCATTTAGGATTGCTATAGTAACGGTCAAACATGGTCTACTTTTTAATCAAGCTCTAAATAAATTTGTATGAGTTACCTAGAAACTACCGCCGAATTTTATACTGAGGCGGCTAAAACACCGCAGGTTGGTTTGTGCTGTATAAGTACACCACCTATGCAATATCCCGATCTCAGGATTCCTGAAATCATCGAGCAGATGAACTATGGTTGTGGTACAACTATCCATCCTACTGAGTTAACAGGCGAACCCACAGTTTTGTATATTGGCGTTGGCGGTGGTTTGGAAGCCTTACAATTTGCTTATTTCTGTCGTCGTAAGGGCAGTGTCATTGCCGTTGATCCTGTCGATGCGATGCGAGAAGTAGCTACTCACAATCTACAATTAGCCGCTCAAGAAAATGCTTGGTTCGATCCTGAGTTTGTGAAAATAGTTAAAGGCAATGCTTTTGGATTACCTGTTCCCGATGCTTCAGTCGATGTGGTCGCTCAAAATTGTCTATTTAATATTTTTGAGCCAAAAGATTTACAAAGGGCTTTAAGAGAAGTCTATCGAGTTCTAAAACCAAAAGGTAGATTGATTATGAGCGATCCGATCGCGACTCGACCTATTCCTGCCAATCTGCGAGCTGATCAACGGTTACGCGCTATGTGTCTATCTGGTGCGATGACCTATGATGAATATATTCATTATTTAATTAAAGCAGGATTTGGACAGATAGAAATTCGCGCTCGTCGCCCCTACCGTTTACTAGATACTCATAGTTTTGATTTAGATACACCGCTTATGCTAGAGAGCTTAGATTCTGTATCATTCAAAGTTCCCATTCCTAATGATGGTGCTTGTGTATTTACGGGTAAAACTGCAATTTATAGCGATGTTGATGAGTATTTAGATGATCGCGCAGGGCATATTTTGCAACGTGGTAATCCTCTCGCTGTTTGTGATAAGACAGCATCCAATCTAGCTCAAAAATTTCCGCAACAAGTGATGATCACAGATTCTACTTGGCACTATAACGGTGGAGGATGTTGCTGATGCTAGACATCTTAAAATGGATTGAAAGTCTTGGCTATATTGGCGGTGTCGCCTTCATTGCTATCTATATTCTCTCAACCATCGCTTTTGTCCCTGCCACAATCTTAACCTTAGGAGCAGGAGTAGTTTTTGGTGCAGTTTGGGGTTCGCTCTATGTATTTGTTGGAGCAACATTAGGAGCGATCGCCGCATTTCTAGTTGGTCGATATTTAGCACGCGACTGGGTTGGCAAAAAGATTGAAGGAAATCAGAAATTTGTAGCGATCGATCAAGCTGTTGCTCATTCAGGATTCAAAATCGTGTTGCTAACTCGCCTTTCACCCTTATTTCCATTTAACTTACTTAATTACGCATTTGGCATAACTGGTGTCAGTTTTAAAGAGTATGCTTTAGCCTCAATAGGAATGCTCCCCGCGACTGTGATGTATGTCTATATCGGCTCTCTTGCGGGCGATGTTGCGCGTATTGGTAGTGAAGATCAATCTACAGATGCAATCAAATGGGGAATACGCATCATCGGATTTATTGCTACAGTTGCAGTGACAGTCTATGCTACACGACTCGCTCAAAAGGCGATCGCGGAACTCAACAATTAGATCGCATCCAACTCAAATAAAAAAAGGCGGTGCTTTGCACCGCCTTTTTTTATTTGAAATTACTTAATAAAAAGCATCTCTTGATAGGTGGGCAATGGCCATAGGTCATCAGCGACTTCGCCTTCCAGTGCATCTACAGAAGTGCGAACTCCATCCATCAAAGGACGTACAGTATTAGAAAGGAACTGCATATGCTCTTCAGGAGAAGCAAAATCATGACTTGCTAATGCAGCACTTAATTTGCTAACTGAATCCATCATTGACTTGGTGAGAGAAGCCACTTTCTCAATAGTTTCCTTCTCAAAATCAATACCAATTTCTTTCAAGCTGAGAGAAGTATTGGATAGATCAGAAAGATAACGAGTTGCCGCAGGGTAAATCAAAGTTTTAACCATGCTAATAACCAGCTTAGCTTCAACTTCAATCGAGAGAATATACTGCTCAGCATAAGTCTCAAAACGGCTGGCTAGCTCAACGGGAGACAAAACTCCCATTTTATCAAACAATTCTTCGATGTAAGATTCTTTGAGAACAGGCAAAGCATCGGCAGTAGTGCGGAGGTTGGCTAAGCCACGTTCGGCTGCAAGCTTGTGCCATTCTTCAGAATAGCCATTACCATTAAAGATAACAGCGCCATGTAAATCCATCACTTCTTTGAGAACTTTAGAAACAGCATCACCTAAACTGAGTCCTTTAGCTATTTCCGCTTCAATCTGTTCTGCCATCCACCCGAGTGAATCAGCCAAAATGGTGTTCATCGCCACTAGAGGACCAGCCACAGATTGACCAGAACCAACAGCGCGGAACTCAAAGCGGTTGCCAGTGAAAGCAAAGGGCGAAGTACGGTTGCGATCGCCTGGATCTTTTGGCAAGATCGGCAAGGTATCTACGCCAATATTCATTAAGCCTTTGCCAGTAGAACTTTTCAGATCGCCTTGACGAATCTGCTCAAATACATCCTCAAGTTGAGAACCTAAATACATTGAGATAATCGCAGGAGGTGCCTCGTTTGCACCTAGACGGTGGTCGTTGCTAGCTGTTGCCACGACTGCACGCAATAGTGGTCCATACTTATGCACACCACGAATGATTGCGCCGCAGAAAACTAGAAACTGAGCATTGGAGTGCGGAGTGTCACCAGGATCGAGCAAATTGCCTTGGGTTGAGTTACCAACTGACCAGTTGACATGCTTACCAGATCCGTTAATGCCTGCAAAGGGTTTTTCGTGAAATAAGCAGACAAATCCATGCTTCTTAGCAGTACTGCGGAAGAGAGTCATCAGCATTTGCTGGTGATCGGTGGCGACGTTAGCCGCTTCAAAGTATGGAGCAATTTCAAATTGACCAGGAGCTACTTCGTTGTGACGAGTTTTCGCAGGAATGCCGAGACGATAAAGGCGCTCCTCAACATCTTGCATGAAGACTTGAACGCGCTCTGGAATTGCCCCAAAATAGTGGTCGTCAAACTGTTGACCCTTGGCTGGTGGTTTGCCAAATAGAGTACGACCTGCTAGCACTAGATCGGGACGCGCATTCGCAAAGTTAGCATCTACCAAGAAATATTCTTGTTCAGCACCGCAGCTAGAGTTGACTGGAGCAACTTCTTTCTCGCCCATAAGCTTCAAAACTTTAGTAGCAGCCTTGTTCATTGCTGCGATTGATCGCAATAATGGGGTTTTCTTGTCTAGGGCTTCACCAGTCCAAGATACGAAAACTGTAGGAATACAAAGGGTGGAACCATTATCGGTTTCTAGGATGTAAGCAGGGCTGGTGACATCCCAGGCCGTATAGCCGCGTGCTTCAAAGGTGGAGCGGATACCGCCGTTGGGGAATGATGAACCATCAGGCTCGCCTTGAACTAATAACTTGCCTGCAAATTCGGAGATTGCTGTACCATCGCTCTGAACTGAGATAAAGCCATCATGTTTTTCGGCAGTGGCGTTGGTCAAAGGATAAAAGACGTGGGCATAGTATAAAGCACCCTTAGAGATTGCCCAATCTTTCATTGCTAGTGCGATCGCGTCAGCTACTGAGGCATCAAGAAGTTCACCAGTTTGAATCGTTTTCTTGATCGATTTGAAGACTGGCTTGGGAAGGCATTCTTGCATCTTGCTCAGAGTAAACACATCGGTTGCCCACATTTCCTCCAAACGCTTTGGAGCTTTCTTGGGCAGCGGCTCACGGTTGGTGATTTGATAAATAGCTTGAATGCGTGACTCGTTTCCGCTCATGGTTGTTTTTGGATAGGGTTTTTCAATTTAGTTCATCATACTCAAGATAGATTTAGCAAATGGATAAAAAAGATACCAAACTGATCGCACTTGATTGGTATAGGCAAAAACATGAAACTATAATTAATTATTTTATTTTCGTTTTTGATGGAGATTGCGATCGCCTTTTTAATTTTTCAAAGCTTTCAGGAAAAGCGCGATCGCAGATGTCACCATCATCGAGAGCAAGACCGCATTACCTACTTTATGGCGATCATTATGAATGTATGCAACGCCATTTTTCTAGGGCGATGCCAATTTATTCATAGTCGAACTTAGCAAAATCTCAGATATTGATATTTATCCCTTACACCAAAATTCTTGATTCAAAATCGAGTCAATATCTCGGCTAAATTGCCACATCTTAGGAAATGTATATTGAGAATATTCGCTCCATACATCCTTGAGTGCGGCGTTAAAGCATTTATCAATCGATTCGATCAAATGGCGTTTCAGACTTGGTGACTGATCTAGTATCTGTTCCAATTCAAATCGTTGAGTTCTAATGGTTACTTCCCATCCCCTAAACTCATTCGGCATATCCACATAGCAGCGCTTGAGAATATGCTCAAGCAGGGTTTTGAGTCTACTGATGATCTCGCGTCTATCTCTACCAGCCAAACCCTCTAGCTCCTCAATTAAATTTTCAATATCAATATTTTGTAAATCACCCGATCGCAACTGCAAGATAACTGTCTCTAACCAAAGACTGAGATCGTTATCATAGAGTGTCTGCTTTACCATTGCTTGAGTCATCATTTTTTCTCCCTTGCTACTGGCGCGATCGCTTAACTTTCTCTTAAATCCATAGTATCATAAGCAATGTCAGTGCTTAGGGCTTAGCAACGGGGCAACGGTGGATTAAACTCAATCGATGAATAAGGCGATCGTAGTTACCAACATCAAGCAAAGTACAGTCTTCCAGAGGATTTGCCAGAGCAGGAAGCGTAAAGCGATTTCATGGCTAGAGTCTAGTGAAGTTTTTGGCGATCTCTTTCCATCAATCGTAAAAGGGAGGCTATACTATGACTTAGTTGTTATTTTGCTTATTGAGTCTTTTATGAACAACATCCAAGAGCTTGTGATTGACAAGGTGAAAGCTTTATCATTCAATCAACAAAAAAGTGTTTTGAAATTTATTGATCGCATTTTGTTGCCGAATGTTATAAATTCTGATCAAGAACTGGAAAAGCTATTAATAGAAGGAGTTGATAGTTTGGAACGAGGTGAAGGAATCGTCACAACTGATGATTGGTGGGAACAAGAGCGCGATCGCCTGATGAATAGTTCTCAAAGTTTGTTTTCAGCTTCCAAATAATGCATACCATTATTATCTCTTTACCCGCTCGTTTAGATATCACCGACAATTACGAACATTTAGCTCAATTTAACGCTGATGTAGCTCTTAAATTTTTTGATTCTAAGCGAATCATAGTGAGCTTTTAATCTTTCAAAGCTTTGAAGAAGAGCGCGATCGCAGTGATCATCATCAATCCTAATCCTGATCTCCACAAGATTTCCCAAATTAGTGGCAAACAAGCAAGCAGCAGTGATACCGCGCCACACATCGCGGCTATTGGGAAAGCTAGAAATATGCCAAGAACGAAGAGGGCAAAGGTTTTTAAGAACAGTATGGTAATTCTCAACATAACTATACCTAGCCACAGCTAGGACGAAGTAAAGTTTTGTAATCTACATTCCAAATTCGGGCTAGTCCTTTAGCACTGAGTTCTGCTCTTATTAAATCTTTAGACTGACAAGCATCTGCGATCGCCTTAATGTATCCGCTTTCTACATCGTAAAGAGTCTTTTTTGATTGAGCGCTAGTGAGTTCGTTCTCAGGGGCAAAAAGAGGAATATTAATACCTGCTCCAAATCGAGCATCATTTCGAGAGAAATCAGTGTAAAAGTATACGCAAGCTCTACCGCAGCTATTTGTTTGTCCTAAAGATCCATTATTGTTAATGATTCCTTGTTGTGTTAAATCTCCTAGGGGATAATTTGTGGATGGAATAAAATTAGAGGTATTAAATGGAATTTGAGTTTGAGGGACAGATAAAGTAGGATCGGTTTGGGCTTGAGCGATCGGTATACTTGATTCCAAATAGAATATGCATACTGACAACGCAAACAAAACTACTTCCAAAATGGATTTATTCATAGATTTCTTGAGCCAAAAAGAAAACGAGAAAAGGGAAGCTATAGAAAAAAGCTTCCCGAATAATACATAGAAGAGACAAATACTCGGATTAAGGAATCAAACGAGTGATACCAGAAACACAACGCCAAGAATAGGGGTTAGACCAGTTGTAGGTCTCGGCTCTAGCATAAGAACCATACTGCCACCGACAAACTGCGTTAGTATCGATAGAGGCAAGTCCATTTCTAGTTGGGCAACGCCATCCACCAGCGTTATAACTAATTAAACGTGAATAGGAACCATAGAAAGTACTGCAATAAGCATCTAATCTTAATCCGCCTAGATCACCAGCCTTAGCAGGAGAAGCGGATAGAAAAGTACTAGCAACAATAACTGCTACAGTAGAAGTGACTGTGGTTAAAGCATCAAGAAGTTTCTTCATAAGTTTTTAGGATTGAATTGGTTGTCCCTTGAGGGGATGAGACTCAGTCTAGTGTTCTATTCCAATTAGATAAACCCATTTATTCCCTAGATTTACACTAGGAAAATATAGACATTCCCTTGATATTCCCTCGATATTCCCTAGGCGAAACGGTAGAATCAGGATCGTAAGCCAAAATTAACCTGTATAATCTGACTAACAAATTTAAATGGCATTGCTTTAATAGCATGAAACTTTTAGACGAGATTCCTAGCAATAATAGCGCGATCGCTTTATGTGATGAGGTATTGACAACCTTGCAGCAACATCGGGAAGCGATTAAGTCATTTCATGTGACAGAGTTATTTTTGTTTGGTTCGGTATCGCGAAATGAGGCAACAACCAGCAGCGACATTGACTTACTGGTTGAATTTTCGCAGCCTGTGGGGATGTTTGCCTTTGCACGGTTACAGATTTATCTCGAAAAGTTGTTAGGTTGCGCGATCGATTTAGGAACGGTTGATTCGCTAAAGCCATATTTGCGCGATTTAGTAATTAAGGAGGCAAAGCGTGTCTTCTAGATCTTTACAGCAAAGGTTACAGGATATTCTCGAACAGGCTGAAGAAATTTTAGCTTTTGCTGATGGTTTGGATTTTGAGGCTTTTGCTGCGGATGCGAAGACGGTTAAGGCTGTTTTGTATAACCTCGCAGTAATTGGGGAGGCATCGCGGAGTTTATTGCCAGATATTGTCGATGTATATCCAGATTTGCCTTGGCAGGAAATGAGGGCTATGCGAAATTTAGTAATTCATGAATATTTTCGTGTGAATATTCGCATTGCATGGACAACAATCAATGAGGATTTGCCACCTTTGATTGAGCAGGTTCGAGAATTGATTGAAAAGATTTAAACGGGATTGTTATCATGAATTTAGATGAATTTCTTTTAGAAACTGCAAAATCAATATTACTCAATCCAAAATATATTCCAACATTTCTTGCTGTGTTTGGAGAAGAAGGTCGTGGTAAATCGATTGAAAAATGCCGTGAGGAATTTCTCAAAGATGTCAATGATGAGCCTCAGCCAAGACAAACAACTGATAACTATCTAAAAGAAATATATGTGCTTTTTCGGGAAAAGTATCCTAAGTTAAGCCCCATAGAAGGTAAGGGACAAAGAAAGGTATTAACTGACCATTTGTTGGAGTTGTATAAAGAGTGGGTAGATAAATATGAAAAGAGCGATCGCCTCTCAACTCCAAACAACAACGAAAACATCACCCCTAATACAACATCTACATCATTAGACTTTATTGGACGGAATTGCGATATCAAAAAGCTAGCCGAACTCAACCAAAAACATAAACTGGTATTACTCAAAGCGGCGGCGGGGATTGGGAAATCAACATTGGCGAGATATTTCCTTGAGACGCATTTTACTAAGGTGATTCGGTTAGAGATGGGATTGGAGTCGGGGAATGTGACTCCTGCGGAAGAGAAGGTTTCGCAGATTTTACGGAAGGAGTTTGATGAGGAGCCTAGCCGTGACTTTCAGACAAATTTGGAGATTTTGAGAGACAAGTTATCAAATAAATCGCATCCTATCGGTGTGCTGATCGATAATCTTGAACCTGCTCTAGATGCTAATTTTCGATTTTTAGAGAAGTTGCGTGGCTATGAGGATTTGTTGCGGATATTGGGCGATCGCGATGTTTGTTCGTCTACGTTAATCACAAGTCGGCGATCGCTGATCGTGCAACGGGTAAAAGTGCATGAGTATTCATTGCAAGGTTTAGACATTGAGGCATGGCGGGAGTATTTCGGTGATTGCGAGAATGGGGAAACTTCGGAAGATCTAGAACAGATGTGTGTTGTCTATAATGGGAATGCCAAGGTAATGGATATTTTGCAGGGTGCGATTACCAATCGTTTTGATGGCAATATCGCAGCCTATTGGAATCGCTACAAGGATTCTTTGCTGGCGAATGCGGAACTAGAAACTTTGATTTCAGTGGAAATGGATTGGTTGCGAGATAATCAACCTGATGCTTATAAGTTGCTTTGTCGGATGGGTTGCTATCGCTATCAGGATGTAAAAACTGTTCCTTTTGAAGGGTTGATTTGTTTGTTATGGGATGTCCCTGAATCTCGACAGACTTTGGTTGTGGATTATTTAAGTAAGAGTTCTTTGATTGAAGTTAAAGAAGAATATTATTTACATACTGCTGTTAGAGAATCTGCAAAATTACGTCTACTAGAAAATAAGATGGATTGGCGAACATCACATCATAAAGCTGCTGATTTTTGGACTGATAGCATTACTGTTGTTAAAACCAGTAAAGACTGTATTCAAGCATTTGAAGCTTTTCATCACTTAATATCAATTGAGGATTGGGTGAAATCAGCATTGATTATGACTCAATACCGTAAAAATGAGTTTCATGATTTTAAACATGGTGAGAAACTCGGTTTTTCTCTTCAAAGATTAGGTTTAACTGAGTCTAGGGGAGTTTTCGACCTTTTAATAAAAAAGATAAACCAAGATGAAATATTAGTAGAATTGAATCATATGATGGGTCAGCTTACTCTAGCTGAAGGCTACGAAAAAAAAGCTATTCCTTATTTTGAAGAGACAATTAATATTGCTTCACGGCATTCTGAAGAGACAATTAATATTACTTCACGGATAAGCTGGGAAGAAGTAAAGCTTTCTGCTTTTTATGCACTTGGCATATGTCACATCGAGTTATGGAATATAAGAGAAGCAACAGAAATATACGCTACAATGATACCTAGATTTTTATATCTCCTTGATATATCGAAGGAAATAGAGTTGAATGAGCATTTGGCAAGAACTTTTTTAGGGCTGTTATTTAGTGATTCTGTAATTATTGATAGCTCACTAGATTATCAAGATTCGATTGATATGTTTGTTAATACCTTGAGACATATGGAAGAAATCCAACTAGGACTTTCTCCCTATGAGAAGGTTCTCAATAGATTGTTTGGAGCTAAATCTTATGAATGCGTGGGAAATTATAGAAAAGCTGAAGAATTTTGCAAGTCTGCCTATGAAATTGCTTCAAACAGCTTCTCTCAGCAGCTACAAGCAAGAAGTTTAATTTCTTTGGGAAGAATCTACAGGCATCAGAGGAATTTAGAAGATGCTCTTGTAGAGATTCGCAACGGTTTAAGTAAAATTTCACAACGAGTTAAATCAGTTTATGTATCTAAACATCGATATGATTTAGCAATAGGTTTATTAGAGCTAGCATTAATATACCGAGATTTGGGAGAATTAGATGAATGTAAAAAACATCTCAAGCAATCAGAAAATATATTTATGTTTATTGAATCATCAAAACAAGTAAGACGTGTAAAAGAAATACTTGAATTTATATAAACGATATAGCAATCCTAAATGATTTGTGAGAAAGTAGAAATAAGAAATATATTTTTAGAGGGCATAAAAATGACAAAAGAACTGCAAGAATTTATCGAGACAAATCGGGATGCAAGAGAATTAAAGAGAGGTGTATCGGTACAG
>JBBRMK010000026.1:0-50558 GCA_038230875.1 Pseudanabaenales cyanobacterium
GATTGGGGGCGAGATCTATTTGCGGCAGTTCGCTCCATTGTCAATACTGGTCATCGGCATGGTTTGTCTGCTTTTGAGGCGATTCTTGTCGCTTTAAATCCCCTGCAATCCTTATTTCCTGTAAGTTGAGCTATTACCATTTTTATACATGCAACAACGTCAGCTTATTTACAAACCCAATTCTGAGATAACCAGACTACCAAGCGATCCTGATTATCGGTTGCCCTATGAAGATATCAGGATCGCGATCACTGGCTCCAATGAAAAAATACATGGTTGGTGGTTTCCTGCACCTGCTTTGAATGAACTTCCTTCTTTGCCAAAAGAACCTTCGCATGTACTCAAATCACCTAAAACGATCCTATATCTGCACGGCACAGGGGGCAATATTAGCCATAACTTAGCAAGAATTGAGGGACTGCGACAGTTAGGCTTTTCTGTACTTGCGATCGATTATCGAGGTTATGGGCAGAGTCAGGGAAATTTCCCTAATGAGTTTCAGCTTTATCAAGATAGTCAAGCGGCATGGGATTACTTGACACAGATTCGTGGGATTCCTTCACAACAAATCCTCATATATGGTGAATCTTTGGGCGGCGCGATCGCCTTAGATTTAGGGATTAAGAAACCAGATGCGGGTGGACTGATTTTACAGAGCACATTTACATCAATGGCAGATGTAGCAAATCAATCAGCTTGGATGAAAGCTATACCGATCAATCTATTACTCAATCAACGCTTTGATTCAGTTGAGAAAATAAGATCGCTAAAGTTGCCAGTTCTACTAATTCATGGACTCAACGATAGTGGAATTCCATCAAATATGAGTCAGAAGCTCTATGAACTTGCACCAGCTCGCAAACAACTATTCTTAGTACCTGATGCTGAACATGCCAGAATCTATCAACCAGAACATTCGTATCTTCAGGCTATCGAGCAATTTGTCAATATTCCCGATCACTAAGCAAGATCGTACTTTAACTCAGAGCAGTGAATAGAGTAATTGGAAGATCAGACGAAAGGCTGCCATGAGGGCGATCGTGCTCAAACCTGCGACTCCACAAAGTGAAAAAATGTCTATCCATTGAGGCAAACTCTGGAATTGTGGGATTTTAACAAAGAACTGGAATCCCCACAATGATGCGAAGCTTAGCAAGTTTACAAATACAAACAAGTCTTTATTATCGAGGATGGAACTAATCCTGAGCAAGATAATGCCCAGTAACACAGCCGCAAAAGTGATTAAATTTGTAGGGGTTCCGATTAAAGCTAGCCCGACTGTGGTAATTACTTGCCATAGGAGCATCGCTTCGACGCCAAGCAAAAAAGCAGCAATAAATTGCTTACTAATTGGTGCTGAGAGTATCCACGGTGTTTTATTTGAACGTGGAATCGCGGGTTTTTGTGATGGCGTGGCAGCAGCAACGGGCGCTGAAGATTGTGCAGATACAGCAGGCGCAGGTGCTTGATGGACGACAGGATTTGAGTGGGATGAAGATTTTTGATTGATGGCTTGCAGAACTGCCCCCGCCGAGTTGAAGCGATCGCTTGGTGCCGTCTCTAACATTTTGTGCAAGACACTATCAAAATTGGGACTAAGTTTTACAAATTGATCCCATTGCCATTTGTTGTAATTCACATTAAATAATTCTTCTGGCGGTTTGGCGGTTAGCAAATACAGACAAGTGACTGCAAAGGCGTAAAGGTCAGTAGCCGGAAACACCGTATCGCCGCGCATTTGTTCGGGTGCGCCATAACCAGGCGTAAAAATCCCTGTCGATTTTTGACCTTGGACAACTCCTGCAACTTGCTTGACTGCGCCAAAATCTAGTAAAAAGTAAACCTGATCAGACTTGCGGATCATAATGTTCGCGGGTTTAATATCACGATGAATCGAGCCTTTGTCATGGATAAAAGTCAATACAGGTAGTAAGCTCTTGATAATTTCTAAAACATCGACTTCGGCGATCGCGCCATGCTGCTCGATCAGTTGCTCTAAAGTAAAGCCATCGACAAATTCTTGTACCAAAAAGAAAAATTCATCATTTCCTGCTTGGATTTCAAAATAGGCAAGCAAATCAGGAATTTGCGGATGTGTCCCCAATTCTTCTAAAACTGTTGCCTCGCGCTCAAACATTTGCTTGGCAATAACCATCTGGGCACTGGTGAAACCAACTGGTTGCAACAGCTTTACTACGCAGCGTTTCATCGCAGGTGTATAGCGATCGCGCGCCAGAAAAGTCGTACCAAAACCACCTTTAGCAAGCGGGCTTTCGACAATATAACGTCCGCCTAGCAGCAAGGGCATCCCGCAAGCAGTGCAAAATTTTTGGGCGATCGTTTTGACTGTATTGCCGCTATCAAGATCGGCAAAAGAGTTTAAAGGCTTTGTACAATTGGGGCGTGTGCAGTAAATATCCACTGTTAAAGCGTATGAGTAAACATTTTTGGCATACTGTATAAGAGTCTACCTAAGTTTTTCCCTCCTGCGCCCATGAGTTCCAATTTTTTAAACCATCTCAACACTGCTCAACAAAAAGCCGCTAGCCATCTCCACGGTCCAATGTTAGTGGTTGCAGGTGCGGGATCAGGAAAAACGCGGACGTTAACTTATCGCATTGCCAACTTAATGCTCAATCATGGAGTAGCTCCTGAGCAAATCTTAGCCGTGACTTTTACAAATAAAGCTGGCAAAGAAATGAATGAGCGAATTCAATCTTTGTTAACTCAAGAAGTAGCACTAAGAGAATTAGGTAAATCTTTGAGTGATATGCCTGACTGGGAACAGGATAAACTTCGTAAAAAAGTTTATAAGCAATATATCAATAGCTATGCTGAAGATGGGCTGTGGATGGGAACCTTTCACAGTATGTGTCGCCGAATTTTGCGCCACGATATTGATAAATACAAAGATAGCAATGGTAGAAGTTGGGCAAAGAATTTTTCAATTTTTGATGATTCCGACGCGCAATCGTTGGTGAAAGATATAGTCGTCAATCAACTCAATCTTGATGACAAGAAGTTTGAGCCGAAGTCTGTCCGCTTTGCGATCGGTAATGCCAAAAACAAAGGCTGGACTCCTGAAGAATACGAGGCTCAAAGCGATGATTCGCCTTTTCGCAAACGCGCGATCGCCCAAGTTTATAATCTTTATCAAAATCAATTAGCCACAAATAATGCTCTAGATTTTGATGATTTAATCTTCTTGCCAGTGCGCTTATTTCAACAAAATCCTGAAGTTCTCAACTATTGGCACAATCGCTTTAAGCACGTTCTAGTTGATGAATATCAAGATACTAATCGTACTCAGTATGATCTAATTCGTTTATTATCCACAAACGATCAAAAGCCGACTTGGGAAGATCGTTCTATTTTTGTAGTTGGTGACGCAGATCAATCTATTTATAGCTTCCGTTCGGCAGACTTTACGATCTTAATGGAGTTTCAAGAAGCATTTGGCGATCGCTTGCCCGATGCCCATACAAGTTCGATGATTAAGCTGGAAGAGAACTATCGTTCAGTAGCGAATATCCTCGAAATCGCCAACCAACTGATTGACAATAATACCCAACGTATCGATAAAGTCCTGAAGGCGACTCGTCCTGACGGAGACTTAATCGAGCTATATCGCGCTGAGGACGAAGTTGACGAAGCTCAATTTGTAATCGAGCAAATCCGTCGCGTCAAGACCAAAACACCTAGTGCCAATCTAGGACATTTTGCGATTCTCTATCGCACCAATGCTCAATCTCGTCCTTTTGAAGAAATGCTCGTTCGCTGGAACATTCCCTACAAAGTAGTCGGCGGTATGCGATTTTACGATCGCAAAGAAATCAAAGATGTCCTCTCTTATTTGCGATTGCTCTCCAATCCATCTGATACCCTCGGTTTGATGCGGATTATTAACGTCCCGAAACGTAGTATCGGCAAAGCAACGCTCGACAAGCTCCAACAAGCCGCCCAAGAACTCAGCGTTCCGATTTGGGAAATCATCAGCGATGAAACTACTGTCAAAACTCTAGCAGGGCGATCGGCAAAAGGAGTCATCTCTTTTGTGGAACTAATGCAAAAGTGGCAAGATAAAGTTAGTGTTACGCCTGCTGCCGATATCATTCAAGGGATTTTGGCTGAGTCTGGCTATATCGATGAACTGAAAGCACAGAGCAATGATGAAGCTAACGATCGCATCGCCAACTTGCAAGAACTCTATAATGCTGCTGTTCAGTTTGCAGAAGAAAATGAAGATGCCTCTCTTGATGCGTTTTTAGCCAATGCCGCCCTTGCTTCTGGGCTTGATGACAGTAGTGCATCTGCCGAGAAAGTTACCCTGATGACGCTCCATGCTGCCAAAGGATTGGAATTTCCAGTCGTATTTTTGGTTGGGCTGGAACAGGGACTATTTCCTAGCTTCCGTTCGATCAACGATCCAATGGCTTTAGAAGAAGAACGCCGCCTCATGTACGTGGGCATCACCCGCGCCCAAGAGAAGTTATTCCTTAGCCATGCTCAAGCCCGACGTCTCTATGGCAATCGAGAATATGCTATCCCTTCGCAATTCCTTGCGGAACTTCCTAAAGAATATCTAACAGGACATGGGATCGATAAGTTTATCAGCAAAGCTAGCCAACGCGCCGAAGCCACTAGCGTCAAAGGTTCGCTCAGATCTGTACCTCCTGTTAAAGTAAGTTCTGTTAAGCCCAAACCTAGAATCGATTGGCAAGTAGGCGATCGCGTCATGCATGACAAGTTTGGCGAAGGTCAAGTCTCAAACCTGCTTGGTACTGGTGACAAGATGTATCTAGCCGTTGCCTTTGCAGGGCAAGGCAAGAAAATTATCGATCCCAAACTTGCTCCCATTCAGCGTATATAGCGATCGCTTACTCAATCAGATTTAATAGTTAGATGTAATACATGGTTGTGGCAATTTGACGTTGACGCTGGCGATCGCATAAATCTTTGAGTGTGCAGTCATCTAACACATTAGAAGCCGCTTTCTGAGACAATTCCCATGCTTCACGAATTACCGAAAGAGAAGCACTTTCATTATTTGCTTTACCATTCTTTTGATCAGAAATCGGATCATGTCCCTCGATCCCCCGAATAATCTCAAGTAAACTAATCTGCCTAGGTTCACGGGCTAGAATATATCCTCCCTTCGAGCCACGCTGACTTTTGACTAAACCTTGACGCTTGAGGGTTGCTAGTAATTGTTCTAAATAGCGATCTGGAATATTTTGCTGTAGAGCAATTTGCCGAATTTGGAGAGGCTGCGCGATCGCAAAGTTATGGGCTAGCTCTAGCATCGCCAAGATCGCATATTCACTCTTTAAAGAAAGTTCCACAAGTGACCGTAATTCTTATTTAAAGATATTTTGCTTAAACTATTTTTATAATACTACGGTATATCACTGTAAATAATGGATTTGATTTATAGCGATCCTCTATCTGTGAGCTTTTATCTAAATATCACTGGTTGAATATACCGACTGTTAGCTCTTACAAAGCATACATCTTCAGTCTTCGCACCGCGTACAGGCATCCAAGGATTGCCAGTTTTATCAAGTGGATTAACTAGTACCTCGTCAGAGCCACCACGATAGACTTCTACTTCTAGCAAAGCGTCTGCTGGATATGTCCGACTAATAGGGCTATCTAAACCTTTGTTTTGACGACAGTTAAGCTCCTCAACGACAACTCGCCAAAGCGAGCCAGCCGATGGTTTTGAGTTTTTACTAGGTGCTTGTACAGTCGTTTCATTTCTGTAGTAGTTACCTTTACGATCAGACGCTTGGGCTTGAACTGCGGCAGGCAAGAATACAAACAGCATCATAGAATATGTCAGTGACTTAAAGAGAATATTCATATAGCGGTTTTCCATGAGCAATTCTAAAAATGCGATGACAGTAGCTGATTTGACGCAAGCGATCGGGCTTTTGTTGCGCGAAGAAATTGGTGTCGTGCGCGTGACAGGAGAAATCTCTGGCTTTACAACCGCCGCTTCTGGGCATCGCTATTTTACGCTCAAGGATGAATCGGCTCAAATTGATTGCGTGATGTGGGCAAGTCGCACTTTAGCCTTTCGTCCTAAAAGTGGAATGCAAGTCATCGTCCAAGGTCGGCTGACAGTATATGCAAACCGTGGCAAATATCAGATCGATTGCGATCGCATGACCGCCGCAGGACAAGGAGATTTGTATCTTGCTTTTGCCGCAATGAAAGAAGAGCTTGCAGAAGCAGGATATTTTGACCTAGATCGAAAACGCGATATTCCTGCCTTCCCGCTCAAAATCGGCGTAGTCACTTCTCCGACAGGAGCCGTAATTCAAGATATTCTGAGTACTCTAAATCGCCGCTCGCCTCATTGCCAGATTTATTTGTGTCCTGCCATCGTCCAAGGAGAATCTGCACCTGAAGAGATTGCTAAAGCGATCGCAGCTTTGCAAACGACCGATGCTGATGTCTTGATCGTCGGGCGTGGTGGTGGCTCAATTGAAGACCTTTGGGCCTTTAATACGGTGCAAGTAGCCGAAGCAATTTTCCATTCTCGCATTCCGATCATTTCCGCAGTGGGGCATGAGACCGACTTTACGATCGCTGATTTTGTTGCCGATTTACGAGCCGCCACGCCAACCGCCGCCGCCGAGTTAGTATCTCAATGCGATCGCGATACGCTATTGCAACAGATATCCCTTGCCGAAAATCGCTTAACTCGCAGTATCCAATTGGAGATGCAAACTTATCAGCAACGCCTCAAATTACTGACTAATAGCTATGCCTTGCAAAACTTTGGCGATCGCTTACATGATCGCGCTCAACAGTTAGACGAAGCTGAACAAGCTATCCAAAAATCCTTAGTTCGTCATCTGCGCCAATCCACTACCAAACTCGACAGCCTCAGCGCCCATTTGCGATCGCTTTATCCACTATCTCCATTACAGCGCGGCTTTGCATTGCTACAAGTAGGCGATCGCTTACTCAGCAACGATGAATCTCTCACCGCATTTGATAAAGTGGATATCGTGCGGCGATTAGAAATTGCCCAAGTCAAAATCGAGAAAGTATATGACCGACCAAAATAATCTATCTTTTGAAGAACAAATACAGCGCCTAGAAGAAATTGTCGAGATTCTTGATGATGGCGAAGCTGCTTTAGATGAAATGCTTGCCCTTTATGAAGAAGGAATGAAGCGATCGCAATATTGCCGTGAATATCTCGAAAAAGCCGAACAAAAAGTTACTCTGATTCAAAGTCAAAATTCATAATTTAAAAAATATCATCAACAGCAATAGCAATATTAGACAACATCTGCAAATTAATCACTTCCCCTTTGCCATAAGTCTGTACTTCTTGATATCCAGTCTCGCTCGGTTGACGATAGACCTCAAATACCTGTGCTTCCAAATTGGCAATCCAAAGTTCAGGTATACCCGCTTTAGCATAGAGAGGCGCTTTGACTTGGCGATCATATTTCAGCGTAGAGTCAGAGACTTCAATAAGCAAGAGAATCTCGGAAATTATTGGCAGGCTTTCAGTGTAGTAATCTTTTCGCCAACGTAAAATTGCTAGATCGGGTTGTGGCTCAGAATAATTATTTAACTGAATTGAGTTTTGAATGGAAATAATCGCGTTCTCACCAATAAGATTTGCAAATACTCGATTGAGACGATTAATGCTACCTGCGTGTTTTGCTCCAATCGGTGACATTTCAATAATTTCTCCATCAATTAATTCGGTGCGTTGCTCTATTCCCAAAATGCCAACTTCTGCCATTTTGTAATACTGCCCAACTGTAAAGCGGTGTTTCGTTGGAGATGTTAGTTTCGTGGGTTCTGCGATCGCGACCATGACTTTCTATCCTCGATTGTTAGAATATTCTCTCGTAATATATCGATTTGCTTGCAAATCGATATATTATCGGTGCTTCTTAAAAAATATCATCAACGGCGATCGCAATATCAGGCAACATCTGCAAATTAATCACTTCCCCTTTGCCATAAGTCTGTACTTCTTTATATCCAGTCTCGCTCGGTTGACGATACACTTCAAACACCTGTGCTTCCAAATTGGCAATCCAAAGTTCTGGTATACCAGCTTTGGCATAGAGAGGCGCTTTGACTTCGCGATCGTATTTCAGCGTAGAGTCAGAGACTTCGATTAGTAAGAAAATATCTGATGGGGTAGGATGCCGCTCTGCATAGTAGTCTTGCCGATCGCTTACTACTGCAATATCTGGTTGTGGCTCCGAGCGATCGCTAAGCCGAATCGGATTTTGCTGTCTGACTGCTGCCAGACTTCTAGTGAGATCGCGTAGTAAATCAGCTATTTTTGATAAACAAGCAGCGTGTTTTGTCCCAATCGGTGACATTTCAATAATTTCTCCATCAATTAATTCTGTGCGTTGCTCTACATTCAAAATGCCAACTTCTGCCATTTTGTAATACTGCCCAACCGTAAAGCGGTGTTTCGTTGGAGATGTTAGTTTCGTGGGTTCTGTGATCGCAACCATGACTTGCCATCCTTGATTGTTAGAATATTTTCTAGTATAGCGATCGCCATAAAAAGCACCAAAGAAATGGCTCATAAAGGAAATAAATCTTTTTTACCTAGCAAAGATTGCCTAGTTTGCGGTAAGCCCTTTTCATGGCGCAAAAAATGGGAAAAATGTTGGGATGAAGTCAAGTATTGTAGCGATCGCTGTCGCAAACAAAAATAATCTCATAAAAAATCGCGAAGCCAAGCTTCACGATTTGGTATAAAAAATAAATGATCAAAACCTACACACAACGCAAAAAAGCGAAAGCTTGGCTCAAAAATTATCGAGGTAAACGCCCAGTATTTGCTTGTGTGTTGGGATTCACTGAAACAGGATTAATCCCTAATATTTCTGCCGCAGGAGCAACTCCTGAAGCCCGCAAATGTACCGCGATCGCCGATGCCGAATTTCTCGCCACAGGCAAAAATCTTAACTTCCCTTTGCCACACCTGATCGCTGGAGCTTCCCCTGTATTAATTTCTCGCGCAGTTGTGGCAGCACAAGAATTACCGCTTTTTATTTTTGACGCAGGTTTAGCGATCGCGCCCACAGTTGAAGCGATCAACCTCGGTGGACAGCCTGCAAAATGTTTGAGTATAGGTAAAGCGCTTCCTATTGAAATAGTGCTGCAATTATTTGTGCAAGGATTGGTGTGGGGAGAAAAATTAGCTCAGTTAGGAGCATATGTAATCCTAAGTGAATGCGTGGTCGGCGGCACAACTACAGCTTTAGCTGTACTTACAGCATTGGGAATTGATGCAAAAGATAAGGTTAATAGCTCTCATTCCACTTGCAATCACGCTCAAAAATGGGAAATTGTGCAAGCAGGATTAGAGAACTTAAATCCACAGGCTACACCCTTTGAAATTGTGGCGGCCGTGGGCGATCCGATGCAAATCGCGGTGGCAGGAATGGCGATCGCGGCAAGTCGTCATGCAGGCGTATTACTCGCAGGCGGAACCCAAATGTTGGCAGTGTATGCACTTGCTAGAGCGATTTCCATCCATCAAAAATCAGTCTGGAATCCTGATGCGATCGCGATCGGCACAACGCGCTGGGTTGCCGAAGATCCGACAGGAAATACTGTTGATTTAGCTTTAGCTGTGCGTGATGTGCCCTTACTAGCCACTCAACTAAGTTTCGCTAAGTCCAAGTTTCCGCAGTTGCAAGCCTATGAGCAAGGCTTTGTCAAAGAAGGCGTAGGCGCAGGTGGAGCTGCGATCGCAGCGCATCTTTATCAAAACTGGTCTCAGGAAAAATTGTTGAGTGCGATCGAAGTAGTATTCCAACAAGTAAAAGGGACGCAAAACGCCCCTTTTACTTAAAATTGCGGCTCAATCCCCGCAGCGCGTAACTGCGCCATCAAGGTTTCGACGCGCCGATGCTCTTGCTCAGCGCGTTGCCGCTCTTGCTCAGCGCGTTGCCGCTCTTGCTCAGAGTTTTCCCAGCCTGTTAGTAGCAAATTGCCATCGGAGTCCCACCAACGCAGCCATGGTAACTCAGAATTTTGATAAGTGCCTTGCCAAATGCCAAGCTCTACACCTAGCTCAGGCACAGAAAAATGTCCGCGCTCATTTGCCTCGACTAGCTCAAATCGGTTTGTAACATGACGATATAGCTCAATGCTCGATTTTTGCACCTCGTAAATGCCATAAAAAGCTGGACGAATTACCTGCTCGTAGATAAAGAATTTGCCCGTCCAAGGAGTGCGATCGCGCTCTTCTTTACCAGTACCAGACACGAATTCTAAAATAATCAAAGGTGCAATAAACTCTTGCCACAGTACATAGGAGCGGCGTGGCTGACCGTCTAAAGTCGGAGGTACATTCGGCACATAGAACCAATCAGGGGCTTCTGCACCTTTTTCGGGTGGTTCAGTCATCCGCCAATAGATCCCCGAATCTTGCCCGATCGCATATTGTCCATCGGGATGATATTTTTGCAAGATCGGCTCAATGGAATCTGTCAGCAAAACACTTTGTGGATGTTCTTGAAAGTTTTTCACAAATGCACCGTCAGAGTCTGGGAGTTGCGTATGGTCTGGTAGTGTGACGGGATTGGTCGATGGATCTAAAGTGAAAGTCATGATTTGTCCTCCGCTACAATACATAATCTTAGTCTATTCAGTAATAACTCGTGCCATAATTTGAGAACAGTGCATCACAGAAAAAAACTATGGCAGCAATTACCGCGCGTGAGCTAGAAATGCAAATGCCCGATGCAAAAAAACTTTTGAGTGATGAACCTGAAATGGAAAGTTCTTTGCATTATATGCAGCTGCTATTACTTGTAACTTGCTTAGAATGGGCATGGCAAGATCGTAATGACTTTTTTATCGGTGCAAATCTAACAGTCTATTTCAGTCGTCAGCAATTAAAAAATCGTGACTTTCGCGGTCCCGATTTTTTTCTAGTTAAGAATACCACCAGAGAACCACGTAACTCATGGGTAGTTTGGGAAGAAGATGGACGTTATCCCGATCTGATTATTGAGCTTTTATCCAACTCCACCGCCAATGTTGATCGCACCTTAAAATTCGACTTATATGCTGAGAGATTTCATACTCCCGAATATTTCTATTTTTCGCCTGAAACTATGGAATTTGCAGGATTTCGCTTAGACATCAATCGATATGTGCCCATTGCTCCTAATACTCAAGGTTGGATGTGGAGTGAAGTAGTTGGAGCATTTCTAGGAATCCATGAACGTCAATTACGCTATTTCTCCTTAGAAGGCTCTTTGTTGCCAACTCCTCAAGAAGCTGCTCACAGAGAGATGCAGAAGGTTAAGCAAGAGCGTAAAAATGCATTAGACCAGTTAAGTCGTGCTGAACAAGCTGAGACTAGGTTGCGGGAGTTGCAAGAAAAAATGCGATCGCTTGGTATTGAGCAATGAATAGTCATTCACTTATGAGGTTGAGAAATAAATCAATATATTTTTGGGTGATCGCTACAGGTTCGTAAGCTTGTCTAATTTGTTGAACTGTGGCGTCAGTTAGTAAATAGCGATCGCGATTATTCAACATATCGGTGAGGCGATCGCATTGCTTTTCTTCGCCTCAATCATCATTGCAATGATATCTTGCATTTCGTACTTAGCTTGCCATGCTAGCTTTTGTTTAGCTTTTTCAGGATTTCCACAGCTTTTCGTGATTTCAGAGGGACGAAATAGACTTTGATCAATCACTACGCGATCGCTTGGATCTATACCAAAATAAGCAAATCCTGTTTCTACAAATTTCTGAAGACTATTACTTTTGCCTGTCGCAATCACATAATCATCTGGCTCAGGTTGCTGCAACATCAAATACATCGCTTCAACATAGTCATCCGCCCATCCCCAATCTCGTTGAATATTAGTATTGCCTAATATCAATTGTTCAGAACTTCCATTAGCAATTCGACAAATTGCCGAAATAATTTTTTGAGTGACAAATCGCTCTGGTCTTAACGGTGAGTCATGATTAAATAAAATTCCTGAACAAGCAAAAATATTATAAGCTTCTCGATAATTTGCTACCTCCCAAAATGATGCAGACTTGGCTACTGCATAGGGACTACGCGGACGAAATGGTGTTGATTCATTCGCAGGAAAATCACCAGTATCACCAAAGCATTCACTAGAACCAGCGTTGTAAAATCTGATTGGAGCTTTAGTAAAACGGATAGCTTCTAATAAATTTAAAGTACCTGTGGCAATGCTTTCCAAAGTTTCTACAGGTTGAGCAAAAGATAATCCGACTGAAGTTTGTCCAGCCAAATTATAAATTTCATCAGGTTCTGTTTTGATCAATACTTGCAAGACGCTGCGAAAATCATTGAGAGCCATTGACTCTAGTTTTACTTTGTTTCTAATTCCTAAAGTCTCTAAATTCCGAAACGATGAAGCCTCAGCATCTCTAGAAGTGCCATATACAGTATGTCCTTTGCTCAATAATAGTGAAGCTAGATAAGCTCCATCTTGCCCTGATATGCCGCAAATTAGTGATTTTTTCATGACGAGATCTAATATGTAATCATTAGAAGTAAGTTAGATAAGTAGGTAAGCATAATAAAACCCAAAACCCAAAAAGCTGTAGCGCATGCGCAGCATTCGCTACAGCTTTTTGGGTTTTGATTACCTACTTACTAACTATTGAAGTATAAGACATAAATGTGGAGTCACAAGCCTCATGACCCAAGCTTTAGAACTGCAATCAGCACCACAAACAACATCCTACGATCGCGACTTCTTGGTATGGATAGAGGAAACGATCGCTCATTTACAATCGGGTGATATCAAAAAATTGGATGTTGCTAATTTGATTGAGGAGGTTGATTCGTTGGGAAAAGCTCAGAAAAGTGCTTTTAAAGGTCAGGTTCGCGCTTTGATAGAACATATTATGAAGCGTTGTTATGTTGATATGCCTCTTGAATACAATGGATGGGAACGGACTATCCGCAACATTCGCCCCGAAATTGAAGATCTCATCGAAATTTCTCCTAGCCTTCAAAATGATTATTTTAAGGTTCTGGATACGGTTTATCAACAGTGTCTGAAGAAGCTACAGCCAGAATATAAGACGGCTAAATTTCCTGAACAATGGCAATTTACGCGATCGCTCCATGATCTCTTAAATGTAGATTTTTGGGAAGTGAA
Organism: Pseudanabaenales cyanobacterium; assembly: GCA_038230875.1. Taxonomy (GTDB): domain Bacteria; phylum Cyanobacteriota; class Cyanobacteriia; order Pseudanabaenales; family Pseudanabaenaceae; genus Pseudanabaena. Next base: position 13,173 of record JBBRMK010000026.1, read on the forward strand.
TTAATTGAGAGAAGATATTGCGAAAATTCCAATATTGAGTATTTGTATCCCTGCTTATAATCGTCCAGTTTGGTTTCGTCAAGCTTTGGAGTCGATCGCTGATGGTAACAAACAATATGAGCCACTGGTGGAGGTAGTCATCACTGATGACTCTGGTCAGAGAGATTGTGAGGTAATTGCTCAGGATGTCTTAAAAAATTGGTCAGGCTCTTGGCAGTATGAGTTTCATGAGTCACGTTTGGGGATGGTCGAAAATTGGAATCGGGGGATTAATCTCGCAACGGGGCAGTATGTATTGGTGTTGCATGATGATGATTATTTGTTGTCGGGGGGCTTAGGGCGGTTACTTGAGGCGATCGCTAAGTCACAAGATGCTTATCCCGTAATGTTGTTTGGGGTGGAAGTGGTGGATGCTGAGGGGATGGTAATGAAGCGTCAAGTATATGAGCAAGATCAATTTTTACAGCCGAGGGAGGCTTTACTTAGGTTGCTTTCAGTTTCATCGTTTGTACGCTTTCCTGCGATCGTAATTAGGCGATCGCTTTTTGGTGAGGTCGGTTTATTTCGGGCGGAGTGGCAAGAACCCTGCGATGTTGATATGTGGGTTCGCCTATTTGCAAATCACGGTATTTTTTGCAGTCAATCAGTTACTGCGGCTTATCGAGTCCATTCTCAAGCCCTCACAATGGGAGTCTTTAATGAAAAAGTTATCGATTTATTATTAGGATTATTTAAAGAAGTTAGCCAGTTTTCAGTGTTAAGTATTGAGGAATTAGAGCGATGCAAGTCGTTGTTTTTATATCAATTTATCTTGGCAGGCGCTTGGAGACAATTGCGGAGAAAAGAATGGCGCGAGTTTAAAAAAGTGATGGAACTATTTGACTTAGAAGAGATTAAAAATTTAGATTGTCCTAAAAAATGGCTTTTATTAAAAAGAGTTTTTAGTTTAATAAGTTCCCTACTATTTTTAAATAAGAGCTAGAAATCCTAAGTTCTTAAGCTTACCTAATTGATAGTAACCATACTTAATCATAAGATGCTTTCGGATAAGCCAAGCTTGATTAGGTAGATCAATGTAATTATCAATAATTTCAAGATGCTCATAACTTAGTATATCTTGATAAGTTTCTCTGAATTTCTTAGCTTGGACTATAGTTTTTTGAATATCTTGTCTGATTTTTTCAATATTTTTAATTCTATTCAAAGTATAGTTATAGCTCCATTGTTTAGCTCCTATACTATTGCTTTGATGTTGACGATAAAGAACAGTAGGTTGAGGAATATGAACTATTTTCCCTTGGGTAGCGGCAACTAGAGCAATCCACCAGTCATGCATAATAGCCTCCTCTGGAATAGAAGAGATCAGGTCTTTAAGAGGTTTATTAATCATCATTGTGCATCCTGTAACAAAGTTCTGCACTAATAGTCTAGGCAATAACTGAGAGGGGCAGGGATCGAGATTTTGGTAGTTCCAAAAGGAAGAATTAATCAAGTTAAGGTTGCGATCTACAACTTGTAAGTCAGTATGAATGAGAATAGGAGTCGATTTGCCATATTCTTCTTCAGCCTTTAGCATCTTCTGATAAGTTATTTCAATTTTGTCTGGCAGCCATACATCATCTTGATCGCAAAACATAATTTGATCTGCACTGGCAGAGTTAATAAGATGCAGAAAGCTGGAAGTCACTCCTAAATTTTTATTGCTAAAGTTATTAACTATAGATATTTTACTAGAGTATTTTTGTTGATAGCTACAGATAATATTTTGCGTTAAATAGTCTGAATAATCATCTCTAATTAGTAGCTTCCACTTACTTTTAGTTTGTTGAACTAGTATAGAATTTATTTGTTCATCTAAGTATTTATATCCGTTGTATGTTGGAAGTATAATATTAATCATAAATATTACTATTTGATAAGATTAAGTCTAAGCGCAGCTTTTACAGCTATTTCCCATAATTGAGGAAACTTATACTTAAGTGTATAAAGGTACGGATAACGAACAATAAAATCTTGTCGCGTTTGTGAATCTACTAAGCTTGTGGATTTGTAACTAGGATTTAGCTTTAGCTTTATTAGTTCTATTTTTGTAGCTGACTCATTCCAAGTCTTTAATTTAGATTTATAGCTACTTCCTAGAAGTATATTAACATGGTAGTTTGTGTTACTACTATCACTCCAAAACCTGTACTCACAAGTTACTTTAGGTACATAAATAGGCGAATATGAAGTTGCGATATTTAATAAAAAAGCATAATCTTCCGTAACCTTCATGTTTTCATCAAAGTAAAGTAAGTCTGAACTTATTTGAAGCCTGTCTAATATATAACTATGAATAGGAATAAAATTATTTTGAAAAAGAATATCTAAAGAGAATCTGTCTTTTTTAAATGGATAATCAGAAGATAAAACTTCTATATTGTTAGAAGGTTTATTATATTGACAAATGGTAAGAGCAACGTCTGCATAAGACCATGCATAGTTGGTAGAATTGTCTTTTAATGAGTTTATTAAAGTTTGAAAATGGAATGGATAGATAATATCATCATCATCTAGAAAACCTAAATACTGACCCTTTGAAGCTGCTATGCCTAAATTTAGATTCTTAGATCTTTGATCTTCATTTGAGAAATTAATAATTAATTTTAATTTTACATGGTCTTCTTTATTTAAATCTATTAATTGTTCTATCTTCTTAATAAATGAAGCACTCTGAGTTTGAGCAACAATAATCACTTCAATTGATTTATAATCATTTGAAATAACACTTTTAATACACTGATATAGTAAGAATATTCTACTTTCACTGCATGTTCTAACAATTATACTGATTAGACCTTTAACTAATATTGTTTTATCCACCATTAGTTTTAAATGAAAATTTTTCTGGTTTTCCCATATATTTGCCCTATCCTCCAAAATTTGCTTAATTTAATTGATTTAAGTTCTAACGTTTTAGAATTCAAAAGGCTGATGGTGCTCTTTATAGGCATATTTATAATATTATCCTGAGACTGAATTCTGGCTGTGTGACGAGTATTTAGTTATCCACGCATAAAAAGATCTATCAGAATTTTGATAAATTGATTTATTAATATATGCTTAATTACACTACCCAGTCGTTTTTCAAGTAAGTATAACAATTCTAATTCTGGATATAATCGCAACTTTTTATTGTAAAAAATTATAATATTTATCCAAGATTGAAGATTATTAATCAATTGTATATCAATTTTTGGTGATGGATGGAATAAAATTGAATGATAATAAATCTCAGTTTCTGTAAGAGAACGATTCAGCAGCATTTCAATTTGATAATTTCTGACTAACTGAGCTTTTTTTTCTTGATCATATTTACGGGTACTACTTATCTGATTTGAATGAATTCTATATTCAAGTAAAACTTTTGATAGGTTGGCTAGTTTACAGTATTGAGCTAACTTAATCCACATTAAATAGTCTTCTGCTGGCACAAACGATGAATCGTAACGCAAACTAAACCTTCTCAACAAATCTGCCCTTAACATAACCGTAGGATGACCGATCACACAATTATTAAGCAAAGCTAATCGTATTTGACTGTCATCTTTTGGATGTTTGACTATATATGAACTATCAATAAATTTAAACCAAGTTCCACAAACGCCTATGTTTAGATTATAGTCCATAAGATCAACTTGCTCCTTAAGCCTTGTCGGCAATGAAATATCATCTGCATCCATCCGAGCAATATATTCACCTTTGGCGATTTCAATCCCACGATTGAGATGATAGACATAACCTTGATTTTGATTGTTATCAAAGAAAACTATTCTTCTGTCAGTATAACTGCGAATTATATCAGCACTATTATCGGTTGAGCCATCATTAAAAATCAAAAATTCAAAATCATTAAAAGTTTGATTTATAATGCTTTCTATTGCTTTTGCAAGATAGGGTACTGCATTATATACAGGCATTAAGATAGTAACTTTTGGCATATATTTAAAGTGTTTATAATTTTATCCATCTTTCGGGAATTATATCTCTGGTATTTCTACTCTTATCGTTAAACCATTTTTGCGGTGCAGTCACTAATTTATTAGGATTGGGATTTAGCCATCCTCCCCACCAACTAAAAGAGCTATTGGCGATGATATTATGTTGACACATGCTCATTAATCTTAGATCTTCATAATTACGAGATGAATCATTGCAATCGACAATAGTTGTGGGGAAGTCTAGTTTTAAATTTTCTCTCGCCCATTCAGGTTCGTCAGAAAATATGAAGAAATGAGGGTTAGTAACGCGATCGCTGATATAACGAACACTACGATCATAATAGTCTTGATCGCAAGTTCCATGAATTTTGTTAATCAAAGTATTTTGAACATAGTCAGTACGGCGAACATGTAGAGATACTGATTCTGTACTTTGGATAAGTTCAGCAAACCTTTGACTTTGAAAGTCTTGCTGATATTTAACAGCAAATTCACGCCGTAAAATATCTGAGATATCGGTAAAATACTTTTCTGATTGCCAATAACCTTCAAGAAGGACATTATTGTTAGCTTCGAGAATCTCAGAATCAAAATGAAATTGCTTTTCAATTATCCAATGCTTACCCCCAATATTTTTATGTCCAAGTTTTGACAGGTTCTTTCTTGTAAGCTGATAAAATATATTTTTAGAATTGCCAAGAATGACTTTGATTTCAGTTTGAGTTGCTAGATATTCCCAAATTTGAAAACAGTGCAAACTATATCTGTGTAATTTATATTCTTCAAAGCCTGTTACATCTAATTTGAGAATAGTTGAATGCTTTTCGGCTAATCTGCGAGCCGTCGCGTATTGAAACATCTGGTTGCCTAAACCGCCTGTTAGTTTTGCGATGATCATAGTTAATACCGTCTTAAAAAATCTTGTAAACAATCAATTAATTTATTTATATCTTCATCAGTATGAAATGGTGATAGTCCTAAATAAAATCCTTGCTGATGGATGATATCTGCGCCTTTATATGTGTCTTCACTAAATTCAGGAAATATTTTAGCAACAGGATGTTTGGCAATATTCCCTGCGACAAGAGGGCGCGTTTCTACTCCCTTTAATTCTAAATAGTTAGTAATTTCTTTGCGGGTAAATGGCGCATTTGAGCCAACCAAAAGCGGTAGTGCAAACCAAGATGGTGAAGCTTTAAGACTGTATTGAGGTCGAGATAGCCATGATTCAGAATCGATGAAGTTAAAAAATTTGTTAGCTAGTTCTACTCGTCTTTGATTGAAGTGAGGTAATTTTTGTAATTGATGTAATCCAAAACTGGCTTGGATATCGGTCGGACGAACATTAAAACCCCAATTAACAAAGGCATATCTGGGATCAACATCATAATCAGCTAAATTGTAGATTGTGGGATCAACATTTCTAACCCAACCATGCGCTCTTAGAATTTTAAGTTGTTCTGCTACTTCCTGATTAGAACAAGCAATCATGCCGCCTTCCATTGTGGTCATGTGATGAGAAAAAAAGAAGGAATAACTTGCGGCAATTCCAAAGTTACCAACTTTTACTCCATCCCATTCAGCTCCGAGTGCCTCGCAGCAGTCTTCGATAATTAATAAATTATGGGCTTTGGCGATCGCCTGTATCTGATCCATATCACAAGGATTTCCCATGAGATGCACCAGAAATATAGCTTTGGTAGCTGGAGTTATTTTCTTTTCTAAATCGTCAATATCAATGTTTAAAGTTTGCGGATTAACATCAACAAACCGTACTTTCAATCCCGCCATCATAGCTGACCATATCTGTGTCGGCCATGTGACAACAGGTATCAAAATCTCATCCCCTGTTTGTAATAATGGATGGGCAGGATTGGTAAGCAAAAAGCATAACAGCAGGTCGGCAGACGAACCACTATTAACCATTACACCATCGTTACAGTTTTGGTAAGCAGCAAACTGAAGTTCAAATTGTAGTGTTTTTTCCCACATCGTTGTCCTAAAACTACAGAGTGAGTCGAGAGCTTCCACAATCTCTTCAACTCCATAGGTCGCTAAACTTAATGGATACCAATATCGCCTTGGTTTCGCTTCGTTAATGCGGCTAGAAGATTCGAGTAATAATTCGATCGCTCCTGTTAGTTTACGAGTGCTTTCGTTGTTTAGTGTCATTGGATCTTGCCTTCTTTTTTTAATTGGCGATATTCAGCGATTGTTCGGGCAATTCCTTCTTCTAGACTGATACATGCTTGGAAGCCTAGTTTAGTGAGTCGTGATGTATCAAGACATTTACGCAGCATCCCATCAGGCTTTGTTTTGTCCCAGCAAATTTCGCCTTGATATTTTACTTTTTGCGATATGAGCATAGCAAGATCGTAAATTGATATATCTTTTCCCGTCCCAAGGTTGATGATATCAGGACTATTGTAGTTTTCCATTAAAAACAACAAAGCTTCAGCGACATCATCGACATGGATAAATTCGCGCTTCGCTATGCCTGTCCCCCACAAGGTTATTGAAGGTTTATTTTCATCGACAGCATCAACAAAACGACGTACTAATGCTGATAGGACGTGCGATCGCTTGAAATCAAAATGATCGTTAGTTCCGTAAATATTACATGGCATCGGACAGACGGTTAACATTTCGTATTGTTCATAATAATATTTGGCTAGTTTTAGTCCCATAATTTTCGCTAGAGCATAGCCTTCGTTGGTTGGTTCTAATGCCCCTGTCAGTAAGTATTCTTCTTTGATAGGTTGCGGACAATCACGGGGATAAATACAGGAACTACCCAGAAACAAGTTTTTGCGTGTGCCGTACTTATGACAAGCTTCAAAAAGATTGAGTTGCATTCTTGCATTTTCGCTCAAGAAACCAACTGGATCTGATTTATTAGCAATTATTCCTCCTACTTTCGCCCCGATCATTAATACATATTGGGGGCGATGTTGCTCAAAATATGCATTGACTTGTTCGCGATCACATAGATTAAGATTCTTATGGCTAGGTGTTAAGACACTCAATCTGTTAATAGTTAACAGAAGCTTTTTAACAGATGCTCCAACCATTCCTGAAGTGCCAGTTATGAGAATAGACATATTTAATATCATCTAAAGCATATAGCAATCCTAAATCATTTGTGGAGAAACAAGGGGCTTAAGCCCCTTGTTATAAGCCTTATACTTCCACGACTCATTTAGGATCGCTATATTTTTTAATTGTTAAGTCGATTTAGAACTAATTGAAATTATTCAAATTTATCCCAAGTAAAAGTCAATTAATTGCTTGATTTTTCTCGTTAATTTTTTTATACTTACTTTGCCCTTATAAAATTGTATTCTTCTCGAAACTCTTCTTATCCAAACCTCTTGTATTAACTTTCTCTTTTGTGAATTATTAAGTCTAGTGCTCTTTCTAATTAAATATTGATAGCCATCTAAATAGGCGCCCCAAATTTCTTTCACATTAGGGGATGGTAAAGATGAGATTATCCGCTTATGAAAAAGAGTTTTAGAATCAATAGCAATCTTTCCTAAAGTTAGTAATTGAAATACAAACAACATATCTGATGCAAAGATATTATTTTCCATGAATATCATGGTATCTGAGAATGCTTGTTTGGTGTATTCTTTACGCATTAATCCATAAATAGGATTAGCTTTACCTAGTCCTTCAAACTGATTTATATAGTTAGATAAGCGTTGATAAATATCATTAGAGGGAATCTCAAAAATATGCGGGTACTGAACTATTTCTTTGTTGAAATCATCAATTGCATTAAACATGCTAAAAGCCAATACTACATCTTGGTCATTATTGAGTAAATTTACTAATATTGATACGTATTCAGTCTCCCAAATATCGTCGTGAGCTGCCCACATAAAGTAATCGTATTTAGCCAATTCTAGTGTTTTTTCAAAGTTTTTTATAGCGCCAATATTTACTTCGTTATAATGATACTGAATTCTTTTGTCTTGAGATGCATATTGCAAGCAAATTTTTTGAGTTCCGTCAATTGAAGCATTATCACAAATGATTAACTCTAATTCTTCATGGGTTTGAGCTAAAAGAGAATCTATTGCTTGCTTAATATATGCTTCGCCATTATAAACAGGCATTCCAATACTAACAAATGAGTTATTATTAAGTCTATTCATTACATTAATTTATTTTTAGAAATCTGTTTGCCGATCAGTTGAGATGTTTTCTAGGAATACATTATCCTAAATAAATATATAGTTAAAATATTTATTTTATCAAGCTTGTAATTATATAGCAATCCTAAATGAGTTGTGGAAGAATAGAGAGGTAGAAATCAAATAGAAAATGTGGAAGAACTAGTTGAATTTATATAGAGTAATCCCAACAGCAAGGAACTCAAAAGAGCAATTGCGGTACAGATGGTACAGCAAAATATGACCTATGCGAAAATAGCAAAAATGCTATAGCAATCCTAAATGAGTCGTGGAAATATAAGGCGTATAATAAGAGGCTTAAGCCCCTTGTTTGTCCACAAATGATTTAGGATTGCTATATCAAAATTAACATCAAACAAATGTAAAAAATAATTGGCAAAATATTCTTTAATGACATGTCCTTTATAGCCACAAAAAATAATAAAATCATGAATCCAATAGTTAAAATATGGTCTTCTGATGGGCTATAGAATAGGGCTTCCACCTATTTCTCCCATTGGATTGAGTTTAAGGTAAGTTTTTTCACTAAGCCTTGTGCCAAGACCACCCGCTAAAATTACTGCCTTCATATAACTTTAACCAAATTCCAATGTAGTTGAGGACGTACAACACCAGGTACTTTACCCGTATAGCCATGTTGTCTACCAACACTATCTTCTAAAGGATCTTTAATATTAAAAGAAATAACATTTTGTTCAAAAAAATGAACCTTAACGCCCGATTCAAAAGAACTAATAGCTAATCCGACAAAGTAAGCTCCTTCATTAAGAAAGTTCTTCGGTAAATTACATTCTGATATATATTCACCAACAGGCAGTATGTTTGATTCTTCAACAGAGCAGATGAATGCACATACTCCATCGGCTGTATAGAAGTGAAAATTTGGAATAAATCTGTGATTACTAAGTTGTAAAACCTTATATCTTATTGAAATCTTGAAGTCTTCATTAATGAATATTTCTGGTGTAATTTTACCCATTCTACTCTCAACCTGACCTGATACAAGTTGAACATATTCATCACCAACCTTATGATCTGTACTACTAAATCCAATAAAAGCTGGTGAACCTTGACCAGTCGAGTAATACTCCATAATTACTTCAGAAGCGCTTCCCATTTTCGTGATTTTTCCCTTGTCTAACAAAATACATCTATCACAAAGCGATGTAACTGTAGGCATACTGTGACTAACAAAAAGAACAGTTCTTCCTTCATTTTGAGAAACATCTTCCATCTTCCCCAAGCATTTTTTCTGAAAAGCAGAATCCCCCACCGCCAATACCTCATCCACAATCAAAATTTCTGGATCCAAATGGGCTGCCACCGCAAATGCAAGCCTCACATACATTCCACTAGAATAATGCTTAACAGGCGTATCTAAGAACTTCTCAACATCCGCAAAATCAACGATCGCATCAAAATTTTTCTTGATTTCCGCTTTACCCATTCCCAAAATCGCGCCATTGAGATAGATATTTTCTCGCCCACTCAGTTCAGAATGAAACCCAGTCCCCACTTCTAATAAACTCGCCACCCGCCCCTTAATCGATACTTTTCCTGAAGTTGGCTCAGTAATCCGACTCAGAATTTTTAAAAGCGTTGACTTACCAGCACCATTACGCCCGATGATGCCAACGCGATCGCCCTGCTTAATTTCAAACGACACATCCTTCAAAGCCCAAAACTCCTCATGCTCTGGATCTTCAAATTTTTGTAAGGGGTGAAAAATTCTTTGCCTTAACGACCTCGTAGTATTCGCGATCGCATCCCGCAAAGTCGTATAGCGCTCCTGTCGCTGATGTCCAATCACATAGCGCTTACTCAGATTTTCGACCCGAATCACAACATCAGACATCTTCAGTTTCTAAATTATCTCTAATAAACAGTACATTGCGATACTGTATTACAGAGTTGTACATTTACGCGATCGCCTTAATACAGCAAAATTAAGTCAACCATTCAAAAAACGCCATAAAAATCATCATCAAAAATTTGATCTTGCGAAAAAGGACATTGCTGGGGATAATCGCTGATGGCGTGAATTGAGACTCCAAACTTTGCCCTTTGACCTTCCTTGATTGCTAACTTTCTGGCATCTGAGTAGGCTTCAGCTAAAGCTATATTCCAATAGGATTTCAAAGAAGGATTTTTGGTAAATTGTTTCTTCACCCTCTGACGATGTTCATCAATGGAGTTGTACCAACTATTTTTCATGGTGTCAGGTGCATCTGATTGAACAGCCAACTTGTGTAAATGGGCAAGTAAAATAGCTAAGTTGCTTTCTAGTGCCGCTTTATTAGAGTTACCCAAATCGTCTAACTCCTCAATCAAATGATCAGTATCGATCGCGCCAAAGTCACGATCCCTCAAACAGTTGGCTGTTTCTACCAGCCATCGCTGAAAGTCTTGTTCATAGAGATTGGCAAGATTTAATGGGGACATACTGTCGATACAGCTTAGCTATTGATTTTTTGACAAATGCAGCGATAATCAGGAATTATAGCAGAACATCCTTCAAAGCCCAAAACTCCTCATGCTCTGGATCTTCAAACTTTTGCATCGGGTGAAAAATTCTTTGCCTTAGCGACCTTGTAGCATTTGCGATCGCATCCCGCAAAGTCGTATAGCGCTCCTGTCGCTGATGTCCAATCACATAGCGCTTACTCAAATTTTCAACCTTGATTACCGTATCCGACATACTTAACTTAAAACCGCTAAAGCTTGTTCAGGAAAACGATCTAATAACTTTAGAAGCGCCCTAGCCGTCCCAACAGGATATCGTTTACCATGCTCCCAGTTACTCACCATATCCACCGAAACACTAATCAACTGTGAAAATTCTACCTGACTTAGCCCTAATCGAGATCGCACTCGCCGCACAAATTTTGCCATTTCCTGCATAGCCTCCGCCTCATCCATAGAGATTTGCAAAGCAATTTCTTGATCCGTAGTACCATCAACCCGCACAGTATCAATGCGTCCGACTTGTAAAACATCTACATCGTCACGATCAATCCTATGACTTGTTACTTCCATATAGTTTAACCTCTCTAGAATTGGCTTTACGGGCTAAAATAATCCGAATCACATCCTTACGGTAAGTATAGATCACCACAAACAACCGATTATCGATCATCCCCATTAATTGATAATTAATTGATAACGGTTTTCTCCATAGCTATACCTCGTATCAGGATGAACAATGCGATCGCAATCAAAAAATGCTCTCACCGCATAGGCAAAATCAAAACCTCTATCTCTGAAGCATATTTCATTCTTATTATCGTCCCACTCAAAGTTCATATATAACTAAGTCAAACTAGCGATCGCATTTCAATACAACCTTCAAAGACCAAAAATCCTCATGCTCAGGATCTTCAAATTTTTGGATCGGGTGAAAAATTCTTTGCTTTAGCGACCTATCCCAGTTAAGGTGTAAAAATAGCGAACATAGATTGGTTGTTTCAGCCTTCAAAAATCCATTTTTTTGAAGCTTCGATATGAAACTTTGCGGATCTATATTGCTAGGATCACGCAAGTTGGTTGACCACCTTAACTGGGGTACTTTAGCGACCTTGCACCATTCGCGATCGCATCGCGCAAAGTCACATTACCTCCCTGTTTCTGATGTCCAATCACATAGCGTTTACTAAGATTTTCGACTCGAATTACTGTATCAGACATAGCCCTAAAAATTATTCCTCAAATGTGCTTAACTAGCACTAACATTGGAGACTGGGAAACCTTGCCTCTCTCTAATCCTAAAGCTCTAAGTTGTTACTACTAAACCAATTTTCTAAGTCAGGCAAGTGTTTAAAGTCAAGTAACGCATCTCCAAGAGCGTCTAATTGATCGAGGGATAGCGATCGCACTTTCTTGATTTTGCTAGAAGTTAACTAACCGCAACGGCGGGTTAACAGACGGATCACCATGTTAGCTTCGCCCTGCTGCATACCCTGTTGCATACCTTGTTGAGATCCCTCACTGCGACCTATTTGCAGGACTTCCTGATAAAAACGTGTTTGGGTGACATCAGCTTCTCTGAGATTGAGCATTTTTTGTACCTCTTCTATAGTTAATTTTGGAAATTTATTTACCAGTATAGCTTCGATCAAATCTAGTTTTAGCCGAAATTCGGTTTCGGTTTCGGCACTGTTTAAAATTTGTTGTGCTTGGTTTAGAGCTTCCGTTTCGGGCGTTACGATCAATTTTAATAGAACTAAGTTTGGGCTTAGATTTGATTGGGTTAGCAAGTCTTGTAAATATAATCTTTGCACTTGCGTATTTAGTAAAGCCTGATAAGTTGCTTCTGAACCGAGATCTTGATTACGAGTATTTAAAATCAGTAATCCTCGCCATGTTCTTTTCACTTTATATTGATGCAGATAGACAAATAATCCCGCAAAGTAGCGGCTATAAAATTCACTGTCTCGCTGCATTTGGGCTTCGAGAAAGATAATTGGTAAGTGGGGGCGATCGCCTATGGGTGTGAGGAGTCCATCAAGGCGGATTTCTTTTTCTTTGATGACTGGGGCGCTGTATTCAAATTCGCAATCATCGGGAATGTCAGATAATAATTCGGCAATGAGACTGGGTTGAGATAAGAATATTCGATAAAATAATTTGTCGGTTTTCATTGGCAATTTTTATAAATATCTTCGCGCCCATTGGTATATCGCTTGCTAAGATTTTCGACCCGAATTACAATGTCAGACAAGTTTTACTCCTCAGACAACTTAGATGATATCTAACAATAAAAGCACCCGATTTATTAAAACCAAAATGTGAGTGTGCCGCGCTTCGCGCGGCACACTCACGGTAAAATCTTTTCAAGAAATCGCTTTAGCCATAAAGTGATTTAGATCTGAATCTAAATATGTGATTAACTTTAAGGACTTGTCTAGATTACCCTTTAACTGCTCGTATTCTATCGTTGCACCATAGGCATGACCAAAAAAAATGCCGAAAACCCTTTAAATTACTTACAGCGCTTTGCGATGAAACCAAACCTAGATTTTTGTAAAAGCCGCGCTTTGCGCGGCTTTTACAAAAATATTGTGGTTCGTTTGTTCGCAATTTGCTGTAATAGCAAGTATATATCCGTAGTTAAAAAGGCAGGGCGAATATTCGGTATTTCCGTTACCATTCGCTGGAGTAAAACGCTGTGCCATTGACTAGAATCACTAATATTATTTTCAAAATATCTCGTTACTATTTTAAGAAAATCTTCAGTTGCACAATAAAGATTATGAATTTGATAAGGCGATTTATTAGAAAGATTTTACCGTGGTTGTGCCGTGCAAAGCGCGGCACAACCACATCTTGGTTTTAATAAATCGCGTACTTTTATTTAATTATGTAATGCTCAATTAAGTAGTTGTGACAAAGAAAAGTACACTTTATGGCATGAAAACTTGTAAAAAATAAAGTGGGGCTTAGTCCTGTAACCATTTAGTTATATGCACCTACTAATCACATAAAAAAGTTTGACGCAGTAATCTAACTTTTTTGTGTAACGCGCTACAGGAATAAGTAAATTTCATTTAGAAAATTTCTAAGCTACTTTTGGCAATGTAAAAGTGAACATCTTACCTTGTTCATCTCCAGAGGTAACAACTAATTTACCGTTGTTCTTTTCTGCAAAGCGATGACATAGTAACAATTCGATCGCTGCAACCATCTCATCGATCACATCCAATCTTGTTGAGTTAGAATCTATCTGCAAAAGTTTCTCTAAGATTTGTTTACTGATACCGACTCCTGAGTTATAGATAGATACCATCACTTTATCTCGCTCAATTTTTGAAGAAACTTTGATGGTCTCATTTTTATTCGTGAACTTTACAGCATTAGAAACTAGATTATGCGCCATAGCGTAGATCATATCTTGATCGGCATATACCACTGCTTCATAATTTGGTTCAAAAATAATCTGAACTCCATTAGAAATAGCAACTTTGGATATTCTAGAAATTGCTTCCGCAATTACATCATCTAATCTAAAAATGTTATACAAATTATCTATTCCATCACTATATTTTGATCGGTTAAATGATCTTTCGATTAGGTTAGATAGTTGGGCTAGATCGTGAGTATCGCTTACTTTAGGAGCAGATGGAGAAGATATATTTCTTTTAACAACTTTTACAGATCTTATGGCTTTCTTTAAGGCGATCGCAGGTTTATCTAGTTCTACAGGAACTTGGGTAGGATACATATGGGTAGAGCTTGTATTAACATTGTCAAAATTTACATTGTCAAAATTTACATTCGTATACTCAGTTCTAATCATCATAGTTTTCCTGTAAATATTTATTTAGTTGTCTAAAAGTAAATACCAACTTTTATTCTTTGGATGGTTTTATTACGGAGGGTTTAGCTTTTTGCTCTGATGCAATGATGTCAACTGTTGTAGCTGTATCTGGTACTAATTTATTGGATACAGGGCTACCGTCCTCTTCAAATATTTCTGGCTCGATTATTTCTTCGTCATCTAAGAAGCCTTCGCCATCTTCTGTGCGATCGCTTGCTTGATTGATCTGGTCTTCAGGAACACTTGTTTGCACATTTGGTATCGTCATAAATGCTCTCTCAAATATCTCGCGAGTGAAGTTAAAACTGCTTTTAGTACAGCTTCAACTTTTATTTAATTACTTTCTCAAAGCTATGGTTGAGTTGATAATTGAGATAAATGCATTGATTGATTTCGTTACAAACTGTAATATTGAATCCCATTTAAGAATCGTTTAGCTATGCTCAGTCAACTTATACCGATGGCTGAGCGTAGTCGAAGTCTCTCACAACTGATTTAGGATTTCTATATAAAATCAGTCTTTTGATTACGTAAGTGTTAGTTAGGTAGGAGAGATCCTCCATAACTGCCATAGTTGTTTAAATCTATATGAGGTTGAGAGAGATCACAAAGCCCAAACCAGCTTTTCTTTTCTATCTCTTCTCTAATGCTGGGGGAGACTTCGCAATTGCTATTGAGACAGTCGAGCATTAATTGATTAGCATCGGCATAGTTTTTTAATGCTTGTTTTTGAGCGGTGCTAAATTTCCATTTATCGCTGTCTTGCTGAGTGACGATCGCTTGTTGCAACATTTCTACCCACGCTGAGTAGTTTGGAGGTAAATCGTTTTGAGATTTTCGGTCTAAACCAACCAAAAACTTCTTTAGATTAGCTTTGCGACTTAAACCAATCAAAAAATACTTTAAATCAGAATCTTGGGATATCATCTCCTCAGTTTTTTGGTTCATTAACTGCAACAAGTCATCGACCTTATTGATCATACTTACGGTTAGCAGAAAGATCTCTCGCCAACTTGGATCGCTAAGGTGGTTGATGAGTTCATCAAAGCAGGATTTGGATGACTGGATATTGCAATTAACTGCAATCATTCGCGCAATCAAATACTCTTGCAAAGCTAAATAAGTAAATGAGAAGATACCACGCTCTCGTTGGCTTAAAAGTCCATGATAATATTGAGACTTGTGGGAGCGGATTACCGCATTAGTAGCTTGATATATTTCTTCAGGATCATTGCTGACAACGACTTGAGATTTGATAAAGTTTAGGGTAAATTTTTCAAGTACATCTTCATCAAAAAAGTATTGTCCATTTTTAAAGGTTTCAAAGGCAAGTCCACAGGTATAACTTATCCTTTTGGATAAATCAAATCCCAAATATACTTCATCGCGTTGGATTCCTCTCGCCTCGTCCCATTTTCCTAATAACAAATCCAGTGCTTGTTTATAAAATTCCACTTGTCTAGTGGCAAACTTGTCAGTCCGATAAAATAAAGAACAGGCTAGATGTAAAAATAGCGGTGTAGTAGCTAATCGCCGAATGCGTTTATTTTCTGGTAATTTTAGCTTTTCGATAAACTCAGATGAATTTTTTTGTGCATCTAAGCCATCAAGTGTGCCAAATTCGCCAAAACATTTGCGGGTAAACGTAGAGATTTGAGCTTCATTAAAAGGAGCAATTTGGAGGTCAGTAAATCCTTTTAGAGCTAGTTTTTCTGCGGCAGCACGACATGACACCACAAATTTATTTTTATAATATTTCTCAAAAAATCGGCGAACTTGATTTAAAACAATATTTTCTGCTTCTATACCGACTTCATCAAGACCGTCGATCATCAGCAATATTCGACCTCCTTGCAAGAGATTCATAATTACGGTTGGGTCAGAAAGTCCTGCAGTAAAAAATTCTTGATGGATATATTCCAGAAAATTAAGCTGAGGGTTATCTAAATAACTTGCAGCAAAATCTCGTAACATGATCACAATCGGCACATGACCTAAGGCAAATCTCTCCTGATTGCATTGCATGGCAAGATACTTAAGAAATGTAGATTTACCAGAGCCAGGCTTGCCTAATAAACGGACACTACTATACTGCTCTACGGCTTGCATCCCCGTAATTTTTCTTTGGGAGATTTTGTCCAGACTAGATATATCAATGTCTTCAATCGTCAGACTTTCGGTTTCAGAGGCATCAACAAAATTCGGAATATCCATTTGTTGATAGATATCAACGTCAACATAAATTTTGTCGATCGCTACAGGACGATTAATATTTAGAGGTTGAAGGGTTCCGCATTGATGATTGATCTTTTCGCGCCATTGCGATCGCACCATTTCTACTAGATCGTCGAGACTAAGTAAGGCTACCTCTGGTTCTAAGTTAGTTAGAGTTGGGTTTGCATCTTCTGCTTCTTCTGCCTCTAAGCGAGATTCTGTCGGCGGTTCGAGTGCAATTTCTCGCCAATCTAAGTCTAAGGTTGTACAAATCTCAAAAAATGTAAATCGTTCGATCGCTTGTCCTGCAAAGAAACGCCAAATTGGTTGCCGAGTTTTCACGCCTACTTCAGCAGCTAAAAATTCTTGAGTCCAGTTTCTGACAGCAAAATGTTGCTTAGCCTTACGAATTCCTGCTGTTGATGCTCGTAGAGATCGTTTAGCCATAAGTCTATCACTCCAATCAACCTTAAGCCTAAGCCTAAGCAAATACTAATCGATAAAACAATTATAGAATTTCAGATTTGCAATGTAAATATTCATATTTAAATACATCATACATTACAAAAAATTTAAATCTAAGCAAATATTAACAATAAAATCATACTATTTAGTGTAAATATTTATATTTATATCAATCATATTAAACGTCTTAATATTTTTTTATGTATTTTTTTAAATCAATTAGATTATGAGCATAGAAGTTGGAAATTTAGCTGCATTTTAAAATTGCCAGATTTTCACTCCCATTCTCGTTTTTCTAACTCTAATTGTGGTAAGAGTAGCGTTGCTTCTATTTCTTCTCTGATGCTAGGGGTAACTTCACAATTGCTATTCAGACAATCGAGCAATAATTGGTTTGCCTCGTAATAGCTTTGTAATACTGCCTGTTGATTGGGATCAAATTTCCATTGATTGCTAATATCACGATGGTTAGCGATCAATTCCTGCAAACTTTTGAACCAAGCTGCATAGTTTTTTTTACACCAGTTGCTAAAGCTACTTTTGGTATAGTTGTGATTGGGTAGTTGATCGCTAAGTTGTTGCAATGATTTATGAAATCCTATATCAACAACCATCGCTAAAACATTGCTTAATGACTCAGCACAAGCATGAACATAGTTAAAGTCTTTGCTTTTTCTCAGCCCACATTCTTGCAATAAGTTATCCAAAGTCGCATCTAAAAAAGTACCTTGATCTAAAGTGCAAGCTAGAGCAAAGTGAGGAGCAAGATGAGGTGTGCGAGTCAGAGCTAGATAAAAAGCTCGTTCTGTAGCAGGTTTAGTTTGGATTAAATTATTACGCGCTTTTTTGCTTCCCCAAGCCAAAAATTCCTGTAAATAAGCATCTCCAGAAACAATTGCATCAATTTGTTGTTTCATTAACTGCATTAAACCATCCGCACTGCGAAGCATACTGGCAGTTAACAAAAAGATTTCTCGCCAGTAAGGATCCGTAATATGATCGACAAGTTTATTTAAAGACTCTTCTAAATGCTGGAGATTATGACTAGCAACGATCTTGCGCGCCGTAAAATACTCTTGTAAGGCTAAATAAGAAAACGAAAAGATACCATGCGCTCTCTCAGCTAAAATTCCATGTTGAGACTCGATCGCTAGTAATACTGATTCACCTATTTCTTGGATTTCATCAGGATCATGGCTTACTTCAGGCTCGTTCTGTATGTAATCAACGATATGTTGCTTAATTACATTTTGCTCAAAAAAGTATTGCCTTTGTTCAAAAGTAGAGCAGGCAATCTGACTCAATAACTTCAGCTTTTGGGGTAATAAAAAACCTCGGTATATTTGATCTCGTTCGATCCCTTTTGATTCATCCCATTTTCCTAATAGCAGATCCATTCCTTGCTTATAAAACTCTGCTTGCTTAATCGGAAACCGATTTTGTCTGTGAAATATTGAGCAAGCGAGATGCAAAAATAGAGGTGTAGTAATAAATTGTCGAAAACGCAAATTTTCTGGCAAGTCCAACTTCGTCATAAACGCATTTGCATTGATCATTCCATCTTTTTTATCGTCTGTCTTATTAAATTCGACAAACCATTTTTGGGCAAAAGTACTAATCTGAACTTCAGTAAATGGAGCAACTTCTACATCAGTAAATCCTCTTAGAGAGAGTTTTTGAGAAGCCGTGCGACATGAAGCCACAAACTGATTTTTATGATATATCTCAAAAAATCGGCGAATTTCACTTAAAACAAAATGTTGTTCTGCTTGAGAGACTTCATCAATGCCATCTACTAATAGCAATATGCGACCTTCTTGCAAAAGTTTTATAATTACCCCTATATCAGTAAGTCCTACAGTAATAAATTCTTGATGGATGTATTCTAATAAGTTAACCTGATGATTGCTACGAGAGCTTTCGGCGAAGTCACGCAACACGATGAAAATTGGGACTTGACCTACTGCATAGCTCCCACGATTGCATTGAAAGGCAAGATATTTTAAAAATGTTGATTTACCTGATCCAGGTTTGCCTAATATGCGTAACTGATGATACTTTTGAACAGCTTGCATACCCGAAATTTGACCTTCTTTGATCTTACCTACACCAAAACGATCTATATCTTCAGGTGTAAAGCTACTCAGTACGGAAACTTCGATCTGTTGTTGACTAGGAACTTGTTCTAAGATATTTACATCAATATAGATTTGATCAATAGAGACAGGACGATTAATATCTAGTAACTGCAATATGCCGCATTGATGATTGATTTTGTCTCGGCGTAGCGATCGCACCATTGTGACTAAAGCATCTGAACTAAGTGATGCTGCTTGTTCGTCTAAAGTAATTTCATTATGGTATTGGGAATAATCTAAAGGTGGATCGATGGCAATTACCCGCCAATCCAAATCTAATCTTGTACAAATCTCAAAAAATGTATAGCGCTCGATCGCGTACCCAGCAAAAAATCGCCAAATTGGTTGACGTGTTTTTATACCTATCTCTGTAGCGAGATATTCTTGAGTCCATCCTGTAGTGGTGAACTGTTGTTTAGCTTTTTTAACTCCTTCGGGGGATGCTTGTAGCGATCGCTTTGCCATCGGAGAGACTCGCTTATGTATATTTATGAATAATTTGTCAAAAACATCCCGTGGAAATATTTCCACGGGATGTTTTTATACAAACTAAATTCATCATAGTAGTGACATTAGCGATAAGCGATTATAGCTAACAATTTATTTATACTTGTTATTTATACTTGACTATGATTATTGTAGGTAGTTTTTTGAGTATGCAGACTGCGAGCACCAACGCTTGCGCCAATCATCGCCGCCGCAAGTCCTAACAATGAACCAAAAATAAAGCCCCAGCTAGCTTTAGATCCATTTGAAGCAACGTCACGTGTTTGTTGAGCGCTCAAAGTAGGAATCGGACTTGGTGTTGCTCCAGCATTTGGGTTCGCTCCTCCAGAAGGAATACTATTTCTTACATCAGGAAGAGTGATTCCATTTTGTTGGGCTTGATTAGCAATCCTATCTGCATTAGCGGCGGCCAAACCAAATGCACCAGAAACTCCACTAGCTAATAACCAAGCGCTAATTGCTAAAGTTGTTGCCCAGAGAATTGCGCCATTGAGAGCAGCTGTACTACGATTGACCGATCCGAAAGATCTCGCGGTTATCCAACCACCGATAAATAGAGAAACAAATAGACTGATGATTGTCCAGATACCAACGGCTCCAGCCACATTACCCGAATCAGTGCGAGGTGCACCCGAATCTGCAATATTGCCAAATCCCATGGCAGCACCGATCGCACTTAGCAATAATTGAGAACTTATGGCTACTACTAGTCCTGCGAGGATTGCACCCTAATGAACGCGATCGCTAAAATCTGTAACACCATTATTACTATGACGTTCTGTAGTAACTTCGACTGGCTGATTAGTATGAATCATGATTTTTCTCCTGTTATTTGGGTATTAGTCTAAATTTAAATAGCAGGCTATGCGACGCTTTGCGCCGCATAGCTTACCCATCTCTATCAATTAGAATCAAGAAGATAGATATCTACTTGGTTTGCTCAGCAAGCAACTTGTCTTGAATTTTGCTTTTACAAGCTTTAAACTCAGTTGCCAAACGCTTTTCTTGCTCGTTGCTGAGATTGCTCTTGATACGAGGGAACATATCGCTTTCTTCCTCTTCCACATGCTCATTTACAGCATTCATCAAAGCAACAATTGCAGTTTTAAATTGCTCGACATTCGTAGGATCCATTTCTTTGATCTGCTCGAGTGCTAGCTTCATCTCAGCTTGCTCGTCATACAATTCTTGAACGTCATTGTAATATTGACGAACTGCAGGATAAACAACTTCCTCTTCAGCTTCAGAATGAGCTGACAGGTCTTTGTAAAGTTGTCCAAAACACTCTTCCAACTTGCTAGGATCGTTGCTATTTTGGATCTGTTTAAACAATGCAGTTACTTTAGTATGGTCGAGTCGGATCAAGTCACAAACACCAATCTCAGCATCAGTATGAGTGATTAGAGTACCTGCGATTCCACTTACTGCTGCTACTGCATCTTGAACTCTTGCCCACAGTCCTTGATCTGCTTCTTGACCAGTCAATTCTTTAGTGCTCAGGACTTCTAGAATTCCTTTGAGTTGCTCTTGGTGAGCGCGATTCTCAAAATTAACAGTGTTTAGAGGAGTGATCGCTACAGCGATATCAGCACCCACAACTTGTCCTGCTTTGTGAATCAGTAGTCCTGCCATTGTCTGACTATGCTTAAGAAGTTCATGCTCAGCAACCTTCTCAAACAAAGTCAAATCTGAGTTTTCCATCAATTCAGTTGCTTTTTCAATCATCTTCTGGACTGTTGCCTTAGGTTCAGCCTTGATTCCATACTGGACGATTACTGTATTAATGATCCCCAAATTCTTTTCATCATCTTTGAGAAAGTTTTCTAAACGATTGGAGATTTCTCGGTCATGACAGGCTTCAATCAAAGCTCTTTCATTGGCAATAAGCAAGTTTTGAGTTGCTTCCATGTCTGCCAATCTAACGGCGATCGCTGTACGTTTGTTATCTTCGAGTGTTACTGACATTTAAATACTCCTTGAATAGTTATCAGAGAAATTCTCTATGTAAACATAATGACAAAAGGATGTTTGATTTCTTGAGTGATTTGATTAACCTGATTTACTACGAAACAAACTGTAATAGAACTGCAATGGAACTTTCACTTTCCTTTACCTATGAATACTTAAAGATAATCCCTTCTTACTAAATAATTAGAATTGCGGCGCTTCGCGCCGCAATTCTAATTATTTGATTTTAATGTCTAAATCTTTCAGTGGATTTTTTGTAAAAGCCCCGCGAATCAAGGCTTTTACAAAAAATTTGGGTTTGGCTTATTCTCAATCTGCTGTAAAGAAAGCGAAAGTAGTAACTATACTTAGCGCTTTAATGATGTGGCAGCTCTATCCCAAGCATCTTTTACGGCGTGTTTAGCTTTTTCCCAACCCAGATTTCCAGTTTGATTCATTTCATAATCACGCTTCAAATCTGTTTCAACTTGGCTGTAATCACGATTTGAGTGACCATAGCGATCATATCCTTCATATCCAGTTCTATAAGCAGGTTGATAATCTTCGTAAGAAGCTCCTTGATCAACATATGAACGAGAAGTATAGTTTTCTCGCCAATGATTATCTTCAAAGGTCGGGTTCATTTGTTCAGCCGTATCCTTACCAGCTAAACCGCCTACTACAGACCCAACTACAGCACCAACTACAGCTCCTATAGGACCGCCGACTACACCACCAATTACTGTGCCGACAGTACCAGCACCTGCGGCTCCAACACCTGTTCCTACAGGATGCGATCCTGGTTCTCCAGAGATTGGATCACGGTTAGCGTCATTTTGATCAAGTTTATCTGTGTTATTCATATTATCTCCTCGACTTTTTAGATGTAATTTTGGATGTAGATATTTTGACTATCTAGACTCATAGCTTTCTGCATAACTACTTACATTTCAATACGTATTTAGGCAGAACTTTAAAATTCTACAAGCTCTATTCTTTCTATCATAATAAGTTGATTTTCGAGAGATTTCTATCAATTATTGGAAGTTGTTGTAACGATTTAACTAGTTATAGAACATTTTATACAATTCATTCATTTTCAGATTTTGCTTATACATGATTTCCAACATCCAAAGTGTAAAACTAATTATGTGAAGAGACTACTCAGTAGATCCTCTAATCATTAACAAAATCTAAAGTTGATATTAGCAATTCTTAATATCTGTTCAACAACTTAACTAAGTAAATTATTGAGTTTCCAGTATGTTTTTTCACAAAAAAGATCCAATTCACAGTGTGCAAGTAAATGATCCTAATCCTCGGTTTGCTCAACTTTTATTAGAGCAATTTGGAGGAGCAACTGGAGAGCTTACCGCAGCTTTACAGTACTGGGTGCAATCATTTCACCAAGAAGATCCAACCATCAAAGATATGTTGCAAGACATATCAGTTGAAGAATTTGGACATTTAGAGATGGTAGGCAAGTTGATTGAAATTCATACTAAAGATGTAGATCAAACTGAAGCTTATCAAAGTACTCTTTTTGCAGTTAGAGGAATGGGACCACACTTTTTAGATAGCCAAGGAAGTGCTTGGACTGCTAGCTATATTCAAGAGGGTGGCGATGTAGTACGAGATTTAAGAGCTAACATTTCGGCTGAGGCAGGCGCTCGCCAAACCTATGAAGCTTTGATTAAACTCGCAACTGATGATGGCACTAAAAAAACGTTACATCACTTGTTGTCACGAGAGATTTCTCATACTCAAATGTTCATGAAGGCTTTAGATTCTTTGGGCAAACTTACTGAGCCTTTCTTCGGTAATATCCCTCCTGACGAAACTGTCAATCTTTATTACAATTTATCGTCTAACGGTAGTGGTAAAGATGAAAGAGGTCCTTGGAATTCGGGTTCTGATGTGGAATATATTGCTGATCCTCTAGCAGAGCTTTCTAAGCCTAAAGGCTAAATCTCTAAAGATGTCACACTCCCAAATCAGCCAATCAATTAATTTTATTAAATAAGGAACAAAAATCATGATGACAGCACAACAAAGCAAACGCGCGATCGGTACTTTTTCTAACCATGCTGATGCAGAAAAAGCTTTGCATGAATTGAGAGATAGCAACTTCCCAATGAATCATGTCTCTATCGTAGGACAAGATATGAATCGCAATTCCAGTGTGGCTGGAGCGCAAGGAAGCGATCGCCTTTCTGATCTTGATGGCAATAAAGCTGATGAAGGCGCTAAAAAGGGTGCGGCAACTGGTGGAGCTGTTGGTGGTCTAACAGGCTTGCTAGTCGGCTTGGGCATGGTAGCGATTCCTGGCGTGGGTCCTGTAATGCTTGCAGGGGCTGGTGCAACTGCTTTGGCAACCGCTTTAACTGGTGGAGCGATCGGTGCTGCTACAGGTGGTATTGTCGGCGGTTTAGTCGGTTTAGGTATTCCTGAAAAGGAAGCTAAAACATATAGCGATCGCGTCGATCAGGGTCATTATCTCGTGATGGTGGAAGGTACTGATGCAGACGTCCAACGTGCAGAGTCCGTCTTAAGTCATCGTGGAATTAATGACTGGGGTATCTATAACAACACCAGCACTACTTCCACCAGAACTGGTTCCGATCTAGGTTAAACCCTTATCCAGATTTTTCTAAAAGGTTTTGCCAAGCAAAACCTTTTAGAACTTATCCA
Organism: Pseudanabaenales cyanobacterium; assembly: GCA_038230875.1. Classification (GTDB taxonomy): domain Bacteria; phylum Cyanobacteriota; class Cyanobacteriia; order Pseudanabaenales; family Pseudanabaenaceae; genus Pseudanabaena. The sequence continues at coordinate 37,627 of JBBRMK010000026.1, forward strand.
ATTGATCACCAGTTGATCAGCCTATCGTGTATACACAAGTCACCAAGAACTAAAGTTCTTGGCTGAAAGCTAAAGTCAGTTGAAACTGACTGAAGAATATTATTTCCTTCCCACTATAGAAATACACATACAAAACTAAGGATTAGCGTTGCGGTGCTTTGCGCCGCAATGTCTAATTCTTCACTGGGAAGGGAGTAACCCGTTTCAACGGGTTTTAGCTTTTAGCCCGCAATTTATTGCAGGGCTTTGATGGTGATTTGGACTGGGAGTATCTCACTTTGGAACATTTGATAAAGGCAAGTGGCTTAAGCCCCTTGTTCTAGGCTTTGCAAAATAGGCAATGCGCCAAAGTGAGATGCTCCCTTTGGACTTGTGTGTACACAGTAGGTTGATCAGTAGGGGCATTTCATGAATTGCCTTTACTATCTTCTCCAAATCACTCTAAGTACAATTAATCACAGGCTAATAAAATGAATAGAAAAACAGTTTCTTCTTTCTTAATTGGAATTGTAGTCGTTACCGTTGGTGCTTGTACCGATGCTAGAACTAGTGCTGATGCTCCTGCCTCGGCTGATAAAATGGCTCAAACTCCAATGGCTCAAACTCCAATGGCTAAAAGCACAGAACCCGCTAAAGCTGATGCTCAGAGTGACACTCGTGCCAAACAGTTAGATGCGGATATTCGTGCTAGAGAACAACGAGGCAATGCTATGGGCGATGGTCAAAATCGCAATGATGGAGATCTTGCTAGCGAAGTACGTAGTAAACTAGAAGCGAATATTCCTGGTGGTAATCTTACCGTTGCCTCTAAAGATGGAATTTTGACTGTAGCAGGTACAGTATCCAATGCCGACCAGCTTAATAAAATCCAGAAATTGGGTATGGAAATTAAGGGAGTGAAGGGTGTCAATGTCACCGCAGTAGTCGGTACAAAGTAGTTTTTAGACAAACGAACACGAACACAATATTTTTATAAAAGCTCCGCTTCGCGGGGCTTTTATAAAAATCTGGGTTTGGTTTCATTGCAAAGCGCGTTAAGTAGAGGCAGTTTATAAACTGTCTCTACTTAACGCGTATTAACGTGTATTAATGCGTAGATTCAATATTTACCTTAGCAATAATTTTTGTAACACTTTGTTTCGTAGTAAATCAAGTTAATCAAATCATTCAAAAAGTCAAACGCGCTCCTGCTTACATTAAATACATAAAGAAAATTTCAACTTTTCTACCATTATCAAAATTGAGAGAAACAATATTATGCCTAGACTTGTAGGAAAGAAAAGTAATCCTGCCTTGTATGCAGGTTTAGGTTTGCTTGCAGCCGCTATTGGAGCCGTAGCTCTAGACTATTTTGGAGTGATTGACTTCATTCCTAATTTTGGTAGAGAGACTAACACTTCTATTAATCAACCCGCACGAATAAATAGAACTGTAAACTAAATAACCTTCAAATGTAGAAAGTGGATCATGAAGAGTGGGTCATGATGGGTCTCCCTTTCTAATTAGTCAGGCTTGATAAGTTTAATTGTTAAAGTTAATTGTTAAAAAATTAGGAGAATATTGGAAATGCGTAATGGTAAAGCGATGATTGGTAAACCTGTAGTTGCCTTCGACTCTGGAGAAAAGTTTAATACTATTGTAGACTTGATTTTTGACCAACAGAATAACTTATTATTAGGATTTTTGGTTGACGAGGGTGGTTGGTTTAGCACTGCTTTGGTGCTACCTTTAAGTAGCATTCAAGCGATCGGGAATGATGCTGTAATTGTTGCTTCTAGAGACGTGATCGCGTCTGCTAGTGAGTTTCCTGAGATTCAAAATATTTTAGAAAAAGACAATGTCCTAAAAGGTACGAAAATCATGACTGTTGATGGTCGCGATTTGGGAACCATGTCTGATCTTTATTTTGATGATAAAACTGGGGCAATTGAAGGATATGAAGTTTCTGGAGGCATTTTTGCTGATGCTTATTCAGGACGCTCTTTTGTTCCTGCGCCTGACACTATTAAAATCGGTGAAGATATAGCGTTTGTTCCTTCAGAAACTGCTGACCTAATGGAAGAGCAAACTGGGGGGATCAAGGCAGCCCTCCAAACTGCGGGTGGGAAGGCTCAAGAGTTAGCCCAAACTGCGGGTGAGAAGGCTCAAGAGTTCGCTCATACTGCGGGCGAAAAGGCTCAAGAAGCGGCTCAAATGGCAAATACAAAGTTAACTAATACTGTTGTTAAGCCTGAAGAACAAGAGGAGTTTGTATTAGGCAAAGTTGCTGAAAAAGCTGTCAAAACTTCTGATGGAATATTTTTAATCCAAGAAGGACAGGTGGTGCATGAATCGCATATCCTTGCTGCTCGCAACTCTAATATTATGGATGAGCTGTATCGGGCTACAGGTGGTAGTGTCAAAGATAGATTGGGCGAAAAAGTGAGTGGTGCTGTTGCCAGCATGAGTGCCAATGTTAGTGTCGATCAAGCCCTAGGTCGACGTGTGAACAAGATGATTTTGACTCCTGAAGGCTCAGTTGTTGCTGTAGAAGGACAAATTGTGACTCCGCAAGTAATTGCTAGAGCCAAAAGTCAACATCAAGAACAAGCCTTATTGGAATCTGTTGGTTTAACTACTGGAAAAGCCTTGAGAACAACTGGCTCTGATGTTGGTAATCATGTGAAGGAAGGAGCAATGGGACTATGGGATCAAGTTAAAGAAACTGCAAGTAACCTTCAAGAACATGGTACTCATGTTGTTGAAGAGAAAAGAATCAAAGGTGCTTTGGGTCGTCCTGTAACTCGCGTTATTTTAGATCGCAATGATGATGTGATTCTCAATGTTGGAGAATTAATTACCCATCAAGCGATCGCGATCGCTAGAGAAGCTGATGTACTAGAGATTTTACTTGACTCCGTCTATACCACCACTCCCAACCTTTCACTAGATGAGTTACGTGCTCCTGAGGCAGGTAAAGCAGCTTTAACTTAAAAGTCAACTAGCTAACTAGATTTAGAAGTTATACTTTAACCCCTCTATCCTCTTGAAAAAGTGGGATAGGGGGGTTAAATTTAATATTAGACGTAGTTATATCATTTACATCAGCATGATTATTCAAATTGGCTACAAAATTCGATCAAAGATGAAACCTTAGCAGAAGAGATGATCCAAATTGAGAAAGTCTCTAGTATCTCTCCTCAGGAAAGTCGTGATCGCATTAAATCAGCAGTCCAAAAACGCTATACTTTAGCGGCTTAAATTTTGAAAAAATTTGAATAAACTGAAAATATCATTACATTCTATTTCATATTATATCAATTCAATCAAATCATTCGTGAAATCGAACTCCCAGTTTTTATGATTATTTTTAGAGCGAAATTAAATTATTTCGCGAAATTAAATTTTATTTCAGAGATAATCAAATGACAATGTATAAGATCAAAGACTTCGACCCAAACTATCAGAGTCATTTTGATGGCGTTGATATAGTTGGATTCGATGTCTACACTACTCAAGAAAAAATCGGTTCTATTGCAGACATTTTAGTTGAAGACAATGGAAGTCTGCGCTATTTGGTAATCAATACTGGCGTATGGGTTCTGGGTAAAAAAATTCTTTTGCCAATTGGAAAAGCCAGATTTGATCATAAATCTAAACGGGTTTATGTCGATGCTTTAAGCAAAGCCCAAGTAGAAAGTTTTCCTAACTACAATGAAAACGATGTAGTTGATCGTAACTATGAAGAGAAGGTGAGAAATGGCTATCGTTCCACAGCCATGAATTCTACTGCATCTTCTACAGCAGTTGCTGCCAATCCTGCTCATGAGCAAGAGCATGATGCAGATATGTATAAGTTGAATGATACTGATCATCAAAACTTGCAACTCTATGAAGAACGTCTGATTGCTGACAAGCAGCGCCGCAAGACGGGAGATGTGATTGTCGGTAAACGCGTTGATACGGAAAAAGCAGCAGTCTCTGTACCGCTTGATAAAGAGAGAGTGATCGTCGAGCGGACAACTCCTCGTGATGGTAACGTAGCGGTTACTGTTAATCAGGGAGCCTTTCAAGAAGGAGAAATTGCGCGGATGGAGGTCTTTGAAGAATCGGTTGACATTCACAAAGAAGCCTTTGTTCGTGAAGAAGTAAATGTGAAGAAAATCGTTGAGAAAGAAACTGCTACTGGAGAAGAGGAGCTTCGCCGTGAGCGTTTGGAAGTAACATCTGATGGCACAGCTGTTGTCAAAGATGATGCTCGGACTTCGGCAAAAGTTAAGTAGTAAATCAACAAACATTATAGCGATCGCCATTAAGTAAAATTTTACAGTGGCGATCGCTTTTCTTATTTAATTTATATTCACTATCTATATTTACCAATACTATGACTTCTTCTCAATTGAATGATTTTGACAAAAAAGATGATCTGATTCCACTAATTTCTCTTTTAGAAGAGCGTTTAGTAGCTCGTATAGATAGGCGTAAAGTTGGAGAGATCGTTATTCGTAAAGAAGTAGAGACTCAAGTTATTGAGATTCCTATTCGCCGCGAAAAATTGATAGTAGAACAAATTTCTCCTGTGTATAAACAAATTGCCATTATTGATTTGAGCAGCGATCAAGATCTATTGATCGAAACAAATACAAAAATCAACTATAAATCTCCTGAACCTATATTTAAGGAAGAGTTTGAGTCTGTTAAATCAGCAATTCAGTTTTTAGAAGCGTTCATGCACTCACCTGATTCAGGAAAGGGAAATATAAAAATTGAAATAAGAATGGATGATAATCTAAAGCAAAACCTTAGCAACTTAAAACAGTAATTACTTAATTTTGATGTCCTGATGTCTATATCTACTACCTGATTATGATTAAATCCTCACTCGCAATCGCCGTAATTACTTTCTTAGTCTCTTTAGGAGCAACTTGGAGAATTTCGTCTAGCGATATTAAATGGTACAAACAACTGCAGCGTCCTACTTGGCTGACTTTCGAGGCACTTATTCCCTTCATTTGGACAGTGATTTTAGTCTGTGGAGGAATCTCGGCTTATCTGATTTGGCAAGCAGAACAAGGCAATGTTAAAGGTTGGTTAATGATGGCATCTTATTTAGTTTTAGAGAGCGTCATTATTGTTTATATTCCAATTACTTTGCGATCGCGCAATCTTAACTTAGGAGCTTGGGTAGGCATAACAGGATTTGGACTAGGGCTATTACTAACTTTAGTGGTCTTGCCAATATCTGGCTGGGGGGCATTATTACTCCTACCTTATTTACTATGGAGTCCCATTGGTTCGTTTACGACGTGGGCGATCGCACGTCTTAATCCTTAAGCTGTTATTAAGTTTACTTTTAATCAATCAATTCATTCACGATGTCAAACATAGTTATGTAATATTTAGCTAAATACAATCGAATATTTTCTGAAGGAGCAAATTATGAAACTTAATCTTCTCGCTGGGCTTACTCTATTAGTAGTTGGTAATTTTGTATCTGGAGTAGAAGCAGAGACAATTAAGCAATCTAATTGTGGATTGGTAAAAGATTGTGCAATTGAAGCTAGTAAAGTAGAAGTTGCTAATCAAGTCAATAAAATGGAGGCTGTCACACCTCTAACACCTTCGTTAAGATTAGAAAAAATTGAAACTATTATTCAATTACCTGAAGAGATCGTGCAATTACCTGAGGAAAAAGTGCTAACAGTAGCAGCTTTGACAGCTCAACCTCAAGGCAATGCTGCTACCTTAAAAAGCTCTGGCAACTTTATCTCTCAAGTTATTACTCCTCCCACTGACAGTAGTGGCAATCGTATATTCAGATCTACACGTTCAGGACCTAGCTATTTTGGAGTTGGTGCTAACTTTGGTGTTAGTGGCAACAGCGATTTAGGCGGTACGAGCTTTGCGATCATCAGCAAACTTGGTCTAACTGATGTGATATCAGTACGTCCTAGTGTTTTGATACTTAGAAACTTTGCCACTATTTTACTTCCTGCAACTTTTGATTTACCTACTCAGCAGCCCTTCGCTGATTTTCGATTCGCTCCTTATTTAGGTGGTGGACTAGCAATTAATACTGGTTCTAATAGTAGTATTGGTCCAATGATTACAGCAGGTATTGACATTCCACTATCATCCGTATTTACCATTAATGTAGCCGCAAATCTAGCATTTCTGCGCACAACAGATTTAGGCATTTTGGTTGGTCTGGGTTTGAACTTCTAAATTTTAGTGAGTAAACTGTTTTTCAATTCAATCTTTTATAGATTTTTCTAGATTATGATGCTAACTTCAACTGCGACCATGCCGATTCAGGCAAAGGTCAATAACATATTGCCGATTTTTCAAACTTCTAGTTATAAAGAAGCCGAGCAAAAGTTTACTTGGCTGCTTACCATAGAAAATTTGGACGAACAGATTAAAAAGCAACCTGATTTAATTAGAGATTTTGAAAAATTTCTCTCTTTAGCTCTAGTTGAAGCCTATAACGAAAACTTGGACGAAAACTTGAAATCAGAACAAGCAAACTGGTTTCTGCAACGTTTGTTATATAAAATAAATCGGCTCAAATTATTTTGGTATGATGCTTTGCAAGCATATACAAATGAGCGTTCTATTTATTTAGACGATGTACGCGATCGCATCGAGTCTGTCTGGCAAGCGTGGGAATTAACCCAACTGGATGTAAAAAAAATCCAGCAATTAGATGTGAAACAAGCTTTGCAAGAACGAGCAGATGCAGATTTAAATCCTCTTATATCTGAGTCAAAGCGTTATTTGCGAGAAGAGATTAATCTCGATGGATATCGATTGCTATTAGCGATCGCTTCTTTAGATGGATTAGTTGAAGCTAGTCGTCTTTCGCGAATTTTGGGAGGAGCCAGTAACGAAATTCAGGCAACTTTAGTTCGCGTATTACTTGAGGAATACGGCAACGGTCGTCTGGCACGAAAGCACTCTACTTTCTTTGCTCAGATGATGGCTGAATTGGGGCTAAAAACTGAACCTGAAGCTTATCTCGATCTTGTACCGTGGGAAGTTTTAGCAAGTATCAATCACAATTTTTTGCTGACAGAGCGAAAACGCCATTTTCTCCGCTATAACGGTGGATTGACATATTTTGAAATAGCGGGACCTTCGATTTATACTGACTATATGGAGGCAGCGAAGCGAATGAGACTTTCAGATGCAGCTATGGGATATTGGGAACTACACATTCGAGAAGATGAGCGTCATGGGCAGTGGATGCTCACTGATGTCGCTTTACCTTTAGCAGTTATGTATCCCGATGATGCTTGGGAATTAGTACTCGGCTATGACCAAGAAAAATTTATAGGCGATCGGGCGGCTGCGGCAGTTATGACCCTAATCCAACAGTCTACTTCTTAATATTTTTAAGTGAGACGATACTCGTCATTGCAATTAGCGAAAGCGAAACCTGTACTTTCTTTCCTATAAATCTAGGAGCAAATTTGTAAAGGCAATCCTTTTGCGGTTGTTATTTTTAGTAGGGTTCAACAAGGAAAAATATATGATTGTAAATTTAGCTAAAGACGGCTGGGATGTTATTTATCATCGGGCCCATGCTTTACTGGCGGCTCAACTAGGCGGTCATTGGCGGCGCGCTAATGCCCCTCTCCGCATTTACGAAACGATCGCGGCGATCTCTCATCATGACGATCTAGAAAAAGAATGGACAGGCAGTCACTTAACTGATAGCGGCGCTCCTCTAGACTTTACTCTAGCTAAGGTTCCACCTGAAGAGTCTTTAGAGAAGTTGAAAGAACACCTTGAAAATTCCTGCTATCGAGGTCGATGGGTAACCATGTTGATTTCTATGCATATTTATTTTCTTCATCACAACAAAAAAGAAATTTCTAAAGAGTGGTGCGATTTTCTGGAAACTCAGTTGCGGGATCAAGAGCGATGGCAGCATGATTTAAAGTTATCTAAACAAGAAGCAGAACGAAGTTATCAGTTTATGCAATGGTGCGATCGCTTGTCACTAATCTTAACGCAAAACCAAGTACCAGAGGACAGTCGAGCTTTAGAAATCACCCATGGCATAGATAATCAGCGTTACGATCTGAGTCGTTTGGAAGACGGAAATTTAACTGTAGAACCATGGCCGTTTGAAGAAGATGAGTTTACCGTTAATGTAGAGTCTTCGCATTTATCAGAGTTGAAATATGACAGCGATGAAGCTCTGATCACTGCGCTCAAGCAAGCGCCAATCACAATTTTAGAGTGGACTTTTACTAAACATTAATAGGACTTACGCAAAAACGCCTGAAAGCTTTTATTTGTAGTAGGGGCAATTCATGAATTGCCCCTACTACTTCACATCAAATAAATGAAAATTATATGAATAAATCTTTATTAAGCTACAAACCGATAGCTAAAACCTATCCATCCAAGTATGTGCCTCGCCAAACACCTCAAGAGATATTTGTCTGTCCCGAAGAATCACAGTTTTATTCGCAATGCTTAGAAAGAATGGTTTTGAATTACTGTGAAAATTTCACTTCCATCGTAGAATTTGGTGCAGGGGATGGCAGTCCAGTAATCAATAGTTTATTAAAGAGCCAATTTAGTGGCTTGATTCATGGCTACGAGTTAAACTCGAAAGCTTGCGAAGTTGCTCAATTTCGCATTGAACGTAATATGTTAACTAACAATTATATTGTTCATAACTCTTGCTTTTTCCAAAGAGATTGGCAAGCTGAAGACAATTATTTGATTTCTAACCCTCCTTATTTACCAGCAATCAATAATGATATCTATATGCCAGCTTTACATGGTGGCCCTGATGGAGCGTCGATAACTAAACAATTGCTTAGTATGGATTGTCAGAGTGCAATGTTGATGATTTCGGCATATTCTGATCCCGTAGGAACAATTGAATACGCGATCGCTCAGGGTTATCAAGTACAAGATTTCATTGCTTCACCCATGAGTTTTGGGTATTACAGTTCTGAGCCTAAGGTAAAAGAGAGGATAGCTGAACTACAAAAATGTGGCAAAGCGTTTTATTCCGAGAATATCTATATTCTGGCGGGTGTTCTTTTTAAGAAGCGTCATACATCTAAGGTGGATTTATCCAACGAATTGATTAAAATAATGACTTCATTGTGAGTTGTTATGAGTTTATTGACAGCGATCACTATACAGATCATTAAATAAATAAACATTTAGAAAAGCCCCTAAAGGTAGAGATCTACTAAACCTAAGGGGCTTTCTTTCGGCTATAGACATACGTTTGTGATTTGTGTTAACATTTATTAAGTAACAATACAAAGTATACATTTTTATGCATTCTGCAACTCGATTTCCATCATCAACATGTAATTCTCATAAGAGGTCATAAGAAGTCACAAGACTAAATTTAGACTAAATAAATTTTGCAACTTTGGAGCAACTACTATGCAAACTGATACACCTACAACTGGCACACCTCAAACTATCACACCACAGGCTGATAGAGTTAATGGAATGTCTCGCAATGCTTGGATTCCAGGGTTTACTCCTCAAGCAGAAATTTGGAATGGTCGTCTTGCCATGATTGGTTTTGTTTCAGCCCTCGCGATCGAATTGTTCACTCATAAAGGTGTTCTTGCATTTTGGGGTATTTTGTCCTCAGGTGTAGTTCCACCAGTTTCCTAAACTGAATTACATAGTCAAAGTTATACAGTCAAAACTACACAGTCGAATAGACAAAACCAAAATGAGGGGAATTTTCCCCTCAAAAACACCAACTCACCTTGACGCCCAATCACTTTGAGGTTAAGCATTTTAAACCTCTATTAAACATAGTACCTATGAATTTAACTTCAGAAACTTCCACTCCTGTGATTCATAGAGTATTAGATGCTTCCGAACCTCGCATTACTGGACTCGCGATCGCTCTACTAATTATTTCTGCTTGGGCAAGTAGTTTATATTTTTTATTAACTACAGGACCCGTGGAACAAATCCCTTTAGTATGGAAAGCTTTGGGGATATTATGTCAAACTTTCCTTTATACAGGGCTTTTCATTACAGCTCATGATGCCATGCACGGAGCCGTTTTTCCTAAGCATCGTCAAATCAACTACTTGATTGGTTCCCTTGCACTGCTGTTATATGGATGTTTCTTTTATGAACCTCTATTAAAAAAACATTCACAGCATCATCATTCTCCAGCTAGTGAATCTGATCCTGACTTTCATGATGGTAGGCATAAAAATGGGGTTGCTTGGTATGTTTATTTTATGTTCCGCTATTGGAGTTGGTGGCGGTTAGGGTGCTTAATTGTGATTTATCACAGTATGCATATTTTTCTGAACATTGATTATGGCAATTTGGTTTTGTTTTGGGTTATACCGCCAATTTTAAGTTCGATGCAGCTTTTCTATTTTGGAACTTTCATTCCTCATCAAGAACCAGCTGGCGGTTATCCAAACTCATTTCGCGCTAAAAGTGTTTATAGACCTCTACTTTGGTCATTTCTCACTTGTTATCATTTTGGCTACCACCAAGAACATCATATGTATCCCGATATACCTTGGTGGAAACTACCTCTGATCACTGCTCAAAGATAGAGCTAGTGCTAAGAGTTGCCTCTATCTTTAGGAGGATCTTGTTTACAATTTATTTCATAGTCAATCAATTCATTCAGTAAATCAAACACTGATTTGCAAGAGTGATGGAGGAAAAATATTCCAAATGCTTAATTAATTTAGGAGGAGATTTTATGAAATTTACACAATTTTTTACTCGTTTACTAGCAATTGTTTATATTTGTGGACTGATGGTATTTGCAAATGTGAATCCCGCGATCGCTGCTCAAACCAACAACAACAAGATCATTGATCAGCTACCGATGCCTACCATCCAGAAAAAAGCTGAAGAAATCACTAAGAGTAACCCATATGAGACAAATATGGAATATACAACCGAAAATCCTGCCGCACAAGGGTTAAATGAGATTCAAGGAACTGCTGATTTTGACAAAATGAAACGCAGCTCTTACGAAAAAACCCCCCCTGTTGTTCGCGATGTAGAAAAGGTTCTTGATAAAGTTGGTGACAAAATGGGTTCCGCTAAAGGCGATGCTCAAGATACCGTTGGTTCTGCTATGGATAAGGCTGGCGATGCAGCTAACTATGTCAAAGACAAAGCTGGAGATGTAGTCGATTCGGTTACTGATAAAGCTGGAGATGTTGTCAAATCTATTAAGAACAAGGTCAAATCTTAGTAAATAAGGAAAAGCGGCGCTAAGCGTCGCTTTTTCAGGGTTCTCTAATTCACAATAAATCATCAAAGAAAAATTATCAAAAGGACAAAATAATGAGTAGTTTAATTGCAGTTGGGTTTAAAGACGAATTTACTGCTGATGATGTTGTCCAAAAGCTGCGAAGGTTACAACAAGAACATTTAATTGATTTAGAAGATGCTGCGATCGTAATTAGAGATAAAGATGGCAAAGTTAAAATCAAACAGAGTCAAGAACTTACAGCTTCAGGAGCATTAAGCGGTGGATTCTGGGGCCTCTTATTTGGTTTTATCTTTTTTAATCCTCTTTTAGGTTGGGCAGTTGGTTCGGTCGCAGGCGGTATTTCTGGCGCATTGACGGATATTGGCATTGATGACAATTTCATCCGTGAAGTTGGTGGCACTATTGAACCTAGCACCTCAGCTCTTTTTGTATTAGTTAGAAGCGCTACTCCCGATAAAGTATTAGAAGAACTCAGTAAATTTGAAGGTAAAGTCCTCAGAACTTCTCTTTCAAAAGAAGATGAAGCTAAGCTACAAACTGTTCTTGCTAAATCATAACGTTGCTGAGGTTCTGGAAATATCCAGACACAATCAATCTTTATCACCTTTATATTTAGAAATTTGGAGTCAAAAATGCAAAAGTATATCTGCAAAACATGTGGATACGTCTACGATCCAGCAATTGGCGATCCAGACTCAGGTATTGAGCCTGGCATTCCCTTTGATGCTTTACCCGATGATTGGGTTTGTCCTAAATGCGGAACCCCGAAGTCTGATTTTGAGCCAGAAGATGCGGCAGCAACTCCTGTTCCACTACCAGAACCAGCTATTTAGTTTTCCATTATTTAAAAACAGCATTTATTTTGTTATTTACCTTCTAGACAAACTAAATGCGATCGCGACAATGATTCCATTTGACTATTACTTTGATTTAAGGATATTTACCTATGCAACCTCTTAATATTGGACTAACCGATACACAGCGACAAGGCGTGATCGATCTACTCAACTGTGATTTGGCAGATACTTATCTGCTATTAGTCAAAACCAAAAAATATCATTGGGATGTTGTGGGACCACAATTCATGACTTTACATAAGTTATGGCAAGAGCATGATGAAGCTCTCACTATCAATGTTGATGTGATTGCCGAGCGAATTAGAACTCTGGGCGGTTATCCGATAGGAACGATGGAAGGATTTTTAAAAGTTTGTTCTCTCCAAGAACATGCTGGCAAAGTCCCAACTGCAACTGGCATGGTATCCAACCTCCTAAGTGATCATGAACAGATTGTGCGAAATTTGCGTAACCATATCGACCAATGTACTGAGAAGTTTAAAGATAATGGTACGGCTGACTTTCTCACGGGTTTGATGGAGCAGCATGAACAAATATCATGGATGCTGCGTTCTTTCATTGAGGGAGAAGCGCTTGCTCCTGACGGTGCAAAACCAGAGCCTAAGAAAAATGCTGTAGGAGTTTAGTTAAATACCTTCTATAGCGGTTTTAGTTTGCCGTAGGCAAACTGAAAACTCAAAACCCTTACTAAATTTGGTTTTTTTGGTTTTCAAATGAGCCTAGGCTCATTTGAAAACTGCTATAGCGTATTTAAGGGATTTATACTTTCTTTAAATACTCTGTTTATACTAAAGGCTTAAATCTGTTGGAAGTATTAATTCAAAGTAATCAGTTATTAA